>NZ_JABAEX010000001.1 GCF_012843315.1 Streptococcus sp. WB01_FAA12
AACAGCGTATCTGCATCAATCAGTGCATCTGAATCAGCAAGCAACAACTCAAGTAGTACTTCAGTTTCAACAAGTACTTCAGTAAGCTTGAGTAACAGCGTAAGTACATCTACATCACTTAGCAATAGCGTTTCAAGCAGTTTGAGTACAAGTGCGTCACAACAATCTAACTCATTCAGCTATAGTAAGGGTGAGCCAACAAGCGAATCTAAGCCAGAGTTTAACCTTCCTAGCTACCTTGAATCTGTAAGTGCAAGTGAATCAGTTTCACTCAGCAAATCAGTAAGTGTGTCATTGAGCGATAGTACTTCAGCATCAATCAGCGCAAGTGAGTCAGTCTCAACAAGCACAAGCTTGAGTGACTGCGTTTCTGCCTCAATCAGTGCAAGCAACAACTCAGGTAGCGGTTCAGGTTCAACAAGCACAAGCAATGGCTCAGCTAGTCAATCAGCTAGCGCATCAGTATCTGTAAGTCAAAGCACTTCAGCATCTGTATCAGCAAGCCAATCAGCTTCAGCTTCAATCAGTGCAAGCAACAACTCAGGTAGTGGTTCAGGTTCAACAAGTACAAGCAATGGTTCAGGCGATGCCTCAACTTCAGCAAGTACTTCAGCAAGCATGAGCAACAGCGCAAGTACCTCAGCTAGCTTGTCTGACAGTGCTTCAATCTCAAGTGCATTGAACCACTCACAAGCTCCTGCACAACAACCTGCTGGACCAGGACGTTCAAACGGTAGAAAACTTCCAAATACAGGAACTGCAAGTAACCAATTTGCTGGTCTTGGATTAGGAGTAGCTGCCTTGGCAACTGCCTCTCTTCTTGCCAAGAAGAAGAAATCAGCAGCTTCTGAAATGGACCTAGAGGATTAAGTTTCAGGAACTGTCTAAAATGGAATGCTTGTTCCCATTCTAGCGATTGAAACAAGAACCCCAGATAGCCTTAGGCTATCTGGGGTTTATTTGTGGACTTATTTTTAATCTATAGGCCTTTTTAGTTCTTTCTGTCTACCTTTTTTGTTATACTAGTAGGAGTGATTATTTATAGAAAGTTTATGGGAGGCTGTTACTAAAAGCCTGAAAAAGGAAGAACGGATTTTTCTCCCATAATGGTAAAAAAGTCTTATGTCTCAATCTTATATCAATGTTATCGGAGCGGGATTGGCTGGTTCTGAAGCAGCCTACCAAATCGCAGAGCATGGTATTCCAGTTAAACTCTATGAAATGCGAGGCATCAAGTTAACGCCCCAGCACAAAACAGACAATTTTGCTGAGTTGGTTTGTTCCAATTCCTTGCGTGGAGATGCTCTGACAAATGCTGTTGGGCTTCTCAAGGAAGAAATGCGTCGTTTGGGTTCTGTTATCTTGGAATCTGCTGAGGCAACACGAGTTCCTGCTGGTGGAGCCCTTGCAGTGGACCGTGACGGTTTCTCCCAAATGGTGACCGAAAAAGTAGCCAACCATCCCTTGATTGAAGTGGTTCGTGATGAAATTACAGAATTGCCGTCAGATGTTATTACGGTTGTCGCTACTGGTCCTTTGACTAGTGACTCTCTAGCTGAGAAGATTCATGCTCTTAATGGCGGAGACGGTTTTTATTTCTATGATGCTGCAGCGCCTATCATCGATGTCAACACCATTGATATGAGCAAGGTCTATCTCAAGTCTCGATACGATAAGGGAGAAGCAGCCTATCTCAACGCTCCCATGACCAAGCAAGAATTTATGGATTTCCATGAAGCCTTGGTCAATGCGGAAGAAGCACCGCTCAATTCTTTTGAAAAAGAAAAGTACTTTGAAGGTTGTATGCCAATCGAAGTCATGGCTAAGCGTGGCATTAAAACCATGCTTTATGGTCCTATGAAGCCAGTCGGTCTTGAGTATCCAGACGACTATACAGGACCTCGTGATGGAGAATTCAAAACACCTTATGCAGTTGTCCAGCTCCGTCAGGACAATGCGGCTGGTAGTCTCTACAATATCGTTGGATTCCAGACCCATCTTAAATGGGGAGAACAAAAGCGTGTCTTCCAAATGATCCCAGGTCTTGAAAATGCGGAGTTCGTCCGTTATGGTGTCATGCACAGAAATTCTTACATGGATTCCCCAAATCTTCTTGAGCAGACCTATCGTTCTAAGAAACAGCCAAATCTCTTCTTTGCTGGTCAGATGACGGGTGTGGAAGGCTATGTCGAATCAGCAGCTTCAGGCTTGGTTGCGGGTATTAACGCGGCTCGACTCTTCAAGGGAGAAAGTGAGGCTATTTTCCCAGAGACTACAGCGATTGGAAGTCTGGCTCATTACATCACTCATGCTGACAGCAAACACTTTCAACCCATGAATGTCAATTTCGGGATTATCAAGGAATTGGAAGGCGAGCGTATCCGTGATAAAAAAGCTCGTTATGAAAAAATTGCAGAGCGTGCCCTTACCGACTTAGAGGAATTTTTAACGGTCTAATTTTTTGAAAGAATTGCTCACGATACTATAAAAATCTTAGAAATTGTGATAAAATAGGTAGGATAAAAAAAGGAGAGTAAAAATGGCTAACCCCAAGTATAAACGTATTTTAATCAAGTTATCAGGTGAGGCTCTTGCAGGTGAACGTGGCGTAGGGATTGATATCCAAACAGTTCAGAAAATCGCAAGAGAGATTCAAGAAGTTCATAGCTTAGGTATCGAAATTGCCCTTGTTATTGGTGGAGGAAATCTCTGGCGTGGAGAACCTGCTGCAGAAGCAGGAATGGACCGCGTTCAGGCAGATTACACAGGAATGCTTGGGACTGTTATGAATGCTCTTGTAATGGCAGATTCATTGCAACAAGTTGGTGTCGATACGCGTGTTCAAACAGCTATTTCTATGCAACAAGTGGCAGAGCCTTACGTACGTGGACGTGCCCTTCGTCATCTTGAAAAAGGCCGTATCGTTATCTTTGGTGCCGGAATTGGTTCACCTTACTTCTCAACAGATACAACAGCGGCCCTTCGTGCAGCTGAAATTGAAGCGGATGCCATCCTTATGGCTAAAAATGGCGTAGATGGTGTTTACAATGCCGATCCTAAGAAAGACAAGACAGCCGTTAAGTTTGAAGAATTGACTCACCGTGATGTTATCAACAAAGGTCTTCGTATCATGGACTCAACAGCTTCAACCCTCTCTATGGACAACGACATTGACTTGGTCGTCTTCAACATGAACCAACCAGGCAACATCAAACGTGTCGTATTTGGTGAAAATATCGGAACAACAGTTTCAAACAATATCGAAGAAAAGGAATAAGAAAATTATGGCTAACGCAATTGTAGAAAAAGCTAAAGAGAGAATGACCCAGTCTCACCAATCACTTGCTCGTGAATTTGGTGGTATCCGTGCAGGTCGTGCCAACGCAAGCTTGCTAGACCGTATCCACGTAGAATACTATGGAGTCGAAACTCCTCTTAACCAAATCGCTTCAATTACCATCCCAGAAGCACGTGTCTTGTTGGTAACACCATTTGACAAGTCTTCATTGAAAGACATCGAACGTGCCTTGAACGCTTCTGACCTTGGTATCACACCAGCTAATGACGGTTCTGTGATCCGCTTGGTTATCCCTGCTCTTACTGAAGAGACTCGTCGTGACCTTGCTAAAGAAGTGAAGAAGGTCGGTGAAAATGCTAAAGTAGCTATTCGTAACATCCGTCGTGATGCTATGGACGAAGCTAAGAAACAAGAAAAAGCAAAAGAAATCACTGAAGACGAATTGAAGACTCTTGAAAAAGATATTCAAAAAGTAACAGACGATGCTGTCAAACACATTGACGATATGACTGCCAATAAAGAAAAAGAACTTTTGGAAGTCTAAAAATAAACAGAAAAACTCAGTTGGCATTGCTGGCTGAGTTTTATTCGAAAGAAGGAAATATGAATACAAATCTTGCAAGTTTTATCGTTGGACTCATCATCGATGAAAATGACCGTTTTTACTTTGTGCAAAAGGATGGTCAAACCTATGCACTTGCCAAGGAAGAAGGGCAACATACAGTAGGGGATACGGTCAAAGGTTTTGCCTACACGGATATGAAGCAAAAACTCCGTCTGACAACCTTAGAAGTGACTGCAACTCAGGACCAATTTGGTTGGGGAACTGTAACAGAAGTTCGTAAGGACTTGGGTGTCTTTGTGGATACAGGCTTGCCTGACAAGGAAATCGTCGTGTCACTCGATATCCTTCCTGAGCTCAAAGAACTCTGGCCTAAGAAGGGGGATCAACTCTACATCCGTCTTGAAGTGGACAAGAAAGACCGTATCTGGGGACTCTTGGCCTATCAAGAAGATTTCCAACGTCTGGCTCGTCCTGCCTATAACAACATGCAGAACCAAAACTGGCCAGCTATTGTTTATCGTCTCAAACTGTCAGGGACCTTTGTCTATCTGCCAGAGAATAACATGCTTGGTTTTATTCACCCAAGTGAGCGCTACGCAGAGCCACGTTTGGGACAAGTTCTAGATGCGCGTGTCATTGGTTTCCGTGAAGTAGACCGTACGTTGAATCTTTCCCTCAAACCGCGTTCTTTTGAGATGTTGGAAAATGATGCCCAGATGATTTTGACCTACTTGGAAAGCAATGGCGGTTTTATGACCTTGAATGATAAGTCATCCCCTGAGGACATCAAGGCAACCTTTGGCATTTCTAAAGGTCAGTTCAAGAAAGCACTCGGAGGCTTGATGAAAGCTGGCAAAATCAAGCAAGACCAGTTTGGTACAGAGTTGATTTAGGCTTTCTAAGTATGATAAAGAAACTTGAAGAAATGAGTTTAGAGGAACTCTGGCAACTTTTTCCTATTTTTCTGGTAGAGCATAAATCAGAGTGGAAAGACTGGTATGAATCGGAAAAAGCAAATCTGAAAAAAATACTGGGTGAAAATGTCATTAAAAGAATAGAACATATCGGTAGCACTGCTATCCCTAATATTTGGGCCAAGAACATCGTTGATATTCTATTAGAAGTAGGCAAAATAGAGGATTTAGCAAAGGTCAGGGATCTATTGGTGAAGGATGATTGGCTAGTGATGTCGGAGAGTCCTAGCAGGATTTCGCTAAATAAAGGCTACACAGAGCAGGGCTTTGCCGAAAAAGTTTTTCATCTACATTTGCGACTGATGGGAGATCATGACGAGATTTTTTTTAGAGATTATCTCTGCCAGCATCCAGATATCGCCCAAGCGTATCAGGAATTAAAACTGGATTTGTGGAAAAAATTTGAACACAATCGAGATGCCTATACAGATGCGAAAACAGATTTTATAAAACACTACGTATCAGAGGCTAAGTCCAAGAATTTTCAAGAATCAGAAAAGTGTCATCAAAAAACTCTTGATAGGAGAAAGAATTGAGAAAATCATTTTACACTTGGCTCATGACTGAGCGCAATCCTAAAAGTAATAGCCCTAAAGCCATCCTAGCAGACCTCGCTTTTGAAGAGTCGGCTTTTCCAAAACACACAGATAATTTTGATGAGGTGAGTCGCTTCTTGGAGGAGCATGCCAGTTTCTCTTTCAACCTAGGAGACTTTGACGCCATCTGGCAAGAATACTTAGAACACTAGAGACAATGAGATGAGGCTAGTATTTTATTGTTCTCTTTGCTATAATAAAAAGAAATAAACGGATTAGAGAGGTTCTTTATTTGAAGGAACATTCAATAGACATTCAACTGAGTCATCCGGATGACTTGTTTCATCTTTTTGGATCCAATGAGCGCCATCTTCGTTTGATGGAAGAAGAGCTCGATGTGGTGATTCATGCCCGTACGGAGATTGTCCAGGTTTTGGGAGAAGAGACTGCCTGTGAGGAAGCCCGTCAGGTTATCCAGGCTTTGATGGTCTTGGTGAATCGGGGGATGACCGTTGGCACGCCAGATGTGGTGACTGCGATTAGCATGGTCAAAAACGATGAAATCGACAAGTTTGTCGCCCTTTACGAAGAAGAAATCATCAAGGATAATACTGGGAAACCTATCCGTGTCAAAACCTTGGGTCAAAAGCTTTATGTGGACAGTGTTAAACAGCATGATGTGACCTTTGGAATTGGGCCTGCAGGGACAGGGAAGACCTTTCTTGCAGTGACTTTGGCAGTGACTGCCCTTAAACGTGGACAAGTCAAGCGGATTATCCTGACTCGTCCAGCAGTGGAAGCGGGTGAGAGTCTAGGATTTCTTCCAGGTGATCTCAAAGAGAAGGTCGATCCTTACCTTCGACCGGTTTATGATGCCTTGTATCAGATTTTGGGGAAAGACCAGACGACTCGTCTCATGGAGCGTGAAATTATCGAAATAGCTCCCCTTGCCTACATGCGTGGTCGGACCTTGGATGATGCCTTTGTCATTCTCGATGAGGCGCAAAATACGACCATCATGCAGATGAAGATGTTTCTGACGCGTTTAGGCTTTAATTCTAAAATGATTGTCAATGGAGATATTAGTCAGATTGACCTACCACGTAACGTCAAGTCAGGTTTGATTGATGCTCAGGAAAAGCTCAAGAACATTCATCAAATTGACTTTGTTCATTTTTCAGCTAAGGATGTGGTTCGCCATCCAGTTGTCGCTCAAATTATCCGAGCCTATGAACCAGCTCCAGTTAAAAATGAAGAGAAGAACCAAGAAACAGAATAGCAAAAAAAGCAGTTCAGATGTGAACTACTCTTTTTGCTTTTTTATGAGTGTCTAGCTTTAAACAAGTTCGTCGATAGATGTGTGATCTTTATCGAGGCCTTGGGCAACTGGGAGGCTAGTCAAGTAACCTTGATAAGTTGTAACTCCTTCACGTAAGCCTTGATCTTCAGTGATTGCCTTCTTAAAACCTTTTCCTGCTAAGGCTTCGATGTAAGGAAGGGTGACATTGGTCAGGGCGATGGTAGAAGTACGAGCTACGGCACCAGGGATGTTGGCGACAGCATAGTGGAGCACCCCATGTTTTTCATAGACGGGTTCATCATGCGTTGTCACACGATCTGCTGTTGCGATAACACCACCTTGGTCAACGGCAACGTCAACGATGACAGATCCTGGACGCATTTGTTTGACCATCTCATCTGTCACCAGTTTTGGTGCCTTGGCACCAGGGATGAGAACTGCACCAATCACCACATCAGCATCTTTCACACTTGCTTCGATATTGAATGAATTGGACATAAGAGTTTGGATTTGGTTTCCGAAGACTTCCTCTAAGACTGAGAGTCGTTTAGCACTGATATCTAAAATAGTTACTTGAGCACCAAGTCCAAGGGCGATGCGGGCAGCATGTGTCCCGACGACACCGCCACCGATGATGGTTACTTTTCCTTTTGGAACACCCGGTACACCACCAAGTAGAACACCAGAACCGCCAGCTTGTTTGGTAAGGAAGTGAGCTCCGATTTGAACTGCCATACGACCAGCAACCTCACTCATAGGAACGAGGAGTGGCAGATGTCCTTGGCTGTCACGGACAGTTTCATAGGCAATTCCTGTTGTTTTTGCTGCTAACATAGCATCTGCTAATTCTGGAGCAGCGGCCATGTGCAAGTAGGTGAAGAGGAGAAGGTCGTCGCGCAAGTACCCATATTCAGAAGCTAGTGGTTCTTTTACTTTCACGACCAACTCAGCTGCCCAGGCTTCGTCAGCAGTAGCGACAATCTCAGCACCTTGCTTTTGATAATCGGCATCAGTAAATCCTGAACCGAGTCCAGCGTTTGTCTCGATGAGGACGCGATGACCACGGGTGATCAAACTATGGACACCAGCAGGTGTGAGGGCGACACGGTTTTCATTATTCTTAATTTCTTTTGGAATTCCGATTAACATATAGGTTTACTCCATTTTCTAAATTCGGGCCTTTAAAATCAAACATCACAGAGAAACCCGATTATCGTGATGTTTTTATTTTATATAAAACTGTTTCGAAAATCAAGAAAAACTTTTGCTTTGATGAGCTTTTTTTGATAAGCTAGTAGGAAAATACATAAGTTAGGGTAGGAGAAAGTTTTATGATAATCCATACAGAAGTCAATGCTGATACTTCTTCCCTCAACTTTATGTCAGTACAAAAGATTCATGTAAGACGTTGGGAGATAATTGGTGATTATAGAAGAAGGGGAGAGTATTTAGAGTATTTGATTTCGCAATTATATGATTATTCAACTAAAAATAATTTTAATCTATACCTAGTATTAGGGGATGATTGCTTTAATGATAATACTAGAATAGTCCAATATTATAAACTATGGAAATTGCTAAAAAAGCAACAGCTAGAGGTTAGGAATGCAATTTATTCCGAAGAGATTATGCTCACGAAGAATGATAAAGTGAAATTTTTTGGTGGAATTCAAATATTAGATAGAGAGTCTGTTTCAGACATTGTTTCAATCTTGCTAGCAAAACTAACAGCTCATTTATTATTGTTGCCAGAGGGACTTAAAGTTACAACTTTTTTACAGTCAGGTTTTTCAAAGATAATAGCTGAAAATAGTGAGTATATTGAGAATGTGGTTAGTAGTGGTGGAATTGTTTTATTCCGTGAAGGTTACTTTGACGATAGGAATACAGGTTTTATAGGTTTTGGGGGATTGTCCTTAATTACTAAAGATTTATTTGGAAAAACGAAATAAATCTAGATAAGCTAAAATCCTTAGATGTTGTAAATATAGCAGAGCCTCTTGTATTTGAAAACTTAGAGATTAAGAGGGATTCGCTTTTGAAACGAAAGGAGATAATATGGAATCAATCTTTTTAAAACTAGCACAGTATCCCATAGTCGAGACTGAGCATTTATTGTTTAGACCTGTAACCTTGGACGATGCAGAAGCCATGTTTGAGTATGCTTCAGACAGAGAAAATACACGCTACACTTTTCCAACAAATCAAAGCTTAGAAGAAACTAAGAATAACATTGCTCAGTTTTACTTGGCTAATCCCTTGGGCCGTTGGGGAATAGAACTAAAAAGCAATGGCAAGTTTATCGGAACTATTGACTTGCATAAGATTGACCCCATTCTCAAAAAAGCAGCTATTGGTTATATTATCAACCAAAAGTATTGGAATCAAGGATTGACGACAGAAGCCAATCGCGCCGTGATTGAGCTGGCTTTTGAGAAGGTTGGAATGAACAAGTTGACCGCTCTTCACGATAAGGATAATCCCGCATCAGGAAAGGTCATGGAGAAATCAGGTATGCGCTTTTCCCACGAAGAACCCTATGCCAGAATGGATAACAAAGAACCAGGTCGAATTATCACAAGAGTTCATTATGTCTTGACCAAGGAAGACTATTTTGCAAATAAATAAGCAGTTGAAAAGAAATTTTTCGACTGTTTTTTTCTTCCTCTTACGAATAATCTAAGAGAGGAGAAAATATGGAAGCAATTATCGAGAAAATCAAAGAATATAAAATCATTGTCATCTGTGCTGGCTTGGGTTTAGCCTTAGGCGGATTTTTCCTGCTAAAGCCAACTTCACAAACACCTGTGAAAGAAACAAATTTGCAGGCTGAAGTTGCGGCCGTTTCAAAGGATTCATCGTCTGAAAAGGAAGTCAAGAAGGAAGAAAAGGAAGAGTCTCCTGAACAAGATCTAATCACAGTAGATGTCAAAGGTGCTGTCAAATCGCCAGGGATTTATGACTTGCCTCTTGGCAGTCGAGTTCACGATGCCGTTCAGAAGGCGGGTGGCTTGACAGATGAGGCAGATAGCAAGTCGCTCAATCTCGCTCAGAAAATCAGTGACGAGGCTCTTGTCTATGTTCCAACTAAGGGAGAAGAAGCAGCTAGTCAGCAGGCTGCCTCTGGAACGACTCCTTCGACAAGTAAAGAAAAGAAGGTCAACCTCAATAAAGCTAGTCTGGAAGAACTCAAGCAGGTCAAAGGCTTGGGAGGAAAACGAGCACAGGATATTATCGACCATCGTGAGGCGAATGGCAAATTCAAGTCGGTAGATGAATTAAAGAAAGTCTCTGGTATTGGCGCTAAGACCATAGAAAAGTTAAAAGACTATGTTACAGTGGATTAAGAACTTCCCTATCCCCCTAATCTATTTGATTTTTCTGTTACTTTGGCTTTACTACGCCATTTTCTCTGCATCTTATCTTGCTTTACTAGGCTTTGTTTTTCTACTCATCTGTCTCTTTCTTCAATTTCCTTGGAAATCGGCCGGTAGAGTTCTAGCGATTTGTGGAGTTTTTGGTTTTTGGTTTTTGTTTCAAAATTGGCAACAGACACAAGCTAGTCAAAAGTTAGTGGATTCTGTTGAGAAGGTACGGATTTTACCAGATACTATCAAAGTCAATGGAGATAGTCTGTCCTTTCGGGGCAAGGCTGACGGCCGTACCTTCCAAGTTTACTATAAACTCCAGTCCGAGGAGGAGAAAGAGCTCTTTCAGGCCTTAACAGACCTTCACGAGATAGAGCTAGAAGGAAAACCTTCAGAGCCTGAAGGGCAGAGAAATTTTGGTGGATTTGACTACCAAGCCTATCTGAAGACTCAGGGAATTTACCAGACACTGACTATCAAGAGCATCCAGTCACTTAAACAGGTTAGCAGTTGGGATATAGGAGAAAATCTGTCTAGTTTACGTCGAAAGGCAGTAGTTTGGATCAAGATGCACTTTCCAGATCCTATGCGCAACTATATGACAGGTCTTCTTTTAGGACATTTGGATACGGACTTCGAGGAGATGAATGAACTTTATTCCAGTCTAGGAATTATCCACCTCTTTGCCTTGTCAGGTATGCAGGTGGGATTCTTTATGGATGCCTTTAAGAAACTCCTCTTGCGATTGGGCTTGACTCAAGAAAAGTTGAAGTGGCTGACCTATCCCTTTTCCCTTATCTATGCAGGTCTGACAGGATTTTCAGCCTCAGTCATTCGCAGTCTCTTGCAAAAGTTACTGGCTCAACATGGTGTTAAGGGCTTGGACAATTTTGCCTTAACAGTCCTTGTCCTCTTTATCATCATGCCCAACTTTTTCCTAACTGCAGGAGGGGTCTTGTCCTGCGCTTATGCTTTTATCTTGACCATGACCAGCAAAGAAGGGGAGGGACTCAAGGCTGTTGCCAGAGAAAGTCTAGTCATTTCCTTGGGAATATTGCCCACTCTATCCTTCTATTTTGCAGAATTTCAGCCTTGGTCTATCCTTTTGACCTTTGTCTTTTCTTTTCTGTTTGACTTGGTATTCTTACCGCTTTTGTCCATCTTATTCATTCTGTCTTTTGTTTACCCAGTCACTCAGTTTAACTTTGTCTTTGAGTGGTTGGAGAATATCATTCGCTTGGTATCGCAGCTGGCAAGCAGGCCTCTGGTCTTTGGACAACCCAATGCATGGCTTTTGATTTTACTTTTAATTTTATTAGCCTTACTGTATGATTTTAGGAAAAACATCAAGAGGGTAGCAGGATTAAGTCTCTTTATCGTGGGGCTCTTTTTCCTGATCAAGCATCCACTGGAAAATGAAATTACCATGCTGGATGTCGGGCAAGGAGAAAGTATTTTCCTACGGGATGTAACTGGTAAAACCATTCTCATAGATGTAGGTGGTAAGGCAGAGTATACTAAGAAAATCGAGGCTTGGCAGGAAAAGGCGACGACCAGCAATGCCCAGCGAACCGTGATTCCCTATCTAAAAAGTCGTGGGGTAGCCAAGATTGACCAGCTTATTTTGACCAACACAGACAAGGAACATGTTGGTGATTTGCTGGAGGTGACCAAGGCTTTCCATGTTGGGGAGATTTTAGTATCAAGAGGAAGTCTGACACAGAAAGAATTTGTAGCAGAACTAGAAGCAAGCCAAACCAAGGTACGTAGTGTGACAGCTGGGGAGAATTTCCCGATTTTTGGCAGTTACTTAGAAGTCCTATCTCCAAGGCAGATTGGAGATGGAAGTCATAGTGATTCCCTCCTTCTTTATGGGAAACTCTTGGATAAGCACTTTCTCTTCAGTGGAAACTTGAAAGAGAAGGGAGAGAAGGATCTTTTAAAGCAATATCCTGACTTAGAGGTGGATGTCTTGAAAGCTGGCCAACATGGTGCTAAAACCTCATCCAATCCAGCTTTCCTAGAAAAACTCAAACCAGAAATTACTCTCATTTCAGTTGGAAAAAACAATAGAACGAAACTCCCCCATCAGGAAACCTTGACTCGACTAGAGACCATCAAGAGTAAGATTTACCGAACTGACCAGCAAGGAGCTATTCGCTTTAAAGGATGGAATAGTTGGCGAATTGAAAGCGTTCGTTAGGAAGAAAAATGTCATATATTAGTGAAATAAACTGAAAATCTGTTGCATAATACCGAGAAAAACGATATAATGAAAGTGTTTCCAATAGTAAAGATATAAATGCAATGAAAACATGAGAAATCAGCAAAAGTTGCTTTATTAGCTAGTTTGTTATTTGTTGGTCTTTTTCAGTCCAGTGTATCTGCTGTGAGTGTTCTTAAAACTTATTGGTATGATTGGAATACCGCTTGGAAGTTTAGTATGAATTACCACGGACGTAAATATGTAAACATTCCAAGATGGTCTGCTTATTACTCTATAATGACTAAAAAGTTGGTCCGATTGATATTATGTTCGCTATGAGGTCATAAACTACTACAGCGGAGGTTATTAATCCTTAAAGAGTGAGAAAAAGGAGGGCTGGCTATGTTAACTCTTACTCATGTTACCTTAAAAACGCGACAAGTCATCTTGCAAGATGCGGATTTCACCTTTAAAAAGGGTAGGATTTATGGCCTTCTTGCTATCAATGGCTCGGGAAAGACGACACTGTTCCGAGCTATTAGCAAGCTGCTTCCCCTTAGTAGTGGACATATCGCAGCCCCTCCTTCTTTGTTTTATTATGAGAGCGCTGAATGGCTGGATGGAAACTTAAGTGGGATGGACTACCTTCGTCTCATAAAAAATATCTGGAAGTCAGACCTAAACTTGGGGGACGAAATCGCCTATTGGGAAATGTCTGACTATATCAACCTTCCCATCCGCAAGTATTCCTTAGGCATGAAGCAACGCTTGGTGATTGCTATGTATTTCCTCAGTCAGGCGAAATGCTGGCTCATGGATGAGATAACAAATGGCTTAGATGAGTATTATCGACAGAAGTTTTTTGATAGGCTGGCACAAATCGATAGAAAAGAACAGCTGGTTCTTTTGAGTTCCCACTACAAAGAGGAGTTAATGGAGATTTGCGATAGCATGGTAACCATTCATCAGGGGCAGATAGAAGAGGTTCCGTTATGAAAGATATTAGCCTATTTTTGTTAAAAAAAGTTTTCAAAAGTCGTTTAAACTGGATTATCTTACTTTTATTTGCATCTGTACTCGGTGTTACCTTTTATTTACATAGTCAGACTGCAAACTCACACAGCTTGGAGAGCAGGTTGGAAAGTCGTATTGCAGCTAACGAGAGAGCTATCAATGAAAATGAAGAGAAACTCTCCCAAATGTCTGACACCAGCTCGGAGGAATATCAGTTTGCTAAAGAAAATTTAGACTTGCAAAAGAATCTTTTGATGAGAAAGAAAGAAATTCTGACTTTATTAAAAGAAGGGCGCTGGAAAGAAGCCTACTATTTGCAGTGGCAAGATGAGGAAAAGAGTTATGAAATTGTATCGAAGGAATCGACTTCTAGCTCTGACTTAAAAATGGCGGTTGACCGCCAACGAAAGATTTATCAAGCCCTGTATCCCTTGAACATAAAAGCCCACAATTTAGACTATCCGACCCACGGGATTGATCAGATTCTCTGGATTTTAGAGGCTATCATCCCAAGCTTGTTTGTGATTGGTATTATTTTTATGCTAACACAACTGTTTGCAGAAAGATATCAAAATCATCTAGACACAGCTCAGTTATATCCTTTTTCAAAAGTGACATTTGCCCTGTCCTCTCTTGGAGTTGGGGTGAGTTATGTAACCGTGCTGTTTATCGGAATCTGTGGATTTTCTTTTCTAGTGGGAAGTCTGATAAGTGGTTTTGGACAGTTGGATTATCCCTACCCATTCTATAGCTTAACCAATCAAGAGGTAACTATTGGGAAGATACAAGATGTGTTATTTCCTAGCTTGCTCTTAGCTTTCTTAGCCTTTATCGTCATTGTGGAAGTCGTCTACTTGATTGCTTACTTTTTCAAGCAGAAAATGCCGGTCCTCTTTCTTTCACTCATTGGGATTGTTGGCTTGTTGTTTGGTATCCAAACGATCCAGCCTCTTCAGAGTATTGCACATCTACTTCCCTTTACTTACTTGCGTTCAGTAGAGATTTTATCTGGAAGATTACCTAAGCAGATTGATAATGTAGATCTAAATTGGAGCATGGGGCTGGTCTTACTTCCTTGCCTGATTATCCTTTTGTTAGTGGGGATTCTATTTATCGAAAGATGGGGCAGTTCACGTAAAAAGGAAGTTTTTAATAGGTCTTAGCATTCCTATACGGAAGGTGAGGGAAGAACTAACACAGAGAGGGAACCAACTAGGTTCTCTCTTTTTGATGCCGACATCAAGAAGAAAACAGAAAGTTTTTCGAAAAAATGACTTTTTATCTTGACAAGGGCTAGAAAACTTGGTATCATATAAAAGTTGAGAAAAGCAGAAGTGAGAGCTTCTCGCCTTGTGACATCAAGTTGCCTGGCCCTACGGATGAAAAGTTTCTAAGAAACGCTATCATAACGTGCGGGCTTGTATCATTACGAGCCCGCTCTTGTTTTTCTCTAATAATAAAAAAGAGGTGAAAACCATAGCAAAGCAAGACTTATTCATCAATGATGAAATTCGTGTACGTGAAGTTCGCTTGATCGGTCTTGAGGGAGAACAGCTAGGCATTAAGCCACTCAGCGAAGCGCAAGCATTGGCTGATAGTGCAAATGTTGACTTGGTATTGATTCAACCCCAAGCAAAACCACCTGTTGCTAAAATTATGGACTACGGTAAGTTCAAATTTGAGTACCAGAAGAAACAAAAAGAGCAACGCAAAAAACAAAGCGTTGTGACCGTGAAAGAAGTTCGTTTGAGCCCAGTTATCGATAAGGGTGATTTCGAAACGAAACTTCGCAATGCTCGCAAGTTCCTTGAAAAAGGGAACAAAGTTAAGGTATCCATTCGCTTTAAAGGGCGTATGATCACCCATAAAGAGATTGGTGCAAAAGTTTTAGCCGAGTTTGCTGAAGCAACACAAGATATTGCAATCATCGAACAACGTGCTAAGATGGATGGACGCCAAATGTTCATGCAGTTGGCGCCAGCAACTGACAAAAAATAATTGTCAGAAAGTTAAATAAAGGAGAAAAAATCATGCCAAAACAAAAAACACACCGCGCATCAGCTAAACGTTTCAAACGTACAGGTTCTGGTGGACTTAAACGTTTCCGTGCTTACACTTCTCACCGTTTCCACGGAAAAACTAAGAAACAACGTCGTCATCTTCGTAAAGCATCTATGGTGCATTCAGGAGATTTCAAACGTATCAAAGCAATGCTTACTCGCTTGAAATAATAGCCTAATAGTAAGTAAACAATTCTAGGAAATATTTGGAGGAAATAAAACATGGCACGTGTTAAAGGTGGCGTTGTATCACGCAAACGTCGTAAACGTATTCTTAAACTAGCAAATGGTTACTATGGAGCTAAACACATCTTGTTCCGTACTGCAAAAGAACAAGTAATGAACTCTTACTACTATGCATACCGTGACCGTCGTCAGAAAAAACGTGACTTCCGTAAATTGTGGATCACTCGTATCAATGCGGCAGCTCGTTTGAACGGACTTTCATACTCACAATTGATGCATGGTTTGAAATTGGCTGAAATCGAAGTTAACCGTAAAATGCTTGCTGACTTAGCTGTTAACGATGCAGCAGCTTTCACAGCTCTTGCAGATGCAGCTAAAGCAAAACTTGGTAAATAATTACTTTTAAGACTGGAACAGGATTGTCCCAGTCTTTTTAGAAATAAAGGAGAAAGCTATGGCTTCAAAAATGCTACACACTTGCTTGCGAGTAGAAAACCTTGAAAAATCAATCGCATTCTATCAAGATGCTTTTGGTTTTAAAGAATTGCGTCGCAAGGATTTTCCAGATTATGCCTTCACTATTGTCTATCTAGGACTTGATGGTGACGACTACGAGTTGGAATTGACCTATAACTATGACCATGGTCCTTATGTGGTAGGTGATGGCTTTGCCCATATCGCCCTCAGTACACCTGACCTTGAGGCACTTCATCAAGAACATAGCAACAAAGGCTATGAGGTTACAGAGCCAAAAGGTCTACCAGGAACCAAACCAAACTATTACTTTGTCAAGGATCCTGATGGCTACAAGGTCGAAGTCATTCGTGAAAAATAATCCAGTGAGGTCAAGTAGAATGTTCGTTTTCTACTTGACTTTTTTACTTTGAAAGAGTATACTAATACAAATTTAACCTTTAAGGGGAGTCCAGAGAGACTCACAAGGTGTCAGATAGAAGGGATAGGGGACTCTCTGTGGGGACTTTTTAAGTGTGCGCATGAGTTCTAGCCTAACCTGACTGAGGCCTTGCATTAGCAAGGTCTTTTCTTTATCTGGTCCCCTTAAATTTAAGGAGGAAAAGTCATGAATCCCACATGTAAAAAGCGTATGGGTGCGATTCGTTTGGAAACCATGAAGGTGATCGCACAAGAGGAAATTGCGCCAGCAATCTTTGAATTAGTCCTAGAAGGAGAAATGGTTGAAGCCATGCGAGCAGGGCAATTTCTTCATTTGCGTGTGCCTGATGATGCCCATCTCTTGCGCCGTCCTATTTCAATTTCGTCTATTGACAAGGCAAACAAGCAGTGTCATCTTATTTATCGGATTGAGGGTGCTGGGACCGCCATTTTTTCAACATTAAGTCAGGGTGATACTCTTGATGTGATGGGACCTCAGGGAAATGGTTTTGACTTGTCTGATTTAGACAATCAGAGTCAAGTTCTCCTCGTTGGAGGAGGAATTGGTGTTCCACCCTTACTTGAGGTAGCCAAGGAATTGCATGCGCGTGGGGTGAAAGTAGTAATAGTCCTCGGTTTTGCTAACAAGGATGCTGTTATTCTCGAAACAGAATTGACCCAATATGGTCAGGTTTTTGTTACGACAGATGATGGTTCGTATGGTATTAAGGGAAATGTATCAGTCGTCATCAATGACTTAGACAGTCAATTTGATGCTGTTTACTCATGTGGGGCTCCTGGAATGATGAAATATATCAATCAAAGGTTTTATGACCACCCAAGAGCCTACCTATCTCTGGAATCTCGTATGGCTTGTGGGATGGGGGCTTGCTATGCCTGCGTTCTAAAAGTGCCAGATAGTGAGACGGTCAGTCAACGCGTCTGTGAAGATGGTCCTGTTTTCCGTACGGGAACAGTTGTATTGTAAGGAGAAAGTCATGACTACAAATCGTTTACAAGTTTCTCTACCTGGTTTGGACTTGAAAAATCCCATCATACCAGCATCAGGCTGCTTTGGTTTTGGCCAGGAGTATGCCAAGTACTATGATTTAGACCTTTTAGGCTCTATTATGATCAAGGCGACGACACTTGAACCCCGTTTTGGCAATCCAACTCCAAGGGTAGCTGAGACACCTGCTGGTATGCTCAATGCAATCGGCTTGCAAAATCCGGGTTTAGAAGCTGTTTTAGCAGAAAAGTTACCTTGGCTGGAAAGACAGTATCCTACGCTTCCTATCATCGCAAATGTTGCAGGCTTTTCAAAACAAGAGTACGCTGCCGTTTCTCGAGGAATTTCCAAGGCTGCAAATGTAAAGGCTATCGAGCTCAATATCTCTTGTCCTAATGTGGATCACGGCAATCATGGACTTTTGATTGGGCAAGACCCTGACTTGGCCTACGAAGTGGTAAAAGCAGCTGTGGAAGCCTCTGATGTGCCAGTCTATGTCAAGTTAACTCCTAGTGTGACGGATGTTGTCACCATCGCCAAAGCCGCAGAAGATGCAGGAGCAAGTGGCTTAACCATGATCAATACCCTTGTCGGTATGCGATTTGACCTCAAAACTAGAAAACCAATCCTAGCCAATGGAACGGGTGGGATGTCTGGTCCTGCAGTTTTTCCAGTCGCCCTCAAACTCATCCGCCAAGTCGCTCAAACAACAGACCTTCCCATTATTGGAATGGGGGGAGTGGATTCGGCTGAAGCTGCTTTAGAAATGTATCTGGCTGGTGCCTCTGCCATCGGAGTTGGGACAGCTAACTTTACCAATCCTTATGCCTGTCCTGATATCATCGAAAATCTGCCAAAAGTCATGGACAAATATGGCATTAGTAGTTTGGAAGATCTCCGTCGAGAAGTTAAAGCCAGTCTGAGATAAACTAGGTCTTCCTTATCGTCAACAAGACATAGAATCTTCATCAATTTGTAATATTTCCGTCTGTTAACTATGTTACAATAGGGTTTATAAAATAGTAATAGTGTAGATCGTTTTCTACTGAGGAGAATAAAATGAAGAAGATACTACTTGCAAGTACTGTTGTTCTTTCTATGGCAGGATTTGCAAAGACATCTGTACATGCTGAAGAATCTCAGGTTACGAAAAAAACTCAGACCACAGATGTAGTCGAGAAAAAAGAGGAAGCTGCTCCCAAGAAAGAAGTTCCTAAAGTCGAGGCGAAGAAAGAGCCAGCTGTAAAAGAGGAAAATCCTTCCAAAAAGGAAAAAAAAGAGGAAGTTATCAAGGAAGGTTGGCAGAAAGAACAAGGAAACTGGCGTTTTTATGAAAATAACCAGTATGTCGTAAACTGGAAAAAAATTAGTGGCACTTGGTATTACTTTGATAAAAATGGCATTATGCTCAGTAATACTATAATTGATGATTACCTTGTCAAAGGTGACGGTGCTATGGCAGAAAATGCTTGGGTGAAAATATCTGACAAGTGGTACTATGCAACAGCTTCAGGCAAGATTTCTCGCAACAAATGGGAAAATATTGAAGGTAGCTGGTACTATTTTGATAAAAACGGAATCATGCTTAGTCGCACCATCTATAATGACTATCTCTTCCAAGGTAGTGGTGCCATGGCAGAAAATGATTGGGTAAAAATATCTGACAAGTGGTACTATGCAACAGCTTCGGGCAAGATTTCTCGCGACAAATGGGAAAAGATTGAAGGCGTCTGGTATTACTTTGATAAAGATGGTGTCATGCTTAGTCGCACCATCTATAATGACTATCTCTTCCAAGGTAGTGGTGCCATGGCAGAAAATGATTGGGTGAAAATATCTGACAAGTGGTACTATGCAACAGCTTCAGGCAAGATTTCTCGCAACAAATGGGAGAAAATCAAAGGGACATGGTACTATTTCAATAGCGATGGTGTGATGGCAAGTAGCCAGTGGAAAAGTGACTACTATCTGAAAGATAGTGGCGCTATGGCGGAAAAAGAGTGGATTTTTGATAAATCCTACAATAGCTGGTTTTACTTGAAGTCAGGTGGGGCCTACGCTTCCCGTGAATGGATTGGCTCATACTACCTTAAATCTGGTGGCTATATGGCCAAAAATGAATGGATTTTTGACAAAGATTACGATGCTTGGTACTATCTAAAAGATGATGGTCGATATGTAACAGGTACTTTTAAGATCAAAGGTAAAGAGTATTCCTTCCAGAATAATGGGAAGTGGATCTCAGAGGCAAAATATTACAAAGTGAAGCCAATTACTGCTTATGTTTATAGTGCTTCTGGTGAAAGATTGAGTTATGTATCACAGGGAACCATCGTCTCGCTTGGAGATGCCCAATCTAAAAAAGATAGTCAAATACCAGTCAATATTTCTGGTTTATCCGGCTTCATGAATAAAAGTGATTTAGTAGCTATTGATAAAGATAGTGAATTTGTCCCTCATTATACAAGTGATGGCAAGTATTTTTACCATGAGTTATCACCTTATGTGAGTCTCCGTGTTGCGCCACATAGCTCAGCTATGACCATTGGTAAGAAATATTATTCAACTGATGGGATTCATTTTGATGGCTTTACCATTAAAAATCCTTTCCTCTTTAGAAATTTGACCAAGCCAAGTAATTACAGCGCAGCTGAATTGGATAAAATTTATTCTTTGATGAATATTAGGGATAGTCGCCTGGCTGGTAAGGGAGCTGTTTTTAAGGAAGCTGAGGAACGCTATGGTGTAAATGCTCTTTACTTAATGGCTCATAGTGCACTTGAGAGTGCTTGGGGACGGAGCCAGATAGCTAAGGATAAGAATAATTTCTTTGGAATTGCGGCTTATGATTCGAGCCCATATGCCTCAGCCAAAAAATTTGATGATGTGGACAAGGGGATTCTCGGAGCGGCCAAGTGGATTCGTGAAAATTACATTGACTATGGCAGAGACCACCTTGGAAACAAGGCAACCGGAATGAATGTTCGCTATGCTTCCGATCCTTACTGGGGAGAGAAAATTGCTAGTATCATGATGACCATCAATAGCAAACTTGGTGGGAAAGACTAGGGAAGAACAAAATCGGGAACCATGATAGATTGGTTGTCGATTTTTTGTTATAATAAAAATAGGTAGACAACAAAGGAGAAAAACATGACATTTGAAGAAATCCTGCCTGGCTTAAAGGCTAAGAAAAAATATGTACGTACTAGCTGGGGAGGGGCTGAAAACTATGTGCAGCTTTTTGACACTATCGAGCAAAACGGGGTTGCACTTGAAGTGACGCCCTATTTCCTAATCAATGTGTCTGGAGAAGGGGAAGGTTTTTCTATGTGGAGTCCGACACCTTGTGATGTTTTGGCGACGGATTGGGTAGAAGTGCATGACTAGACGCGTATTGATTACGGGAGTGAGTTCAGGGATCGGTCTAGCTCAAGCTCGCCTCTTTTTAGAGAAGGGCTATCAAGTTTATGGAGTTGACCAAGGCGAAAATCTACTTTTACAGGGTGATTTCCACTTTTTACAGAGAGATTTAACTCTTGACTTGGAGCCAATTTTTGACTGGTGTCCTCGAGTCGATGTTCTTTGTAACACAGCTGGAGTGTTGGATGATTACAAACCCCTTTTGGAACAATCAGCTCAGGAAATTCAAGAGATTTTTGAAATCAACTATGTGACTCCAGTGGAGCTGACTCGTTATTATTTGACACAAATGCTGGAAAATAAAAAAGGAATTATTATCAATATGTGTTCGATTGCCTCAAGTCTAGCTGGCGGAGGTGGCCACGCCTATACTTCCTCTAAGCATGCCTTGGCTGGCTTTACCAAGCAGTTGGCTCTAGACTATGCAGAAGCTGGGATTCAGGTCTTTGGTATCGCTCCAGGTGCTGTCAAGACAGCTATGACCGCTGCAGACTTTGAACCAGGTGGATTGGCTGACTGGGTGGCTAATGAAACGCCAATCAAGCGCTGGATTGAGCCAAGTGAAATTGCTCAAGTTAGCCTATTCTTGGCTAGCGGTCAGGCATCTGCCATGCAAGGACAAATCCTGACTGTGGATGGTGGCTGGTCTTTGAAGTAGGAGGAGTTGGATGGAAATCAAAAAACACTTTGGAGTCTATGGTATTTGCTTTGAAAATGGGAAGTTACTCTGCATTGAAAAAACGAGAGGCCCTTATCAACACCGTTTTGATCTACCTGGTGGTAGCCAGGAAGTAGGTGAAGGGCTGACAGAAACCCTCAAGAGAGAAGTTCTGGAAGAGACAGGATATAAGCTTAATGGTTACACTAATCCTAGGATTTATGATGTGCTGGTTCAAGAAGATGGGCAAGACTTTGCAGTACATCATATCATGGTCTTTTATGATATAGTACTTGATTTCGAACGCTATCAAAAATCACTTCCTCATGAAGTTCTTGATGGAAGTAATGATTCAGCAAATGTACTTTGGTTGAATTTGGAAGAAATTACTACAGAAAATGCTTCTCCTTTAGTGTTGCAGGTTAAGGCAGAGTTACTAGGATTTCCAGAATTAGATATGACAAGCTATAGAAATTGGAAGGTGAAGATGGGGGATAATGGAACTATTTAAAACATGGAAGAAAAATATGGTTCTCTATGATCTTAAATCTCAAATCGGCACTGTCTACCGAAACAGTGATAGGACAACAAGCTTTTATGATGTTGGGAATTTTCTATACCTAGCAGGGGAGTTGAATTCCAGATTTTGGGAAGATTTTGTTAGAAAATATGGTTTAGATTATAAGATTATTATTTCAGAAAATACCAATTGGCAAGATTTTCTGCATCGGAAAGTGGGGCTAGTTTCTTTTACTCGCTATTCTTTTAAAGATAGGGCAAATTTTCAAGTTGAATTTCTAAATGATCTAGTTACTCATTTAGAAGAAGGTTACAATATTGTGCCTATTGATAATCATATTTATAACTGCTTTTCTGAGGAAGAATGGTCACAAGATTTAAAGGGGGATTTTGAGTCCTATCAGGATTTTGTTTTAAAAGGTGGATTTGGCTTTGTGGTTCTTAAAAATAATGAACTGATTGCTGGGATTTCCTCAGGGTTAGTTTACCGTGGAGCAGTTGAAGTGGAAGTTGCAACTAGACCAAACGAACAAGGAAATGGATTTGCTAAAAAGCTTGGTGCTGCAATGATTCTAGAGAGTTTAAATAGAGATATGTTTCCACTTTGGGATGCTCATAACGAGGCTTCCAAAAAAGTAGCAGAATTTTTAGGATATGAGTTAGTTGAACCTTATGAAGCTTTTGAACTAGATGAAAGCGGCATATAATGATAGCTGATATTATATCTCTTAAGACGAGGTGAATGGACATGCAAAACCAACTTGCCCTTAGTGGCGAAAAACTTGTTGAAAAAGTTTATCCTCAACAATTACACCATATCGGTATGATTCGTGGAGAATACTTACTGAGAGAGCTCAATCAAAACATCCTGTTACCAAGTTGTCAGCAATTTATAAAAGATTATCTAGATACTATCTGCTCCTTGTACTCAGATGAAGAGGTTTGGTATCGTTTTTCAGAGTTAACAAATACAGAAGCTAATTGTTTAGAGGGGACTAAAAAGTATTTTGATGAAGGTCATCCCCTGTTTGGATATAGAGGAACTAGGCGTTTGCTGGCGTGTCCAGATGAATTTCAGGCTGAGGCACATGTCGTTACAGATGTTTATCAAACCAATCCCAATCTGTCTGTTATTTCTCCTTTTGTGAATGATGCTGAGCAGTTAAAGCAAGCTATTACAGTATTGCGTGAGCATGGTTTTACTGGGAAAATCGGCACAATGGTTGAATTACCGTCAGCTTATTTTGACTTGGACAGGATAATGGAAACTGGTATTTCAAAGATTATAGTTGGAATGAATGATTTGACTTCTTTTGTTTTTGCAACTGTGAGAAACAGTCAATGGCATGATATAGAAAGTCCCATTATGTTAGATATGCTAAGACAGATGCAGGATAAAGCAAGGATAAAAAAGATTGACTTTGCTGTAGCAGGCTATCTGAATGCTTCTTTCATAGAAAAAATGAATCAGATGGATATCAAGTGCATTATCCACTACAGTTCTATTCCAGAGATTTTTGATTTAGAGATTGATCATCCAGACCATCTCAAACGTATAAAAGAAGTAAGTAAAAAATTACAAAGGAGTAACCTATGACACCGCAAGAAATGTGGAATGCATACAAGAAAATCAATCCCTCGATCGGAGATGAAATCGATGCTTGGGCTTTTGGAGTGGAAGCCGATCTCTTGGCAGATTTGGTTTTAAAAGGTGAAAAGACAGCAACCGCCTCAGCCTACGATCTCTACGCATTAGAAGGCGAATCTCTACCGCAAGAAGGGACATTTGATGTCATTTTAGATAGTCAAAATCAGGCTGTCTGCATTGTCGAAATTACCAAGGTTTCCGTTCAGCCTTTTCATCAAGTGTCAGTCAACCATGCCTATAAGGAAGGGGAAGGAAACAAATCTCTGTCCTATTGGCGTCAGGTTCATGAGGAATTTTTCACTGAGTGGTTGAGGGAGGCTGGACTGACTTTTACACCTGACAGCAAGGTTGTTTTAGAAGAATTTCGCAAGGTCTACCCACTGTAGACTTTTAGAAGGAAGAAAGTTTTGGAAATCACCGTCCAATCCTTTTTTCTCAAGCAAAACATGATATAATAAGTTTGTTTGAAGAAGAGCAGCAGCTCTTAAACTTAGAATAGGAGAAAACTATGCAAGCAGTTGAACATTTTATTAAGCAATTTGTTCCTGAACATTATGATTTATTTCTAGACTTGAGTCGTGAGACCAAGACCTTTTCTGGGAAGGTGACCATCACTGGTCAAGCACAGAGTGACCGTATTTCCCTTCACCAAAAAGACTTGGAAATCGCTTCTGTAGAAGTTGCGGGCCAAGCTCGTCCATTTACAGTTGATCATGAAAATGAAGCCCTGCATATCGAATTAGCTGAGGCTGGTCAAGTTGAATTAGTCATTGCTTTTTCAGGAAAAATCACAGACAACATGACAGGGATTTATCCTTCTTACTACACTGTTGATGGTGTCAAGAAGGAAGTCTTGTCTACTCAGTTTGAGAGCCATTTTGCGCGCGAAGCCTTCCCATGTGTGGACGAGCCAGAAGCCAAAGCAACCTTTGATCTCGCTCTTCGTTTTGACCAAGCAGAAGGTGAAGTGGCCTTGTCAAATATGCCAGAGACTGATGTGGAAAACCGCAAGGAAACAGGCATCTGGAAGTTTGAGACAACACCTCGCATGTCTTCTTACTTGTTGGCCTTTGTAGCTGGTGATTTGCAAGGGGTGACCGCTAAAACTAAAAACGGTACTCTTGTAGGTGTCTACTCAACCAAAGCTCACCCATTATCTAACCTTGATTTCTCACTGGACATTGCCGTTCGCTCAATTGAATTTTACGAAGATTACTACGGAGTTAAGTACCCAATTCCTCAATCTCTCCATATCGCACTCCCTGACTTCTCAGCTGGTGCTATGGAAAACTGGGGTCTTGTGACCTACCGTGAAGTTTACTTGATTGTCGATGAGAACTCAACCTTTGCTAGTCGACAACAAGTTGCCCTTGTTATCGCCCACGAGCTTGCCCATCAATGGTTTGGTAACCTCGTGACTATGAAATGGTGGGATGACCTCTGGCTCAATGAAAGCTTCGCAAACATGATGGAATATGTCTGTGTGGATGCCATCGAACCAAGTTGGAATATCTTTGAAGACTTCCAAACAGGTGGTGTGCCGGGAGCACTTAAACGTGATGCGACTGATGGCGTTCAGTCTGTCCACGTCGAAGTTAAACACCCAGATGAAATCAATACCCTCTTTGACGGAGCTATCGTCTATGCCAAAGGAAGCCGTCTCATGCATATGCTTCGTCGTTGGTTAGGTGATGCTGATTTTGCTAAAGGTTTGCATGCTTACTTTGAAAAGCACCAATATGGAAATACCATTGGTCGTGATCTATGGAATGCCCTTGGTCAAGCATCAGGTCGTGATGTTGCAGCCTTCATGGATTCTTGGTTGGAGCAACCTGGTTATCCAGTTCTCACTGTCAAAGTTGAAAATGATGTCTTGAAGATTTCGCAAAAACAATTCTTTATCGGTGAGCACGAAGACAAGAACCGTCTCTGGGTAGTGCCACTGAACAGCAACTGGAAAGGCTTACCAGACACACTCGAAACTGAAAGTATCGAAATCCCTGGCTACGCCACTCTTCTTGCTGAAAATAAAGGAGCTCTTCGTCTCAACACTGAAAATACGGCCCACTATATTACCGACTATCAAGGAGACTTGTTAGAAGCTGTTCTTGCTGAGCTAGAGACACTAGATAACACAAGCAAACTGCAAATCGTTCAAGAACGTCGTTTGTTGGCTGAAGCAGGACACATTTCTTATGCAGACTTGCTTCCAGTCCTTGATAAACTTGCTAAGGAAGAGTCTTATCTGGTGGTTTCAGCTGTTTCTCAAGTGATTTCTGCCCTTGAGCGCTTTATTGATGAAGGAACAGAAACTGAGAAGGCCTTTAATACACTCGTTGCTAAATTGGCTCGTCACAACTATGACCGTCTTGGTTTCAAAGCCAAAGAAGGGGAATCAGATGAGGATGAATTGGTTCGTCAGTTGACCATTTCCATGATGATTCGCTCCAATGATGCAGAAGCTAGTCAAGTCGCTAGCCAAATCTTTGCAGCTCATAAGGAAAATCTTGCAGGACTTCCAGCAGCTATCCGTGCTCAAGTTCTTATCAATGAAATGAAACACCATGAGACCAAGGACTTGGTCGCAACTTATCTGGACCTCTACACTCATGCGACAGATGCTGTCTTCAAACGCCAGTTGGCAGCTGCTCTAGCCTACAGTACAGATGCTGATAATATCCAAACCTTGATTCGTTCATGGAAGGATAAGTTTGTTGTGAAACCACAAGACTTGTCTGCTTGGTATTACCAGTTCCTAGATCATCAAACAACTCAAGAAACTGTTTGGGTATGGGCGCGTGAAAACTGGGATTGGATCAAGGCAGCTCTTGGTGGTGACATGAGCTTTGATAGCTTTGTTATCCTACCTGCCCATGTATTTAAGACTGAGCAACGCTTGGCAGAGTACAAGGAATTCTTTGAACCACAACTCTCTGACCTAGCGCTTAGCCGTAACATCCGCATGGGAATCAAGGATATTGCAGCGCGTGTTGACTTGATTAAGCGTGAGAAAGCGGCAGTAGAAGCTGTTGTAGCCCAATATGCTAAAGCTTAATTCGTTCGAAATGTAAATAAAAACTCAACTTTCTATCTGAAAACAAGAGAGAGTTGAGTTTTTTTTAAGGCAATTTTGGTATAATAATCATAACAAGGAGGAGTTTCTGATGATAAAAATCTTATTAGTAGAAGATGACCTAGGTCTGTCAAACTCAGTATTTGACTTTTTAGATGATTTTGCAGATGTCATGCAGGTCTTTGATGGAGAAGAAGGTCTCTACGAAGCTGAAAGTGGCGTCTATGACTTGATTTTGCTTGACCTGATGTTGCCTGAAAAAAATGGCTTCCAAGTTCTGAAAGAATTGCGCGAAAAAGGAATTACGACACCAGTCCTTATCATGACTGCCAAAGAAAGTTTGGATGACAAGGGACATGGTTTTGAGTTGGGAGCGGATGACTACCTCACCAAGCCTTTCTACCTAGAAGAACTCAAAATGCGGATCCAAGCCCTTCTCAAACGTTCAGGCAAGTTTAACGAAAATACCTTGACCTATGGGGATATTGTCGTCAACCTTTCAACGAATGAAGTGAAAGTGGAAGATACTCCTGTAGAACTACTCGGAAAAGAGTTTGAGTTATTGGTTTACTTCCTTCAAAATCAAAATGTCATTCTTCCCAAGACACAAATTTTTGACCGTCTATGGGGATTTGATAGCGATACGACTATTTCCGTTGTAGAAGTCTATGTCTCAAAAGTTCGTAAGAAATTGAAGGGAACAGCCTTTGCTGAAAATCTTCAAACCTTGCGTAGTGTCGGGTATATTTTAAAAGATGTTCAATAAATTAAAAAAAACATGGCATGCAGATGATTTTAGCTATTTCATTCGAAACTTCGGAGTTTTCACCCTGATCTTCTCTGCTATGACCTTGATTATCCTTCAGGTCATGCACTCGAGTCTCTATACTTCTGTAGATGAAAAACTCCAAGCCCTTAGCACTAGCCCTCAGGTGGTTATCCAATTAGCCCTTAATCGGGCAACTGAAGAAGTCAAAGATATTCAACCAGCAACAGCGAATGCCAGCAAGGCTGAAATCAAGCCCAATGTCAGCTCCAATACGGAAGTCTTGCTCTTTGACAAGGATTTTAACCAACTCTTACTGGGGAACCGCTTTTTAGGCTTGGACAAGATCAAACTGGACAAGAAAGAGTTGAATCATATTCGGCAAATCCAAGTTGTCAATAGCTACGGTCAGGAAGAAACCTACCGGATGATCTTGATGGAAACAAATTCGTCCACTGTTTCAAGCAACGTCAAATATGCGGCGGTTTTAATCAATACCAGTCAGCTTGAGCAAATCAGCCAAAACCATGAGCATTTAATCGTAGTGGTCATGGCCAGTTTCTGGCTTCTGTCTTTAATTGCTAGTGTTTACCTTGCCCGTGTCAGTGTCAAACCCTTGCTGGAAAGTATGCAAAAGCAGAAGTCCTTTGTTGAAAATGCGAGTCACGAACTGAGAACACCTTTGGCTGTTTTACAAAATCGTTTAGAGAATCTCTTTCGAAAACCAGAAGCGACGATCATGGAATCCAGCGAAAGTATTGCTTCTAGCCTCGAAGAAGTTCGGAATATGCGTTTCCTTACAACCAACCTTCTCAATTTAGCACGTCGAGATGATGGACTTAAGCCAGAAATAGCAGAAGTTTCTCCACAATTCTTTAAAACCACCTTTACCAACTATGAGTTAATTGCTTCTGAAAATGATCGAGTTTTTGACTATGAAAATCGGATTTATCGTCCCTTTATGACTGATCAGTTGCTCTTAAAACAACTCATGACCATCTTGTTTGATAATGCCATCAAGTATACCGAAGAAGATGGAAAAATTGAGTTTGTGGTTTATGCTACAGATCGCCACCTCTATCTAACAGTAGCGGATAATGGGATTGGAATCTCAGCTGCTGACAAGAAGAAAATCTTTGACCGTTTTTACCGTGTAGACAAGGCGAGAACCCGTCAGAAAGGTGGCTTTGGCTTGGGACTTTCTTTGGCCAAGCAGATTGTTGATGCCTTACGAGGAACGATTAGCGTAAAAGATAACAAACCTAGAGGAACAATTTTTGAAGTTAAGATTGCCATCCAATCTCCTTCAAAACGTAAGAATAAATAAAAAAGACAGTTATATAACTGTCTTTTTTGATAACTAGAAAAGAGGTTGGTAGTAGTACCAACCTTTATTTTGAAAATTTTCGTTTCATCATCTTTCGTTGAAGTTGTAAAAGTGCGAAGCTTGTCCCCATAGCAATAATAAATGATAAAGCTGTATTTAATTTTAAGGCTAAAAAGATAAAGCTAAAAAGCACCATAAAAATACAAAAACAAGCAATATTTACAAAAAATAAAATCTCTTTTAGGTTAGGGCCGACTGGGGCTTCAGGTGTGTAATCTTGGTAAAGCGGAGTTTGTTTCGATTCGGGAGCTTGTTCAAACTCATAAGCTTCTAATTTTCTTGCGGGCATGATTCTCTCCTTAACAGTACCTAACTATTTTATCATTTTTTATGCAGAGAATTGTTACAGAATGGTTACAAAACTACTAAAGTCTCTTATCATCTTCTAAGTCGCTCTTCTTGACACCCACTGGGGAAAGTGATAGCATGGATATTACACTTAAAACAGATGACCTAACCTTCTCTATTATAAATATACTGAGAAAGGAAAGGATAACTTATATAAATTGATAGCAAGCAAGGGCTTTTCCTAAGATGATTTGTTGAGTTGCTACCGTGATTCATTTTAAAAGAATAGGTAGGAGTTGTTTTGAATGGATGGAAGGACAGAAATTCTGTCTATTGGATTGGGTGGCCTTCTTGCTACCTCTGGGAAACGCTAAAGGAGATAGGCATGTATCTTGCTATCAAAGAAATAGTACGAAATAAACTTCGATATAGTTTGATTCTAACTACCATTTTTCTTATCGCTTTCATGGTCTTTTTTATGACCAGTTTAGCTCTTGGTCTTGTGCGAAACAACCGAGCCGCTATTGATAACTGGCAAGCGACGGGTGTGGTTTTATCTGACTACGCAAATGATAATTTGACGGCATCTTTTATTCCTGAAAAGGACTATAAGGATAAGAGTTCTGAAGAGGCTGCTCCATTGGGCTATATGTTTGCTGTAACCAATCTAGTCGATGGTAGTGAAAAGGTCAATGTTTCCATTTTTGCTCAAGACTGGGACGCTTTTATCTCACCTAGTTTGACGGAGGGGCGTTATCCTGAAGGAGATGATGAGGTTGTCGTGGATCAGTCTTTTGAGAACTATGGGATTAAGCTAGGCGATGCCATTCAGCTCAATGGAAGCGAGGTAAGTTACAAGATTGTAGGCCTGACTCAAGGAAATAAATTTTTCACTGAGCCTGTTGTCTTTACGAGTCTGACGACTTATTGGACCTTACAAGGAACCTTGAAAGCCAACCGTTCCATCTCTGCCTTGGTATTGAAAAATGATATAGAAGTGACTGGTGATGGACTGAAACAGATTTCCATCCCAAAAATGATTTCGAAAATTCCTGGTTACACACCTCAGGTTAATGTATTTTCAGGGATGATTCTTGCTATGATTGTTATCACAGGCTTGATTGTGGGGATTTTTGTTTATATCATTACCATCCAAAAACTTGGACTTTATGGAATAATGCGAGCTCAAGGAATACAGATCAAAACCATTGTATGGTCTCTTTTCTGTCAAATCTTTCTCCTAGCTGGTATGGGGATTGCTCTAGCCTTGCTGGCAATCGGAGGAGTGATTTTGGTTTTACCAGCTACCTTCTTTTTCTACCCAAGCTGGATAGCCTACTCTGTCCTAAGCTTGGTAATTTGCTTGATGGCCCTTCTAGGTGGTGTCATTTCACTTCCACGCTTGCTAAAGGTGGACCCGATTACTGCAATTGCAGAATGATAAGGAGAATAGTATGACAGCATTGATTGAAATGAATCAAGTGACAAAAACCTACGGGGAAGGAAAGATGAAAGTCGTTGCCCTGCATGAGACGAATTTTCAGCTAAATGCGGGAGAGTTCGTAGCTATCGTTGGGCCTTCTGGCTCTGGCAAGACAACCTTTCTAACAACTCTAGGACAACTACAGGAAGCATCGAGTGGAAAGATTTTGGTAAAGGGGAAGGAAACAGGCAGTTTGACGGAGAAGGAAAAAACAGATCTCCGTTTTAGAGAGTTTGGTTTCATTCTCCAGGCTTCAAACCTAATTCCTTTTCTAACAGTCAAGGAACAGCTGGATTTGATTGACAGATTGGATAAGGGAAAAAATAGTAAAAGTGACCGAAAAGAGCTGTTTGACTTGTTGGATTTGGCAAAAGTACAAGATCATTATCCCAAGGATTTATCAGGTGGCGAACGTCAACGTGCGGCCATTGCTAGAGCGCTCTATAACAATCCAAGTATCGTTCTTGCAGATGAGCCGACAGCCAGTCTAGACACTGAGCGTGCCTACCAAGTAACGGAGATGCTGGCTGCCATTGCCCATGAACAAGGTAGAGGAGTTGTTATGATTACGCATGATACTCGTCTTCTTGATAAGGTCGACCGTATCTATGTTATGAACGATGGCCACCTAGTTGAAGAAACACATGCATAAAATAGAGTGAATGGTACAAGTTACTGTTCACTTTTTTGATTGGAAACTTTAAAAAAGAGTTTGACTTTTTATAAAACTCCTAGTATTCATAGCTGATTTTTGAGAAATGTGGTATAATTTTTCTTATGGAAAAGATTATCATTACAGCAACTGCTGAAAGTATTGAACAAGTTGAACAACTACTCGAAGCTGGCGTAGACCGTATCTATGTCGGTGAGAAAGATTTTGGCCTTCGTCTGCCAACGACCTTTAGTTATGAAGAGTTGCGCACCATCGCTAAGCTGGTTCATGATGCGGGTAAGGAATTGATCGTTGCAGTCAACGCCCTCATGCACCAAGATATGATGGACCGTATCAAGCCCTTCCTAGACTTCTTGGAAGAAATCAAGACAGACTATATTACAGTAGGAGATGCGGGTGTTTTTTATGTGGTCAACCGTGATGGCTATTCCTTCAAGACTATCTACGATGCTTCAACTATGGTGACAAGCAGTCGTCAGATTAACTTCTGGGGCCAAAAGGCTGGCGCATCTGAGGCGGTTTTGGCGCGTGAAATTCCATCTGCTGAACTCTTCAAGATGTCCGAGATTTTGGAAATTCCGGCTGAAGTGTTGGTTTACGGAGCTAGCGTCATTCACCATTCTAAGCGTCCGCTCTTGCAAAACTACTATAACTTTACACATATTGATGATGAAAAGACGCGTAAACGGGACCTTTTCTTGGCAGAACCAAGTGACCCAGAGAGCCATTATTCCATCTTTGAAGATAATCATGGTACCCATATCTTTGCCAACAATGACCTTGATTTGATGACCAAATTGACTGAGTTGGTGGAGCATGGTTTCACCCATTGGAAACTAGAAGGGCTCTACACTCCTGGTCAGAACTTTATTGAGATTGCTAAACTCTTTATTCAAGCTCGCGGTTTGATTCAAGAGGGCAAATTCAGCCATGATCAAGCCTTCTTGCTAGACGAAGAAGTGCGCAAGCTCCATCCCAAAAATCGTTTCCTTGATACAGGATTTTATGACTACGATCCTGATATGGTTAAATAGGACACGAAAACCCGAAATAAAAATGTTCGGGTTTTTCAAGTGTATTCATGAAATAAAAACGGATACATGTTATAATAAAAGTAGCTCTTTAATGGAGGTATTTAAGTGGAGAATCTGAAAAAGATGGCAGGTATCAAGGCTGCTGAGTTTGTCAAGGATGGCATGGTTGTCGGACTCGGTACTGGATCAACTGCCTACTATTTCGTAGAAGAAATCGGTCGTCGGATTAAGGAAGAAGGTTTGCAGATTACTGCTGTAACGACTTCCGGTGTGACCAGTAAACAGGCTGAAGATCTTAACATCCCGCTCAAGTCGATTGATCAAGTGGACTTTGTCGATGTGACAGTCGATGGAGCGGATGAAGTAGATAGCCAGTTTAATGGGATCAAAGGTGGTGGTGGTGCCCTTCTCATGGAGAAGGTTGTAGCGACACCATCAAAAGAATACATTTGGGTGGTGGATGAAAGCAAACTGGTAGAAAAACTAGGTGCTTTTAAATTGCCTGTGGAAGTCGTTCAGTATGGTGCAGAACAGGTCTTTCGTCGGTTTGAGCGAGCTGGCTACAAGCCAAGTTTCCGTGAAAAAGACGACCAACGTTTTGTGACCGATATGCAGAACTTTATCATTGACCTAGCCTTGGATGTCATTGAAGATCCGATTGCCTTCGGGCAAGAATTGGACCATATCGTTGGTGTCGTAGAGCATGGCTTGTTCAACCAAATGGTGGATAAGGTCATCGTTGCTGGACGAGACGGGGTTCAGATTTTAACTTCAACAAAAGCAAGATAACTAAGATAGTAAGGAGACAGACTATGTCAAAATTTAATCGTATTCACTTGGTGGTACTGGATTCTGTGGGAATCGGTGCTGCACCAGATGCCAATAACTTTGTCAATGCAGGAGTTCCAGATGGAGCTTCTGACACACTGGGACACATTTCAAAAACAGTTGGTTTGAATGTGCCAAACATGGCTAAAATCGGTCTAGGAAATATTCCTCGCGAAACGCCTCTGAAGACTGTACCAGCTGAAAGCAATCCAACAGGATATGTGACAAAATTGGAAGAAGTATCTCTTGGTAAGGATACCATGACGGGACACTGGGAAATTATGGGCCTTAACATTACAGAACCTTTCGATACTTTCTGGAATGGATTCCCAGAAGAAATCTTGACAAAAATCGAAGAATTTTCAGGACGCAAGGTTATTCGTGAAGCCAACAAACCTTACTCAGGAACAGCTGTTATCGACGATTTTGGACCACGTCAGATGGAAACTGGGGAGTTGATTATCTATACTTCAGCTGACCCTGTTTTGCAGATTGCTGCCCACGAAGATATCATTCCTTTGGATGAATTGTACCGTATCTGTGAATACGCGCGTTCGATTACCCTTGAGCGTCCTGCTCTTCTAGGTCGTATCATTGCCCGTCCTTATGTGGGTGAGCCAGGTAACTTCACTCGTACGGCAAATCGTCGTGACTTGGCCGTTTCTCCATTTGCACCAACTGTTTTGGATAAATTGAACGAAGCTGGTATCGATACTTACGCTGTTGGTAAAATCAACGATATCTTTAACGGTGCAGGAATCAATCATGACATGGGTCATAACAAGTCAAACAGCCACGGAATTGATACATTATTGAAGACTATGGGTCTTGCTGAGTTTGAAAAAGGATTCTCCTTCACAAACTTGGTTGACTTTGATGCCCTTTACGGCCACCGCCGCAATGCTCATGGTTACCGTGATTGCTTGCATGAGTTTGATGAACGCTTGCCTGAAATTATCGCCGCCATGAGAGAAAATGACCTTCTTTTGATTACTGCGGACCATGGAAATGACCCAACCTATGCAGGAACAGACCACACTCGTGAATACATTCCACTTTTGGCTTACAGTCCTGCCTTTAAAGGAAATGGTGTCATTCCAGTTGGACATTTTGCAGATATCTCAGCAACAGTTGCGGATAACTTTGGTGTTGAAACAGCCATGATTGGGGAAAGTTTCTTAGATAAATTGGTATAAGATGACGAGATATGCTTTACTTGTTCGGGGCATTAATGTCGGTGGGAAAAATAAGGTTGTCATGGCGCAACTTCGTCAAGAACTGACAGAGTTGGGACTGGAAAAAGTTGAAACCTACATCAACAGTGGCAACATTTTCTTTACTTCGACCGCTCCCAAAGCCCGATTGGTTGAAAAGTTGAAAGCTTTCTTTGAAGTCCATTATCCATTTATTCAGAGTTTTTCTTTACTGAGTCTAGAGGACTTTGAGGCGGAACTTGACAATCTACCAGGTTGGTGGAATGAATACTTGGCACGAAAAGACGTCCTCTTTTATACTGAGGGCTTGGATGTGGATCAAGTCATTGAGAAAGTGGATAGTTTGGAACTGGAAGATGAAGTCATTCATTTTGGGAAAATTGGGATTTTCTGGGGGAAATTTTCTGAAGAATCTTACTATGCAACTGCCTATCACAAGTACTTACTAAAGATGCCTTTTTATCGCAACATCACCATTCGCAATGCTAAAACTTTTGACAAAATCGGTCAAATGCTAAAAAATAATAAAGGAGACACACAATGACATTTTTAGATAAAATCAATGAAACAGCTGCTTTCTTGAAAGAAAAGGGTATCCAAGTACCTGAGTTCGGTCTAATCCTTGGATCAGGTCTGGGAGAACTTGCAGAAGAAATCGAAAATCCAGTTGTAGTAGACTATGCAGACATTCCAGACTGGGGTCGTTCGACAGTAGTCGGTCACGCTGGGAAATTGGTATATGGTGACCTTGCAGGGCGCAAGGTCTTGGCTCTTCAAGGTCGTTTCCATTTCTACGAAGGAAATCCTCTCGAAATCGTGACTTTCCCAGTACGTGTGATGAAAGTTCTCGGATGTGAAGGTGTCATTGTAACCAATGCAGCTGGAGGTATTGGATTTGGTCCTGGTACCTTGATGGCTATCTCAGACCATATCAACATGACGGGGCAAAACCCATTGATGGGTGAAAACTTGGATGACTTTGGTCCACGTTTCCCAGATATGTCTAAAGCCTACACACCAGAATACCGTGCAACTGCCCATGAAGTGGCTAAAAAACTTGGTATCAAGCTTGATGAAGGTGTCTATATTGGTGTAACAGGTCCGACTTATGAAACCCCAGCAGAGATTCGTGCTTATAAGACATTGGGAGCAGATGCAGTTGGTATGTCTACAGTTCCTGAAGTTATTGTTGCGGCTCACTCAGGTTTGAAAGTTCTCGGTATTTCATGTATTACTAACCATGCTGCTGGTTTCCAAGAAGAACTCAACCACGAAGAAGTTGTGGAAGTAACAGAACGTGTTAAAGGCGACTTCAAAGGCTTGCTTAAAGCGATTCTTGCTGAATTGTAATCATGTTAATAGAATTGAGGAGTATTTTTCGAAAAATCCCTTATAATTTTAGATTATTCGTAGCAGTGATTCTGCAAGGAATAGTTTCGGGTTTATCTGGTATATTTCTCCATTATCTTTTAGAGATGGTGGAGGGGCTAGCTTTTGGTCAGTCAGAGCATCATAGTGGATTTTTGACAGATGGAGTTTCCTCCTCACGGATAGGACTAAGTTTAATAATCGTGGGTCTTAGCTCGTCCTTAGTCTGGTACTTCTTGCAAAAAGGGTCGAAGATTTATTCCATCAAAGCTCAGATGAAGGATGAGACTTCACAATACAAGCTTCATTTTTTAAGACAGCTATTTCATTCAATTTGGCAGATTCTTGCAGTTGGAGGGGGAGCACCTATTGGCAAAGAAGCTGCGCCACGAGAGATTGGAACTCTATTTGCAGGGCCAATTGGAAAAATATGTATACTGTCTATGAAGGATCGCATCTTTCTCCTTGCTTGTGGTGCTGGTGCTGGTTTAGCGGCTGTCTATCAGGTTCCATTAACAAGTGTTTTCTTCGTTTTTGAGACTTTAGGAATTACTCTATCTATCAAGCGATTTGTCTTAGTCGGTTTGACTACCTATGTGTCAACCTATACAGCAGGATTGGTTATTTCAGATCATGCTCTCTACCAGATTCCAGCTATTGCATGGTCATTAAAGGAAGTGTGGTTTGCCCCTTTATTACTTCTCTTCTTAACCCCCCTAGCTTGGCTTTTTGGTCGTTTAAGTAAAGAAGTGTCTTTAAACAGGATAAAAGATAAACGAATACTTCTCACATTGCCCTCAGCTTTTCTTTTTCTTGTTGGTCTGGCAATTTACTTTCCGCATCTACTTGGCAATGGACGCATGATGGCTCAGGAAATTTTAAATGGTAGCAGTGGTCAAACAGTGCTTCTCATGTTTTTCCTAAAAGCAGTGGTCGTTCTTATTATACTTTGGGCAGGGGCCTATGGTGGTACTCTTACGCCATCTTTTGCCTTGGGGATGGCTGGAGCTGCTCTCTTGAGCATGATTCTAGGTTTGGACAGTCAGCCAACCGTTTTACTTTTGGGATCTGTTTGCTTTTTATCTGTGACCTTGAGGGCGCCCATTTCTGCAACCGGATTAGTTATAGGTTTCACTGGGCTAGGTATAGATTCTCTTCCGTATCTCTTAGTAACTGCTTTCCTGGCTTATGGTTTTGCAAAAGTGTTAGATCGTTTTCCTTGGGCTAGCATACTGTGTAAGATGTCAAAGAATAAAGTAATTAGGTAGGAAATGCCCGTTTCTTCTAATCAAGGATTTATCTTAAAAGATTAAAAACTATTGTCAGTTTATCAATAACTGTTTTAAATAAAAATGTAGTAGGCTTATCGAAGTCATGATTGAATACGATTTTTCCTAGCTATGAAATATAAAAATAAAAAAAGAAAGGTAGAGCGAGGTGTTCTAATTTGAACACGAGCGGAAAACTTTTCATAACAATAAAAGAAAGGATGGGTAAACCGTATTTGCTGAACTGAATACGGGCGGAGAACTGTGTAAGATAAACTGTCTAGCATCTGCGATGCTTCGTCAGTTTCCTATTTTTACTTTGTTCTCTGTCACCCTTTATATCTTAATTATGTCTATCCATATTGCTGCTCAGCAGGGTGAAATTGCTGATAAAATTCTTCTTCCTGGGGATCCGCTTCGTGCTAAGTTTATTGCGGAGAATTTCCTTGAAGATGCTGTTTGTTTTAATGAAGTGCGTAACATGTTTGGCTACACTGGCACTTACAAGGGGCACCGTGTATCTGTCATGGGAACTGGGATGGGAATGCCATCCATTTCGATTTATGCACGTGAGTTGATCGTAGACTACGGTGTGAAAAAATTGATCCGTGTGGGAACTGCTGGTTCTTTGAATGAAGATGTCCACGTCCGTGAATTGGTTTTAGCGCAAGCAGCTGCAACCAACTCAAACATCATCCGCAACGACTGGCCACAGTATGATTTTCCACAAATCGCTAGCTTTGATTTGCTTGACAAGGCCTACCATATCGCCAAAGAACTTGGTATGACCACCCACGTTGGAAACGTTTTGTCATCAGATGTCTTTTATTCAAACTACTTTGAAAAGAACATCGAGCTTGGTAAATGGGGAGTTAAGGCTGTGGAAATGGAAGCAGCAGCCCTTTACTATCTTGCTGCCCAACACCACGTCGATGCACTTGCTATCATGACCATTTCTGATAGCTTGGTCAATCCAGATGAAGACACCACTGCAGAAGAACGCCAAAACACCTTCACCGATATGATGAAGGTTGGTTTGGAAACCTTGATTGCGGAGTAAAATGTAAAAGAAAATCCTGATTTCAAGTGAAATCAGGATTTTTTCATAGATGCGATTTTTTCTGGGTCTGGTGTGACACGGAGGGTCTTTTGTCCTGTGTAGGTTACAAAGCCAGGTTTTCCACCAGTTGGTTTGTTGAGTTTTTTAACTTCAATCATATCTACTTGCACGAGATTTGACAGACGCCCTTTGGAGAAGTAGGCAGCTAGTTCGGCCGCATCTGTCTTGACTTCGTCAGATGGGTCAAGATTTCCTGAGATGACGACATGGCTTCCAGGGATGTCCTTGGCATGGAACCAAAGTTCTTCCTTGCGGGCCATTTTAAAGGTCAATTCCTCGTTTTGCAGGTTGTTTCGTCCGACATAGATGATGGTCTTGCCATCGCTTGCCAGATACTGTTCTGGTTTTTTGCGTTTCTGGATTTTTTCGCGTTGGCGTCTTCTAATAAAGCCTGTTTGGATCAATTCTTCACGGATTTCAGCGATTTCTTCCAGTCCAGCTTGGTTGAGCACAGTCTCGACACTTTCTAGATAAAGAATGGTGGCCTTGGTTTCTTCGATCAGTTCAGTCAGGTATTTGACAGCTTCTTTGAGTTTCTGGTAACGTTTAAAATAGCGTTGAGCATTCTGGCTGGGAGTCAAGGCCTTATCAAGCGCAATGGTGATAGGCTGATTGGTGTAGTAGTTGTCCAAGGTAACCTGATCTTGGTCATTAGGCACTTGGTGGAGGAAGGTTGTCAGCAATTCACCCTTTTGGCGAAATTCCTCAGCATTGTCTGTCGCCAGTAATTCTTTTTCTTGTTTTTTGAGTTTGTGGCGATTTTTCTGAAGCTCATTTTCAACGCGGCGAATGAGTTCACTGGCTTGCTGCTTAACGCGGTCCCGTTCAGCCTTATCCTTATAGTAGGTGTCCAGCAAGTCAGAAAGGCTGGCAAAAGGCTCTCCTACATGATTGTCAAAAGGAACTGGGCTGAAAGAAGTCTCTGTTAAGCAAGGCTTGGTTTCTTGACTGAAAAAGTTACGGAAAGTGGATAGTTTGTCACTAACCAATAAACTTTCCAGTTCGTTTGCCGTATCTCGTCCTAGACCTTGAAAGAGGCTTTGAAGATTTTTGGCTGTTAGCTCTTGGGTCTGCAGGATTTCAAAGAGCTTTTCATCCTTGATAGTAAAAGGATTGAGAGACTCGGTACTTGGCGGAGCGATATAGGTCGATCCTGGAAGCAAGGTGCGGTAGCTATTTTGTGAAAAGCCGACGTGTTTGATGACTTCGAGGATTTTATGGCTACTTTTATCCACGAGGAGAATATTGCTGTGTTTGCCCATAATCTCGATAATCAAAGTAGCCTGAATATGGTCCCCAATCTCGTTTTTATTGGAAACGGTAATTTCCACAATACGGTCGTTTTCCACTTGCTCAATCGACTCAATCACAGCGCCTTGTAAATACTTTCTCAAAACCATGATAAAAGTAGAAGGTTGGGCTGGATTTTCAAAAGTCGTTTGGGTTAGCTGAATCCGCCCAAAAACGGGATGAGCAGAGAGGAGCAGGCGATGGCTTTGGCGATTGCTGCGGATTTGCAAGACCAACTCTTGTTCAAAAGGCTGATTGATTTTCTGAATGCGACCATTGACCAACTCGCTTCGCAATTCCTCAACCATGTGGTGTAAAAAAAATCCGTCAAATGACATCGTTCTCTCCTTGTGATTGTATTCCATAGTATTATATCAAAAAGGTAGGATAAAATCATGGAAATGTGGTATAATAAAGCCAAGTAAAGAGAATCGAGAAGTACATGTATATTGAAATGGTAGATGAAACTGGTCAAGTTTCACAAGAAATCTTGCAACAAACCCAAGAGATTTTGGAATTTGCAGCCCAAAAGATAGGAAAAGAAGACAAGGAGATGGCAGTCACTTTTGTGACCAACGAGCGTAGCCACGAACTCAACCTCGAGTACCGTGATACGGATCGTCCGACAGATGTCATCAGCCTTGAGTATAAGCCAGAGTTGGACATTGCCTTTGACGAAGAGGATTTGCTTGAAAATCCTGAATTGGCAGAGATGATGTCTGAGTTTGATGCCTATATTGGGGAACTGTTCATCTCTATCGATAAAGCGTATGAGCAGGCCGAGGAATACGGTCACAGCTTTGAGCGTGAGATGGGCTTCTTGGCAGTACACGGCTTTTTACATATTAACGGCTATGATCACTACACTCCGGAAGAAGAAGCGGAGATGTTCGGTTTACAAGAAGAAATTTTAACAGCCTATGGACTCACAAGACAATAAACGAAAATGGAAAAATCGTGATCTGGTATCCAGTTTAGAATTTGCCCTTACAGGAATTCTGACTGCGATCAAGGAAGAACGCAATATGCGAAAACATGCAGTGACAGCCCTTGTGGTTATCCTTGCAGGTTTTGTTTTTCAGGTGTCACGAATCGAATGGCTCTTTCTCCTAATGAGCATTTTCTTGGTAGTAGCGTTTGAGATTATGAACTCCGCTATCGAAAATGTGGTGGATCTAGCCAGTCATTACCACTTTTCTATGTTGGCAAAGAAAGCCAAGGACATGGCAGCAGGAGCCGTGTTGGTGGTCTCTCTTTTTGCTGCGGTAACAGGTGCACTTATCTTTCTCCCACGCATTTGGGATTTATTATTTTAAACACTAAGAGGAAATTATGACATTTAAATCAGGCTTTGTGGCCATTTTAGGACGTCCCAATGTTGGGAAGTCAACCTTTTTGAATCACGTCATGGGGCAAAAGATTGCCATTATGAGTGACAAGGCGCAAACAACACGTAATAAAATCATGGGGATTTACACAACGGATAAGGAGCAAATCGTCTTTATCGACACGCCAGGAATTCACAAGCCTAAGACGGCTCTTGGAGATTTTATGGTAGAATCTGCCTACAGTACCCTTCGTGAAGTGGATACCGTTCTTTTTATGGTGCCAGCTGACGAAGCGCGTGGCAAGGGGGACGATATGATTATCGAGCGTCTGAAGGCTGCCAAGGTTCCAGTTATTTTGGTGGTCAATAAGATTGACAAGGTCCACCCAGATCAGCTTTTGGCTCAGATTGATGACTTCCGTAACCAGATGGACTTTAAGGAAATTGTCCCTATCTCAGCCCTTCAAGGAAATAACGTTTCTCGTCTAATTGACATCCTCAGTGAAAATCTTGAGGAAGGTTTCCAGTATTTCCCAGCTAATCAAATCACAGACCATCCAGAGCGCTTCCTAGTTTCAGAAATGATTCGTGAGAAGGTCTTGCACCTAACTCGTGAAGAGATTCCTCACTCAGTTGCCGTAGTGGTTGACTCTATGAAGCGTGACGAAGAGACAGACAAGGTTCATATCCGTGCAACCATCATGGTCGAGCGCGATAGTCAGAAAGGCATTATCATCGGAAAAGGTGGCGCCATGCTCAAGAAAATTGGGACTATGGCTCGTCGTGATATCGAACTCATGTTAGGGGACAAGGTTTTCCTAGAAACTTGGGTCAAGGTCAAGAAAAACTGGCGTGATAAAAAGCTAGATTTGGCTGATTTTGGCTATAATGAGAAAGAATACTAAGTAGAGGTGGGCTCATGCCTGCTTCTTGTTTTTACAGAAGGAGGAACTATGCCCGAATTACCTGAGGTTGAAACGGTTCGTCGTGGCTTAGAAAAATTGATTTTGGGAAAGAAAATTTTGAGTGTAGAGGTTCGTTATCCCAAGATGATCAAGACAGATTTGGACGAGTTTCAAAAGGGAGTGCCTGGTCAGATTGTTGAGTCCATGGGGCGTCGTGGAAAATATCTACTTTTTTACCTGACTGACAAGGTCTTGATTTCCCATCTGCGGATGGAGGGCAAGTATTTTTACTATCCAGACCAGGTTCCTGAACGCAAGCATGCCCATGTTTTCTTCCAGTTTGAGGACGGGGGAACGCTTGTATATGAGGACGTACGCAAGTTTGGTACTATGGAACTATTGGCGCCTGACCTTTTGGAAGCCTACTTTGTTTCTAAAAAACTAGGGCCTGAGCCAAGAGAGCAGGACTTTGATTTGCAGGTCTTTCAAGTTGCTCTATCCAAGTCTAAAAAGCCTATCAAATCCCATCTCCTAGACCAAACCTTGGTAGCTGGCCTTGGCAATATCTATGTGGATGAGGTCCTCTGGCGAGCTCAGGTTCATCCATCTAGACTTTCCCAGACTTTGACGGCAGAAGAAGCGTCAGCTATTCATGACCAGACCATTGCTGTTTTGGGACAGGCAGTTGAAAAGGGCGGCTCTACCATTCGAACCTATACCAATGCCTTTGGGGAAGACGGAACTATGCAGGATTTTCATCAGGTCTATGATAGGACTGGTCAAGCATGTTCACGCTGTGGTACCATCATTGAGAAAATCCAGCTTGGTGGACGTGGAACTCATTTTTGTCCTCAGTGTCAAAGGAGGGACTGATGGGAAAAATCATTGGAATCACAGGAGGAATTGCCTCTGGGAAGTCAACTGTGACAAATTTTCTAAGACAAAAAGGCTTTCAAGTTGTGGATGCTGATCAACTTGTTCACCAGTTACAAAAACCTGGAGAGCGCCTATATCAGGTCTTAGTTCAGCACTTTGGACAGGAAATTATCTTAGAAAATGGAGAACTCAATCGCCCTCTCCTAGCTAGTCTCATCTTTTCAAACCCTGAAGAGCGGGAATGGTCTAAGCGAACCCAAGGAGAGATTATTCGTGAGGAACTGGCTGCACTAAGAGAACAGTTGGCTCAGACAGAAGCGATTTTTTTCATGGATATTCCCCTGCTTTTTGAACAGGACTATGCCACCTGGTTTGATGAAACGTGGCTGGTCTATGTGGACCATGATATCCAATTAGAACGTTTCATGAAACGGGATCAGCTTTCTAAGGAAGTCGCCCAGTCGCGTCTGGCAACCCAGTGGTCTTTAGAAGAAAAGAAAAGCTTGGCTAGTCATGCTCTTGATAATAATGGAAATCAGAATCAACTTCTAGATCAGGTAGCTTTTCTACTTGAAGGAGGCGATAGCTGTGCAAGAGATTAGTTGGAAAGAGAATCTTCGTGTCGCCTGGTTCGGTAGTTTTCTAACGGGAGCCAGTATTTCCTTGGTCGTCCCTTTTATGCCTATCTTTGTAGAGCAGTTGGGAATCGAGAGTGACCAAGTTGCTTTCTATGCTGGATTAGCCATCTCAGTTTCGGCAGTTTCAGCAGCTTTGATTTCTCCTATCTGGGGTATTCTTGCTGACAAGTACGGTCGTAAACCCATGATGATTCGAGCTGGGCTTGCTATGACCATCACCATGGGAGGCTTGGCCTTTGTTCCAAATATCTATTGGTTAATCTTTCTTAGATTACTAAATGGCGTATTTACAGGTTTCGTACCGAATGCGACAGCTTTAATAGCCAGTCAAGTCCCCAAGGATAAGTCTGGCTATGCTTTGGGGACTCTATCAACAGGTGTTGTTGCAGGAACACTGACGGGTCCTTTTGTTGGAGGTTTAATTGCTGAAATTTTTGGCATTCGTAATGTCTTTTTATTGGTAGGTGCTTTCTTATTTTCAGCTGCAATTCTAACCATTTTCTTTATCAAGGAAGATTTTCAGCCAGTAGCTAAGGAGAAGGCTATCCCAACGAAAGAAGTATTTTCTTCTTTCAAGTATCCTAGGCTTTTAGTGAATCTATTTTTGACTAGCTTCGTCATTCAATTTTCAGCTCAATCAATTGGTCCCATTCTAGCTCTCTATGTGCGGGACTTAGGGCAGACTGAGAATCTCCTCTTCGTATCAGGATTGATCGTATCCAGCATGGGATTTTCTAGCATGATGAGTGCTGGAATTCTAGGAAAACTTGGCGATAAGGTAGGGAATCATAGATTGTTGGTCGTGGCGCAGATTTATTCCGTCATCATTTACCTACTTTGTGCCCATGCAACCAGCCCCCTTCAACTTGGCTTGTATCGTTTTCTATTTGGTTTGGGAACGGGTGCTCTGATACCAGGTGTTAATGCATTGCTTAGTAAGATGACTCCCAAAGCAGGCATTTCAAGGATTTTTGCCTTTAACCAAGTCTTTTTCTACCTTGGGGGTGTTGTTGGTCCCATGACTGGTTCAGCAGTAGCAGGGCAATTTGGCTACCACTCTGTTTTTTATGCGACAGCAGCCTGTGTGGCTTTCAGCTGTTTATGTAACTTAGTTCAATTTAGATCATTATTAAAAGTAAAGGAAATCTAGTGCGAGTAAAAATTAATCTCAAATGCTCCTCTTGTGGCAGTATTAATTACCTAACCAGTAAGAACTCCAAAACCCATCCAGACAAGATTGAGGTTTTAAAGTATTGTCCTAAGGAAAGAAAAGTAACCCTACATCTTGAATCTAAGTAGAATTTATGGTAAAATAATAGGGATTTTAAGGAGTTTGATATGTACAACCTATTATTAACCATTTTACTAGTATTATCTGTTGTGATTGTGATTGCGATTTTCATGCAACCAACTAAGAACCAATCCAGCAATGTATTTGATGCCAGCTCAGGTGATTTGTTTGAACGTAGTAAAGCGCGTGGTTTTGAAGCCGTGATGCAACGTTTGACAGGTGTTTTAGTCTTTTTCTGGCTAGCCATTGCCTTAGCATTGACGGTATTATCAAGTAGATAAGAAATGGGCAGGACTAGGTCTTTGCCTATTTTTATTTTTAATGACACTTCTAAAGTTATCAATCAAAAGAAATTATAAAAATCTAGAAAGAAAACATGAAAGATAAAATTAAAGAATATTTAGAAGAGAAGGGGCGAGTGACGGTAAATGACCTGGCTCAGGCTCTCGGAAAGGAAGGATCTAAGGATTTCCGTGAGTTGATTAAAACTCTGTCTCTGATGGAAAGGAAGCACCAGATTCGATTTGGAGAAGATGGTAGCCTCACCTTGGACCAGAAGAAGAAACATGAAATTACCCTCAAAGGGGTTTTTCATGCCCATAAAAATGGCTTCGGCTTTGTCAGTCTGGAAGGTGAAGAGGACGATCTTTTTGTAGGAAAAAACGATGTCAACTATGCCATTGATGGCGATACCGTTGAGGTGGTCATCAAGAAAGTTGCTGACCGTAACAAGGGAACAGCAGCAGAAGCCAAAATTATTGATATCCTAGAACATAGCCTGACGACAGCTGTCGGCCAAATCGTTCTGGATCAGGAAAAGCCCAAGTATGCCGGCTATATCCGTTCCAAAAATCAGAAAATCAGCCAACCAATCTATGTGAAGAAACCAGCCCTCAAACTTGAAGGAACAGAAGTTCTAAAGGTCTTTATCGACAAGTACCCAAGTAAGAAACACGATTTCTTTGTCGCTAGTGTGCTGGACGTGGTGGGACACTCGACTGATGCTGGGATTGACGTTCTTGAAGTCTTGGAATCCATGGATATTGTCTCAGAATTTCCAGAAGCTGTTCTTAAAGAAGCTGAAAGTGTGCCTGATGCTCCATCAGAGAAGGATATGGAAGGGCGTCTTGATTTGAGAGGTGAGCTTACCTTTACCATTGACGGTGCGGACGCCAAGGACTTGGACGACGCAGTACACATCAGGTCTTTGAAAAATGGCAATATCGAACTTGGAGTTCACATCGCAGATGTTTCCTACTATGTGACCGAGGGCTCTGCCCTCGACAAGGAAGCACTTAACCGCGCGACTTCTGTCTATGTGACAGACCGAGTGGTTCCAATGCTTCCAGAGCGTTTGTCAAATGGCATCTGCTCTCTCAATCCGCAAGTTGACCGCCTGACCCAGTCTGCCATTATGGAGATTGATAAACATGGTCGTGTAGTCAACTACACCATCACACAAACAGTTATAAAGACTAGTTTCCGTATGACCTATAGCGCTGTCAATGACATCCTGGCTGGCGATGAGGAAAAGAGACAAGAGTTTAAGAAAATTGTTCCTAGTATCGAGCTCATGGCCAAGCTCCATGAAACGCTAGAAAGCATGCGTGAGAAACGTGGTGCCCTTAATTTTGATACCAGCGAAGCTAAGATTTTGGTGGATAAAAAAGGCAAGCCTGTGGATATTGTTCTTCGTCAACGCGGCGTTGCAGAGCGGATGATCGAGTCCTTCATGTTGATTGCTAACGAAACAGTTGCCGAGCACTTTAGCAAGTTGGACCTACCTTTTATCTATCGGATTCATGAGGAGCCTAAGGCTGAAAAAGTTCAGAAGTTTATTGATTATGCTTCGAGCTTTGGATTGCGAATTTATGGAACTGCTAGCGAGATTAGCCAGGAGGCCCTCCAAGATATCATGCGTGCTGTTGAGGGAGAACCTTATGCGGATGTATTGTCCATGATGCTTCTCCGTTCCATGCAACAGGCTCGTTATTCTGAGCATAATCACGGTCACTATGGACTAGCTGCAGACTATTACACCCACTTTACTAGCCCGATTCGACGTTATCCAGACCTTCTAGTCCATCGGATGATTCGGGACTATGGGCGTTCCAAGGAAATAGCAGAGCATTTTGAGCAAGTGATTCCAGAGATTGCGACCCAGTCTTCAAACCGTGAGCGTCGTGCCATCGAAGCAGAGCGTGAAGTCGAAGCTATGAAAAAGGCTGAGTACATGGAAGAATACGTGGGAGAAGAGTACGATGCGGTTGTATCAAGTATCGTTAAATTCGGTCTTTTTGTCGAATTGCCGAACACAGTTGAAGGCTTGATTCACATTACTAATTTGCCTGAATTTTATCATTTCAACGAGCGTGACTTGACACTCCGCGGGGAGAAATCGGGTACAACCTTCCGTGTAGGACAGCAGATTCGTATTCGCGTAGAAAGAGCGGATAAGATGACAGGAGAGATTGATTTCTCCTTTATCCCAAGTGAGTTTGATGTGATTGAGAAGGGCTTGAAACAGTCTAGTCGTAGTGACAGGGGTCGTGGTTCAAGTCGTCGTTCGGATAAGAAGGAAGACAAGAGAAAATCAGGACGCTCAAATGATAAGCGCAAGCATTCACAAAAAGACAAGAAGAAAAAGGGAAAGAAACCTTTTTACAAGGAAGTAGCTAAGAAAGGAGCCAAGCATGGCAAAGGGCGAGGGAAAGGTCGTCGCACAAAATAAAAAGGCGCACCACGACTATACAATCGTAGATACGCTAGAGGCAGGAATGGTGCTGACAGGAACGGAAATTAAGAGTGTGCGAGCGGCTCGAATCAATCTCAAGGACGGCTTTGCCCAAATAAAAAATGGGGAGGTCTGGCTGAGCAATGTCCATATCGCCCCTTACGAAGAGGGCAATATCTGGAACCAAGAACCTGAACGCCGCCGCAAACTCTTACTCCATAAGAAACAAATCCAAAAGTTGGAACAAGAGACCAAAGGGACAGGAATGACCCTTGTTCCCCTTAAAGTCTATATCAAAGATGGCTACGCCAAACTCCTTTTAGGACTTGCCAAAGGGAAACATGACTATGATAAACGGGAGTCAATCAAGCGTCGTGAGCAAAACCGCGACATCGCGCGTGTTATGAAAGCTGTTAATCAGCGATAAAAAGAGGAATGAAGATGGAAAAACTAGTTGCCTATAAACGTATGCCTTTGTGGACTAAAGAAACCATGCCAGAGGCTGTTCAGCAGAAACACAATACCAAGGTTGGGACTTGGGGCAAGATTACTGTTTTAAAAGGAACTCTCAAGTTTATTGAATTGACAGAAGATGGTGAGGTTCTAGCAGAGCACCTCTTTGAGGCAGGAGGTGAAAATCCCATGGCGCAACCACAAGCCTGGCACCGAGTAGAGGCCGCAACAGACGATGTAGAATGGTACTTGGAATTTTATTGTAAACCTGAGGATTATTTCCCTAAGAAATACAATACCAATCCAGTCCATTCGGAAGTCTTAGAAGCTATGCAAACGGTGAAACCAGGAAGAGCCTTGGATTTAGGTTGTGGTCAAGGCCGTAACTCTCTCTTTCTTGCACAGAATGGTTTTGATGTGACAGCTGTGGATCAAAATGAACTATCTCTAGAAATCTTGCAAAGCATCGTAGAGCAAGAGGATCTAGACATGCCTGTTGGACTTTATGATATCAATTCAGCCAGTGTTAGCCAAGACTATGATTTCATCGTTTCAACAGTTGTTCTGATGTTCCTACAAGCGGACCGCATTCCAGCTATTATCCAAAATATGCAGGAGCACACTACGGTCGGTGGCTATAACCTTATCGTCTGTGCCATGGATACAGAGGATTATCCTTGCTCAGTCAGCTTCCCATTCACCTTTAAAGAAGGGGAGTTAGCAGACTACTACAAGGATTGGGAATTGATTAAGTACAATGAAAATCCAGGCCATCTTCACCGTCGCGATGAAAATGGCAATCGCATTCAACTACGTTTTGCGACTATGTTAGCCAAAAAAGTCAAATAAATCAAACCTATACCATCGAATAGAGACCACTTTGCAAGATTTCTATTCGCTTTTTTGTTTGCGTTGGTTGATTGGGGCGAACAGAATTTTATGCTATACTAGAAGTAGGAAATCTGAGCAGTAGAGCTGTATTGCTGTCACTCTCAGCGCAAGAAGTTGTAGATGATGGAGGTGGTCGAATGGTGAGTCTTTTGGTGGAACTGTATGATCGGCATGTATTGGAAAAGAATGTCTACCAAGCCTTTGTCAGTGATTGTGACGAGATTCTCTTTCTATCTTTGACGAAAATAAGTAATAACGATAAACTTTCACTGCGCCATTTTATCTTGGATGAGGTTCCCCATATCCAACGAGTGACCTTTCGTCAACTATCCTTAGAACAGATGTCTGATCAGTTAGATTATTGCCTAGCAGGTTATGACCAAGTCCTTCTCGATGTTTTTGGAGGAGATTCGCTACTGGCCTTATCCCTCTATCAATACGGCTTGGATCGCCACCTTCCCATCGTTGCCATGGATGCCGAGCGGGGAAAACAATACAAGTGGGTAGCTGGTCAGTTGGAAAAAGAAGATTTGGACATTCCTACCCTAAGCATCCAACAGTTGATATCCTTGCGTGGTGGAAAAATGCTCAAATCCAAACGCCCTATCCACTCAGCTCAGCAAATTGCTGCCATCAAAAAATTAGCCAGCTCAGCTATTGTCAATCCCGCACGCTGGTACCAAGTGACCCAATTTTTCTCTTTAGCTAAGACCAATGACCTTCATGCTGAGACAGAAAAGATTCTGGAAAACAACGGCAAGTATTACCACTATCCAGAATACGTCATCCCCTTACTAGTGGAAGCGGGGATGCTTCGTATTGAAAGCGAGGACAAGGAGCGAGTAAGCTACAGCTTTCCAAGTCAAGAAGCCCAAGTCTTTTGTCGCAACAAAGGGCACATTTTAGAGCTGTATCTCTACCTCTTGGCGCTCGAATCTCAGCTGTTTGATGAGTGCATGATAGGCGGTGAAATTGATTGGAATGGTATCTTTCCAGAGGCGGACAATGTTCAAAATGAGATTGATGTCATTCTGAGAAAGGGGCGCTCGATTACCTTTATCTCCTGCAAGATGACAGATTTATCAGTTGAAGCCATCAATGAGCTTGAAGTCTATGCCAATCATTTTGCTGGGGAGAGTTGTCTCAAGTTGATTGTTTGTACGGGAAAAATCAATCCCGTTTATGCCAATCGTTGCCAAGAATACGGCGTGCTGGTCATTAGAAGTGAGCAGATTCCCAATCTCATTCCCATGCTAAAAAAATATTCTAAGAGACAAAAAAGATAAGAAATAATATTATGAAAGGCTGGAATTCCAGTTTTTTTTAGTTCTTTTTCGAATAAATGAGAAAAGGAGGTAGACCATGTTTGTAGCCAGAGATGCCAAGGGAAATTTGGTGAATGCCCTCGAAAAAGATGTGACCAAGCAAGCTTATACTTGTCCAGCCTGTGGGGGCGGACTACGATTACGCCAAGGACAGAGCATTCGGACGCATTTTGCCCATGAATCTTTAAGAGATTGTATTGCCATTTTTGAGAATGAAAGTTCAGAACACTTGGCAAACAAAGAGGCCCTTTATCACTGGGCCAAGAAGGACAATCAGGTCGCCGTAGAGTACGTTCTTCCTGAGATTCAGCAGATAGCAGATGTTCTCGTCAATGGGAAACTAGCTCTGGAAGTTCAATGCAGTTCCCTGCCGCAGAAGTACTTAGGCGATAGAAGTCAAGGCTACCGTAGTCAGGGATACCAAGTTATCTGGCTACTGGGAGAAAAACTCTGGTTAAAAGAGAGACTTACACAACTGCAAAGGGGATTCCTCTATTTTAGTCAAAATATGGGTTTCTATGTTTGGGAACTAGATTTCAAAAAGCAAGTTTTGAGACTCAAATATCTTCTGCATCAGGACCTACGTGGCAAGCTTCATTTTCAGGTCAAAGAATTTCCCTATGGTCAAGGAAATCTCTTGGAAATTCTACGATTTCCTTATCAAAAACAAAAGCTAGCTAGTTTTACAGTTTCTCAAGATTCAACTATCTGTCACTACATTCGCCAACAGTTGTACTACCAAACGCCTTACTGGATGAAGAAGCAGGAGGAAGCTTATCATCAAGGAGACAATCTATTAAACCGTCAACTAGACGACTGGTATCCCCAGGTCAGACCGATAGAGTCAGGTGATTTTTTGCAGATTGAAACGGATTTGACTAGCTATTATAGAAATTTTCAGGCCTACTATCAAAAAAATCCGAAAAATAATCGCCAAAAGCTCTATCCACCAGCTTTTTATCACTTATATTTCTCAAAAAATGTGGTAAAATAGAAAGGATGGAGGAATCTTATGGTATTACAACGACATGAAATAAATGAAACAGATACATGGGATCTTTCAACAATCTACCCAACAGACCAGGCTTGGGAAGAAGCCTTGAAAGATTTAACTGAAAAAGTACAAACAGCATCTCAGTATGAGGGGCATCTCTTGGATAGCGCAGACAGTTTGCTTGAGATTACAGAATTCTCACTTGACTTGGAACGCCAAGTTGAAAAGCTTTATGTCTATGCACATATGAAAAATGACCAGGACACGCGTGAAGCCAAGTATCAAGAGTACTATGCCAAGGCTATGGCCCTATACAGTCAGTTAGAACAATCCTTTTCATTCTATGAACCTGAGTTTATGGAGATTAGCGAAGAGCAGTATGCGGCTTTCCTAGAAGCTCAACCAAAACTCCAAGTTTACAAACACTTTTTTGATAAGCTCTTGCAGAAGAAAGACCATGTTCTTTCGCAACGTGAAGAAGAATTGCTTGCTGGAGCAGGAGAAATCTTTGGTTCTGCTAGTGAAACTTTCGCTATTTTGGACAATGCGGATATTAGCTTCCCATATGTTCTTGATGATGAAGGCAATGAAGTGCAACTCTCACACGGTACTTACATCCGTTTGATGGAGTCTAAAAATCGTGAAGTGCGTCGTGGTGCCTATGAAGCCCTTTATGCAACTTATGAGCAATTCCAACACACTTACGCTAAGACTTTGCAGACAAATGTTAAGGTGCAAAACTATCGAGCAAAGGTTCGTAACTATAAGAGTGCTCGCCATGCAGCCCTCGCAGCAAACTTTGTTCCAGAAAGTGTCTATGACAATCTAGTAGCAGCAGTTCGCAAACATTTGCCGCTCTTGCATCGTTACCTTGAACTTCGTTCTAAAATCTTGGGGATTTCTGATCTCAAGATGTACGATGTCTACACACCACTTTCGTCAGTAGATTATAGTTTTACTTATGAGGAAGCCTTGAAAAAGGCAGAAGAGGCCTTGGCAGTCTTGGGTGACGACTACTTGAGCCGTGTCAAACGTGCCTTTAGCGAGCGTTGGATTGATGTCTATGAAAACCAAGGCAAGCGTTCTGGTGCTTATTCTGGTGGTTCTTACGATACTAATGCCTTTATGCTTCTAAACTGGCAGGATAATTTAGATAATCTCTTTACCCTTGTCCATGAAACAGGTCACAGTATGCATTCAAGCTATACTCGTGAAACTCAGCCTTATGTTTACGGGGATTACTCAATCTTCTTGGCAGAGATTGCCTCAACGACCAATGAAAATATCTTGACAGAGAAATTGTTGGAAGAAGTAGAAGATGATGCAACTCGCTTTGCTATTCTCAATAACTTCCTAGACGGTTTCCGTGGAACAGTCTTCCGTCAAACTCAATTCGCTGAGTTTGAACATGCCATTCACCAAGCAGACCAAAATGGAGAAGTCTTGACAAGTGATTTCCTCAATAAACTCTACGCTGACTTGAACCAAGAGTACTATGGACTCAGCAAGGAAGACAATCCTCAGATCCAATACGAGTGGGCACGCATCCCACACTTCTACTATAACTACTATGTTTATCAATATTCAACTGGTTTTGCAGCTGCTTCAGCCTTGGCTGAGAAGATTGTCCATGGAAGTCAAGAAGACCGTGACCGCTATATCGACTACCTCAAGGCAGGTAAGTCTGACTATCCGCTCAATGTTATGAGAAAAGCGGGAGTGGATATGGAGAAAGAAGACTATCTCAACGATGCCTTTGCAGTCTTTGAACGCCGCTTGAACGAGTTTGAAGCCCTTGTTGAAAAATTGGGACTGGCTTAAGATGGTAGAGTCTTATAGTAAAAATGCCAATCACAATATGCGACGTCCCGTCGTCAAGGAAGAAATCGTAGAACTCATGCGCCAGCGTCAAAAGCAGGTGACAGGTTCCTTGAAAGAATTGGAAGTCTTCGCACGCAAGGAAAACATTCCTATCATTCCCCATGAAACGGTCGCTTACTTTCGATTTCTCATGGAGACCATACAGCCCAAGAACATTTTGGAAATTGGGACGGCAATTGGCTTTTCGGCCCTTCTGATGGCGGAACATGCACCAAATGCTAAGATTACAACCATTGACCGTAATCCTGAGATGATTGGCTTCGCCAAGGAAAACTTTGCCCAGTTTGACAGTCGCAAGCAAATCACTCTTTTGGAAGGAGATGCTGTAGATGTCTTGTCAACCTTGACTGAAACTTATGACTTTGTCTTTATGGATTCGGCCAAGTCCAAGTACATCGTCTTTCTACCAGAAATCCTCAAACACTTGGAAGTTGGTGGAGTAGTAGTTTTGGATGATATTTTCCAAGGAGGCGATGTTGCCAAGGATATCATGGAAGTCCGTCGGGGTCAACGCACAATCTATAAGGGATTACAAAGACTTTTCAAAGCAACTTTGGACAATCCAGATTTAACGGCGACTCTAGTTCCGCTCGGGGATGGAATTCTCATGCTGAGAAAAAATGTAGCAGATGTCCAACTTCCTGATAGTGAATGATTTTTAGAAAAATTTAAGACAATTTAGTAAAATAGAGAAGGTAACTTACCATAAAAGGAGTAAACATGAAGAAAAAACTATTGGCAGGAGCCATTACCTTATTATCTGTAGCGACTTTGGCTGCTTGTTCAAAAAGTTCTGAAGGAGCTGACCTCATCAGCATGAAGGGTGATGTCGTCACTGAACATCAATTTTATGAACAAGTCAAAAATAACCCAACTGCGCAACAAGTTTTGCTTAATATGGCCATTGAAAAAGTTTTTGAAAAACAATATGGTTCAGAAGTAACTGATAAAGAAGTGGATGATGCTGTTGCTGAAGAGCAGAAGAAATACGGTGATAGTTATCAAAAGGTTCTTTCACGTGCGGGTATGACTCCTGAGACTCGTAAAGCTCAAATTCGCACAAGTAAGTTGGTCGAATTGGCAGTTAAAAAAGCAGCAGAGAGTGAATTGACAGACGAGGCTTACCAAAAAGCTTTTGAGTCTTATACACCAGATGTAACAGCTCAGATCATCCGTATGGATAATGAAGACAAGGCCAAAGAAGTGCTTGAAAAAGCAAAAGCAGAAGGAGCTGACTTTGCCCAGTTGGCAAAAGACAACTCAAATGATGACAAGACAAAAGAAAATGGTGGCGAAATCACTTTTGACTCTGCTTCAACAGAACTTCCAGAACAAGTCAAGAAGGCGGCCTTTGCCTTGGATGTGAATGGTGTCTCTGATGTTATCACAGCGACTGGAACACAAGCCTACAGTACCCAATACTACATTATTAAGCTAACCAAGAAAACAGAAAAATCATCAAACCTAGATGACTACAAAGAAAAATTGAAAACGGTCATCCTGGCTCAGAAACAAAACGATTCATCTTTCGTTCAGAGCGTTATCGGAAAAGAATTCCAAGCTGCCAATATTAAAGTGAAAGATCCTGTTTTCCAAAATATCTTTGCCCAATACGTTGGTGGTGCCGACTCAAACTCAAGCAGCAGCTCATCAGCAGAATAAAAAAAAAATACAAACTTTATCTTGAAGTTTGTATTTTTTAGTAATCAGCTTTGACCAAATAGCAAAATTCGAAGGATTGGAGGATAAGAGTTTTTTTCTTTCTGAAAAAATGGTATAATAGCAATCAAAACTAGAAAATAAAACGGAATTAGGAACAGTTTTCTCTGTTTCTATTAGAGTGGTGACATATGAAAATTAGTAAAAGGCACCTATTGAACTATTCCATTTTAATTCCTTACCTCCTTTTATCGATTTTGGGTCTAATTGTCGTTTACTCAACAACGAGTGCTACCCTGATCCAAGAAGGAAAAAGTGCTCTTCAGTTAGCTCGGAACCAAGGAATGTTTTGGGTAGTTAGTTTGGTTTTGATTGCCTTAATTTATAAACTGAAACTTGGGTTTTTAAGAAATGAACGCTTGATTTTTATCGTCATGTTTGTAGAGATGATTCTCCTGGCTTTGGCGCGGCTAATTGGAACACCAGTCAATGGTGCCTACGGTTGGATTTCTGTAGGACCTGTAACGATTCAGCCTGCGGAGTACCTTAAGATTATTATCATCTGGTATTTGGCGCATCGTTTTTCAAAACAGCAGGATGAGATAGCTGTTTACGATTTCCAAGTCTTGACTCAGAATCAGTGGTTACCTCGAGCTTTTAACGACTGGCGTTTCGTTTTACTGGTTTTGATTGGTAGTTTGGGAATTTTCCCTGACTTGGGAAATGCGACCATTCTGGTTTTGGTGTCGCTGCTTATGTACACAGTTAGTGGAATTGCCTATCGTTGGTTCTCGACTATTCTAGCTCTCTTAGCAGGAAGTTCCATTTTAGCCTTGTCTGTCATTCGTCTTGTTGGGATTGAGAAGTTTTCTCAAATTCCGGTATTTGGTTACGTTGCTAAACGTTTCAGCGCCTTCTTTAATCCTTTCAATGACTTGGCAGGCGCAGGGCACCAGCTTGCAAATTCTTACTATGCCATGGTGAATGGTGGCTGGTTTGGACTTGGACTAGGAAATTCTATCGAAAAGCGTGGTTATTTGCCAGAAGCCCATACGGACTTCGTCTTTTCGATTGTCATCGAGGAATTTGGATTTGTAGGAGCAAGTATGATTTTGGCACTCCTCTTCTTCTTGATTTTGAGAATCATCCTAGTCGGTATTCGAGCTAAGGATCCCTTTAACTCCATGGTTGCTATCGGTGTCGGAGGGATGATCCTTGTTCAGGTCTTTGTCAATATCGGTGGGATTTCCGGTTTGATTCCTTCTACAGGGGTAACCTTCCCCTTCCTTTCACAAGGGGGAAATAGCCTTCTGGTCTTATCCGTAGCCATTGCCTTTGTACTAAATATCGATGCTAGTGAAAAACGTGCCAAACTTATCAGAGAATATGAAGATCAAACTTCTGTTACTCTATAAGGATTGAATGGAAAGGAAAGTTTATGTCACTTCAAAAATTAGAAAACTATAGCAATAAAGCCGTCGTCCAAGAAGAAGTCTTGATTTTGACAGAGCTATTAGAAGACATCACAAAAAATATGCTTGCGCCTGAGACTTTTGATAAAATCATGCAGTTGAAGAACTTGTCTACAAGCGAAGACTATCAAGGACTCAATAAATTGGTGACCAGCCTTTCAAACGAAGAAATGATTTATATTTCTCGTTATTTCTCAATTCTTCCACTCTTGATCAATATCTCTGAAGATGTGGATTTGGCTTATGAGATCAATCACCAAAATAATGTGGACCAAGACTATCTAGGAAAACTGTCAACAACCATTAAGATGGTGGCTGAAAAAGAAAACGCGGCTACAATTTTGGAGCAGCTGAATGTAGTTCCAGTTTTGACTGCCCACCCTACTCAAGTACAACGTAAGAGTATGTTGGATTTGACCAATCACATCCATACTCTTTTGCGTAAGTACCGTGATGTCAAACTAGGCTTGATCAACAAAGAAAAATGGCACACCGATCTCCGTCGTTATATTGAGATTATCATGCAAACGGACATGATTCGCGAGAAGAAATTGAAAGTAACCAACGAAATCACCAACGTGATGGAGTACTATCAAAGTTCTTTTTTGAATGCTGTTCCACGTTTGACGGCTGAGTATAAGAAACTAGCTAAAGAACAAGGTATCGAGCTCCAACATCCAAAACCGATTACCATGGGGATGTGGATCGGAGGAGACCGTGATGGGAATCCTTTCGTAACAGCGGAAACCCTCAACAAATCAGCCTTGACCCAGTGTGAAGTCATCATGAATTATTACGATGAGAAGATTTATAACCTCTATCGTGAATTTTCACTGTCAACCAGCATCGTGAATGTCAGTGACAAGGTTCGTGAGATGGCTCTTAAGTCACAGGATAACTCCATTTATCGTGAAAAAGAACTCTATCGTCGTGCCCTCTTTGACATCCAAGCTAAGATGCGGGCAACCAAGACCTATCTTATCGAAGATAAGGATGTTCATCCAAGATATGCTACCGCGGATGAATTTTACCAAGACTTGTTAGCTATCCGGGATTCTCTCCTTGAGAACAAGGGGGAATACCTGATCTCAGGAGAATTTGTCGAGCTGATGCAAGCAGTTGAAATCTTTGGCTTCTACCTTGCCTCTATCGACATGCGCCAGGATTCTAGCGTTCACGAAGCCTGTGTGGCTGAATTGTTAGCATCAGCTGGTATCAACGATCACTATAGCGATCTGTCTGAAGACGAAAAATGTAGCCTTCTCTTAAAAGAGTTGGAAGAAGACCCTCGTATCCTCTCAGCCACTCATGCTGAAAAGTCAGAACTGCTTGAGAAGGAACTGTCTATCTTTAAAGCTGCCCGCAAGTTGAAGGATAAACTGGGTGAAAATGTCATTCGTCAAACCATCATCTCTCACGCAACAAGTGTATCCGATATGCTCGAACTAGCCATTATGCTTAAGGAAGTCGGCTTGGTGGATGCTCAAAAAGCCCGCGTTCAGATTGTTCCCCTCTTTGAAACGATCGAGGACTTGGATCACTCAGAAGAGACTATGAGAAGATATTTCTCTCTACCTTTGGCTAAAAAATGGATTGCTTCAAAGGATAACTACCAAGAAATCATGCTTGGCTACTCTGATAGTAACAAGGACGGTGGTTACCTGTCATCATGTTGGACCCTCTACAAGGCGCAACAACAACTAACTGCTATTGGAGACGAATTTGGCGTTAAAGTTACCTTCTTCCATGGTCGTGGTGGTACTGTGGGTCGTGGTGGTGGCCCAACTTATGAAGCTATTACATCCCAACCACTCAAATCTATCAAAGACCGCATCCGTCTGACTGAGCAGGGAGAAGTGATTGGAAACAAATACGGAAACAAAGATGCTGCCTATTATAACCTTGAGATGTTGGTTTCTGCAGCCATTAACCGTATGATTACCAAAAAGAAGAGTGATACCAACACATCAAATCGTTACGAAGCTATCATGGATCAAGTAGTGGACCGTAGCTACGATATCTACCGTGATTTGGTCTTTGGAAATGAACATTTCTATGACTATTTCTTCGAGTCAAGCCCAATCAAAGCTATTTCAAGCTTTAACATCGGTTCGCGTCCAGCAGCTCGTAAGACCATCACTGAAATCGGCGGTTTACGTGCTATCCCTTGGGTCTTCTCATGGTCACAAAGTCGTGTCATGTTTCCTGGATGGTATGGCGTGGGTTCAAGCTTCAAAGAATTTATTGATCAAGATCCTGATAATATTGAGATCCTCCGTGATATGTACCAAAACTGGCCTTTCTTCCAATCCCTACTCTCTAATGTGGACATGGTCTTGTCTAAGTCTAACATGAACATTGCCTTCGAATATGCCAAGCTCTGTGAAGATGAAGAAGTGCAAGCCATCTATTACACCATTTTAGATGAATGGCAGTTGACCAAGGACGTTATTTTAGCTATTGAAGGCTATGACGAACTCTTGGCTGAAAACTCTTACCTAAAAGACAGTCTAAACTATCGTATGCCTTACTTTAATATCCTTAACTACATCCAGTTGGAGTTGATTAAACGTCAACGTCGTGGTGAGTTGTCAACAGACGAAGAAAGATTGATCCACACAACTATCAACGGAATTGCAACAGGTTTGCGTAATTCAGGTTGATATTTTCTAAACTTCCTCTTTTTCTAGGGGAAGTTTTTGAATAGTTTGAAAAATTCTAAAAATAGTCTTGACAAGTAATTGAAAAATGATATAATTTAAACATTCAGAAAGTAATCATTGAAGTTTTTTAGAGAGTCTGTGGTTGGTGGAAACAGATAAATGAAAGTGATGAAAATTGGGCTGAATGTTCTTAAGAATTTGAAATCATAAAAATTCGGTGAGCACACCTTACAGTGCAACTCGTGAATGCGAGAAAGAGCGATAGGGATATTCCCTATAATTGAGGTGGCACCGCGCATCGACGTCCTCACACAAGTTTTTTGTGTGAGGACTTTTTTGTTGGAGGAGACTTATGGAATTTAAACGATGGCGTCGCTTGTTTTGAGTGAAAAGAGTATAGTACAAGTGATTTAAAAGGAGAAAAAATATGAAAAATAAACGTTTAATTGGAATTATCGCTGGATTAGCAGTATTGGTAGTGGCTAGTTTGATCTATTCATCTATGAACAAGCCAGCAGCTAAGGTGGAGCAAAAAGTTGCTAAGGTTGGTGTCCTTCAATTTGTTAGTCACCCATCCTTGGACTTGATTTACCAAGGGATTCAAGATGGACTAGCTGAAGAAGGCTATAAGGACGATCAAGTAAGAATCGACTTTATGAACTCTGAAGGTGATCAGAGCAAGGTTGCAACCATGAGTAAACAATTGGTGGCAAATGGAAATGACGTTGTTGTTGGGATTGCAACACCAGCTGCTCAAGGACTTGCTAGTGCTACAAAAGACCTACCTGTTATCATGGCTGCTATTACAGACCCAATCGGTGCTAACTTGGTCAAAGATTTGAAAAAACCAGGTGGCAACATCACAGGGGTGTCAGATCATAACCCAGCTGAACAGCAAGTGGAATTGATTAAAACTTTGACACCAAATGTCAAAACAATCGGCGCTCTTTACTCAAGTAGCGAAGATAACTCAAAAACACAGGTAGAAGAATTCAAGGCTTATGCTGAAAAAGCGGGTTTGACAGTCGAAACCTTTGCTGTTCCTTCAACTAACGAAATTGCTTCAACTGTTAATGTTATGACAAGCAAGGTCGACGCAATCTGGGTTCCAATTGACAACACCATCGCATCAGCCTTCCCAACAGTTGTTTCAAGTAACCAAACAGCTAAAAAGCCAATCTATCCAAGTGCCACTGCCATGGTAGAAGCAGGAGGACTGGCATCTGTAGTAGTTGATCAACATGACCTTGGGGTGGCTACTGGTAAGATGATTGCTAAAGTTTTGAAAGGTGAAAAACCAGCTGATACTCCAGTTAATGTCTTCTCAACTGGTAAATCAGTTATCAACAAAAAACTAGCGCAAGAACTTGGTATCACCATTCCGGAGTCTGTTCTAAAAGAAGCAGGACAAGTGATTGAATAAAGATAAAGGAGGAGTTGGGGACATCTCCTCCCATTTTTACTAAAGAAAGAAATGAGTGAAAAATTATGATAGTATCCATTATTTCTCAGGGGATGGTCTGGGCGATTCTAGGTTTGGGAATCTTTATGACTTTTCGAATTTTGAATTTTCCAGATATGACTACTGAGGGCTCTTTTCCTCTAGGAGGAGCAGTGGCTGTAACCTTGATAACACAGGGAGTCAATCCATTTTTAGCGACCTTGGCTGCAGTAGGAGCAGGTTGCCTAGCTGGTATGGCGACAGGTCTCTTATATACCAAAGGAAAAATTCCAACTCTCTTATCAGGGATTTTGGTCATGACTTCTTGCCATTCTATCATGCTGATGATTATGGGACGTGCCAATCTGGGGCTTCTTGGGACCAAGCAAATTCAGGATGTCTTACCTTTTGATTCGGACCTCAATCAACTCCTGACTGGATTTGTCTTTGTTGCTCTTGTAATTGCTCTCATGCTCTTTTTCCTTGATACTAAACTAGGTCAGGCTTACATCGCTACAGGAGACAATCCCGATATGGCTCGTAGCTTTGGTATCAATACAGGACGAATGGAACTCATGGGTTTGGTTCTTTCAAATGGGATTATCGCGCTTGCAGGAGCCTTAATTGCTCAACAAGAAGGATATGCGGATGTTTCTCGAGGAATCGGCGTGATTGTCGTAGGGCTTGCTAGCTTGATTATTGGTGAGGTTTTGTTCAAGAGTTTGACCTTGGCAGAGCGACTCATGACCATCGTTGTAGGGTCTATTGCTTATCAGTTCCTCGTCTGGGGAGTGATTGCTCTTGGGTTTAATACAAGTTATCTTCGTTTGTACAGCGCCTTGATTTTGGCAGTTTGCCTTATGATTCCAACCTTCAAAAGCAAATACCTGAAAGGAGTCAAGTTTAACAAATGACAGCAATTGTAGAATTAAAAAATGCTACCAAAGTCATCACGAATGGCTTTGATGAGGAAAAAATCATTCTGAATGATGTTTCTCTTGAAATTTTCGAACATGATTTCATTACCATCCTAGGTGGAAATGGCGCTGGGAAGTCAACGCTTTTTAACACTATTGCAGGTACCCTAACTTTAACAAGTGGAAGTATCCGTATCATGGGGGAGGATGTGACGCATTTTTCACCTGAAAAGCGGGCTAAGTACCTGTCTCGTGTCTTTCAGGATCCTAAAATGGGTACGGCTCCTCGTATGACGGTGGCGGAAAATCTCTTGATTGCCAAGTATCGTGGTGAGAAGAGAGGGCTCCTTCCTAGAAGGCTATCAAGTCACCGCGAGGAGTTTCAGGAAACCATTGAAAAAGTGGGAAATGGTCTTGAAAAACATCTCGACACTCCGATTGAGTTTCTATCAGGTGGACAACGTCAGGCCTTGAGTCTCTTGATGGCAACCTTAAAGCGACCAGAGTTGCTCTTGTTGGATGAACACACAGCAGCTTTAGATCCAAAGACCAGTGTTGCCTTGATGGAGTTAACAGATGAATTTGTCAGCAAAGACCATCTGACTGCCCTCATGATTACCCACCATATGGAGGATGCTCTCAAGTATGGAAACCGTCTCATCGTTATGAAAGAAGGCCGTATCATCCAAGACCTCAATAAAGAAGAAAAAGCTAAGATGAAAATTTCAGACTACTATCAACTGTTTGAGTAGATAATTTTTAAATCAAGTATCCTTAAAAACTTAGAAGTAAGATTTCTACTTCTAGGTTTTTTAGTGGCATTTAAACTTTATTTATATTTCTCTTTTCGTCTATTTTACTTTATAATATAATCGATTTAAGAATTTCAAACTTTGATAAGTGTAAGGAGATAAAAACATGGCATATACACAAGAAGATTTTCAGGAATGGATTTTTCAGATTGGATTTAAGATGGATTATTTTACCAAGGAGTTTGCGGAGAAAGAAGGGCTAAATTTAGACTATAGCATTCAGTCCTTGGATGATTTGGAAGCTTGGATCTTGGCGCATTATGAAGATCATCATGCTTTGATAGCGGACCGTAAGATGTTGGACTACCTGACAGTTTATATTGGCGAAACCTTTCGCAAGCATCTGGGTGGTAAGTGGTTTATTGACCTTAAAAATAAAAAGAACGCCTATTATTCTATGCCTGTATTGACCGATCCATCCTATAGAGGAGTGGTGTACAAAGCACCATTGACTTATGCAACGGCTTGCATCAGTAGAAAAGATGGTCAGTATATTAGCAGAATATTGAAAAATAACCTCGAAAATCAAGTAAAATAGGATTGAATTTATTCTAATCTTTCACAACTATTAGAATGATTGGCTCAGAAGATTCACTTTTACATGATAGCTGGAAATTTATGAAATAGTCTCATGTAAAGTGTATGAAATGGTTTACTTTTTTTCAGAAATAAGCTATACTAGTTAACGTAAAACTATGATAAGATGGAGGTATTGTGTATGGTTGACAAGCAAGTTATTGAAGAAATCAAAAACAATACCAACATTGTGGAAGTCATAGGCGACGTGATTTCTTTACAAAAGGCTGGACGGAACTATTTAGGGCTCTGTCCTTTTCATGGTGAGAAGACCCCTTCTTTCAACGTTGTGGAAGACAAGCAGTTTTATCACTGTTTCGGATGTGGTCGTTCAGGAGATGTTTTTAAGTTCATCGAAGAGTACCAAGGTGTGTCCTTTATGGAAGCTGTTCAGCTCTTAGGGGAGCGCGTCGGTATTCAATTGTCCATGCCTGTCCAGTCTCGTCCTCAACAGGCCTCCCCTCATCAAGCTTTATATGATATGCATGAAGAAGCTGCCCGTTTTTACCATGCAATTCTCATGACGACCAAGATGGGAGAAGAAGCAAGGGCTTATCTCTACAAACGTGGATTGACGGATGATGTTCTGAAGCACTTCCAGATTGGACTGGCTCCAGCAGAGAGAACCTATCTCTATCAACGTTTGGCTGACAAGTTCGAGGAAAAGGATTTATTGGATTCGGGCTTGTTTTATTTGTCAGATGACAATCAGTTCTTGGATACCTTTTTCGGACGTATTGTCTTTCCTTTGACCAATGACAAGGGGCAGGTTATTGCATTTTCAGGTCGTATCTGGCAAGAAACGGATAGTCAGACTGCTAAGTATAAAAATAGTCGTTCAACTGCAATTTTTAATAAGAGTTACGAATTGTATCATTTGGATAAGGCAAAAAAGGGAACAGGTAAGATCACAGAACTCTATCTGATGGAAGGCTTCATGGATGTTATCGCGGCCTACCGTGCTGGTATAGAAAATGCTGTGGCTTCCATGGGAACAGCTCTGAGCAAGGAACATGTTGACCACCTCAAACGCTTTACCAAAAAAATTGTTCTCAGCTATGATGGCGACAAGGCAGGGCAGGCAGCAACAGCCAAGGCTTTAGAGGAGTTAAAAGATCTCTCAGTGGAAGTTGTCCGAGTACCTGATGCCATGGACCCAGATGAGTATTTGCAAAAGAATTCTGCTGAAGACCTGGCTTACCTTCTAACCAAGACACGAATCAGTCCCATAGAGTTCTATATTCACCAGCTCAAGCCTGAAAATAGTGATAACTTACAGGCGCAAATTGAGTTCATTGAAAAGATTGCGCCCTTAATCGCCAAAGAAAAGTCGATCACTGCGCAGAATTCTTACATTCACATTCTGGCGGATAACCTACCTTCCTTTGATTACCAGCAGGTAGAACAGATTGTAAATGAAAGTCGGATTGTTCAGAGACAGGAGAGAGTCAAAGAGGAGAAAACTCCAGCAGCGATTAGTTTACCTGTAACGCGACAACTGACAGCAGTCATGAGAGCAGAGGCTCATCTCCTTTATAGGATGGCTGAAAATCCAGTTGTTCTAAATGACTACCGATTGAGAGAAGATTTTTTCTTCGATACCCCAGAATTTCAGATTCTTTACGAATTATTAAGTGTAGAGGGACAAATCGGATCAGAGGAGCTTTCTCATCAGACTCCTGAGGTTGAAAATGCCTGGTACCACGTGCTTAGTCTGGATTTGCCAGCTGAGATGTCGCCTCAAGAGTTAGTGGAAGTCGAAGAGACTCGAAACCGTGCCCTCCTCGGCAAGGATAACTTAAGAATTAAAAAGAAAGTGCAGGAAGCTAGTCATGTAGGAGATACAGACACAGCCTTGGAAGAATTGCAACGATTGATTTCCCAAAAGAGAAGAATGGAGTAATAATGGCAACAAAACAAAAAGAAGTAACGACATTTGATGTGCAAGTAGCAGACTTTATCCGTAACCACAAAAAAACAGGAACAGCAACAGATGATGAAATCAATTCAAGTCTGGTTATTCCTTTTACCCTAGATGCAGACGGCATTGAAGACCTTTTGCAACGGATTCAGGATGCTGGCATTTCTATTACGGATAACGAAGGGAATCCAAGTGCACGTGTCCTTAGTACAGAAGAAGAGCCGGAACTCAGTGATGAGGATTTGATTGGCTCAACCTCTGCCAAGGTTAATGACCCAGTCCGTATGTATTTGAAGGAAATCGGGGTAGTTCCTCTCTTGACCAATGAAGAGGAAAAAGAATTGGCCCTAGCAGTTGAAGCTGGTGATATCGAAGCCAAACAACGTCTTGCGGAAGCCAACCTTCGTTTGGTAGTTTCGATTGCTAAGCGCTACGTAGGGCGTGGTATGCAGTTTCTTGACTTGATCCAAGAAGGAAACATGGGCTTGATGAAGGCCGTGGACAAGTTTGACTATTCAAAAGGATTCAAGTTTTCTACTTACGCAACTTGGTGGATTCGTCAGGCGATCACTCGTGCCATCGCTGATCAGGCTCGTACCATTCGTATTCCTGTTCACATGGTTGAAACCATTAACAAGCTTGTCCGTGAACAGCGAAATCTCCTTCAAGAATTGGGTCAAGATCCAACTCCTGAACAAATCGCTGAGCGTATGGATATGACACCTGATAAGGTGCGTGAAATCCTAAAAATCGCCCAAGAGCCAGTATCACTTGAAACACCGATTGGTGAAGAGGATGATAGCCATCTTGGGGACTTTATCGAAGACGAAGTGATTGAAAATCCAGTAGACTACACAACTCGTATCGTCTTGCGTGAGCAGTTGGATGAAGTCTTGGATACTCTCACAGACCGTGAAGAAAACGTCTTGCGCTTGCGCTTCGGGCTAGATGATGGGAAAATGCGCACTCTTGAAGATGTTGGTAAAGTCTTTAACGTGACTCGTGAACGTATCCGTCAGATTGAGGCCAAGGCTTTGAGAAAATTGCGTCAACCAAGTCGCAGTAAACCCCTTCGTGATTTTATTGAAGATTAGAGTGAGGATGAACATGGCTTATACAGAAGAGCAAATTGAAACGATCAAAACCCGCATTTTAAATGCCTTGGAAGAGGTCATCGACCCTGAGTTGGGAATTGATATTGTCAACTTAGGTTTGATTTATGAAATTCGTTTTGATGGTGAAACTGGTCACACTGAAATTGATATGACCTTGACAACTATGGGCTGCCCACTGGCTGACCTTTTGACAGACCAGATACATGATGCGATGACAGATGTGCCTGAAGTAACCAATACCGAAGTTAAATTGGTCTGGTATCCAGCTTGGACGGTTGAAAAAATGAGCCGATACGCACGTATCGCCCTAGGAATTAAATAAACAGTAGAAAAATATGAGAGACGATTGGAAAATAGGGTAAATTCCTCTTTTTCCTCTGGTCTCTTCTTTCTTTTGCTGATTTTCTGGAAATAAAATGGTATAATGAATGGTATGGAAAATGAAAAATTGCGTATTAATATGCTAAGTTCAAGTGAAAAAGTGGCTGGTCAGGGAGTATCAGGAGCCTACCGTGAGTTGGTACGTCTCCTACATCGTGATGCCCAAGATCAGTTAATTGTTACGGAGAATCTTCCTGTTGAGGCAGATGTAACTCACTTTCATACCATTGATTTCCCTTATTATTTATCTACATTCCAAAAGAAGCGATCTGGGAGAAAGATTGGCTATGTGCATTTTTTGCCTGATACGCTTGAGGGGAGTTTGAAAATTCCATTTTTCTTAAAGGGAATTATCAAACGCTATGTTTTTTCATTTTACAACCGAATGGAACACTTGGTGGTGGTCAATCCCATGTTTATCGAGGATTTGGTGGCAGCTGGTATTCCACGTGAAAAAGTAACCTATATTCCAAACTTTGTAAATAAGGAAAAATGGCATCCACTGCCAGCTGACCAAGTAGCAAAACTTCGTCAGGAAATGGATTTAGCTGAAGATCAGTTCATCGTAGTCGGTGCAGGTCAGGTTCAGAAACGTAAAGGAATTGATGACTTTATCCGCCTTGCGGAGGAATTGCCAGAAATTACCTTTATCTGGGCAGGTGGTTTTTCATTTGGTGGGATGACAGATGGTTATGAACGCTATAAAAAAATCATGGACAATCCACCTAAAAATCTAATTTTTCCAGGTATTGTTCCTCCAGAGCGAATGCGAGAGCTCTATGCTTTAGCGGATCTCTTCTTGCTACCAAGTTACAATGAATTATTCCCTATGACCATCTTAGAGGCAGCAAGTTGTGAAGCGCCGATTATGCTAAGGGATTTAGATCTATACAAGGTCATTCTCGAAGGAAATTATCGTGCTACAAGTGATGTTTCAGAGATGAGAGAAGCCATTCTCGAATACAAAGATCATCCTGAAAAGTTGAAAGACTTGAAAGAAAAAGCTCGCGAGATCTCCAAAGAGTACTCTGAGGAGCATTTGTTGGAAATCTGGTTAAAATTTTATCGAGAACAGGCTGCTTTGGGCAAAAAGTGAGGTAATTTATGCGAATTGGTTTATTTACTGACACCTATTTCCCTCAGGTTTCTGGGGTTGCGACTAGTATTCGAACCTTAAAGACAGAGCTTGAAAAGCAGGGACATGCAGTTTTTATTTTTACAACCACCGATAAAGACGTGAACCGATACGAGGATTGGCAAATTATCCGAATTCCGAGTGTTCCCTTCTTTGCATTTAAGGATCGACGTTTTGCTTATCGTGGCTTTACAAAAGCGCTTGAAATTGCTAAACAGTATCAGCTAGATATCATTCATACGCAAACAGAGTTTTCACTAGGTTTGTTAGGGATTTGGATTGCAAGAGAATTGAAAATTCCTGTTATCCATACCTATCATACCCAGTACGAAGATTACGTGCATTATATTGCTAAGGGTATGCTAATTCGGCCAAGTATGGTAAAATATCTGGTACGGGGCTTCCTTCACGATGTTGATGGAGTGATTTGTCCTAGTGAGATTGTGCAAGACCTTCTATCTAAGTACAAAGTCAAGGTTGAAAAGCGTGTTATCCCGACTGGTATTGAGTTAGCTAAATTTGAACGCCCTGAGATCAAAGAGGAAAACTTACAAGAACTTCGTTTGAAGTTAGGCATTCAGGAAGGCGAGAAAATATTACTGAGTCTTTCTCGTATCTCCTATGAGAAGAATATCCAAGCAGTCATAGCCGCCTTTGCACAGGTTTTGAAAGAAGAAGACAAGGTGAAGCTGGTTGTTGCTGGTGACGGTCCTTATCTGGACAGTCTGAAAGAGCAAGCAGTGAAATTAAACCTGCAAAAACATGTGATTTTTACTGGTATGATCGCCCCAAGTGAGACAGCCTTATACTATAAGGCTGCAGATTTCTTCATCTCTGCCTCTACTAGTGAAACCCAAGGATTAACTTATCTAGAGAGTTTAGCCAGTGGAACGCCTGTCATTGCTCATGGCAATCCTTATCTGGATAATCTGATCAGTGACAAAATGTTTGGAACTCTCTACTATGGAGAGCATGATCTTGCTGGTGCAATCTTGGAGGCCTTGATCGCCACTCCAGATATGGATGAACAGAAGTTGGCTGACAAGTTGTATGAGATTTCGGCTGAGAATTTTGGGAAACGAGTTCATGAGTTTTATCTCGATGCGATGATTTCAAATAAATTTGAGCAGGAACTACGTGGCGACGAACCCATGACACAGCGATTCTTAAAAACTATTTTGTACCTACCTCAGCAGGCTGTTTCAGCTCCAGTTAAAGAGTCCAAACGAATATTAAAGGCTTCTAAAAAGCAATTGTCTAGCATCCGGGATTACTGGAGAGATTAGTAAAAATATAGGAGAATAAAATATGGCAAAAAAATTTATGAGAAGTGGTAGAGATCAAAAAATTGGAGGCGTTTGCGCAGGTGTAGCCCACTATTTTGATATTGACCCTACCATTGTCCGTGTGATTTGGGGCGTTCTTGCCTTTTGTTATGGGGCAGGGGTACTTGCTTACTTGATTTTATGGGTAATTGCACCTGTTTCTAGCGAATATTAAAAGAGAATCAGAATAGAACAAAGAGAAATAAAAAGGAGTCCAGATGGCTTTTGGAGATAATGGAAAACGTAAAAAAACAATGTTTGAAAAAGTAACGCTTTTTGTCGTGCTAATTATGTTGTTTGTAACCCTTGCTGGTATCTTTGCGACAGCGCTTGGAGCTTTTAGCAGATTCTAAGCAAGTTGCTAAGATAGGAACAATAACTAATGACTGGATTTTCCAGTCCTTTTTAAAGTGAGAAGAAAATATGAGTATGTTTTTAGATACAGCTAAGATCAAAGTCAAGGCTGGTAATGGTGGCGATGGCATGGTCGCCTTTCGCCGTGAAAAGTATGTCCCGAATGGCGGTCCTTGGGGTGGTGATGGTGGACGTGGAGGTAACGTCGTTTTCGTTGTGGACGAAGGCTTGCGTACCTTGATGGATTTCCGCTATAACCGTCATTTCAAGGCCGAATCTGGTGAAAAAGGGATGACCAAAGGAATGCATGGACGTGGTGCAGAAGATCTTCGTGTTCGCGTACCACAAGGAACGACTGTACGTGATGCAGAAACAGGTAAAGTCATTACAGACTTGATTGAACATGGTCAAGAATTTATCGTGGCTCATGGTGGTCGAGGTGGTCGAGGAAACATCCGTTTTGCGACACCAAAAAATCCTGCACCTGAGATTTCTGAGAATGGGGAGCCAGGTCAAGAACGTGAGTTGCAACTAGAATTAAAAATCTTGGCGGATGTCGGCTTGGTCGGTTTCCCATCTGTTGGAAAGTCAACTTTGCTTAGTGTCATCACTTCAGCCAAACCTAAAATCGGTGCTTATCATTTTACAACGATTGTGCCAAATCTAGGTATGGTTCGTACGCAGTCAGGTGAATCTTTTGCAGTAGCGGATCTTCCCGGTTTGATTGAGGGAGCTAGCCAGGGTGTCGGCTTGGGGACTCAGTTCCTTCGTCATATTGAACGCACTCGAGTCATTCTTCATATCGTCGATATGTCGGCGAGCGAAGGTCGTGATCCTTACGAAGATTACCTTGCTATCAATAAAGAGTTGGAATCATACAACCTTCGTCTCATGGAGCGTCCTCAGATCATCGTAGCCAACAAGATGGACATGCCTGAGAGTCAGGAAAATCTTAAAACTTTCAAGGAAAAATTAGCTGCAAACTACGACGAGTTCGAGGAACTTCCAGCTATCTTCCCTATTTCTGGATTGACTAAGCAAGGTTTGGCTACTCTTTTGGATGCGACAGCTGAATTGTTGGATAAGACTCCAGAGTTCTTGCTCTATGACGAATCTGATATGGAAGAAGAAGCTTACTATGGCTTTGATGAGGAAGAAAAAGCCTTTGAAATTAGCCGCGATGATGATGCTACATGGGTACTTTCTGGTGAAAAACTCATGAAACTCTTTAACATGACCAACTTTGATCGTGATGAGTCTGTCATGAAGTTTGCTCGTCAGTTACGTGGTATGGGTGTTGACGAAGCCCTTCGTGCGCGTGGAGCCAAGGATGGAGACTTGGTACGAATCGGTAAATTTGAGTTTGAATTTGTAGACTAGGAGATTGATATGGGAGATAAACCGATATCATTCCGAGATGCAGATGGAAATTTTGTTTCTGCAGCAGATGTATGGAATGAAAAGAAACTAGAAGAATTGTTTAATCGTCTCAATCCCAAACGTGCTCTTAGATTAGCACGAGAAAAAAAAGGCAATGAGAAGGCTGATAAAGAAGAAAAATAGCCTATCGACATTGATAAAACAGAACCCCGTGATTGTATTCATCACGGGGAATTTTTTAGTCATTGAAGAAAAATGGTGGCGCAAATTTTTTAAGAATTTCAAAGCAAGTCTGTGCTTCTTCAGCATTTTCACAGATAAGAAGGCAGACATCATCACCACATACGGTGGCAATGATTTGTTTAAAATTGAGAGCATCAAGAACAGCTCCAAACGATTGGGCAAGGCCTGGCAAGGTTTTGAGGACAACCTGATGCTGGACAGGACGTAGCATGACTAAGCCATCTTCCATATAGTTTTCCAAGCGTTTTTCCCATTTGGAGATGGAACCAGTATTTAAAACATAGTAAGAATGATCTGCTTCGCGAACCTTTGAAAGGTTCATAGTCTTGATATCGCGTGAGAGAGTAGCCTGTGTGACTTGGATGTCGTTTTCAGCTAGTAAAGCTTGCAACTCTGCCTGTGTATGAATCTTATTTTTAGCTACAAGTGCACGGATGAGTTGGTGTCTATGTTCAGATTTATTCATATGAGGCTGACTCCTTTTATGAGGGGATGGTGATGGAGGATTGTGTGAGATCGACTGTTAAGTGATAGTCTGTATTATCACGGACAGTGATTTCAAAGTCGGTAGTATAGAGAACAAGGCGAAGTGTGTCACCTTTTTTCAGCTTGTAAATAGTTGGTTGCAGCTCTAGCTTGAAGTCCATCCATTCATTTGGTTGGATATTTTCAATCTTTAAGAGGTCACTTCGGTTTTGTAAATTAAGGTAGCCTTTGGAGATGACACGTTGGGCGCTTGGAGTAAATGGCAGTTCGCAGAGATTTTCTAACATGTGGTAGCGACCGTTGTCAATGGTTCTAGCACTTAAAACAGCTGGATAAGGCTGTAGATATTTCTTTTGTCCAAGTTCTAGCAGTTGGGCTGATAATAAGGCCTTGTTTGTACTTGATTTGACACGAAGTTTCAGCTCCACTCGCCCATTTAAGTGAATGTCTTGACTTACTGGAAGGTCAATGGTGATCTGATTAGCTTTTCCTTGGTAAAGTTCTGTGTTGAAAGTCTGGTAAGTCTTACCATAACGATCAAAATCCTTTTGATCATACTGGTTTTGAATCACTTTTTCTTCAGTTCCAAGTGAGAAAGTATGCAGTTCATCTTGCTCGCCAAAGTCATCAAGACACTGCCATGTTTGAGGTACAGTATTGTCTTGCCAGATAACAGTAGGAAGTTGATAGTCTGTTGTAAGTTCTAACAATTTCTTGCTTAAGAGGGCATTCATGGACTCGCGGAAGTCAATTGACTGCCAGTTATTCATATAAACATGAGCCCCATGATGGAAAAATAGGTGCTTATTGATATGAGCTGGAAGAGCATGAAACATCTGGTAAACATGAAGAGGTTTGACATTCCAATCCTGGGAACCATGCGTAAAGACGACCTCAGCTTGAACCTTGTGAGCATTGAGCAGATAGTTGCGGTCATGCCAAAACTGATTGTAGTCACCAGTCTTGCGATCTAATTGTTCTTTTACCTTTTCTAAGTCTGCCTGATGAGCTTCATTACCACGGATATAGTCACCAGCTAGGAGATTGCGGGAGTAAGTCAATTCAGCAAGTGAGTCAAAATCCTCACCTGGATAACCACCTGGGCTAGTCACTAGGCCATTTTCCCGATAGTAGTTGTACCAAGAGGAAATACCTGCTTCTGCGATGATCACTTCTAAGCCATCAACACCAGTGGTGGCAAGACCATTGGACATGGTGCCTAGATAGGAAATTCCTGTTGTTGCTACTTTGCCGTTTGACCAGTCAGCCTTGACTTGGCGCTTGCGCGTGTGGTCCGTGAAAGCTCTACAACGGCCATTGAGCCAGTCAATGACATTTTTATAGGCCTCAATTTGCTGGTAGTCCCCATTGGTCATGAGACCTTGAGAGTCTTTGGTTCCAACGCCCGATACATAGAGATTGGCAAATCCACGTGGGAGGAAGTAGTCATTTAGGGTATATGAGCTATTGATATGAGATAGCTTTTCTTCAGCTTCTGTGACGACTTCTGCTTGACCATGAGGTTCGACGACATTCAGCTTAGGTTCCTCAAGTTCAATGGTGTGGGGCGGTTTGACCTCAAGCTCCCCTTCCATTTTGTAGAGAGCCTTGTCACTGGCTTTGTCGTTGGTTCCTTGGTGATAAGGGCTGGCAGTCATAAGAGCAGGTACTTGAGCATCGTAACTTGGGCGAATAATACTAACCTTGACTAAGTCAGGGAGACCGTCTTTATCAGTATCCACACAGCTCTCGACATAGACGACCTCACGAATGACATCGTGAGTAGAGAAGGTTGCCAAGCTCTTACCGTTAAAGTAGTGGTAGTGATTATCTTCTGCAATAAGCCCATCACTAACAAGCTGGTCGATGAGGGTATTTCCCTTTTTAGTTCGCGTATTTAGCAATTGATAAAGATTTTCAATGAGATCCCCATAAGCAATAGGAAACCCAGTTTCTTTACGGAATTGTTCGGCGTCCTCAAAGTCAACAAGATAGCTAAATCCTAAAAGTTGAAAAACTACAGTATAGAAAATATCAGCAGTCAACTCTTTATCAGACTGAAAGAAGCTCAAAAGGTCCGTTTCTTTATCCACAGCTAAAGTGGATAGAGCATAATCGGTGTTCGCATAAGTGAAAAAACTCCAGCGGACAAATTGTTCAAGTTGTTTTTTTGATGCTTGCCCTGGTACCAGCTTCAAACCAAGCTGAGATAACTCGCGTAAAACTTGCGAATGAGAAACAGGCAAGTAGCTGAATTGATTAAAACGCATGGCGCTCTCCTTTGAAAATATTCTAAATTTAGTATATCAAAAATAAGGTAAAAAAGATATTGTTGACCTGTGATGAAGTCACTTTAAAAGGAATGGTCTCTAGCTTTTCATTCTAGTTTTTAAAATGGTATAATAGTACTATATCTAAAGCAAGGAGGAGATGAAATGATTGCACAGCTCGACACCAAGACTGTTTACAGTTTTATGGAAAGTGTGGTTTCGATTGAAAAATATGTACAAACAGCTAAAGAGTATGGCTATTCTCACCTTGCTATCATGGATGTGGATAATCTCTATGGAGCCTATCACTTTTTAGAAGTGACTCGTAAGCAGGGCATCCAACCTTTAATTGGTCTTGAAATGACCTTGATTATAGACGAGAAGGCGCTTTCTTTCCGTTTTCTAGCTCTGTCTACTAAAGGTTACCAAGAGTTGATGAAGTTATCCACTTTAAAAATGACTGGACGAAAAAATTGGTCTGACTTCACCACCCACCTCGAAGATGTTGCCATTATTGTTCCTTATTTTGATGGAATCGATCAGCTGGATTTGGGGGATGATTATTTTATCGGTGTCAGTCCAGATACTCCTCAAGAGGTCTTTACCAGACCCATTCTTCCACTCTACCAGGTCAACTCTTTTGAAAAAGAAGACCTACAGGTTTTACAAATCTTGTCAGCAGTCAAGGACAATGTCAGCCTGAGAGAAGTGGATGTGCATTCACAACAAGGGATTTTTTTACCTGCCACAGACTTGGAAGCACGTTTTATGAATCGCTTCCCTCAGGCACTTTCTAATCTCCAAGGCTTGATAGAGAATGTAAGCTACCAACTTGATCCAAGTTTAAAACTTCCTCGCTTTAACCCTGAAAGGCCTGCGGTAGAAGAACTTAGAGAGAGAGCTGAGCAAGGCTTGAGTGACAGGGGGCTAACCTCAGCTATTTATCATGAGCGGCTGAATGAGGAATTAGCTGTGATTCATGATATGGGATTTGACGACTATTTTCTTGTAGTTTGGGATTTGCTCCGTTTTGGACGTTCCCAAGGCTACTATATGGGAATGGGGCGTGGTTCTGCTGTTGGTAGTCTGGTGGCTTACTCACTTGATATCACAGGGATTGATCCGGTTGAAAAGAACCTGATTTTTGAGCGCTTTTTAAATCGTGAGCGTTACACCATGCCTGATATTGATATTGACATTCCTGACCTCTATAGACCAGAGTTCATTCGCTATGTTCGTGATCGCTATGGCAGCCAACATGTGGCGCAGATTGTCACTTATTCGACCTTTGGAGCAAAACAGGCAATTCGTGATGTTTTCAAACGATATGGTGTTCCAGAGTATGAATTAACCAATATTACGAAAAAGATCAGTTTTCGAGATACCTTAACCACGGCCTATGAAAAGAATTTACAGTTTAGGCAGGTCATCAATAGCAAGATTGAATACCAAAAAGCTTTTGAGATTGCTCGAAAGATTGAAGGGTATCCTCGTCAGACCTCTACCCATGCAGCTGGGGTCGTTATGAGTGACCAAGATTTGACGGACTATATTCCTCTAAAATATGGTGAGGATATGCTCATCACCCAGTATGATGCTCATGGTGTTGAAGCCAATGGACTTCTAAAAATGGATTTCCTGGGCTTACGTAACTTGACTTTTGTCCAAAAAATGCAGGAATTGCTTGCTGAATCAGAAGGTATTCATCTGAAAATTGAAGAGATTGATCTGGAAGACGAGGACACTCTGGTTCTCTTTGCAGCTGGAAATACTAAAGGTATTTTCCAATTTGAACAGCCAGGAGCCATTCGACTCTTGAAACGAGTTCAGCCGCAAGTCTTTGAAGAAGTGGTGGCAACGACATCCCTCAACAGACCAGGTGCTAGTGATTATATTGATAACTTTGTCGCTCGAAAGCATGGCAAAGAAAAGGTGACGGTGCTGGATCCTGCCTTGGAAGACATCCTTTCTTCAACCTACGGTATTATGCTCTATCAAGAGCAAGTCATGCAGGTAGCTCAGCGCTTTGGAGGATTCAGTCTTGGCAAAGCCGATATCCTCAGACGAGCCATGGGTAAGAAAAATGCTAAAGAGATGCATTTGATGAAGGAAGATTTTATTACAGGAGCTATGAAACTTGGGCATTCAGAAGAAAAAGCCAACCAAGTTTTTGCAGTGATGGAAAAGTTTGCAGGCTATGGATTTAATAGATCCCACGCTTATGCTTACTCAGCACTAGCATTCCAACTGGCTTATTTTAAAACCCATTATCCTGCTATATTCTTTCAAGTCATGTTGAATTATTCTAGCAGTGATTATATTGTAGATGCTCTGCAGATGGGCTTTGAAGTAGCGCCTTTAGCAATAAACAGCATTCCCTATCATGATAAAATTGCTCAGAAGAAAATCTATCTTGGTCTAAAAGCCATTAAGGGCATGCCAAGAGATTTGTCTTACTGGATTATTGAAAATCGTCCCTTCTCAAGCATTGAAGATTTTGTCACACGTCTTCCTAAGAATTACAAGAAACTATCGCTTTTAACTCCATTGGTTGAACTGGGGCTCTTTGATGAATTTGACAAGAATCGTCAGAAAATCTTAGTGAACCTACCAAACTTATTTGTTTTTGTTGAGGAGTTAGGAGGACTCTTTGCGGATGCAAACTATAGTTGGACTGAGGCTGATGATTTTACAGAGGCAGAAAAATTTTATAAGGAGCAGGAACTGATTGGAGTTGGAATCAGTGCCCATCCTCTACAAACTCTTGCCAAACAAGCTTTATATCCAACAACGTCCATCGTTAATCTCACTGAGGGGAGTCAAGCAACTCTTCTAGTTGAAGTGCAAAAACTAAAAGTCATTCGAACTAAGAAAGGCGAGAGTATGGCCTTTCTACAGGTTCATGACAGTAAGTCTAGACTGGATGTAACTGTATTTTCTGACCAATATCGAAAATTCGCTTCCATTTTATCCGAAGGGAAATTCTACTATATCAATGGCAAGGTTCAATCCCGAGATGGTCGTCTGCAAATGATTGCACAAGATTTGAAAGAAGCAGTCGCTGAACGATTCTGGATTCAAGTTAAAAATCACGACAACGATAAAGAGATTTCAAATATCTTGGAACAATATAAAGGCCCCATTCCTGTTATTATCAGGTATGTAGAGGAAGAAAAAACAATTGTTTCCTCCCGTCATTTTGTAAAAAAAGACCCTGCTTTACAGGAAAAATTAGAGGGAATTGCTATGAAAACGATTTATCGCTAAAAATACGAAAAATAGAAGAATTTTCAAATGAAATGTGGTATAATCAATAAGAATGTTAAAAGAAAAAGGAGCAAAACCAAATGAAACGTATTGCTGTTTTGACTAGCGGTGGAGACGCCCCTGGTATGAACGCTGCCATCCGTGCAGTAGTTCGTCAAGCAATCTCAGAAGGAATGGAAGTCTTTGGTATCTATGATGGATACGCAGGGATGGTTGCCGGTGAAATCTATCCACTTGATGCTGCTTCAGTTGGAGACATCATTTCACGTGGTGGTACTTTCCTTCACTCTGCTCGTTACCCTGAGTTTGCACAACTCGAAGGTCAACTTAAAGGGATTGAGCAGTTGAAAAAGCACGGGATCGAAGGTGTCGTAGTTATCGGTGGAGACGGTTCTTATCACGGAGCTATGCGCTTGACTGAGCATGGATTCCCAGCTATCGGTCTGCCTGGCACAATTGATAATGACATCGTAGGTACTGATTTCACAATTGGATTTGATACTGCAGTTACTACTGCAATGGATGCGATTGATAAGATTCGTGATACATCATCAAGTCACCGTCGTACTTTCGTTGTAGAAGTAATGGGACGTAACGCTGGTGATATCGCACTTTGGGCAGGTATTGCTACTGGTGCCGATGAAATCATTATTCCTGAAGAAGGCTTCAACATGGAAGAAATCGTAGCTAGCATCAAAGCTGGTTATGAACACGGTAAGAAACACAACATCATCGTTTTGGCGGAAGGTGTTATGTCAGCAGCTGAATTTGGTCAAAAACTAAAAGAAGCTGGAGACACTAGTGACCTTCGTGTAACTGAACTTGGTCACATCCAACGTGGTGGTTCACCAACTGCGCGTGACCGCGTCTTGGCGTCACGCTTGGGAGCACATGCTGTTAAACTCCTCAAACAAGGAATCGGTGGTGTCGCTGTTGGTATTCGTAATGAGAAAATGGTTGAAAATCCAATTCTTGGAACAGCAGAAGAAGGAGCCTTGTTCAGCCTAACAGCTGATGGCAAAATCGTTGTTAACAACCCTCACAAAGCTGACCTTGGACTTGCTAGCTTGAACAAGAGCTTGTCATAATCAACTTTAACTAATCTGGTAAAATGACCATAAAAGGTCAAATTATATAAAGGAGTCACAAATCATGAATAAACGTGTAAAAATCGTTGCAACTTTGGGTCCTGCGGTAGAAATCCGTGGTGGTAAAAAATTCGGTGATGACGGATACTGGGGTGAAAAACTTGACGTTGAAGCTTCAGCAAAAAACATTGCTAAATTGATTGAAGCAGGAGCTAACACTTTCCGCTTCAACTTCTCACACGGTGACCATCAAGAACAAGGTGAGCGTATGGCAACTGTTAAACTTGCTGAAAAACTTGCAGGTAAAAAAGTTGGTTTCCTTCTTGATACAAAAGGACCAGAAATCCGTACTGAATTGTTCGAAGGTGAAGCTAAAGAGTACTCATACAAAACCGGTGAAAAAATCCGTGTTGCAACTAAACAAGGAATCAAATCAACTCGTGAAGTGATTGCTTTGAACGTTGCGGGTGCTCTTGATATCTACGACGATGTTGAAGTTGGTCGTCAAGTATTGGTTGACGATGGTAAACTTGGTCTTCGCGTTGTTGCTAAAGACGATGCAACTCGTGAATTTGAAGTTGAAGTTGAAAACGACGGAATTATCGCTAAACAAAAAGGTGTAAACATCCCTAACACTAAAATTCCTTTCCCAGCACTTGCTGAACGTGATAACGATGATATCCGTTTCGGTCTTGAGCAAGGTATTAACTTCATCGCGATCTCATTCGTACGTACTGCAAAAGACGTGAATGAAGTTCGTGCAATCTGTGAAGAAACTGGAAACGGGCATGTTCAATTGTTCGCTAAAATCGAAAACCAACAAGGTATCGACAACTTGGATGAAATCATCGAAGCTGCTGACGGTATCATGATTGCTCGTGGTGACATGGGTATCGAAGTACCATTCGAAATGGTTCCAGTTTACCAAAAAATGATTATCACTAAAGTTAACGCAGCTGGTAAAGTTGTTATCACAGCAACAAACATGCTTGAAACTATGACTGAAAAACCACGTGCCACTCGTTCAGAAGTATCAGACGTATTTAACGCTGTTATCGACGGTACTGACGCGACTATGCTTTCAGGTGAGTCTGCAAACGGTAAATACCCACTTGAATCTGTTCGTACAATGGCAACAATTGACAAGAATGCTCAAACCCTTTTGAAAGAATACGGTCGTTTGTCATCAGTTAACTTGGCACGTAATTCTAAGACTGAAGTTATGGCATCAGCTGTTAAGGATGCAACTAACTCAATGAACATCAAGTTGATTGTTACCCTTACTAAGACTGGTCACACTGCACGCTTGATTTCTAAATACCGCCCAGATGCAGATATTTTGGCAATCACTTTCGATGAATTGACTCAACGTGGATTGATGTTGAACTGGGGTGTTATCCCAGTAACAACTGAACGTCCATCAAACACTGATGATATGTTCGAACTTGCTGAAAAGATTGCAGTGGAACAAGGTTTGGTAGAATCTGGTGATGATATGATTATCGTTGCAGGTGTGCCACTTGGAGAAGCTGTTCGTACAAACACAATGCGTATCCGTACAGTACGTTAATCTAAACTTTTAAAAGAGCCTATCATACCAAGCTTTTGTGCTTGTATGATGGGTCTTTTTTCTATTTTAGAAGATAAAAAGAGAGAGATTTTTATTAAACAGAAATGGGAAAAATAAGAGAACTATGGTATAATAGAATGTAAAGACCTTTTTAGTAAATTTTGAAAGAGTATAACATGAGAAAAATTGTCATCAATGGTGGACATCCATTGCAAGGTGAGATCACCATTAGCGGTGCTAAGAATAGTGTTGTAGCATTAATCCCTGCTATTATACTGGCAGATGATGTTGTCACTTTGGATTGTGTCCCGGATATTTCAGACGTTGCTAGTCTTGTAGAGATTATGGAAATCATGGGAGCGAAAGTAAAACGCTACGATGATGTTTTGGAGATTGATCCTAGAGGTGTTCAGAATATTCCAATGCCTTACGGCAAGATCAATAGCCTTCGTGCATCTTATTATTTCTATGGAAGTCTGTTAGGTCGCTTTGGTGAAGCTACAGTTGGACTTCCTGGTGGATGTGATTTGGGACCTCGTCCGATTGACCTTCACTTAAAAGCTTTTGAAGCCATGGGAGCTAAGGTCAGCTATGAGGGAGACAATATGAATTTGTCTGCTCAGGGTAAGGGACTTCACGGCGCAAGTATCTACATGGATACTGTCAGCGTTGGTGCAACGATTAACACCATGATTGCTGCAGTAAAAGCTAAGGGACGTACTGTCATTGAAAATGCGGCCCGTGAACCAGAAATCATTGATGTGGCTACCCTTTTGAATAACATGGGGGCTCACATTCGTGGTGCAGGGACTGATATTATCATCATTGATGGTGTCGAGCAACTTCATGGGACGCGTCATCAAGTCATTCCAGACCGCATTGAAGCAGGAACCTATATTTCACTGGCTGCAGCAGTTGGTAAAGGAATTCGTATTAACAACGTTCTCTATGAACACTTAGAAGGTTTTATCGCCAAACTAGAGGAAATGGGCGTTCGCATGACGGTCTCTGAGGATAGTATCTTCGTTGAAGAACAGTCTGATTTGAAGGCCATCAATATCAAAACAGCTCCCTATCCAGGGTTTGCAACCGATTTGCAACAGCCTATCACGCCACTTTTACTAACTGCTCAAGGTCGTGGAACTATTATTGATACCATTTACGAAAAACGTGTCAACCATGTCTTTGAGTTAGCAAAAATGGATGCGGATATTACGACTACAAATGACCATATTTTCTACACTGGTGGGCGTGTTCTACATGGTGCCAAGGTGAAAGCTACAGACTTGCGAGCTGGTGCTGCACTTGTCATCGCTGGTTTGATGGCTCAAGGCCAGACTGAAATTACAAATATTGAGTTTATCCTTCGTGGTTACTCAGATATTATTGAAAAATTACGTAGTCTTGGAGCAGATATTACACTCGTCGAAGACTAAGCCGTTGAGGTGATTATGAATATTTGGACCAAATTAGCAATGTTTTCTTTCTTTGAAACGGAACGCTTGTATTTGCGTCCTTTCTTTTTTAGTGACAGTCAAGCGTTTTACGATATTGCTTCAAATCCGGAAAATCTGCAGTTTATTTTTTCCAGTCAAGCAAGTTTGGAAGAAAGTCAGTACGCACTTGCTAACTATTTTATGAAGGCTCCTCTAGGTGTTTGGGCAATTTGTCTCCAAGGAGATCAGGAAATGATTGGCTCCATTAAATTTGAAAAGATTGATGAAATCAAAAAAGAAGCAGAAATTGGTTACTTCTTAAAAAAGGATTCTTGGTCACAAGGCTATATGACAGAAGTAGTTACCAAGCTTTGTCAGCTTTCCTTTGAAGAATTTGGTTTAAAACAATTATCCATCATCACTCATCTGGAGAATCAAGCTAGTCAGAAAGTTGCCTTGAAAGCAGGTTTTAGTCTCTTTCGCCAATTCAAGGGGAGTGACCGCTATACTCGTAAAATGAGAGACTACCTTGAATTTCGATACGTTAAAGGAGAATTCAGTGAGTAAACACCAAGAAATCTTAAGTTATCTGGAAGAGTTACCAATAGGAAAACGTGTCAGTGTTCGTAGCATTTCCAATCACTTGGGTGTTAGTGATGGAACGGCTTATCGTGCTATCAAAGAAGCTGAAAATCGTGGAATTGTAGAAACCCGTCCTCGTAGTGGAACCATTCGTGTCAAATCTCAGAAAGTAGCTATTGAGAGGCTAACCTATGCAGAGATTGCAGAAGTCACTTCATCTGAAGTCTTGGCTGGTCAAGAAGGTTTGGACAGGGAATTCAGTAAATTCTCCATTGGGGCCATGACCGAGCAGAATATTTTGTCCTATCTGAATGATGGTGGTTTGTTAATCGTCGGAGACCGTACTCGTATTCAACTTCTGGCTTTGGAAAATGAAAATGCGGTTCTCGTGACTGGAGGTTTCCATGTCCAAGATGATGTATTGACTCTAGCCAATAAAAAAGGTATCCCAGTTCTGAGAAGTAAGCATGATACTTTTACAGTAGCGACCATGATCAATAGAGCTCTCTCAAATGTGCAAATCAAAACCGATATTCTGACAGTTGAAAAGCTCTATCGTCCTAGCCATGAGTATGGTTTTTTGAGAGAAACAGACACAGTAAAAGATTATCTAGACTTGGTCCGTAAGAACAGAAGTAGTCGTTTCCCGGTCATTAACCAACACCAAGTGGTTGTCGGGGTTGTTACCATGCGTGACGCAGGAGATAAATCCCCCAGCACGACGATTGACAAGGTGATGACGCGCAGCATTTTCGTGACAGGATTAGCGACCAATATTGCCAACGTCAGTCAACGGATGATAGCAGAAGACTTTGAGATGGTCCCAGTCGTGAGAAGCAATCAAACTTTGCTCGGAGTTGTAACGAGACGAGATGTCATGGATAAGATGAGTCGCTCTCAAGTTTCGGCTTTGCCGACTTTTTCAGAGCAAATTGGACAAAAGTTGTCTTATCATCACGACGAAGTTGTGATTACAGTTGAACCCTTTATGCTTGAGAAAAACGGGGTTTTAGCAAATGGTGTTCTTGCTGAAATTTTAACTCATATGACACAGGATTTGGTGGCAAATAGTAGACGCAATCTCATCATCGAGCAGATGCTAATTTACTTCTTGCAGGCTGTGCAGATAGATGATACTCTGCGAATTCAGGCTCGTATTATACATCACACAAGACGTTCGGCTATTATTGATTATGATATTTATCATGGTCATCAGATTGTATCAAAAGCAAATGTTACAGTTAAAATCAATTAGAATCTAGGAGAAAAAATGATAACTTTAAAATCAGCACGTGAAATCGAAGCCATGGACAAGGCCGGTGATTTCCTAGCGAGTATCCATATCGGCTTACGTGATTTGATTAAGCCAGGCGTGGATATGTGGGAAGTTGAAGAGTACGTTCGTCGACGTTGTAAGGAGGAAAATTTCCTTCCACTTCAGATTGGCGTGGATGGTGCAGTCATGGATTACCCCTATGCCACTTGTTGCTCTCTCAACGACGAAGTAGCTCACGCTTTTCCACGTCACTACATCTTGAAAGATGGCGACTTGCTCAAGGTTGACATGGTTCTAGGTGGTCCGATTGCCAAATCCGACCTCAATGTATCAAAACTCAACTTTAATAATGTTGAGCAAATGAAAAAATACACCCAAAGTTATACTGGTGGTTTAGCAGACTCGTGCTGGGCTTATGCGGTCGGTACACCGTCTGAAGAAGTGAAAAACTTGATGGATGTGACCAAGGAAGCTATGTATATAGGGATTGAGCAAGCAGTCGTTGGAAACCGTATCGGAGATATCGGTGCAGCAATTCAAGAATATGCTGAAAGTCGCGGTTATGGCGTCGTGCGTGATTTGGTTGGTCACGGAGTTGGTCCAACTATGCACGAGGAGCCAATGGTCCCTAACTACGGTATTGCAGGCCGTGGTCTTCGTCTACGTGAAGGAATGGTGCTGACCATTGAACCCATGATCAATACTGGAGATTGGGAAATTGATACAGATATGAAGACTGGCTGGGCTCATAAAACCATCGATGGGGGCCTATCTTGTCAATATGAACACCAGTTCGTGATTACCAAAGACGGTCCTGTTATCTTGACCAGTCAAGGCGAAGAAGGAACGTATTAAAACGAAAGGAGCTTAGCTCCTTTTTTTATATTCAGTTTAGATAAAATAGACAAGCGTAGCAAAGTTGTCACAAATTTTTTCTTTTGTAGTAAAATAAGATTAGAATTTTGTGAAAGTAGGTAATTCGTTGGAATCTATTATATTTTTAGTATCCGTTTTTTTAGCCGGCATTCTGTCTTTCTTTTCACCCTGCATCTTTCCTTTGCTACCAGTCTATGCTGGTATTTTACTGGATGATCAGGGAAATTCGAAAAGCTTTCGATTTTTCGGAAGAGACGTTGCATGGTCAGGTTTAATTCGGACCTTGTGCTTTATTGCTGGCATCTCCCTCATTTTCTTTATTTTGGGATTTGGAGCTGGATTCCTAGGGCACATGCTCTATGCTGACTGGTTTCGTTATGCTATGGGGACAGTCATTATTCTTTTGGGGCTTCACCAGATGGAAATCTTGCATTTTAATAAACTGGAAGTTCAAAAGACAGTCACTTTCAAACAATCAAAGTCAAATCATTATCTATCAGCTTTTTTACTTGGGATAACCTTTAGTTTTGGTTGGACGCCTTGTATCGGACCCGTTTTAAGTTCGGTCTTGGCTCTGGCGGCTTCAGGTGGCAATGGTGCTTGGCAAGGAGCTGTGTTAACATTAGTATACACATTGGGAATGGCCCTTCCTTTCATTGTTTTGGCCTTAGCTTCGGGCTGGATCATGCCCTACTTTAGTAAATTAAAACCCCATATGATCCTACTAAAGAAAATCGGGGGAGCTTTGATTGTTTTGATGGGATTGTTATTAATGCTAGGGCAGTTAAATGCCTTGTCAGGAATTCTTGGATAAAAGGAGAAAAAGATGAAAAAAGTTATTTTTACGGGATTGAGCCTCATGTCTTTATTTTTATTGATTGCCTGTGGCGAAAAAGAAACCAAACAAACGGAAAGTCCCAAACAGCCTACTGTGCAACAAATTGCAGTAGGAAAGGATGCGCCAGACTTCACCTTGCAGTCTATGGATGGCAAAGAAGTCAAGTTATCAGACTATAAAGGTAAAAAGGTCTATTTGAAATTCTGGGCCTCTTGGTGTGGACCTTGTCGAAAGAGTATGCCCGAGTTGATGGAATTAGCTGCAAAACAAGATCGAGATTTTGAAATACTAAGTATCGTCGCACCTGGTCTCCAAGGTGAAAAAACAGTTGAAGAGTTTCCGAAATGGTACCAAGAACAAGGCTACAAGGATATACCAGTTCTATATGATACCAAGGCAACTACCTTCCAAGCCTATCAAATTCGTAGTATTCCAACAGAATACTTGATTGACAGTCAAGGAAAAATCGGAAAAATCCAATTTGGTGCTATTAGCAATGCAGATGCTGAAGCAGCTTTTAAAGAGATGAAATAAAAAAATCGCGAAGAATCGCGATTTTTTTATAGTTTTTCATTGATAAAGCGGATAAATTGATTCCACCAAACTTTTAAGAAGAAGGCTTTTTCAATTTTCTTTTCAGAAACCATTTCAAAAGATGGTTTTTCAGAAGTGAGGTAGCCTTGACCCACCAAATCTTGGTCATCATAGGTTAGATGGCCAACAACAGTTTCAGCTTCTAGTGGCGCTGTCTCGGCCTTGTTTTTTGGAGTGAACTGCAGGCTTGATGATGCTTGACTTCCCAATCGTTGTATGACAGTGATATCAGATTTAGCAACAGCAGTTACGGTATCTTCCTTCCCATCAAGTACAGAAACTTTGCTATCTTTGTAGGCCTCTCCCTTCTGGACAATCGTTTTGAGAGCATAATTAGATGTTATATAGTCCAAAAGGGAAGAAGTAGCAGTAAAGCGAGCGTAAGGATTACTGTTTTGTTGGTCAGCGTTTAAGACAACAGTGATGATTCGCATCCCTTTTTCGGTAGTTGTTCCAACGAAAGAAGCTCCCGCCTTGTCTGTTGTACCAGTTTTGAGCCCATCTACTCCACCTCGATATGCTGGCATTCCTTCCAACATATAGTTAGTAGAGTGAATTTCCATACCAGCAAATGTTGATGAAGCTTTCTTGGTAATTTCTAAAACTTGAGGGTAATCTCGGATGAGGTTTCGAGCGATGATTGCAACATCGTAAGCGCTTAGCTTATTCTCCTCATCCTTTTTAGAACCAGGATAGATATTATTTCCAAGTGTTTCGTTATTAAGTCCAGTAGTATTGACAATAGTAGCATCTTTGATACCCCATTCAAGAAGTTTCGCCCTCATCTTGTCAACGAAGTCTTTCTCTGAACCAGCAATTTTTTCAGCAAGAGCAATGGCTGCACTATTGGCACTTGATACTAGAGTTGCTTCCAATAATTGTTCCACTGTATACTTGCGCGCTTCCATAGGGACATTACTCGCCTCAGAATTGGTTGTGAGTTGGTATGGATAGTCAGAGATATCAACTGGGGTAGATAGGCTAATTGTCCCTTGTTCCAAGGCTTCATAGACTAGGTAGACAGTGAGAATCTTGGTGATAGAGGCAATTTCAACAGCTTGAGTAGCATCTTTTTCGTAGAGAATTTTCCCAGTGTTTGCTTCAACAGCAATGGCATGCTTGGCAGCAACATCAAAATCTTGCGCAGATACAGTAGGAATGGCTGTGCCAAAAATGATAAGAGTTAGTAAGGATAAAATTATTTTCTTCATAGTAGTTTTATTCTATCACAAAGCGAAAAAATATTCTCGTTTTTATAGTAAAGCCATCTTATCTTTTTGAAGAATTATGGTAAAATAGAAAGAAGGAGGCGCCTATGTTCCGTAGAAACAAGTTATTTTTTTGGACAGCTGAAATTTTACTATTAACTCTTATTTTCTATCTTTGGAGAGAGATGGGAGCGATTGTTACACCTTTTGTGATGGTAGCTAATACCATTATGATTCCATTTTTGCTCGGAGGATTTTTCTATTACCTGACAAATCCCATCGTAACATTTTTAGAAAAGAAATGTAAAGTCAATCGTTTGATAGGTGTGCTCATCACTCTTTGTGCTTTGATTGGTACAATAGTAGTAGGGGTAGTCTACCTGCTACCGATTTTGATCAATCAGTTGACAAGTTTGATTATTTCTAGCCAGAATATCTATAGCCGCTTGCAAGATTTGATATATGATTTATCAATGAATCCAATCTTTCAAAATATTGATATTCAAAAAACCATTCAACAGTTGAATTTATCTTACGTTGATATTTTACAAAATATTCTCAACAGTGTGAGCAATAGTTTAGGCAGCGTTCTTTCAGCCTTGTTTAGTACTGTTTTGATTCTCATTATGACACCAGTCTTTTTGATTTATTTCTTGCTTGATGGTCATAAATTCCTTCCGATGTTGGAACGAACAGTCTTAAAACATGATAAATTAAACTTCTCCAGTCTCTTGAAGAATCTGAACGCCACTGTCGCACGTTATATCAGTGGGATTGCGATTGATGCTGTTATTATCGGATGTTTGGCCTATATTGGATACAGTACGATAGGGTTGAAATATGCTCTAGTCTTTGCTATTTTTTCTGGTTTGGCAAATCTGATTCCTTATGTTGGACCAAGTATCGGTCTGATTCCCATGATTATTGCCAATGTCTTTACTGATCCGCACAGAGTTCTCATTGCAGTAATTTATATGCTGATTATCCAACAGGTGGATGGGAATATCCTCTACCCTCGTATCGTCGGAGGGGTTATGAAGGTTCATCCAATCACCATTCTGGTCCTTCTCTTACTTTCTAGCAATATTTATGGTGTTATCGGAATGATTGTAGCAGTGCCAACATATTCTATCTTAAAAGAAATTACGAAGTTCTTGGCGAAATTATATGAAAATCATAAAGAAGCCAAAGAAAAAGAACTGGAAAAATCAGAATCAATCTAAAAATCAGGGAGACCTGATTTTTTATGAAAACAGCACGTCAAAATGGAAACAAACTTGAAATGATGTTACTGTAAAGAAATAGAAGAGCGGTATTTCATAAGATTCAGATTAATTCATAAAATGTGTGTAAAACACTTGCAATTTAGCTGAAATTTGATAAAATAGTAAGGAAAGTTAGACTGTATTGCCTACTGTCTATCTATAAAATATATTTTATTGGAGGCTTTTACTCAAATGGCAAAAGAAAAATACGATCGTAGTAAACCACACGTTAACATTGGTACTATCGGACACGTTGACCACGGTAAAACTACTTTGACTGCAGCTATCACAACTGTATTGGCACGTCGCTTGCCTTCAGCAGTTAACCAACCTAAAGACTATGCGTCTATCGATGCTGCTCCAGAAGAACGCGAACGCGGTATCACTATCAACACTGCGCACGTTGAGTACGAAACTGAAAAACGTCACTACGCTCACATCGACGCTCCAGGACACGCGGACTACGTTAAAAACATGATCACTGGTGCCGCTCAAATGGACGGAGCTATCCTTGTAGTAGCTTCAACTGACGGACCAATGCCACAAACTCGTGAGCACATCCTTCTTTCACGTCAGGTTGGTGTTAAACACCTTATCGTCTTCATGAACAAAATTGACTTGGTAGACGACGAAGAATTGCTTGAATTGGTTGAAATGGAAATCCGTGACCTCTTGTCAGAATACGATTTCCCAGGTGACGATCTTCCAGTTATCCAAGGTTCAGCTCTTAAAGCTCTTGAAGGTGACTCTAAGTACGAAGACATCATCATGGAATTGATGAATACTGTTGATGAGTACATCCCAGAACCAGAACGTGACACAGACAAACCATTGCTTCTTCCAGTCGAAGACGTATTCTCAATCACTGGACGTGGTACAGTTGCTTCAGGACGTATCGACCGTGGTACTGTTCGTGTTAACGACGAAATCGAAATCGTTGGTATCAAAGAAGAAACTCAAAAAGCAGTTGTTACTGGTGTTGAAATGTTCCGTAAACAACTTGACGAAGGTCTTGCTGGAGATAACGTAGGTGTCCTTCTTCGTGGTGTTCAACGTGACGAAATCGAACGTGGACAAGTTATCGCTAAACCAGGTTCAATCAACCCACACACTAAATTTAAAGGTGAAGTCTACATCCTTACTAAAGAAGAAGGTGGACGTCACACTCCATTCTTCAACAACTACCGTCCACAATTCTACTTCCGTACTACTGACGTTACAGGTTCAATCGAACTTCCAGCAGGTACTGAAATGGTAATGCCTGGTGATAATGTGACTATCGACGTTGAGTTGATCCACCCAATCGCCGTAGAACAAGGTACTACATTCTCTATCCGTGAGGGTGGACGTACTGTTGGTTCAGGTATGGTTACAGAAATCGAAGCTTAATTCGATTTAGTTCCCAGAAGAACAATTATTTAAGTCAGACACTAAAAGAATCTTGCCTTGCAAGGTTCTTTTTTCATTCTATTTTTTTAAGAAGGCCTTCTAGTATAGCGATATGATAGATTTTTTGGTATAATAAAGGTTATGGAAATCGAAAAAACCAATCGCATGAATGCGCTTTTTGAATTTTATGCTGCGCTTTTGACAGATAAGCAGATGAATTATATTGAACTCTACTATGCAGATGATTACAGTCTTGCTGAGATTGCTGAAGAGTTCGGTGTTAGTCGTCAAGCTGTTTACGACAATATCAAGCGGACAGAAAAGATTTTGGAAGACTATGAGATGAAATTACACATGTACTCAGACTACATTGTCCGCAGTCAGATTTTTGACCAGATCTTGGAGCAGTATCCCAAGGATGATTTTCTGCAGGAGCAGATAGAAATTTTAACAAGTATTGACAATCGGGAGTAATCATGGGCAGTCTAGTTATTTATCAAGGATTACCTTGCAAACTATTAGCCGCAGAGGAACCATTTCCTACTCGACTACAGATTATCTCGCCCAATGATATCTCCAAAGCTATGAAAATAGGTTTTAGCTGTTGGGGATATCCAAATGAAATCATGAAAGAAATCACACCCGAGGAACTTGAGTGTTTGCAACATTTCGGACGATTTCCACTGAATTGAGTAAATAGGAGAAAAAAATGGCATTTGAAAGTTTAACAGAACGTTTACAGAACGTCTTTAAAAATCTACGTAAAAAAGGAAAAATCTCTGAGGCGGATGTCCAAGAAGCGACTAAAGAGATTCGTCTGGCCTTGCTTGAAGCCGACGTTGCTTTGCCTGTTGTAAAGGACTTTATCAAGAAGGTTCGTGAACGTGCAGTCGGACACGAGGTCATTGATACCCTCAATCCTGCCCAACAGATTATTAAAATCGTTGATGAGGAACTGACAGCTGTTTTAGGTTCTGATACGGCAGAGATTATCAAGTCACCTAAGATTCCTACGATTATCATGATGGTCGGTTTGCAGGGGGCTGGTAAAACAACCTTTGCTGGTAAGCTAGCCAACAAACTCAAGAAGGAAGAAAATGCTCGTCCTTTGATGATTGCGGCGGATATCTATCGTCCAGCAGCCATCGATCAGTTGAAAACACTTGGACAGCAGATAGATGTGCCTGTTTTCGCTCTTGGTACTGATGTTCCAGCGGTTGAGATTGTTCGTCAAGGTTTGGAGCAAGCACAAGCTAATCACAACGACTATGTCTTGATTGATACGGCAGGTCGTTTGCAAATTGATGAGCTCCTCATGAATGAGCTTCGTGACGTAAAAGCCTTGGCTCAACCAAACGAAATTCTGCTCGTCGTTGATGCTATGATTGGTCAAGAAGCGGCCAATGTTGCCCGTGAGTTTAATGCTCAGTTAGAAGTGACTGGGGTTATCCTTACCAAGATTGATGGGGATACACGTGGAGGTGCGGCCCTATCGGTTCGTCACATCACTGGTAAACCAATCAAGTTCACTGGTACGGGTGAAAAGATTACAGATATTGAAACCTTCCACCCAGACCGTATGTCAAGCCGTATCCTTGGTATGGGGGATATGCTCACTCTTATTGAGAAAGCTTCTCAAGAGTACGATGAGCAAAAGGCCCTTGAAATGGCTGAAAAGATGCGTGAAAACACCTTTGATTTTAATGATTTCATCGATCAGTTGGATCAGGTGCAAAACATGGGGCCAATGGAAGATTTGCTCAAGATGATTCCAGGTATGGCCAACAATCCAGCCCTTCAAAATATGAAGGTGGATGAGCGCCAGATTGCGCGCAAACGTGCCATTGTGTCGTCAATGACACCTGAAGAACGTGAAAATCCTGATTTGTTAAATCCAAGTCGTCGTCGTCGTATCGCTGCTGGATCTGGAAATACTTTTATCGAAGTGAATAAATTCATCAAAGACTTTAACCAGGCCAAACAGCTCATGCAAGGTGTCATGTCTGGAGATATGAACAAGATGATGAAGCAGATGGGAATCAATCCCAATAACCTTCCTAAAAATATGCCAAATATGGGAGGCATGGATATGTCTGCCCTTGAAGGCATGATGGGACAGGGTGGCATGCCTGACTTGTCAGCTCTTGGAGGAGCAGGAATGCCAGATATGAGCCAGATGTTCGGTGGCGGACTTAAAGGTAAAATTGGTGAATTTGCCATGAAACAGTCCATGAAACGCATGGCCAACAAAATGAAAAAAGCTAAGAAGAAACGCAAATAAAAAAGGAAAGCAGAAGTGCTTTCCTTTTTTATATAAAATATGTACTTTCTATGATTAGGCAATTTTCTTAATCGAAAAATTGATTAAATAGAAAGAGAGATTTCAAATCCTTGCAGCCATTCGGATTTTACTGTAATTTCGATTTTTAAAGCATCTGCTAATTGTTTGACCAGATAGAGACCCATGCCTGTCGATTTTTTCCTTGTCTCACCTGAATCACCTGTAAATCCTTTTTCAAAGATATGAGGGAGGTCGCAAGCTTTAACTCCGCAGCCATTATCCCTAATAATCAGACTTGTGCGCCCCTTATCCTTTGACATAGAAATACTGAGTTCGGGCTTGTCAGAGCTATATTTAAGGGTGTTGGCGAGTATTTGAGAGAGGATAAATTCAAAACTGCGTTGATCGGTATAGCAGGTTCCTTGTATATTTTCTAGCTGAATCGTAAAGTCTTTTTCTTTGAGTAAGGGATCAAAATTTTCCAATAGATCTTGGATACATTCTTCTAGATAAAGGTCTTCAAATAGAAAATCATTTTTCTCACTTTTTACCCTGTAATAAAATAGGATCTGTGATACATTTCCTTGAATTTGATTTTTCACATAGTCCAACTTAAAAGCTGTATCCTTAGGCAACTGGTCACTTTGGTTGTCCAAAAGGAGGGAAAGAAGCGATAGAGGGAGTTTAATCTCATGCGCCCATTTTTCAACATAGTCCTCGTACTCGGCTAGTAATGAGTTGAGCTTTCCTATTTCAGCCTGCTTTTGATAAAGTGTATCTGCCATTTGTTCAATGCTTTCTTTCTCTGAGGCACTTGATAAATGAAATAATTCAAGCTCAGTATCCATCTTGGGATCGGCTATGAAGGCTTTATAGGCAGCGGATTTTTTTCTTTCTTTTCTTATCAGTAGGAATGATAGGATGAAAAAGAGCAGGACGGTGGCTAAAATATAGAGAAGGAAGAGGGCTTGAAACATTCTCACATCTGAGAGCCAAAGCAGGACAGCTGTAAATAGATCAAATGCTAAGAGAACAAGTAACCAAGGCAGATAAGTAGCCAGATATTTTAGATTATGTTTCATCTGGACTTACCTCTTCTAGCTTGTAACCAATACCTCTGACGGACTTGACCTGAAGTGCAATGCCAGCCTGTTTCATCACCTTTTTGAGCCTTGCAATATTTACTTGAAGAGCATTTTCATCGATGAACTCAGTTGTATTCCACAGTTTCATGCTCAATTCTTCTTTTGTGACGACAGAATCAGTTGCCACTAATAAGGTTTCTAGCAATTTCCCTTGATTTTGGGGGAGTAAAATCGAATGTCCGTTGATATAAAGGGTATAGGTATTTCTATCCAGCAGAAAATTATCTTTTTCAAGTAGATTTTGTCTGCCTTCATAGCGTTTCAAGATATTTTCTATACGAGCCAAGAATCTTTCTTTCTTGAAAGGTTTTGTTAAGTACTCGTCTGCCCCTAATTTTAGGGCGTAGATCTCATCTTTTAGTTGTTCACGGGAGGTGAGAACCAATATGGGCACAGAGCGTTTTGACTTGAGATTTTTACAAATTTGAAAACCTGTTTCTCCCGGCAAATTCAAATCCAGTATGATTAGATCCGTATCGTATTGCAGCACTTGCTGGCTTGTATCTTTGAAGTCAGTCAACTTATCAACTTGATAACCCGCTTTCTCTAACAAGATGACAATTTCATCTCGAATCAAGGCTTCATCTTCAATTACCAGAATATGCTTCATATCGGTTCCTCCTTTTCCTAATTTATTCTACCTTATTCATCTCTTTTGGGTTCCATTAAGGACAACAAGTACTTATTGCTATTTTTCTTTACAATTCTGATATAGATGACTTCAAAGCCTGCTAAGAGCAGTACTATCAGCATGGCTGTGATAAATTTCTGCCCCATGACCATTCTTGCACTGGCTGGTACTATTCCTGTGAGGAGGGAGCCCACTCCGAAGCTACTACTGATAAGTGCAAGGGCTATTGGCAGACCGAAATACCAATTGATTTGCTTTTCTGAAGATTTACAAAGAGTTTCGTAGTTGGCTCCGAGATGGATCAAGGTTTGGTATCGTCTGTAGGATTGTCTTTGTCCCATCAAAAACTGAACGCCAATGATTGTATTTGCCACAACAAGGAAGATGATAGCCAGATAGATAGTGATATAGCTGGCAGAGATAATGTAAAATAACTGTCTTCCCATATTTTGTATATAGCTTTCATAGCCAAGAGAGGTTTGATTTAGCTTTTCATTGGTATCTGAGATAGCTCTCATCAAGCCTTTTTCTTTGACCAGCTCAGGAGCCAAGATACCGCTGACATAGTTCGAATAGTGACCGTCTGTATAGCTCATAAAGGTCTCATCTGGGACTATGAGGGCAACAGAGAGGGTGATCTCACGATCCGTTACGATTGGTAAAGACTGTACCTCTCCAATCAATTTTACATCATTTTCCATGACTTTGATTTGAGGCTTCGTCTTCAGGACAGAGTTGACAAGACTCTCATCTGGGAGAAAATCTTTCCCCATATACAAGTAGGCTTCCTTGCTAGTTAGTTCTAGAGGAGGGAGATTGGCAGCTTTTCTAAGTTCATTGTATTCGGAAACTGGCATGAGGTGGGAATTAGTAGACTGTTTAAATTTACGGAGCAAAATTTCCTTGTTCTTGCTGTCTTTTTGCTTTTTCAACTCCTTGATGACCTCTTCGAAGGACACGGACTCGTGTTCTTTCGCTTTGCCAACTTTGATTTGCAGAATCTTTGAAAACGGTGATGCTAGTCCAGCAGCTTCAAGCTCTTTTTTTACTGTATTTACATCAAGATTTTCATCTGTTTCCTGCTTGCTATCTCTAAATGTATAATCCAATACGTGGGTTTGATTGCCTGAATTGCCACTTGCAATAGCCACACCTGCTCCAAAGAGGCATAAGGCAGAGAAGATTAAGAGGGAGCAGATAGCTAGTATAGTTGAGCGCTGGATAACTAATTCCTGAATCTGTCTAAAATTATAGGCATGAAGTTTTCGATTGCCTCCAAGATTGACCAAGATGTCTATAAATAAACGCATGCCAAAGAAGAGTAGGATGGTTCCCAGAGTCCCCAAGAGAACAGTGATGCCCATGGTTATGACACTCCCCCAAGCTCGTCCGCTCATACCCAAGTAATAAGCTGTTCCTAGAAGCAAAATTCCGAGGGCGGAAGCAAGAAGGTAGATACCTTTGGGAAGTAGTTTTTTCATCCCAGAAGGTGAATAGGCAAGCAGGTTTCCGATTTCCTTATTGGCCGTCTTTGCACTTAAAAGAACAAAAACAGCTAATTTTACGGCCAGAAAGCCGATGACTGTATAGAATAGAGCTGTAGTAGATAGAGAAAATTGATGCTCAATAATCCCTAGTCCCACAATTTTAGAGGTTATTAGGCTAATCAGTTCTGAAATCAAGATGGAAATAGGAAGACCTATTCCAAGAGCAAGGATACTGTTTCTCAAATCCTCGAGCAGGAGCAGCAAGAACAGTTTGCTTCTTCGCATGCCTAATGTGAGATAGACACCAAATTCATGTTTTCTTCTTTCCATCTGCATACTGCTTGCGAAGTAGACTAGAAAAAAGAGAATAAAGAGCGTTGCTACGTAAAGAATAGGAATCATGCTAAAGAGTTTATTTACAGCATGACTCTCTATTTGTTTTAGAAAGATCATCACATCTTGATGAGATAAAGAAAGGATGATGTAAAAGGAGATAATAGAAAGAACCATGGAACTGAAGTACAAGCCATTATTTTTTCGATCTCTCTTGCTATTTCTTGAAACTAATTTAGAAAACATTGCCATCACCTCCAGCTAGCGCTGCCATGACCTTTAGTATTCTGTGGTAAAAATCTTCTTGACTTTCTCTTGGATAATCGCGTCGGATTTCATGGAATAGTTTTCCGTCTTGGATAAACAAGATGCGGTTGCAAAAGCTGGCAGCGACAGAATCGTGGGTCACCATGAGAATGGTGGTCTCTTCCAATTGATTCATTTCAGCTAATTTTTGCATCAAAATAGTTGCATTTTTTGAATCCAAAGCCCCTGTGGGCTCATCCGCAAATACAATCTTAGGGTCTAAAATCAAGGCACGCGCAGCAGCTACCCTTTGTCGTTGACCACCTGATAATTGAGATGGGAACTTATCTAGAAGTTCAGAAATATCCAGATATTGGGAAAGCAATTCTAACCGAACCTTGCTTTCGTTGGCATCGACCTTGTGCAAAGACAGTGGGAGTAAAATATTTTCTTTGGCTGTCAGATTGTCCAAAAGCTCAAAATTCTGAAAGAGGTAGCCGATTTCCTTACCACGATAATCAGCTAACTGACTACCCTTTAACTGACCTAAATCCTTTTCTTGCATTTTAATGGAGCCGTCAGTTGGCTTGATGATAGTGGCGAGACAGTTAAGAAGGGTTGTTTTCCCAGATCCACTACTCCCCATAATCCCTAAGAACTCACCTTTGACAACTTGAAAAGATATGCCGTTCAAGGCCTTGGTGATATTCGGCTCTTTTCCATAATGCTTTGTTAATGATTCTACTCGTAAAATTGTTTCCATGTGAAACACCTCCATCTTTTGTTACTTTCATTATAATATGAATCAGAGTAGAATAACACTTACGGATGATGTAAGAAATTTTTATCGCTGACATTTATAGTCAGATTATTGGAGCTATACTTACTATATTATAGCATGGTTTCAGGGATTTAAAAAGAGGAGTAGGGTGTGTAGGAATTCCTCCAACCTTGAAACCATCGAATTTCAAAATTGGAAAAAGGCCCTAGAAATCAACATTTCTAGGGCTTTTTAACTTATTAACTCTATTCCTGATTTTCTTATTCTATTGTTATTTCATCCAAAAGAGTTTAATTCATAGAGTTCAAGTTCTTTAGGCATTGGAAAATAACTGATTATGTTTCGTTTTTAGATTTTTAATCAATCTCAGTTCTAAACTTAGAAAAGAGATTTACCTAGTTGATTTCTATCTATGTTTACCAATTTTTAGTAATAAGACCATAAAGCTCTGTTCCAATATCTTTTGATCTTTCTTCAATAGAAATTTCTTTACTGTTAGAATATTTATTCATAAAATCTTTTACAAAATGATAATTGGATTTTTTATAAACAGATATCTTTTCCTTAAAATCATAGTTTTCACATTCTTCATTCAATTTTTTTTCTAAAATTATTAGATTTCCAATATTTAAAATAGATTTTCTATCCTCTTCACTTGACTCTGGAATAATATGTTCAATTGTTGCTGATACAGTATCGAAACTTGTATTGTTTTGTTCTGATAATTTTTCCTCTATTTTGTAGATAGCATACTTAGTTATAGAATTTTTTCTCTTTTGAATGTTATCCATACCATTTGTTTTTGACGAATAATTTATTTGAACAAAATTAGATATAAATTTTTGATTATCTTCAGGTAGTAATTCTATAAAGCCTTGCTTTAATTTGTTAAATTCGTTTATTATTTGATTTTGATTTTCCGACTTATAAATTTCTCTTGCAACATTTCCATATTTATTCACTAATGCATTTGTTCTTTCTTTCATAATTCCATTGTAAATAAAATGGAACTCCTCTAGAAATCTAACCATTGATTTCATATTTTTGAAACTAAGTAGGCCAGAATTGTATCTATCAACAAGCGTAATAAGCAATACTTGTACTTGTTCGATATTTAACGTATTTTGTAGAAAATCTAAGGAGTTTATAAAATATTGCAGATCTTCTTTACCTACATTATTACCTTTTGAACTAGTACGAAAATAATCATGTTTTGGTTTTATTATACGTGCATAATTTTTTGAAGCTGTTTCTAACTCCCTCAAAAATGTCATATATTCCTTTTTATTAATATTCTTTTTAAACTTTTTATATAAGTCTCTATCCGTACTATATGTATATCTTGATAGCCAAAAATACCTATAGAATTTTTGTACAGATATATACTCGCCGTCATTTCGGAGATTCATCTTTATATTTGACCAAATGAGTTTTGCTTCATCAAGAGGAACAGTCTCATTCTGAACAGAAAAAATTTCATTCTTAATCAAATCCAAAGCTGACAGATGAAGCCCTTTTGAATTTATATTCTCAAATATGACATTTACATCATTTACATTTTCAGAAATAATGTAAACGAATGAGCTTCCTAAAAGCTGATCTCGCACTAGTTTCAATTTGTCTATTTTACTAAGATTAGAATTTTTGAAAATGGGTGCTGATAGATTTTCATCCTCTAGCTTTATTCTGAAAAAATCATGAGCTTCTTTAATCAGTCTTGCCTCTGTTGAGAGTTCTTTTTCTAAATCTTCTATATCTCTATAGTCAATTCTTGGATAACCATCTTTTTTCTGATCATCTTCGGGTTTAATACCTCTCATTTGAATTTTCTTTTGAAAGTATGGAGATGCAGTGTCATTTTCCAAAACATTATAGAAATTTCCGTCATTATCCTGTGCAATTATATATTTCCATAATAATGTAGATAAGTTATTATCATAATTGTAAAGTATATCCGATAAAACAGATAAAAATATTGTGATTGTAGTAATTCTTTGTTGTCCATCAATAATTTCAATAGGCTTATTTGTTTTATCCATCTTTCCCACTAAAATTACAGTACCAAAAAAATACTCCTGTATTTCATAAATTCCTTTGTCTTCTTTTATGTTAGACACAATGTCTGAATAGAAATCTTCTAACTGTTCTTTACCCCATGAATATTCTCTTTGATATCTGGGAATAATATACTTCTTATCAGTAAAAAAAGTTTGTAGCGGTATTGATTTTGCTTCAAAATTCATAAGTAGTTGTCCTTTATTTAGTTGAAATCTGATTATACATTACCATTGATTATCTCTCACCGTATTCAAGTGTTATATCTTATTCAAATGGAAATAATTTTATTCAGGTAAACAGTTACATGATTTTTTTTCGGTTTTATTTTTACAATATAAGAGTATCATAAACACTCATAAAATTTCTAGCAAAATAGACTTGAACGAACTAATTACGAAAAGAAATCTTATGAGCTATTATTTTTTACCATAGACGATTGTGAAAAGAGTCTTAGCTTAAGGTACTCTTATACTCTATTCCCATTCAACGGTTGCTGGTGGTTTACTTGTAATGTCGTAGACGATACGGTTGACGTGGTCTACTTCGTTTACGATACGTACAGAGATTTTTTGAAGGACTTCCCAAGGAATTTTAGCAAAGTCAGCTGTCATACCATCGATAGAAGTGATGGCACGAATGGCAATGGTGTAGTCATAAGTACGACCATCACCCATAACACCAACTGAACGAACACCTGTGTTGACAGTGAAGTATTGCCAGATATCGCGGTCAAGACCAGCGTTAGCGATTTCTTCACGTAGAATAGCATCAGACTCACGAACAGTTTCAAGTTTTTCTTCAGTGATTTCGCCCATGACACGTATAGCAAGTCCTGGTCCTGGGAATGGTTGGCGCCATACGATGTGGTCTGGCATACCCAGCTCGGTACCGAGGGCACGAACTTCGTCCTTGTATAAGGTATTCAATGGTTCAATCAATTCAAACTGCATGTCTTCTGGTAGACCACCAACGTTGTGGTGTGACTTGATGGTTTGGGCTGTATCTGTACCAGACTCAATCACGTCAGTGTAAAGCGTTCCTTGAGCAAGGAATTTCACATCTTTTAGCTTACTTGCTTCGTCATCAAAGACATAAACAAACTCGTTACCGATGATTTTACGTTTTTGTTCAGGGTCAGAAACGCCAGCAAGTTTGTCAAGGAAGCGTTTTGCAGCGTCTGCTTTGACGATATTCAAACCAAACTTACCACCAAGCATCTCCATAACTTGGTCAGCCTCTCCCTTACGAAGAAGACCGTGGTCAACAAAGATACAGATCAATTGATCGCCGATTGCTTTTTGAAGAAGAACTCCAACGACAGAAGAGTCAACACCACCTGATAGACCGAGAAGAACACGCTTGTCACCCACAGTTTCACGGATTTTCTTGATCTGCATATCGATAAAGTTGTCCATTGACCAATCGCCTTTAGCCTTACAGATGTTGAGGGCAAAGTTGCGAAGGATATCATTTCCATAGACAGAATGGCGAACCTCTGGGTGGAATTGGATACCGTAGATGTGTTTGTCTGGGTTTTCAATGGCTGCATAAGGGCAGTCAGCAGAAGTTCCAGTACGAACAAAATCAGCTGGAATCTCTGTAACAGCATCGCCATGGCTCATCAAAACAATCTGTTCTTCAGGAGTCCCTTCAAAGAGGGCAGAAGTGGTATGAGTAAGTGGTGATTGGCCATACTCACGGTTACCAGCATCAGCTGCAGGGACAACTTTTCCTCCAAGTTTGTGAGTAAGAAGTTGCATACCATAGCAGATTCCCAAAATTGGAATACCAAGTTCAAAAATTTCTGGGTCAATATCAAATGAACCATCTTCGTATACAGAGTTTGGACCACCAGAGAGGATAATCCCTGCAGGGTTAATCGCACGAACCTCTGCAGCTGAAATTTTATGGCTTTTTAGCTCTGAAAAAACACCAATTTCACGAATACGGCGGGAAATCAGTTGGTTGTATTGGCTACCATAGTCCAGCACGATGATTTTTTCGACATCTTGCAAATCAGTTGAAATGTTGCTCATCTTTTTCCTTTCTCAAAAGAAATATCTTTTTCAATATTCTATCACAAATAGGAGTGAATTACCAACTAAACAAGGCAAAGTTTGACTTTTTCTTAGCAAATACGGTACAATGGAGAAAATAAAGAAAAGAAGTGAGAATCATGTTACCAGCTTATATGAAAATCCACGATCAGATCAAGAAGGATATAGATGAGCATCATTGGAAAATCGGAGAGAGACTTCCAAGTGAGCGAGATTTAGCTGAACAGTTTCAAGTTAGCCGGATGACATTACGCCAGGCTATCTCTCTCTTAGTTGAGGAAGGAGTTTTGGAGCGTCGTGTAGGAAGTGGGACTTTTGTCTCTAGCACTCGTGTCCAAGAAAAAATGAGAGGGACAACCAGTTTTACGGAGATTGTTAAATCTCAAGGGAAGGTCCCTTCTAGCCAGCTCATTTCTTACAGAAGAACCATTCCAAATGAGCAAGAGGTCGCAAAGCTAGGGATTACTCCGACAGAGAATATTATCCGCATGGAACGGGTACGTTACGCTGACCAAGTTCCGCTAGTCTATGAAGTCGCATCCATTCCTGAGAAATTTATTAAGGATTTCAAAAAAGAAGAAATCACTAGTCATTTCTTCCAAACCTTGCAGCAACATGGCTACCGGATTGGCAAATCCCAACAGACCATTTATGCGAGATTGGCTAAGGAAAAGATTGCCCATTACTTAGAAGTCGAAAAAGGGCATGCGATTCTGGCATTGACTCAGGTTTCCTATCTCGATGATGGGACGGCTTTTGAATATGTTAAGAGTCAGTATGTGGGTGAACGTTTTGAATTTTATCTTGAAAATAACTAGTCTCAGCAGACTAGTTTTTCGTTTCTAAGAATATTAGAATTGTCAAAACAATCTGTCTAGACTTGATTTTATCCATTATTTACTATAAAATGGGAAGGAAAAACGTCAAACTTTTATATTGCAAATAGGAGAAAAAATGACAAAAACATTAAAACGTCCTGAGGTTTTATCACCTGCAGGGACTTTAGAGAAGCTAAAAGTAGCTGTTCAATATGGTGCGGACGCAGTCTTCATCGGTGGACAGGCCTATGGTCTTCGTAGCCGTGCTGGAAACTTTACCTTTGAACAGATGGAAGAAGGTGTCCAGTTTGCTGCCAAGTACGGTGCCAAGGTCTATGTGGCTGCTAACATGGTTATGCACGAAGGAAACGAAGCTGGTGCTGGAGAATGGTTCCGTAAGTTGCGTGACATCGGGATTGCGGCAGTAATCGTGTCAGATCCGGCCTTGATCATGATTGCGGCAACAGAAGCACCAGGTCTTGAAATCCACCTCTCTACCCAAGCCAGTGCCACTAACTATGAAACTCTTGAGTTCTGGAAAGAACTTGGTCTAACTCGCGTGGTTCTGGCTCGTGAAGTTTCAATGGAAGAATTGGCAGAGATTCGTAAACGTACAGACGTTGAGATTGAGGCCTTTGTCCATGGAGCCATGTGTATTTCCTATTCAGGACGCTGTACGCTCTCAAACCACATGAGTATGCGTGATGCTAATCGTGGTGGTTGTTCTCAGTCTTGCCGTTGGAAATATGACCTCTACGATATGCCCTTTGGTCAAGAACGTAAGAGTCTTAAGGGTGAGATTCCAGAAGAATTTTCGATGTCTGCCGTTGATATGTCTATGATTGACCATATTCCAGATATGATTGAAAATGGTGTAGACAGTCTGAAGATTGAAGGTCGTATGAAGTCCATTCACTATGTTTCAACAGTAACAAACTGTTACAAGGCAGCTGTGGATGCTTATCTTGAAAGCCCTGAAAAGTTTGAGGCCATTAAGCAAGACTTGGTGGATGAGATGTGGAAGGTTGCCCAGCGTGAATTGGCAACAGGATTCTACTATGGTACGCCGTCTGAGAATGAGCAGTTATTTGGCGCTCGTCGTAAGATTCCTGAGTACAAGTTTGTCGCTGAAGTCGTTTCTTATGATGATGCGACCCAAACAGCAACCATTCGTCAACGGAACGTAATCAATGAAGGTGACCAAGTTGAGTTTTACGGACCAGGTTTCCGTCATTTTGAAACCTATATCGAAGATCTTCATGATTCTAAAGGCAATAAAATCGACCGCGCTCCAAATCCAATGGAACTCTTGACAATCAAGGTTCCACAACCTGTTCAGGCAGGCGACATGGTCCGTGCTCTCAAGGAAGGTCTTATCAATCTCTATAAGGAAGACGGGACAAGCGTTACAGTTCGTGCTTAGATAAGGAAAAGTGAATGATTCAAGCTCATGGTTTATTGGTAGATGACGAAAGCAGGTGTGTTCACTACCATAGTGTAAAGGATATCGTTTCCCTCCAGTGTTATGAATGCAGGAAATACTACGCTTGCTATCAGTGTCACAATGCTATGGAAACGCATTTGTTTTCTCCTTATCCCTTGAGGCTTTCCAAAGATCAACCGATTTTGTGTGGAGCTTGTAAGAGGACAATGACTTTTCAAGAATACCAAAAACAGGTAGCTTGTCCTTATTGCAGCGCTCCATTTAATCCAGGTTGTAAACAACATCATTCATTTTATTTTAAATAGACAAAAATAGATCCAAGTTTTTAAGCTTGGGTCTTTTATTTTGCTTCAGAAACCTTAGTAAAAATACGGAGTTTCTTATGGAAACCGGTTAAAAATTTCTATACAATCGTACTAAAAATAGTAAAATTAGAAATAAATTATCTGAAACGCTTTCAATGTTAGTAAAAAGTTGACAAAAACAAATTTTAGGACTAAACTAAGTAAGTAAATTTAAATAAAAAAGGAGAATTTATAATGAATTTAACATTTTTTGGTCTTTGTCTTGCCTGTATGGGTGTATCCCTTGCAGAAGGATTTTTGATGAACGGTTTGTTCAAATCAGCAGCTCGCCAACCAGACATCATTCCACAATTGCGTAGCTTGATGATCATGGGGATTGCCTTTATTGAAGGAACTTTCTTTGTAACTCTTGTCTTTTCATTTATCATCAAATAAAGAGAAGTATAAATTGGAAAAGGGAGGATTCTAGATGGAAGAAAGTATCAATCCAACCATCAATATTGGTCCTGTTACCTTTGATTTAACCTTGACAACCTTGACCTTGCTGTCAGTGGTCGTTATTTTTGGCTTTATCTATTGGGCAAGTCGTAATATGACTGTGAAACCCAAAGGAAAGCAAAATGTACTAGAGTATCTCTATGACTTCGTAGTCGGATTTACAGAACCTAATGTAGGCTCACGGTACATGAAAGATTACTCACTCTTTTACTTGTGTTTATTTCTTTTTATGGTAATCGCAAACAATCTTGGTTTGATGGCAAAACTTCAAACTACAGATGGGACAAACCTTTGGACATCGCCAACAGCCAATCTTCAATTTGACTTGGCCATGTCATTTGGAATTATCCTGATGACCCATATAGAAGGAATTCGTCGCCGAGGTGTTAAAAAGTATCTGAAAGGTTTTGTTACCCCAGGTTTTATGACACCGATGAATCTCCTTGAAGAAGTCACGAATTTCCTATCACTTGCTTTGCGGGTATTCGGAAATATCTTTGCCGGAGAAGTGATGGCTAGTTTGCTGATCACACTTTCTCATCAGGCTCTTTATTGGTATCCAGTCGCATTTGTTACCAATCTAGTCTGGACGGCGTTTTCTGTGTTTATTTCCTGTGTTCAGGCTTATGTATTCACAGTCTTGTCTTCTATGTATCTAGGAAATAAAATTAATGATGAAGAGTAGAAAGGAGTAACAGATGCACGTAACAGTAGGTGAATTAATTGGTAACTTTATTTTAATCGCTGGCTCTTTTATCCTTTTGATTGTCTTAGTTAAGAAATATGCGTGGTCAAACTTGACAAGTGTCTTCGAAGAAAGGGCAAATAAAATTGCTGCTGATATTGATGGAGCTGAACAAGCTCGTCAAAAAGCAGAAACTCTTGCCCAAAAACGTGAAGATGAATTGGCTGGTAGTCGCAACGAAGCCAAAACAATCATTGAAAATGCTAAAGAGACTGCCGAGAAGAGTAAAGCAGGTATTCTGGCAGATGCTAAAGTAGAAGCAGGTCGCTTAAAAGAGAAGGCGAATCAAGAAATCGCTCAGAATAAAGCTGAAGCTTTGCAAAGTGTTAAGGGAGAGGTGGCAGATTTGACAATTAGTCTAGCTGGTAAAATCATCTCAAAAAACCTTGACAGTCATGCTCATAAGGAACTCATTGATCAGTATATCGATCAGCTAGGAGAAGCCTAATGGACAAGAAAACAGCAAAGGTAATTGAAAAATACAGCATGCCTTTTGTCCAATTAGTGATTGAAAAAGGAGAAGAGAACCGGATTTTTTCAGACTTGGATCAAATCAAGCAAGTCGCAGAAGAAACGGGCTTACCTTCTTTTTTAGCTCAGGTGGCGGTTGATGAGTCTGATAAGGAAAAAACAGTTGGTTTTTTTCAAGACTCTGTCACACCTTTAATGCAAAACTTTATTCAGGTTCTGATTTACAATCACAGAGCAAATCTTTTTTATGATATCATTGTTGATTGTTTGAATCGTCTTGAGAAAGAAACCAATCATTTTGTAGTCACGATTTCTTCAGCCCATCCTTTAACAGACGAACAGAAGGAACGTTTGCTTCCCTTGATAGAGAAAAAAATGTCTCTGAAAGTACGGAGTATCAAAGAACAAATTGATGAAGGACTCATTGGTGGTTTTGTCATTTTTGCTAATCACAAGACAATTGATGTGAGTATTAAACAACAACTTCGAGTTGTTAAAGAAAATTTGAAATAGAAAGTGGTGTTCTTTTGGCAATTAACGCACAAGAAATCAGCGCTTTAATTAAGCAACAAATTGAAAATTTCAAACCCAATTTTGATGTGTCTGAAACAGGTGTTGTAACCTATATCGGGGACGGTATTGCTCGTGCTCACGGTCTTGAAAATGCCATGAGTGGAGAGTTGTTGATTTTTGAAAACGGCTCTTATGGTATGGCGCAAAACTTGGAGTCAACAGATGTTGGTATTATCATCCTAGGTGACTTTACAGATATCCGTGAAGGCGATACAATCCGCCGTACAGGTAAAATCATGGAAGTCCCTGTAGGTGAGAGTCTGATTGGTCGTGTTGTGGACCCACTTGGTCGTCCAGTTGACGGTCTTGGAGAAATCCACACTGATAAAACTCGTCCAGTAGAAGCGCCAGCTCCAGGTGTTATGGAGCGTAAGTCTGTTTCAGAACCATTGCAAACAGGTTTGAAAGCTATTGATGCCCTTGTTCCGATTGGTCGTGGTCAACGTGAGTTGATTATCGGTGACCGTCAGACAGGGAAAACAACCATCGCTATTGATGCTATTTTGAACCAAAAAGGTCAAGATATGATCTGTATCTATGTAGCGATTGGACAAAAAGAGTCAACTGTTCGTACGCAAGTTGAAACACTTCGTCAGTACGGTGCCTTGGACTACACAATCGTTGTGACAGCTTCTGCTTCACAACCTTCTCCATTGCTCTTCCTAGCTCCTTATGCTGGGGTTGCTATGGCAGAAGAGTTTATGTACCAAGGGAAGCATGTTTTGATCGTTTATGATGATCTTTCAAAACAAGCGGTCGCTTATCGTGAACTTTCCCTCTTGCTTCGTCGTCCACCAGGTCGTGAAGCCTTCCCTGGGGATGTTTTCTACCTTCATAGCCGTTTGCTTGAGCGTTCAGCTAAGGTTTCTGATGAACTTGGTGGTGGTTCAATCACAGCTCTACCATTTATCGAGACACAAGCAGGAGATATCTCTGCTTATATCGCAACTAACGTGATTTCAATCACAGATGGTCAAATCTTCCTTGGCGATGGTCTCTTCAATGCGGGTATTCGTCCAGCTATCGATGCGGGTTCATCTGTATCTCGTGTAGGTGGTTCTGCACAAATCAAAGCTATGAAGAAGGTTGCTGGTACACTTCGTATCGACCTTGCTTCATATCGTGAGTTGGAAGCCTTCACTAAGTTTGGTTCTGATTTGGATGCGGCTACTCAAGCTAAGTTAAATCGTGGACGTCGTACCGTTGAAGTTCTGAAACAACCAGTTCATAAACCATTACCTGTTGAGAAACAAGTAACCATTCTTTATGCTTTGACACATGGTTTCTTGGATACGATTCCTGTAGATGACATTGTTCGTTTTGAGGAAGAGTTTCATGATTTCTTTGATGCACAACATCCAGAGATTTTGGAAACTATTCGTGAAACAAAAGACTTGCCAGAAGAAGCAGTCTTGGATGCTGCGATTACAGAGTTTCTCAATCAATCCAGCTTCCAATAAGAATAGAGGTGTCAAATGGCAGTATCTCTAAATGATATTAAAACAAAAATCGCCTCAACAAAAAATACTAGTCAAATCACCAATGCCATGCAAATGGTATCGGCTGCCAAGTTAGGTCGCTCTGAAGAAGCAGCACGCAACTTTCAAGTTTATGCTCAGAAGGTTCGTAAGCTTTTGACGGATATTCTGCATGGTAACGGATCTGGTGGTTCTACCAATCCGATGCTCATTAGTCGCCCAGTTAAGAAAACAGGCTATATCGTTATTACTTCAGACCGTGGCTTGGTTGGAGGTTATAATGCTTCCATCCTTAAAGCTGTGATGGAGTTGAAAGAAGAATACCATCCAGATGGTACAGGTTTTGAGATAATCTGTATTGGTGGTATGGGAGCTGACTTTTTCAAGGCTCGTGGCATTCAGCCAATCTATGAATTGCGTGGCTTGGCCGACCAACCAAGTTTTGATGAAGTTCGTAAAATTATTTCAAAAACGATTGAAATGTACCAAAATGAACTTTTTGATGAATTATACGTCTGCTACAACCATCATGTCAATACTCTCACAAGTCAAATGCGTGTGGAACAAATGCTTCCGATTGTTGACTTGGATCCAAATGAAGCGGATGAAGAGTATAGCTTGACCTTTGAGTTGGAAACAAGCCGAGAAGAAATTTTGGAGCAATTGTTGCCACAGTATGCTGAAAGTATGATTTACGGGGCTATTATCGATGCCAAGACAGCTGAAAATGCTGCAGGTATGACAGCTATGCAAACAGCGACTGATAATGCTAAGAAGGTCATCAATGATTTGACAATCCAGTATAACCGTGCCAGACAGGCGGCGATTACACAAGAAATTACAGAAATCGTAGCGGGGGCTAGTGCCTTAGAATAAGGCTTTGCCTCCCTCGTATCAAAATGAACTTAGGCCCTAGATGAACTAGGAACCGACAGTATCTTATATAGAATAGGAGAAGGAGATGAGTTCAGGTAAAATTGCTCAGGTTATCGGACCCGTTGTAGACGTTTTGTTTGCAGCTGGGGAACCACTTCCTGAGATTAACAATGCACTTGTCGTCTACAAAAATGACGAAAGAAAAACAAAAATCGTCCTTGAAGTAGCCTTGGAGTTGGGTGATGGTATGATCCGTACGATCGCCATGGAATCAACAGATGGTTTGACTCGTGGTATGGAAGTTTTGGACACAGGCCGTCCAATCTCTGTGCCAGTAGGTAAAGAAACTTTGGGACGTGTCTTCAACGTTTTGGGAGATACCATTGACTTGGATGCTCCTTTCGCTGAAGACGCTGAGCGTCAGCCAATTCATAAAAAAGCTCCAACTTTTGATGAATTGTCTACCTCATCTGAAATTTTGGAAACAGGGATTAAGGTTATCGACCTTCTTGCCCCTTACCTAAAAGGTGGTAAAGTTGGACTTTTCGGTGGTGCCGGAGTTGGTAAGACTGTCTTGATCCAAGAATTGATTCACAATATTGCCCAAGAACACGGTGGTATTTCAGTATTTACCGGTGTTGGGGAACGTACTCGTGAAGGGAACGACCTTTACTGGGAAATGAAAGAATCAGGCGTTATCGAGAAAACCGCCATGGTATTTGGTCAGATGAATGAGCCACCTGGAGCACGTATGCGTGTTGCCCTAACTGGTTTGACAATCGCTGAATACTTTCGTGATGTAGAAGGTCAAGACGTTCTTCTCTTCATTGACAACATTTTCCGTTTCACACAAGCTGGTTCAGAAGTATCTGCCCTTTTGGGTCGTATGCCATCAGCCGTTGGTTACCAACCAACACTTGCTACGGAAATGGGTCAATTGCAAGAACGTATCACTTCAACTAAGAAAGGTTCTGTAACCTCTATTCAGGCTATCTATGTGCCTGCGGATGACTATACTGACCCAGCGCCAGCAACAGCCTTCGCTCACTTGGATTCAACTACAAACTTGGAACGTAAGTTGGTACAATTGGGTATCTACCCAGCCGTTGATCCGTTGGCTTCAAGCTCTCGTGCCTTGGCACCTGAGATTGTCGGAGAAGAGCACTATGCAGTTGCTGCTGAAGTCAAACGTGTCCTTCAACGTTACCATGAATTGCAAGATATCATTGCTATCCTTGGTATGGATGAGTTGTCAGATGAAGAAAAGACCTTAGTTGCACGTGCTCGTCGTATCCAGTTCTTCTTGTCACAAAACTTCAACGTTGCGGAGCAATTTACTGGTCAACCTGGTTCTTATGTACCAGTAGCAGAAACAGTTCGTGGTTTCAAGGAAATCCTTGATGGTAAACATGACCACTTGCCAGAAGATGCCTTCCGTGGAGTTGGTTCAATCGAAGACGTCATTGCTAAGGCAGAGAAAATGGGATTTTAAGAGGTGATCTATGGCTCAGTTAACTGTCCAGATCGTGACACCAGATGGCCTCGTCTATGATCACCATGCCAGCTTTGTATCGGTACGAACTCTGGATGGTGAGATGGGGATCTTGCCACGACATGAAAATATGATTGCGGTTTTAGCGGTTGATGAAGTAAAGGTAAAACGAATCGATGATGATACACATGTGAACTGGATTGCAGTGAACGGAGGGATTATCGAGATTGCCAATGACATCATTACCATTGTAGCCGACTCAGCAGAGCGTGCTCGTGATATCGATATCAGCCGTGCTGAACGTGCTAAACTTCGCGCCGAACGTGAAATTGAAGAAGCTCAAGACAAGCACTTAATTGACCAAGAACGACGCGCTAAGATTGCTCTTCAACGTGCCATTAACCGTATTAATGTCGGAAATAAACTATAATCAAAAAATGAACTTGAATCTCAAGTTCATTTTTTGATTATCTTAGTTCGCAAAGTGGATGCAGACTGCTTCTGGGACATGGAAATCGTTAGAAAGTTCTGCAAGACGACCACTTTCAGGATTACGCTTAAAGACGGTTGCGTTATCAGAATCTTGGTGAACAGCAATGAGAAACTCTTGATCAGGAGTTAGGTCGAAATCACGTGGATTTTGTCCATGTGTTGGTACTATCTCTAATAATTCCAGACTGCCATCAGCGAGAATTGTATAGACGGCAATGGAATCATGGCCTCGATTGGATGCATAAAGGTATTTCCCATCTTTTGAAAGACGAATGGCTGCAGTAGCATTGAATCCCCCATAGCCGTCTGGTAAGGTTGAAATGACTTGCATGCGTTCAAATTCACCAACCCCATCGTAAATCAAGACTTCAATGGTACTATTTAGTTCGCAGATGAGATAGGCAATCTTATAGTGGTGGTGGAAAACGATGTGGCGAGCACCTGCTCCAGGCTGGCTGTGATAAGTGTGGAGCTTACTTATTTTTCCTTCTGGGCTAACATCATAGGTCGTCACCTCGTCAGTACCTAGGTCACATGTGATGAGATACTGGTCAGGTGTTAGATTCGTAAAGTGAACATGTGGGGAAGTTTGGTTTTCATGAGGACCATGTCCACTATGTTGATCCAGATCCGTTTGGATGAGACTACCATCTGCTTGGCGCTGATAAACCAGAACTTGGCCTTTGTGGTAGTTGGCTCCGTAAACGAGACTGCGCTTTTCATCCACTGCCACATAACAATGGGGAGCGCCTTCTTCAACTACATGATTTAGCAAAGTGCCATCTGTCTTGTATGCAGCGATTCCACCCAGGTCATCCTGACTCCCTACGGTGTATATGTGTTGCTGTTGGTCAAAGGCAAGGTAGGTCGGACTTGGTTCAGCAGCAAAGAGTTCAAGATTTGCAAGCTGGCCTGTTTCTGTATCAAAATCTGCCTTGTAAATCCCTTTAGATGAGCGACGAGTATAAGTTCCAAAATAAACAGTTTCTTTCATGTCCATACCTCTTAATAATGATAAGTTCATTATACCACAAAATGACAGTCAGGAAGTGTTCGTTTAATCTATGTAAGCACTTTAATAAGAGTTATTTTAGATTAAAAATGGTATAATGAGAGAATGACAGAAAGGATGTATTTATGGAACATAAAGAGAAACATTTTAGCCTATCTTGGTTTTTTAAGTGGTTTTTAGATAATAAAGCCATCACTGTATTTTTAGTAACCTTGTTACTGGGGCTAAACATTTTCATTCTAAGTAAGATTAGTTTTATATTTTTACCCGTTTTAGACTTTCTTGGGGTTGTGATGTTGCCAGTTATTTTATCTGGTTTACTCTATTACCTCCTCAGTCCGATTGTGGACTGGATGGAGAAACACAAGATCAATCGTGTCCTTGCCATTAGTATTGTTTTTGTCATTATTGGACTCTTTATCATTTGGGGTCTGGCAGTCGCAATTCCTAATCTGCAACGCCAAGTCTTAAATTTTGCGAAGAATGTGCCGACTTATCTTAAGGATGCTGATATGGTTATCAATGACCTTGTAACCAAACGCTTGCCAGATGATTTTAGACCGCAGTTGGAGCAGGTTCTTGCAAATGTTTCTACAGAAGCAACGATATGGGCCAGCAAAATTTCTTCTCAAGCCGTTAACTGGGTCAGCGCCTTTATCAGTAGCGTTTCTCAGGTGATTGTAGCGGTCATTATCGTACCCTTTATGCTCTTTTATCTTTTGAGAGATGGGAAAGGCTTGCGTGATTACCTGACTAAATTTATCCCAAACAAGTTAAAAGAACCTGTCGGACAAGTTTTGTCAGATGTTAATAAACAGTTGTCAAACTACGTTAGAGGGCAGGTTACAGTTGCTATTATCGTGGCGATTATGTTTATTATCTTCTTTAAGATTATTGGTCTCAGGTATGCTGTAACACTTGGTATCACGGCTGGTATTCTCAATCTAGTACCTTACCTGGGTAGTTTTCTAGCGATGTTGCCTGCTCTTGTTTTAGGTTTAATAGCAGGACCTGTCATGCTATTGAAAGTTGTGATAGTCTTTATCGTAGAACAAACGATTGAAGGGCGTTTTGTTTCACCGCTTATTTTAGGTAGTCAACTCAATATTCATCCGATCAATGTCCTCTTTGTTCTCCTAACTTCAGGTTCTATGTTTGGTATTTGGGGAGTCTTGCTGGGAATCCCTGTCTATGCGTCAGCTAAGGTGGTTATTTCTGCTATCTTTAACTGGTACAAAAAAGTCAGCGGTTTGTATGAAGGAGAAGGGGAGGAAATCAAGAGTGAACAATAGTCAACGCATGCTCCAGGCTTTGGATGAACAGGATTTAAGCAAAGCGGATCAGTATTTTCACAAAGCCCTCGAAACAGATTCAAGTGAGATTCTCTATGCACTAGCAAGCTATCTTGAGGGAATTGGCTTTTATCCTCAAGCAAAAGAAATTTACCAACATATCGTTACAGAATTTCCAGAAGTGAATCTGAACTTAGCAAGCATTGCTAGCGAGGATGGCAATGTTGAGGAAGCCTTTGCTTACCTTGAGGAAATCACACCTGAAAGTGACTGGTATGTATCGGCTTTGGCCTTGAAGGCAGACCTCTATCAGTTGGAGGGATTGACAGATGTAGCGCGTGAAAAGTTACTGGAAGCCTTAAGTTACTCAGATGATCCCTTATTAGTTTTTGGTTTGGCTGAGTTGGATAGCGAGTTAGGGAATTATCAGGAAGCCATTCAGGGCTATGCTCAATTAGACAATCGCTCCATCTATGAACAAACGGGTGTCTCAACCTATCAGCGAATCGGCTATGCTTATGCTCAGTTAGGCAAGTTTGAAGCAGCAACTGAATTCTTAGAAAAAGCCTTAGAATTAGAATACGATGACCAAACTGCTTTTGAACTGGCTAGTCTTTACTTTGACCAAGAAGAGTATCAAAAATCAGCTCTCTACTTTAAGCAGATTGATACCATTTCACCAGATTTTGAAGGATATGAGTATGGTTATAGTCAAGCTTTGCACAAGGAACATCAGATAGAAGAAGCTCTCCGTATCGCTAAACAAGGTTTGGAGAAAAATCCATTTGAGACTCGTCTCTTGCTAGCAGCCTCACAGTTTTCGTATGAATTGCATGATGCTAAGGCAGCGGAGGACTTTCTCCTTACTGCCAAAGAAGATGCAGAGGATACAGAAGAAATTTTCCTTCGCCTTGCGACCATTTATATGGAACAAGATCGGTTTGAGGACATTATCGCTCTCCAAAGTCAAGAACCTGAAAACCTTCTGACCAAGTGGATGATTGCACGCTCTTACCAGAAAATCGAGAATTTAGATAAGGCCTATGAGCTCTATCAACAACTATCATCTGACCTCAAGGACAATCCAGAGTTTCTGGAGCAATATAGCTATCTCTTACGTGAATTGGGATATTTTGAAGAAGCCAAAGTACAAGCCGAAGCTTATTTGAAACTAGTCCCAGATGATGTTCAGATGCAAGAACTGCTAGAAATACTTTAAAAATATCCTATAAAGCAAAACTGTATCTAGTCATTTTGATGGATACGGTTTTTTATTTTCAAAAAGAAAAAGAATTTTTTTACAATAACCCTTGCTAAATTGTTTATTTATGCTATAATAGGAACAATTATTTTTAGGAGGTGCAGTATGTCTTATTCGTTTGAGATATTACCGAGTTTATTGAGCGGTGCAAGCATGACTTTACAGGTTTTTGTACTGGTCTTGACTTTTTCTATTCCCTTGGGCGTTTTGATTGCCTTTGCCTTGCAAGTCCATTGGAAACTCCTCCATTATCTGATCAACATTTATATCTGGATCATGCGGGGAACACCCTTGCTCTTGCAATTGATCTTTATCTATTATGTGCTCCCAAATATTGGGATTCGTTTGGATCGCCTTCCTGCGGCTATTATTGCCTTTGTTTTGAATTATGCAGCTTACTTTGCTGAAATCTTCCGTGGGGGGATTGATGCCATTCCTAAGGGTCAATATGAGGCTGCTAAGGTCTTGAAGTTTAGCCCTTTTGCCACAGTACGCTATATTATCTTACCACAGGTGACCAAAATTGTTCTTCCTAGTGTATTTAATGAAGTCATGAGTTTGGTCAAGGATACTTCTTTGGTCTATGCCTTAGGTATTTCAGATTTGATTTTGGCTAGTCGTACAGCAGCCAACCGTGATGCTAGTCTGATTCCTATGTTCTTGGCAGGAGCAATTTACTTGATTTTGATTGGTATTGTGACTATCCTTGCCAAAAAAGTTGAGAAGAAGTACAGTTACTATAGATAGGAGGATTGCTATGTTAGAATTACGAAACATCAACAAGGCCTTTGGTGGCAAACAAATCTTAACCAATTTCAGCCTATCAATTCCTGAAAAGCAAATCCTGGCAATCGTAGGTCCATCAGGAGGCGGAAAAACAACCTTGTTGCGTATGTTAGCTGGACTGGAAACTATCGATTCTGGAGAAATCTACTATAACGGTGAATCTCTAGCTTTAGACGAACTAGAAAAGCGCAACCTACTAGGATTTGTATTCCAAGATTTTCAACTTTTCCCTCATTTATCAGTTCTGGATAATTTGACCCTATCGCCTGTGAAAACTATGGGAATGAAGCAGGAAGAGGCTGAGAAGAAGGCGCGTGGACTCTTGGAACAGTTAGGACTAGCAGGGCACGCAGATGCTTATCCCTTCTCACTATCAGGTGGGCAAAAGCAGCGGGTGGCTTTGGCGCGTGCTATGATGATTGACCCAGAAATCATTGGTTACGATGAACCAACTTCTGCCTTGGATCCAGAATTACGCTTGGAAGTGGAAAAACTGATTTTGCAAAATAGAGAACTTGGGATGACGCAAATTGTGGTTACCCACGATTTACAATTCGCTGAAAATATTGCAGATGTATTATTAAAAGTAGAGCCTAAATAGGGGGAAAAATGATGAAAAAATTGATGCTTGTATTAGTCAGTCTAATGACTGCTTTGTTCTTAGTAGCTTGTGGGAAAAATTCTAGTGAAACTAGTGAAACTAGTGGAGATAATTGGTCTAAGTACGAGTCTAACAAGTCTATTACTATTGGGTTTGATAGTACTTTTGTTCCAATGGGATTTGCTCAGAAAGATGGTTCCTATGCAGGATTTGATATTGATTTAGCTACAGCTGTTTTTGAAAAATACGGAATTACGGTAAATTGGCAACCGATTGATTGGGATTTGAAAGAAGCTGAATTGACAAAAGGAACGATTGATCTGATTTGGAATGGCTATTCCGCTACAGACGAACGTCGTGAAAAGGTAGCATTCAGTAACTCATATATGAAGAATGAGCAGGTATTGATTACTAAGAAATCGTCAGGTATTACGACTGCAAAAGATATGACTGGAAAGACTTTGGGAGCTCAAGCTGGTTCATCTGGTTATGCGGACTTTGAAGGAAAGCCAGCGATTTTGAAGGATATTGTCGCTAATAATGAAGCGAATCAATACCAAACTTTTAATGAAGCCTTGATTGATTTGAAAAACGATCGAATTGACGGCCTATTGATTGATCGTGTCTATGCAAACTATTATTTAGAAGCAGAAGGCATTTTAAATGATTATAATGTTTTTACAGTTGGACTAGAAACAGAAGCTTTTGCAGTTGGAGCACGTAAGGAAGATACAACTCTGGTTAATAAGATAAATGAAGGATTTTCTAGTCTTTACAAGGATGGTAAGTTCCAAGAAATTAGTCAAAAATGGTTTGGAGAAGATGTAGCCACCAGTCAAGTTAAAAATCAAGAATAAGAAAAAGAGATTGAGTTAACCTCAGTCTCTTTTAGTCTTAAAAATCCTCTGGAAAGTACCAGAGGATAAGAGTTTATTTCATTGTTGGGAAGAGCAATACGTCACGGATAGTGGTTGTATCAGTGAGGAGCATGCAGAGACGGTCGATACCGATACCCAAACCACCTGTTGGTGGCATACCGTATTCAAGAGCCTCGATGTAGTCGTAGTCGATACCTGTTGCTTCATCGTCCCCAAGCTCTTTAGCTTTTGCTTGGGCTTCGAAACGGCTAAGCTGGTCGATCGGGTCGTTCAACTCAGTAAAGGCATTACCGTACTCCTTAGTCATGATGAAGAGCTCGAAACGGTCAGTAAAGCGTTCGTCTTCAGGATTTTTCTTCGCGAGTGGAGAGACAGCTACTGGATGACCGTAGACAAAAGTTGGTTGGATTAAGGTTTCTTCAACAAATTCTTCAAAGAAGGCATTGATGATGTGACCAACTTCAGTGTAGTGTTTCTCAACTGGAACTTTCTTCTCAGCAGCGATAGCTTTAGCTTCCTCGAAAGTCATGTCTTGCCAGAAATCAACACCAGTAATTTCCTTGATAGCATCCACCATGTGAACACGTTTAAATGGTTCGTTGATTTTGATTTCAGTTCCTTGATAGTTTACTGGACCATCACCTTTAACTGATTTAGCAGCGTGTTGGATAATACCTTCCGTCAAGTCCATGATATCTTGGAAGTCTGCATAAGCTTGGTAAACTTCGATAGAAGTGAATTCAGGGTTATGAGTAGCATCCATTCCTTCGTTACGGAAGATACGGCCAATCTCATAAACACGTTCCATACCACCAACGATAAGACGTTTCAAGTGAAGCTCAGTCGCGATACGAAGCACCATGTCAATATTTTGGGCATTGTGGTGGGTGATAAATGGACGGGCAGCAGCACCACCAGCTTCATTGTGAAGAACAGGTGTTTCCACTTCAAGGAAACCTTTTTGGTCTAGATAACGACGGATTTCAGAGATGATTTTTGAACGAGTGACAAAACGCTCAAAGCTTTCACGGTTAGAGATTAAGTCTAGGTAACGTTTACGATAGATGGTTTCAACATCAGTCAAACCGTGGAATTTCTCGGGAAGAGGACGAAGCGCTTTAGACAAGTGCGTGATGTGTGTGGCCTTGATAGAGAGTTCTCCCATATCTGTACGCATGACTTCACCTTCGACACCGAGGAAGTCTCCTAGGTCAGCTTTTTTGAAGATTTCATAGTTTTCTTCACCAACTTCGTCTTTACGAACGTAGATTTGGATTTGACCTTCACGATCTTGGAGATGGGCAAAGCCGACTTTTCCTTTACCACGTTTAGTTACCAAGCGTCCTGCAATTGTAGCAGTTTCGTTTAATTCGTGTAGTTGTTCTTTATCAAGTTCTGCAAATTTCTCTTTAAGTTCTTGTGAGTTAGCAGTACGTTCAAAACGTTTTCCGAAGGGATCGATTCCTTGTTCACGGAGCGCAGCCATTTTTTCACGGCGAACGATCTGCTGGTCATTTAGTTCTTCCATATGTTCTGTAGACATGGGTTCCTCCTAATTTTACTCAAAATTTGATACGATGAGTCATTTTTTACGATACTCCCATTTTATCATAAATAGCAGAGAAATTCACGGATATTCTTTGAAAACTAAAAAGAACTTGACCATTGGGATCAAGTTCCATTATTTTTCTTGATAGGAAGTGTCATTCCATCTTTCCAGAATGAAGTTTTCAAAATCCTCGGTTTCTAAAATTGTAAGACTGGCATTGGCCAAGCCTCCATCTTTGCGAAGGTGAGCCTCTTTATAACCTAAAAGTGTTCGAAGGCTAGCAGTGAGATTTGCACCATGACCGACGATTAGAATGTTTTCAGCCGGACTTCCTTTCAGAGATTTGATAAATTGAATGGTGCGTTTGGTAGTACTGTAAAGGGACTCTGCTTCAAACATCCTTGTGTCAAACTGAGCCAGATTTGAACGAAAAGCCTTGATTTGTTGTGGATAGATGGCATTGAGCGTTGCGATTTTTAAACCTTCAAGTTTTCCAAGTTGCCATTCGCGTAGGTCTGGAATACTTTCTAAAGGACAGGGTGTCTGGAGTTGACTTTGGATAATTTCAGCAGACTTAACCGCTCTGGGTAAATCACTTGAATATATCTTATCAAAAGGTATATCCTTGAGATACTGGCCCAGTTGTTTTAGGGTGTCAATGGATTCTGGAAGAAGGGGTGAGTCGCCACTAGCACCTTGAAAGCGACCTTCAAGATTCCATAGGGTGCGGCCATGACGGACAAAATAGAGTTTCATCAGTTGTTTTCCTCCAAGATATCTGCAAAATCCGCTTTTACAAAGCTGGCCAAGTCTTGAGGTCGGATGATGATACTGTGCCCGACTTCTCCAGCAGAGACAATCATTTGATCCAAGTCCAAAGCAGTCTTATCGAGAAAAATGGGATAATTGTGTTTTTGGCGAATGCCGACGGGGTTATTAGCCCCATGAATATAGCCTGTTGTTTTTTCTAAGTCTTTTTGAGGAATCATGCTCACTTTTTTATTACCAGAAACCTTTGCTAGTTTTTTCTCGGCGAGGTGTTCCGTTATGGGAACAATTCCGATGATCGGTCCTGTCTTGTCACCCAGCAGAGCCAAGGTTTTAAAAATCTGTTTTCGGTCGTATTCAGGAGGAAGTTCTCCTTCAAGCGCATTGATTTGAATACCAGTATGGTCAATACCTGCCTTGGTCAAGATCTGCTCGACCAAGGTTTTTTTAATCTTGATTTTCTTTGCCATTATTTATATTTATCCTCCAACTGACTCATCCAGATACCAAGCCAAATACCAAGTGCGAAGAAGAAGGCGATGAGAACATAACTCACAATAGAAAGTCCGGTGTATTGGATACTTTCAGCATTTCCGGCATTTGGGATCAAAATTAAGAGGGTGCTTGAAAGCACAATCCCAATGATAAAGTGATAAACACGGGAGTGGTAGTTGTTCAAGGCGTGATCCATTAATTTTGAAAAGATAATGAGGGTTGCTCCTGCACCAATCCCGATAGGAAGGAAGGTACCAAACAAATCAAAGGTCTTAAAACCAGTGAGCATTGGAGCGTACAGTCCCAAAATCAAAAGTAGATTTGACGGACTTAAACCAGGTACCAAGACACCAAGAGCTAAAAGAACACCTGCTAAGATGAAGTTTGCAAAACTAGCACTGAGTGACCCTACGACAAAATTTAGCGCGTAAAGACCCAATCCTGAAAGGATAAAGGTAGTCCAGAACCAGACTAGGTCAATTTTATCACGATCAGATTCTCGAGTAGATTCTTTAAGGAGGCTAGGAACTGTACCGATGATAGCTCCAGCAAAGCTCCATAAAACATAGACTTGATAGTTTTCTAGCAAATACTCAATCGGATAGGAAAACAAACCAATGCCTAGCAACATCCCGATAGCTACTGGGATAAAGTAAAGGACATTCTCTTTAAAATCTTTAAAGGGGTGAGCCAGAAAGCCAATCATTCTCTCGTAAATACCCAAAATAGCTGCTAAAACACCGCCAGAAATTCCCGGTAGGATAAATCCTAATGCGATGACGATTCCTTTAATAACTCGTGCAATCCATGAAAACATAATAAAATCCTCAATTTCATAAAATTCTTTCTCTATGCTATCAATTATAACACAGACAGGGAGAAAATGAAAAAACAAGTGAAAAAGTTTGTTATTTTCACTTGTCTTATGGTCTTAAAAATAGTTTTCTGAAGGTTTCTTCCTTCTCTTTAGCAGTAGAAATCAAATTGATGTCCAAATGATGTTCAAATCCTGCAATTCTTCCTTTAGATGTGTACTGGTGGAGATCGTAGTCCAGATCAGTATTTGGCTTCGTTTCAAAATAACCAGAGTCCGTTCCATAGGAAGGGATCCAAATAGCAGTGAACTTTTCTGTATTGATACTATGCTCTTGCATGAAGTAAACCCCAACGTAGATGCCGATGTTTTTAGCGCCGAGAGCTGCCAGTTTGGCGCGAAAGGCCTCAACACCTTCATTCATATCAGACATTGTTTTTTCTTCAACATCTAACCAGTAGTAGCTAGGATTGTAGGGAGAAGCAGCATTATAGAAAACTTCAGCAGCCTTCTCCATATCTTCTTTACTTTTTCCAGCTACATAGGCATAAACCCCCACAGGGACATTCCGTTTTTGGAATTCTGATATGTGATTTTTATAAGCTTTATCGACACCATTGATAAAGGCAGCATCATTTGCTTCAGTATGTTGAGCCCCATTGTGAACGCGAACAATAACACCAGAAATGTTTTGAGATAAGGTGTCGTAGTTAATCTCCTCAGGTCTTTGCCAACCAGAGACGTCGATAATGGGTTTGTCAAGATTATGTAAGGCTTGTGTTTCAACTTGAAGAGCATTTGGTTTTGTTTTGATAGGATGATCCTCAAAACTTGGTTTGTTGAGGAGTAAAATCGCTATGAAAATTCCAAATAAACTAAAAATAATAGCTGGATGAATTTTTTTTCTCATACTTATTTAGTTTATCGTAAAATCTAAAAAAAATCAAAGGAAACAGTTTAGAAATGTAGACAAGTAGGGGAGATTTTCAGGAAAGCACCTGTTTGTTTGTTCTTTAAAAGTAAAATTATGGTATAATATAAGGGAATTTTTACAGAAAAGAGAATAGTATGTCAAATTATGCCATTATTTTAGCAGCGGGTAAGGGTACTCGCATGAAATCAGATCTTCCCAAAGTACTTCATAAAGTAGCAGGAATTTCGATGTTGGAACATGTTTTTCGCAGTGTTGGAGCTATTCAACCTGAAAAGACAGTTACCGTAGTGGGACACAAGGCTGAGTTAGTTGAGCAAGTCTTGGCTGGGCAGACAGACTTTGTTACCCAATCAGAACAACTAGGAACAGGGCATGCTGTCATGATGGCAGAGCCCATTCTCCAAAATCGTTCTGGACATACCTTAGTCATCGCTGGGGATACTCCTCTGATTACAGGTGAAAGCTTGAAAAATCTCTTGGATTTCCATATCAATCACAAAAATGTTGCGACGATTTTAACAGCTGAAGCAGCTGATCCTTTTGGATATGGTCGTATCGTCCGCAACGATAACGCTGAAGTTCTTCGGATTGTGGAGCAGAAAGATGCCACAGACTTTGAAAAGCAGATTAAGGAAATCAATACGGGAACTTATGTATTTGACAATGAACGTCTTTTTGAGGCTCTTAAAAACATCAACACCAACAATGCCCAAGGTGAGTACTATATTACTGACGTGATTGGTATTTTCCGTAATGCGGGTGAGAAGGTTGGCGCTTATACTCTCAAGGATTTTGATGAAAGCCTTGGAGTAAATGACCGTGTAGCTCTTGCGACTGCTGAAGCAGTGATGCGTCGCCGTATCAATCAAAAGCACATGGTTAATGGTGTTAGCTTTGTCAATCCAGAAGCGACTTACATCGATATTGATGTTGAGATTGCTCCTGAAGTCCAAATCGGAGCCAACGTTACCTTGAAAGGTCAAACGAAAATTGGGGCGGAAACTGTTTTAACAAATGGAACTTATATCGTAGATAGCACCGTTGGAGCTGGAGCCGTGATTACCAACTCTATGATTGAGGAGAGTAGTGTTGCGGACGGTGTGACAGTCGGTCCTTATGCCCATATCCGTCCAGGTTCAAGCCTAGCTGCCCAAGTTCACATTGGAAACTTTGTTGAAGTAAAAGGGTCGTCCATCGGTGAAAATACCAAGGCTGGTCATTTGACCTATATCGGAAATTGTGAAGTAGGTAGCCATGTTAATTTCGGTGCAGGAACCATTACAGTTAACTATGACGGTAAAAACAAGTACAAGACAGTCATCGGAAACAATGTCTTTGTTGGCTCAAACTCAACCATCATCGCCCCTGTAGAACTTGGAGATAATTCTCTCGTTGGAGCTGGTTCAACTATTACCAAGAATGTTCCTGCTGATGCTATTGCTATTGGACGTGGACGACAAGTTAATAAAGATGAGTACGCAACACGCTTACCTCATCATCCTAAGAACCAGTAGGAGTTTGTCATGGAATTTGAAGAAAAAACGCTTAGTCGTAAAGAAATCTACCAAGGTCCTATCTTTAAACTAGTGCAAGATCAGGTGGAACTGCCAGAAGGAAAAGGAACTGCCCAACGTGACTTGATTTTTCACAATGGAGCTGTTTGTGTACTAGCCGTGACAGCCGAGGACAAAATTGTCCTCGTTAAGCAATACCGAAAGGCTATTGAGGCGGTCTCTTATGAGATTCCTGCAGGTAAACTGGAAATTGGTGAAAATGCAGATCCAATGGCAGCGGCACTTCGTGAATTGGAAGAAGAAGTTGCCTACACGGCTAAGTTAGAACTGTTGTACGATTTCTATTCTGCGATTGGATTTTGTAACGAAAAATTAAAACTCTACCTTGCTAGTGATTTGGTCAAGGTGGAAAACCCTCGTCCACAAGATGATGATGAAACCTTGGAAGTCTTAGAAGTAAGTCTAGAGGAAGCCAAGAACCTGATCCAGTCAGGTCATATCTGTGATGCCAAGACCATTATGGCGATTCAGTACTGGGAACTACAAAAGAAATAGAGGAGCAACCCATGGGAAAACCTTTATTAACAGACGAAATGATTGAACGTGCCAACCGCGGTGAGGAAATATCAGGGCCACCTCTTCAAGATGATGAGGAAACAAAGATCCTACCAACGTCTTCACAACATTTTAGTTATTCATGTTCTAGAGACCACGGTTTTAGTCAAGATACACTTACAATCGAAGTAGAGCCAACGATTCATAAGAGCCGTCGCATTGAGAACACTAAGAGAAATGTCTTCAACTCAAAACTCAACCGAGTCTTGTTTGTGGTGATTTTACTTTTGATTTTGCTAGTTTTGGCAATGAAACTCTTGTAATTGAAAGGACTTGAAATGAAAATTGGAATCATTGCTGCCATGCCAGAAGAGCTGATACATTTGACTCAGAATTTGGACAAACCACAAGAAGTCCAAGTCATGGGAAATACCTACTACACTGGCACTATTGGCAAGACAGAAGTTGTCCTAGTTCAGAGTGGGATTGGAAAGGTCATGTCGGCTATGAGTGTAGCGGTGTTAGCTGACCATTTTCAAGTAGAAGCCATCATCAATACAGGATCTGCAGGTGCTCTTGCAGAAGGGATTGCTGTCGGTGATGTAGTGATTGCGGATAAACTAGTCTATCATGATGTGGACGTGACTGCATTTGGCTATGCTTATGGTCAGATGGCTGGTCAACCCCTCTACTTTGAATCTGATAAGAACTTTATCGCTAGGATTCAAGAAAGTTTATCTCAATTAGAGCAGACTTGGCACATAGGCTTGATTGCTACAGGGGATAGTTTTATAGCTGGAGATGATAAGATTGCTAGTATCAAGTCCCACTTTCCAGGTGTTTTAGCAGTTGAAATGGAAGGGGCAGCCATTGCTCAGGCCGCTCAGGCTCTTGACCTACCTTTCCTAGTCATTCGTGCTATGAGTGACAATGCCAATCACGAAGCCTCTATCTCTTTTGATGAGTTTATCATTGAAGCTGGACGTCGTTCTGCCCAAGTTTTACTAGCCTTTTTAAAGGCCTTGAATTAAGCCAAAATTTGACAGTTTTTCTTGCTTATGATAAGATTTAAATAAAGAAAAGCTAGAAAACGTTTCAGAGGATATTATGAGTATTGAAATGACCGTCAGCGAGATTGCAGAGGTCTTAGGACTATCTCGTCAGGCAATCAACAATCGTGTCAAAGAACTTCCCGAAGAAGACACGAAAAAAAATGACAAAGGTGTAACAGTAGTTACTCGAAGTGGCTTAATCAAGCTAGAAGAAATCTACAAAAAAACGATTTTTGAAGATGAACCAGTCAGTGATGATGTCAAACAACGCGAACTGATGGAAATCTTGGTCGATGAGAAAAATGCTGAAATTCTTCGATTGTACGAGCAACTCAAGGCCAAAGACCAGCAGTTAGCAGAAAAAGATGAGCAGATGCGCATCAAAGATCGCCAGATTGCTGAAAAGGACAAACAATTGGACCAACAGCAACAATTAACTCTTCAAGCTATGAAGGATCAAGAAAGCTTGAAACTCGAGTTGGACCAAGCAAAAGAAGAAGTCCAAGCAACCAAAAAAGGCTTTTTTGCTCGCCTATTTGGAGGAAAATAAAGAAGCTGTTTGGGTTATTCACTAACCTAATAGCTTCTTTTCTTATTTATAGTTTAAATTGAGTCGGAATTGAGGTAAAAGATGGAAAAATTAAGAGACTATATCGCCTTTGACTTAGAATTCAATCAACACGAAGGGGTTACCCATTTAATTCAGGTATCAGCAGTTCGTTTTCAAGATGGTCATGAAATAGATGCCTTTGATTCTTATGTCCATACCAGCGTGCCTTTAAAGAGTTTTATCAATGGTTTGACAGGAATTACAGCTGAAACCTTGAAAGATGCACCAAAAGTAGAACAAGTTTTACAGGACTTTCAGGCTTTTGTTGGCAACTTACCCATTGTTGGCTACAATGCAGCCAAGAGTGATTTGCCTATTCTCATGGAGCATGGCTTGGACTATCGTGACCAGTACAAGGTCGACCTATATGATGAGGCTTTTGAACGTCGTAGTTCCGATCTACACGGCATAGCTAATCTCAAATTGCAAACTGTAGCTAATTTCTTAGGCTTTCATGGTAAGTCACATAATAGTTTAGAAGATGCCCGCATGACAGCGCGTGTTTATGAAGCCTTTCTGGAGTCTGACGAAGGAAAACTATTGTTAGAAGAACAGAGTAATCTATCCATGAATCCCTTTGGTGGGCTAGACTTATCTCAATTTCTAGACTAGGAGTGCTTATGAAACCTGAAAAACCTAAAAAACTAGGTTTTAGGAAAATTTACCTCAACCTAGATAAAGTTCTCTTCCTCTTTTTCTTAATTTTCATGATGGTGGAATATCTGTGGTTACCTCTCAATTCTTTTCTTGCTGGTCTTTTACTCAGCCAGACAGGCTATTTGTTTATTTCTTACAATAATATTTTTGCCATTATCACGAGTTCTCCTTTAATCAGTCTTGCCTTTCTCGTCTTGATTGTAATCAATCTTTTGGTGGCCTATTTCCAGATTTGCCTCCTCTTTATTGGGGCGCGCCACCTTCTCTACCACGAAAAGAGAACCTTGATTGAGTACAGTCGCAAAGTTTTCCAGCAAAGTATTCTGTTCATGAAACGCTTGAGTTTCTGTAAGATGGCCTTTGTATTCTTCTACGTAGCCATGCTCTTTCCTTTCATCAGGAAAATTTTAAAAATTTATTACTTAAATAAAATCGTTATTCCAGACTTTATTGTGACTTATCTGGAAGACAAATACTGGCTAGTGGGCTTGATGATTTTTGCCTCTGCTTGGATTTTGCTCTATGTGTCTGTCCGACTTATGTTTGCCCTTCCGAAGATTCTCTTTGAAAAGAGGACTGTGAGAGAAGGAGTAAAATATAGCCTACAAAAGACAAAAAAACAAGTTCTCTTTTATGCTTGGAACTTGCTACTCATTATTATTAAAACCTATCTCTTTTTCTTCCTTCTCTTGACTCCTTTGCTAATAGGGCAGATTGTAATTGACAATTTAACACAGAAAGAATCACTGATTCTTGGAGTTATCAACTTTGTCTTGATAAAAAACATCCACTATATGGCGTTGACCTATTTCCTTGTTAAGTTTGTCTCCTTTTTGACCGGTGAGGAACTGGAGATTATGCCAAGAAGAAAAAAAGACCATTTGATGAGATGGGGAGTTATGGGCTGCGCTAGTATCTTTTTTGCGCTGGAAGGTTATATCTATCTGGAAGCTCCTGTGACAAATACCCCTTTAGTCATTTCACATAGGGGCGTTTCAAATAAAAATGGTGTACAAAATACTGTCCAGTCTTTGGAAAAAACAGCGCAACTGAAACCAGATTTGATTGAAATGGATGTACAGGAGACCAAAGATGGTCAGTTTGTGATGATGCATGACGCCAATCTTAAGAACTTAGCAGGTATCAATGCCAGACCTCAAGACTTGACTTTGGAGGAGTTGACAGGGTTAGATATTTCTGAAAATGGCTATCGAACCAAGATATCTAGTTTTGATGACTATCTCAATCGCGCGAATGAACTTCATCAAAGATTGTTGATTGAAATCAAAACCAGTAAAAAAGACAGTCCACAAATGATGGAACGTTTTCTAGAGAAGTATGGAACGATTATCAAGCAGTATGGTCATCAGATGCAATCACTAGACTATCATGTGATTGACCAAGTTTTGAAATATGATTCGACTATTCCAGCTTATTTCATCTTGCCTTATAATAGTATTTTCCCAAAAACCAAGGCAACGGGCTATACCATGGAGTATTCAACATTGGATGAATATTTTGTTACTAAACTTTGGTATACAGAACAAAAGCTTTACGTATGGACCATCAATAGCTCTGACGCACTTGATAAATCGTTGCAGTTGTCAGTGGATGGGATGATTACAGATGACATGGAGATGCTACAAGAGACTTTAGCAGCAGCTCAGGAAGATCCAGAATACACCGATCTCCTTTTGAAAAAAGCTACGGAGTTCTTTAATTTCTAACATAGAAAAAAGGAGAAGTGAACCTTCCTCCTTTTTCTGTAGGTGATTAGAATGGTAATTTTCCAGCGAAAGCACCTAGTTTTTTCTTAGTCGTTTCATCGATTTGTTCTAGAGCAGCGTTGATGGCTTGAACGGTCATATCAGACAAGGTTTCTAGGTCTTCTGGATCTACAACTGCTGGACTGAAGTCAATACTAACAACTTTTTTATCTCCAGTTAAGGTCGCTTGGACAAGGTCTTGAGCAGATTTTCCAACAAATTGCATAGCAGCGAGTTCTGCTTGACTTTGTTCCATTTGTTTTTGAAGTTTTTGTGCTTGGCGCATCATGTTTTGCATGTTCATCATAAGATTTTTAAGATTCCTTTCGTATCAAGGCTTTGTGCCTTGTTTTATAAATTTTTTTGCCATTTTTTGCCCTAGAAGTTGTCAAAAGCATTGGCGACTTCTTTTTGTTGAGTTGGGAATAAATGCGAGTAGATGTTGATAGTTGTATTAATGCTACTGTGTCCAAGTCATTTCATAAGTGTAAAAAATATAGAATCTTTTCCCTCACCGTTTCTGAGTCCTTTTGAAACTAGAAACGCTGCATGTGAATGCCGGAAATCATGATTACGAATCATTTTTAATGACGCAGGCATTCTTTTTTTCAATTTAATCTTTTGATTAGAAACCATTGGAGTAGTCAGTTGTAAAGGACTATCTTGAAAGATTTGTAAGTCTTCTGTATTGTCCGTAAATTCTACTAATAGGTGAGCTTGTTTTTCTTTCCATTCCGTTAGTTCTTGAACGAATGCCTTATGAATGTAAATTCGACGTATAAAAAGTACCACGCTTATCCTCTTTTAAAATATTTTCTTACGTAGAAATCTTATAAAGATAATCAACAGATAGTTTAAATATTACTTGATTAAGCTATGAAGTCTATACTTAGATTCGTATTACTTGAACTCTACTCTTGTGGAGGTTCCCTCGCTTTCTATGACATATTCTCTCACCTGTCAGTTTACTGAAATCGTGGCTAATATTAACTCACTAGCTTTGGTTGAGATAGTATCATTGAAGTACATTATTGATTATATCATTTTTGAACTCTATTGAAAAGCCAAATTTTCGCCAATAGAACTTACTGAAATACGTCCAATTCTTTTATTATTATAAATTATATAAAGCTTTACAAACTAGTTCGTTCATTCTTCCATTTGTAACAAGAACAAAACATGCATTTTGTCAATATTCCAAACACATTTTTGGAAAACTAGTCACCTTTTAATGAAGAAGTTTAGGTAACTAAACAATTTATTATTCAAAATAACTCTGATGAGGATAATCCGATTTACTAAGTCTATTCGTGAATTATAGAAAATATCTATGTATTGGGGAATGTATGCGTATCAGTTTTGAAGCCTTTATGCTCAATACTGATTGTTGTATAAAATGATTCAAAACTGCTATTACCGTGTGGAAAGTCTTTATCACCATTTGAATGTTGGATACGATGACTCACTAGCAAATTGTCCAAAATAGACTTTTTCTTCAATCTGAAATAACTGCTAAGTTATTCTCGTCTATTTTAATTTTGTATTAGCTAAATCTACTGCAAGATTTTTGAATCCTGAATTATTGGTGTCAACAAGTTGTAGCACTATTTATTTGATTTGAAGAGCAAGCAGTGATTTCACAGTTGATTTAAGATGATAAAATGTAACAATATAATTTGACAGCGGTTACAAAATTTTGTAATATCTATAATATAAGAAGATGTGTATTAATTCAGGGAGGAATCTAGGATGCAATTATTAATTGAACTGCAAAAAATTGATCAGTTTATATTACCAGTAAACTATAATTATCTTCTTCAATCGATGATTTATAATTTATTGAAAAATAAGGAAGACTTGTCTGCGCAACTTCATGAGATAGGTCATCAGTTTGAGGACAAACATTTTAAGCTTTTTACATTTTCACTGTTGCAAGGTCAATATAAAATGCAAGGAAAACGGATAGAGTTTCTTGATAAGGTGAGGTTCGAAATTAGAACGATTGATCAATCCGTTTTATTGACTATTGCAGAGTCCTTGTCAGAACTAGATAAATTAAAAATTGGTCGAAACCTTGTGAAAATTTTAAATGTAAAAATTGAGCAAAAAAAATTAACGGAGACTTCTTATAAGATTCGGATGATTTCTCCCTTGGTGGCTCGTTCTACAGATGCTGAGACTAAAAAAACATTGTATTATAATCCATTTGATACGGAATTCAATAGCAGAATCATAGAGAATTTTGCGAGGAAATATCAGGCTTATTGTCATAAAGTACCGACAGGTAGATTTGATATAGAGCCGATAAATTTTTCTTTAAAAAATAAATTGGTTACCAAATACAAAGATTATCTCATAACGGGTTGGAAAGGAGAATTTGAGATAAGAGGAGATGCGGAGGTGTTGGATTTCCTCTATCAAGTTGGGCTTGGTGAGAAGAATTCGATGGGATTCGGAATGTTTGTAATTGAAGAATAGGAGGATAAAATGGATATGGAATTTAGGAATTGTAAGTTAGAGCTTGACTTAAAATGTCATGCGCCAATCATTCATTTCCAGACGGAAGAAGAAGGAGCTACTTTGCGTGCTAGTGAAGTCAAGCCAAAATTTGATCGGTACTTGATGAAGAAAGTTCCAAGTCTGAAAAACCGTTTCAAAAATCAGTATTTACCATATAAAATGAAGTTTATTGATAATAGTCCTAATGTCATTTACAAGTATAGTAAAAATGAAGGCAAGTATGATAAGCAGACAAATAATAACGAAGGCAACTTCCAATTATATTTTGCCAGAGATGAGAAACGCAGAGTAGAAACAAATCCTACAATGACAATTACTTGTTTTGATCCGCTCCTTCAGAAATTGATAGTTGAACATATCAAAAACTTTTTTATAGTGACAAATTTTGGGGCTGCTCAAGGAAAAGGGTATGGTAGTTTTACTGTAATTGATGAAGAACAGAGTAAAATTGAAAGCATTCTAAGGGAAGAGTTTGGATTAAAGACTCTTTATAAAATGGATTTTAGGAAAGCAGCTAAAAATTTGAAGTTCTCAAAGAAGATAAAAGTGATTTTTGAAAATATTGAAAAATTCTATAAAATAACCAAGAGTGGCTATAACTATCAGGGAGAATATGCTCGAAGTGCCTTGTTTTATTATATGCATGATAAAATGATTGGAAATGAAAAAGCTGCTTTAAAGGATAAAGTAATAGAAAAACCTTTTGGAACTATCCCCTACCACCTTAATCAGCAGACACATAACGAAAAATATGTTCGAGCACTGCTGGGGCTATCTTCTTATTTATCATTTACAGATATAAGAAAAAACACAAAAAAAGAAGAGAAAGATATTTCTGTTAATATTAACATTATGCATGAAGCAAATAAAATTGAAGCAAATATTGAACGATTTTCTTCACCAATAACTTTTAAAGTAATCAACGATATTGTTTACATTATTCCTAAACAGAGATGGTGTAAGTATATTTTAAACAAGAAATTTAAATTTAAATATAAGGTATCGAAAAATGTTCCTAGAAGCTGGATGAGTGCCATAAAAGATAATAAAATGAGAAAAATAGAATATGAGAGATTTATAAGAAAACTGGATGAAAAATTAAAAAGGGAAGAGATATACCTACAAACTCCAGAGGAGTTTGATTTACTAAAATTTTTAGACTTTGCTGTGCAATATTATAATAAAATGGAACCCAAAGGTTATGCACATACCATCCAAATTTCATATGATATTAGATAACAGGGGAGATGAATAAATGAAATATGTAGGTATAACAATCGGTCCAATTTTTAAAACCATTGGAGAGGCGATCTCTCCGGCAGGTTTGTGGTTTGGCAGTTATTTTTTCTCAACGGTGACAAAGAAACTCTGTGAAAAACTTGTTGGGATTCCAAATGTCAATATTTTTTCACCGTTTTATGACTCTAATAGTAATCAAAATCCACAAGAAGATGGTATTGGTCGTTACCATGATCGGATTTTATTTTTAGATAATGATAGTACATTAACTTCGGAAGGACTTGAAACAATAATTTCAAAAGTGAAAGAGGAAATGACTGAGAAATTCGGAAAGTTTAATACAAAGGAGATTAGGGACTTTGTTGACAACTATCTGAGAATTGATTTTGTTATTCTTGATGAAAAAACCATGAATGGAATTATAGAAAAAAGAGAAAAAGAAGGTGAGGATGGAAACAATATAGCTATTATACTGAATGATGCTTTGGATGCGCTGGAGCTAATGGCAGCAGGTAAGGGAAGAACAGATATGAACTTATTTGCTCCATTCTTTGCAGGCAAGAAAGACAATCGGAATTGCTATATTAAAGGAAGTGAGCTATTTACAGATACCAAGCTAAATAGCCAGTTGCTTACAAGCTACTCAGACCACGCTTCTGAATTGAAATCAATAGAAGATATAGCTCTATCTCGAAAGAAAGAGGAAAACTCTTCTGACAGGTCCCCTAGTAGTGAGATAGCACCAATCAGAAGCGAATATTATGCAGTCGTTAATTCGGATGGGGATAAGGTCGGAACTCTTTTGAAAGCTTTATGTAAAGATGTAGAAATCCCTGAACAATCTGATAGGATAAACAGTTTTTCGAGGGCCTGTTTAGACTATGCTGGTGAAGCGGCTAAGCTTGTCGGAGATTATGGCGGGATGACTATTTATGCTGGGGGGGATGATTTACTGTTTATCGCCCCTGTTCATTCTATTTTTGCCCTATGTCAGAAACTAAATATATTATTTATAGATACTTTGTCAAAAAGTATTAAGGAGTTAAAGGAGGAAGTCAAGATTAGCTTGTCTTTTGGTGCTGCTATTCAGTATGTAAAATATCCTCTATATGAAGCGCTGGAAAGAGCTAGAGTTCAACTTTATAAGGCTAAAGAAAGTTACGGTAAACGTCCGAATGGTAGTGAAATCAGCGGAGGCAATCGTCTGGGGATAGAGTTGGTAAAACACAGCGGAAAAACCGTTCAATTGATGGTGGAAAATGAGAAGTTGGAGGCCATAGATAATCTGATAAAATATCGAGCAACTACGAACGATCAAGCACTGGAATCTGTCCTTTATAATCTGCAGGATACAGAAATTATTTTTAAGTTGTTGTTTGAGAAAACCGCACAGAATATATTTGATTTTCAAGAATATAAAATGAGGTTTTTGAATAACTTTAACAATCCAAACCAGTTGTCTTATCATAGTTATCTTGACGAAATAGCTAAATTTTTCTATGACAACTATTTGAAAGAGTATCAATATAAGCCAGATACGAAAGTAAAGGTTGATGGGGTTTGTACAAAACGAAACATAAGTATAGGGGAATTCTATACTAAAGAGTTACAGGCTATTTTATTTTTGGTGAAGTTTTGGCAGGGAGGTAAGTGATGACAGAATATCTTGTGACTTTTAAACCGCTGGGAGACTACTCTTTTGGCTCAGATAGGCGCTTTAGCTTTGCCGGTAGAAATAACTATTCAGCTGATGAGTATGCGCCTTATTTTATCCGTACTAATCGCGTTCCTGAACAGTCCACAGTCTTTGGGATGATACGCTATCTTATCTTAGTCAGTAATGGGATTGAGCTGAACCAGGATTTTCAGTATGATGGGAATACGCGAAATAAAATCGAAGCTCTAATCGGAGAGAAGAGCTTTTCTCTAAATGGAAGTGTACAACATTTCGGAAAATTAGAAAAAATCTCTCCCATCTTTCTGCTAAAAAATAGTGAGGAAATTGTCATACCAAATCCGTTTAACAACAAGCAGGGGAAAGAGGGGATTGAACAGTTTGCACCAATGATACTAGAAGAAATTAAAGTATCGACTAGTTTTGGTGAGATCTCTCTTCCTAAATCTAAGGAATATAATCCTAAAGAAGGGTATGGAAATGGCTATTATAATATTAATATAGGCTGTCTAGAAGCAATTGAAGATATTTTTAGGACTAAAGTAGCGACTGGTGTAAGGCGTGTTACGCAGAATGATCTGCAGAACCTGAAGATAAATATTCGAGATTTATGTGAGTCATTTGTGAATGACGCTATGAAACAGGGGGGGTCTAATTTAGATAGTAATAGCAATCTTAGTTTAACTGAGTTTATCAATGATTTTATGGATTTACTAGACGAGCACAACAAAAGGGAAAAAAATAACTTTCAAGAAGAATTAGAAAAACTATCTAAAAATTTTGATGCTGACCGTCTATTTAAGCGAGAGGTACATCAGCTACAGAAAGACTATGAATTTGCTGTCTATGTAAAGGTTAAGGATGGTATCATATTAAAAGATGGTATCGTTCCTATGGGACAGAAAGGTACCCTCTTCAAGGTTTCTGTAAAAGAATCGAAAGATAATTTAGAAAGTAAAATCACAGAGCATTTCCAGAAGCAGACTCCACAAGGTCAGACTTGGCAATACTGCCTATCAGATGTGTGCCTGGTAGATGATGTTCAAAACTTTGCGATTTTAGAGGAAAAGTTAGTTCGTCAGCTTCATACAGACCTTAGTAAAAATCGTCTAAAAGGACTTGATTTACAAGGATCTAGTCTTCTTTATAAGGCAGGGAGTGTCTTTTATGGTGATGATGCTATTTCGGTAAAAACCGGTTTAGAGCCAGCAGGCTATAATACTATTTATAAGATTACAGGAAGTAAGGAGTAAAAAATGAAAGCAAAAATTTTTGTCATTGAATGTTTAACAAATTTGCATGTGGGCGATGGGGATGTTAATTTTAACATCATTGATAACGAAGTGGAGCGAGATGTTGTGACGGGCTTCCCGACGATTAACTCCTCAGGTGTTAAAGGTGCTCTGAGATCCTTCTTTGAAGAAAACGACTTATCGAACATTGATGAAATATTCGGTTCGGAAAATAGTAAGGTTACTACTTCAGGAGCATTAAAATTTCTTAGCGCGAATCTACTAGCCCTGCCAATTCGTTCGATAAGTGGTGAGGACAAGCCATATTCAATACATGCTCCGAAAACAGCTTGTAAAGATTTCAAGCAAATGCTTAAAAATTTTCAATTAGAAAATGTTTCAATAGCAGATATAAAGGGTGGAGATGAGAAGATAACTTTGGATCAAGATAATTCTTGCTTTGAAAAATATGGTTTACCAGTAATTGCTCGGAATAGTGTCGGAGAACAAACTAATTTGTGGTATGAGGAAGTTGTGCCCCACAAGTCGATTTTCTATTTTGCAGTGGTGGCTTCAACCAGTGAATCAGAAAACCTTTTAGAGATTTTTACAGATTCGGTGAGAGAGGAAATTATCCAGTTTGGCGCAAATGCTTCCGTAGGTTATGGACTTTGCAAGGTTATTAAAGTGATTTCAGGAAATGAAGAAGGAGCAAACAATGGATAAGAACAGAATAAATCAGTTGCTTCCTATTGCTGTTGAGGTGATTGAAAAGGAGCTTACGGAGCCAATTCCAAATGAGTTTAGAGGATATATCGCTTCTTTCGGAGCGGCAGTTACTATGGGAAGTCTCCCTGCAGCAGTTGCCTACTATTCGGCTGCATCAAAAAATGCCAAAGAAGATCGCACCAAGCTCCCTGTTATGATTTTGGAAGTATTGAAGAAAGAAAACACAGGCATTACAGAAACCACCTTGTTTGAGTATGTGACATCGTTCAAAAATGATAATGAGAGTTTCGCTATTAAAGAGGGTGTACTGCATGCAGCCATTGCGATCAAACTAGGGTTAAACTTGTTTGAAATTGAGTCAAAAGATCAAAAAGTCAAGGAAGACGAGAAAAATGGAGGGTAAGGATGATGTTTAGTTCAAAAAACATGTCTTATATCTACTATCATGAATATTTTGAAGGATTAGAGGAGCGAAAAGAAAAATCAGGTCTAGTTTATGAACTGGGTGGATCACCATCTAGTGAGGAGCAATTTCGTGAGAGAAATAAGGCTTTGCAGGATTTTAAATTTGACCTGTCTTTATCACCTTTGGAGCATTTGAAACATGCTTCAAAAGGTGTAGCAAGTGTCAAAACCTTTTCTTTGGAAACTATTTATCCTGGTCTCATGATAGGAACTGGCAATCACCATGATTTGAAATCAAAGGGTTCTATTTATTCTGGCTTTTCATTTGATTATGTAACGGGACTGCCCTATATACCTGGCTCCTCTGTCAAAGGGGTACTGAGAAGCGTCTTTCCTACGAAAGAAGATACCAAAGATGATATTAATCAACAAAAGATGAAGTATATTCAGTCACTTCTCGAACCAGAACTCTCGGATGAAGAAGTTTATGACTTGAAAGATAATATTTTCGAAGATAATGATGTCTTTTTAGATGCTTATCCAACTTCTAAAAATAAAACGAAGCAACAGTGTTTAGCGTTGGAATTCATTACGCCTCATAGTGACATCATCAAGAATCCTATTCCAATCAACTGTCTGAAGGTTAAGCCTGGAATCTCTTTTGAATTTGGCTTTTATCTGAAAGATTGTCAGCTTTCGGATGGAGTTCAAATTACGGTTAAAGAAAAAATAGAGTTATTTAAAACTATCTTGACTGATGTAGGCATTGGCGCTAAAACGAATGTTGGTTTCGGACAGTTAGAGTAGTAGTGGTCCATCGACAAGGGTATTTACAAATCGTATCTGAGGGAGTCACGCAACTCACATAGCTCAAAAAGGTATAGAGGAGCTTGTTCATATTAAGGAGCCTGAATATAAGAACGCATTTACAAAGAGCTTAGAAACGAGTGAAGTCAGCTATTGTACAGGAGTTCAATCTTAGTTGGCAAGGGCGCTAGGACAAAAAAGATCGATCGACTTTTTTCATTGAAATCTTGAAAAAAGCCCTGTTTTTTGATACAATCAATCTAGAAACAGCGAAAATGCTGTTGTAATACCTTACCTATAAGGAATTGAGACTTATCTTCGACAATTCCAGTTCTGTTGCAGACTTCACGTAATACCTTACCTATAAGGAATTGAGACGTAAGAGGATTCACTCCCTTGATAATCTGAGCCACATCAGACGTCAGTAATACCTTACCTATAAGGAATTGAGACATATTAGTGTTCAACCATTGACCATCTTTGGTTTGAGTGGTCAACTGTACTACCTTACCTAAAAGGAATTGAGACTTAACCACCAAGTCCTTCGTATCACCAAAAATGAAATCGTACTACCTTACCTATAAGGAATTGAGACACACTTGCTTTCGCAGTTTCCACTTTCTTCTCTGCATTTTGGATGGCTTCAGGTAATACCTTGCCTATAAGGAATTGAGACTTTATAACCCCAGTTTTAGGGGGTGCTATTTCTCGGCCCGCTTCAAGTTATACCTTACCTATAAGGAATTGAGACCTTCTTCGGCTTAGGGATTTCGATGTTTTCTTTCGGAACCCGTAATACCTTACCTAAAAGGAATTGAGACTCAACGTTTTGAACTTTCAATGGTTTGTTGAAGAAATCGTAGTCGAGTAATACCTTACCTATAAGGAATTGAGGCCGTCAATTCTGATTTGACTGCAATTCGTTCTTCCATTGGAACGTAATACCTTACCTATAAGGAATTGAGACTTTATTTAGAATACCTTGAAGATATTCTAGCTCCTCTTGATCGTTATACCTTACCTATAAGGAATTGGTTGCTTCAACTGAAAAAACTTGCGAGAGCAATTTTTTTGTGGTATATTGGAAGTGCTTTCATGTTGAATGTCTTTATCGGAGGTTGTTTATGTCTGAGAGTCAATCTGTATATAGTCACCATATCTTTGTTTTGCCCTTTGCGGCCAAGGGGCTGGAGTCTTTTCCGAAGTCTTCCAATTGGAAGAAACTCAGCCAAGATGCCAATGAACTCCCCTATCTGAACGTAGAAGATGGTGAAAAAAGCGAGCGATTAAAGTACGCTTATCGCCGATATTTTAATAAAGAAGCAGAGGAGCTGATTTTCCGCAATCCTGAGCTAGTCACAAACTATGCTTATACTGGCTTAGAAAAAGGTGATGTGTATCGGATTTCTTATTATAATCAAATCGACAAACTTGAGTGTTATGACCTGACGCTTGACTATATCATGCTTCGTTATTTACCAAATTTAGAAGCAGGTTTCCTGATTTTCTCAATGGAAAATCGTCTCTATGATAAATTGGAAGATATTAAAAACATCAACCAGTATGGTCGTCATCTCTATGCTCCTTTTTTGACTCCATTGCTGTGTGATTTAGTCTCACCTAATAATATTGAGCTGATTAAGAGCGAAAAAATTGATGAGGCTCCACAGCCATCTGGCTTAATTTCTTCATATGGGATCATGTCGGCTCCGAAAGAAATCTTACAGGATTTCTTTGGCTTGCCTGAGGAAGCGATATTCCCAGAGGATATCTCGCAGTTTGAGTCTAAGCCTCATCTGGAGATCATCATTGATGACCGCATGTATGTGGTGAGCTACATGATGGTTCCTGATGTAAAGGACTTGATTTATAAAACGGCGAATTGGGCGAATTTTGATGATTCGGATCAAAGTTTAGAAAAGATGAAGCTCCTTTTTAGTATTTTATACGTTGATAAGGGAGATTCAACATGTCTGAGTCGGGATATGCTGAAGGCAGAGCTAGAGAAGCTTCTCTATACGAGGTGGTCAGCTGAGGGAAGCCTTTATATGGCCAGCCAGCATTCCATGATTTTTATGAGTGGCTCTGATTTTCCAGAGTTTTTCCTCAAAGGCTACTTTTTGTCGGAATATCTGGACTTAGCTTTGATCACGCTCAGTCAGAGGATTGGTATTCTGAAGTATTCCAAGGATGCGGGGGATAGGGTCAATGCTAAAGTTTCTGATAAACTAAAGCTGCAGAAGGCTTACACGACCTTTAAAAATCAATACCTACTTCCAGAATTATGCCCGCAGGAGCAGGCGATTGAAATCTACGAATTGCTGCAAACCTCTCTCTATATCGAGAAGCATATCAATCTTCTGGACAGTCAAATCAGAGAACTGCATGATATCAGTCAGACGGAAGCAAGTAATAAATTGAATGACAGAGTATTAGTACTAACCGTTTTAAGTCTAGCTTTAGCAATTGTTCCGAATATCAAAGAACTGCAGGATAATTGTTTGACAATATGTAATCTGAGTCTGGCGTATTCATCTTGGCTTACTTTGCTCATTCTTCTTTCGACAATTTGTTTCTTCTATTTCAAAAAGCGAAAATAAATGTATATTATCTGGACATACGATGTTCATCGCAAGCGCGTGGCTAAGGTTTTGAAAACTTGCCGAAAATACTTGGTTCATGTGCAAAAGTCGGTCTTTGAAGGGCATATTACTCCAGCCAAGCTGAGCGCTTTACAAAAAGAATTAGCCAATATTATAGAACCTCAGACAGATTCTGTACAGATTTATCAGTTGGAATCCCCAAAATACACCAAGAAGATCCAAATCGGTATGGTAGAATCCAATGACTTTATTCTTTAGGGATTAAAGTGATGTCATAGTCAGTCAATCAATCGCATGAAGTGTCCTCTCCATGCGATTTTTCTGATTTTATCTTTCAAAAAGTCGGTTGATCTTTTCGATATTTAGTCTCTTTTTCAAAAGCTGTCAACCAAGCTGTTTATAAGCGTTAGGACAAAAAAGATCGACCGACTTTTTTCATTGAAATCTTGAAAAAAGCCCTATTTTTTGATACAATCGATCTAGAATCAGCGAAAATGCTGTTGTTATACCTTACCTATAAGGAATTGAGACTATATTCTTCCGGATAGGCTTTATTAGATAATACCATAAACGCTCCCGTTCTACCTTACCTATAAGGAATTGAGACGATACTAGTGCCATTTTCTGGCACCTCCTTTTTGAATTTTTTTGTAATACCTTACCTATAAGGAATTGAGACACTGTCTTCCATTTTAAATTATGTGGGTTTGGATGGTTTTTAAGTTCTAGATTACCTATAAAATATTGTCCGTGTGTCTTTGTCTGTCTCCAAGGCACCAAAAAAGCGAGCAAATTCACGTCTGCTAGGAAGCATGAGAATTTGTTCGCCTTTTGTTTCGTAAGAATTATCAAGAAAAGCTCTCTTAGTAGGAGAGCTTTTTCCGTGTTTCAACCATGATAGTATAGAGCCTAAGTTAGATAACTGGTCAGTTTTTTGTTACTTCATGATAGTGTTACGAATATTTATTGGTCTATTGGGTTAAATTAAAAACATTATTTTCTATTTTATTTACCGAAAAAGCACTGTAATACAAGTAACCAATCCTTCTGTACTAGTCCTTTTTTAGTTTATCTATGGTATAATAGAAGATAGATTTATCAATTGGAGAATGAAGGATTTTATGATTAAACTTGTAGCAACTGATATGGACGGAACCTTTCTAGATGGAGAGGGGCGGTTTGATATGGAACGCCTCAAAAACTTACTTGTTTCCTACAAGGAAAAGGGGATTTATTTTGCTGTGGCTTCAGGTCGCGGTATCTTGTCGCTGAAAAAGCTATTTGCGGATGTGCGAGATGAAGTGATTTTTATAGCTGAAAATGGGAGCTATGTTGAGTTTCATGGTGAGGATATGTACGAGGCTACTATGTCTCGGGATTTTTACTTGAGCACTTTTGAAGCTTTGAAGAAATCGCCTTATTTTGATGAAAGAAAAATGCTCTTGACTGGGAAAAAAGCTTGTTATGTATTGGATACTGTAGATGAGACCTATCTGATGTTTAGCCGTCACTACAATGAAAATATTCAAAAAGTAGCACGTTTGGAAGATATCACGGATGAGATTTTTAAATTCACCACGAACTTTACAGAAGAAACGATAGAAGCTGGTGAGGCCTGGGTTAACGAAAACGTTTCTGGTGTCAATGCCATGACGACTGGTTTTGAATCCATCGATATTGTCTTGGACTACGTTGATAAGGGTGTGGCTATTGTTGAGTTGGCTAAAAAGCTGGGTCTAACCATAGATCAGGTCATGGCGTTTGGCGATAATCTCAATGACCTTCACATGATGCAGGTTGTTGGACACCCTATCGCTCCAGAAAATGCGCGATCAGAGATATTAGAATTAGCAGAGACAGTGATTGGTCACCACAAGGACCAGTCAGTGATGGCTTATATGGAGGGGTTGTAATGGCAGATATTAAATTGATTGCACTTGATTTGGATGGTACCTTACTGACAACGGATAAAAAGCTGACAGATCGAACTAAGGCAGTGTTAAAAGCTGCGCGTGACCGCGGCATCAAGGTCGTACTGACAACGGGTCGTCCTTTAAAGGCTATGGATTTCTTTCTCCATGAGCTAGGGACTGACGGTCAAGAGGACGAGTACACCATCACTTTTAATGGTGGTCTGGTGCAGAAAAACACGGGAGAGGTTCTCGATAAAACAGTTTTTTCAATCGATGATGTGGCGCGATTGTACGAGGAAACTGAAAAACTCGGACTTCCGTTAGATGCCATTTCAGAAGGTACAGTCTATCAAATCCAGTCGGACCAAGAAAGTCTCTATGCTAAGTTCAACCCAGCCCTGACTTTCGTACCTGTCGCTTTTGAAGATCTATCTAGTCAGATGACGTATAATAAATGTGTGACTGCCTTTGCCCAAGAACCCTTGGATGCAGCGATTCAACAGATTTCTCCAGACTTATTTGACCAATATGAAATCTTCAAATCGCGTGAAATGCTATTGGAATGGTCACCGAAAAACGTCCACAAGGCAACAGGTTTAGCGGAATTAATTAAACACTTGGGAATCGACCAAAGCCAAGTCATGGCTTGCGGAGACGAGGCCAATGACCTTTCTATGATTGAGTGGGCAGGTCTGGGAGTTGCCATGCAAAATGCAGTTCCTGCGGTTAAGGCAGTTGCAAATGTGATTACCCCGATGACCAACGACGAGGAAGCCGTTGCCTGGGCTATCGAAGAATACGTGCTAAAGGAGAATTAGAATATGGGATTATTTGACCGTCTATTCGGGAAAAAAGAAGAGCCGAAAATCGAAGATGTTGTAAAAGAAGCTCTGGAAAATCTTGATTTATCAGAAGAGGTTGAAGAAAACCAAACGGCAGTCGAAGAAACTTCTCAGGAAGAGACAGCAAGGGACAAAGTGGAAGAAACACTTGCTCAAGAAGAAATTCCACAGGTCACGACAGATGGGGCCATTGAACCAGAAGCAGTCGAGGAAATGGCTCAAGAAGAGCCTGAGCTAGAAGCTGATGAATTGGAGCAATTCCAAAAGGCAGAAGAAGTTCTAGAAGAAGAGAGCCAAGAAACTATAGAGAGCGAAGAAGAGTTCGCGTCTGAAGTAGAAGAAGAAAGTCCTCAGGTTGAAGAAACTGTTCAGGAAAAATATGACCGCAGTCTCAAGAAAACCCGTACGGGATTCGGAGCTCGTTTGAATGCCTTCTTTGCCAACTTCCGCTCTGTCGATGAGGACTTCTTCGAAGAATTGGAAGAGCTGCTCATCATGAGTGATGTCGGTGTGCAGGTTGCTTCGAACTTAACAGAAGAGCTTCGCTATGAAGCTAAATTAGAAAACGCTAAGAAGACTGACGCACTTCGTCGTGTCATTATCGAGAAATTGGTTGAACTCTATGAGAAGGATGGCAACTACGATGAAAGTATCCACTTCCAAGATGGTTTGACAGTCATGCTCTTTGTTGGTGTTAATGGTGTTGGGAAAACAACTTCTATCGGGAAATTGGCTCACCGCTACAAACAAGCTGGCAAGAAAGTCATGTTGGTTGCTGCAGATACCTTCCGTGCTGGAGCCGTTGCCCAGCTAGCAGAATGGGGCCGTCGTGTTGATGTTCCTGTTGTGACGGGGCCTGAAAAAGCTGATCCTGCTAGTGTTGTCTTTGATGGGATGGAACGTGCTGTAGCAGAAGGAATTGATATTCTCATGATTGATACAGCAGGTCGTCTGCAAAACAAAGACAACCTTATGGCCGAGTTGGAAAAGATTGGTCGTATTATCAAACGTGTCGTTCCAGAGGCGCCACATGAAACCTTCCTAGCACTCGATGCGTCAACTGGACAGAATGCCTTGGTACAAGCCAAAGAATTTTCGAAAATTACCCCTGTTACTGGTATTGTATTGACAAAAATTGACGGAACTGCCCGAGGTGGTGTTGTTCTGGCTATCCGCGAAGAACTCAATATCCCAGTGAAATTAATTGGTTTCGGTGAAAAAATCGATGATATCGGGGAATTTAACTCAGAAAACTTTATGAAAGGTCTTTTAGAGGGCTTGATTTAATACAAAATAAATATCCTGCAAGTCAATCTTGCAGGATATTTTTGCTATTCTAAACGGCCATCTTCACGATAGGCGATATCTGGTTGCCAGGTCCATTTGGCTCCATATTTTTCAAGTAAGTCAAAGCTAGCTTGTGGTCCCATGCTTCCAGCTTTATAATCGTAGAGTGGAGCTCCATTTTCAGCCCAGAGCTCTTCGATACGGTCAATCAATTTCCAAGAAGCACTTACTTCATCCCAGTGGCTAAAATTGGTTGGGTTGTTGTTCAAGACATCGTAGATCAGTTTCTCGTAAGGATCTGGTGAAGCTCCAGTAGCGGTAGCATCTGTACGATAATCCAGAGAGCTTGGTGCTAGGTTAAATTCTTCACCTACTTGTTTACCATTGAGGCTGAGAGAGAAGCCCTCTGTTGGCTGGATATAGATGGTTAAGATATTTGGTGCCAATGGTTCTCCGAAGATAGAGTCCATTTGCTTAAAGACGATATTGACATGAGTGCCTTTTTCTGTCAGGCGTTTACCAGTACGGAAGAAGAAAGGAACGCCACGGAAGCGATCGCTGTCTACAAAGAAGGCACCGGATGCAAAGGTTTCTGTTGTAGACTCAGGGTTAACGTTTGGCTCGCTACGGTAGGAAATGTATTTCTTACCATCAATCTTTCCAGAACGGTATTGACCACGGATAAAGTGTTCTTTTAGTTCTTCCTCACTTGGTTGGTGGAGATTTTTAAATACTTTAATCTTCTCAGCACGAATCTCATCTTTTGTAAAGCTGGCAGGCTTGTCCATGGCTAAAAGTGATAAAAGCTGGAGAGTGTGGTTTTGAACCATGTCACGGAGGGCACCAGATTCATCATAGTAGCCACCACGTTCCTCAACTCCCAAGCGCTCAGCAAAGGTAATCTGCACATTATCAATGTGCTCACGGTTCCAAACATTTTCAAAGATCATATTGGCAAAACGAACCGCAAAGATACTTTGAATCATTTCTTTCCCCAAGTAATGGTCGATACGGTAGATCTGTTCTTCATCAAATGTTGCTAAAAGATCTTCATTCAGCTTACTTGCAGTTTCATAGTCTGTACCAAAAGGTTTTTCAACAATCAAGCGCTCAAAGCCTTTGCCGTCAACGATGTTTTCAGACTTGAGGTGTTTGGCAATGGTACCAAAGAATTGAGGAGCCATCGATAGGAAGAAGAGTTTGTTGTGGTCCGTTTGGTATTTCTCATCAAGCTCAGCCTGTAATTCACGTAAAGCAATGTAATTATCAGTATCATTAACATCATGACTTTGATAGTAGAAATGACTAGCAAACTCTTGGGCTTGCTCGGTACTATCTGCCAAATCAAGGATGGACTCGACAACTACAGATTCAAAATATTCCTTACTCCAAGGTCTACGAGCTGTTCCGATAACTGCAAAATGTTCAGAGAGATTGCCTGATTTATAGAGTCTGAAAAGGGAAGGGTAGAGTTTGCGTTTAGCTAAATCTCCACTCGCACCGAAAATTGTAACAATAACCTTTGATGACATCTAGCTACCTAATTTCTATATTTTTTCCTAGTTGGACTAGGGATGAGATTTCCTCATTATCATAGTTTTTATTTTATCATAATTTTCAAAAAAATCAAAAAATCCAATACGTAATTAAAAAACTGTAAGGATTTCCTTACAGTTTCGTTTTATACGTTTAGGACCTTGTCCAAGAACTCTTTCAGACGAGGGTGTTGTGGGTTATCAAAGATTTGGTCTGGTGTTCCATCTTCCAGGAATTCACCATCAGCCGTAAAGATAACACGATTGGCTACCTGACGAGCAAATCCCATCTCGTGGGTTACGATGATCATGGTCATACCTTGCTCCGCCAATTCCTTCATAACGTTTAGTACATCTCCAACCATCTCGGGGTCGAGGGCAGAAGTTGGCTCATCAAAGAGCATGATGTCAGGATTCATGGCTAGACCACGTGCGATAGCCACACGTTGTTTTTGACCACCTGAAAGGCTATCTGGGTTGGCATTCGCTTTATCTGCTAGTCCAACCTTTTCAAGCAATTCCATCCCCAATTTTTCAGCTTCTTCTTTGGTCATCCGTTTGTGTTCAATAGGTGCAAAAGTGATATTCTCTAGGACGGACATATGAGGGAAGAGGTTGAAGTGTTGGAAAACCATTCCTACGTTCTCACGAACATGGTCGACATTGGTCGATTTTTCAGTCAAATCATAACCATTTACTGTGATATGGCCACTCGTTACCTCCTCGAGAAGGTTAAGGCTACGGAGGAAAGTGGATTTACCAGAACCGGAAGGACCGATGATACAAACAACATCTCCTTCATAGAATTTGGTTGTAATACCTTTCAAAACTTCATTTTTTCCATAATACTTATGCAAATCATTTACATCAATTTTTAGTTTTGCCATTAACGAATCCTCTTTTCTAAGCGTTTCGCTAGTCTAGTCAAAAGCGTGATAATTACAAGATAGAAGATAGCAAGGATTGCATACATCTTGAAACTTTGGTAGTTACGGGCGATGATAATCTTACCAGTTTGGAAGAGTTCAACCAGACCGATAGCTGACACGATAGTTGTATCTTTAAGAGCAATAACGAACTGGTTGACGAAGTTTGGAAGCATTAGTTTAGTTGCTTGCGGCAAGATAATCTTACGCATGGTTTTTCCATAAGAGATACCAAGACTGCGACTGGCCTCCATTTGACCAACTGGAACGGCTTGGATACCACCACGAACAATTTCAGCAATATAAGCAGCCGAATTTAGCGAAAGGGCAATGGTACCAGCAACAAAGTCGTTAATTGGACTTTGTTGGCCTGTGATGGACTCGATGAAGTTTGGAATTCCCCAGAAAATGAAGGCAGCAAGAATCATCAAAGGAATACCACGAATGACATCCACAAAAATCTCTGAAATGACTCTGAGTGATTTGTATGGACTAACGCTGAACATACCAAAGATAATCCCAATCACGATCGCAATCGCAAACGAGATAAGGGCTAAAGCAAGAGTGATTCCAAGTCCGCTAAGGAGTTGTTTGTAGTTATTTTGGAGCAAGCCCCAGATGGTGGTTTCGTCAACTGTACTTGTAGAAGCAGTTGTTGCTCCACTAGCTAGATACTTGTCGAGAATTTTTTGGAATTCTCCATTAGCTTTGAGGTTGGCAAGTCCCTTATTGAACATCTGGATCAACTCTGGATTGCTACCTTTCTTGACTGCAAAGGCTGTTTCGCCGATTGGAGTTCCAGCGATCGGCGTTTTCAACTTTTGACCTTGGCTGATAGAATATTTGAGGACAGGCTCGTCATCCATCACGGCATCGATAGCCCCAGTATTGAGACTATCGTACATTGATGAACCATCTGCGAAAGTTTTAATCTTATAGCCGTATTTGCTTTGATTTTCAGTAAGGAACGTTTGAGAAGCAGTCCCGTTTTTAACACCGACAGTTTTATCATTGAGGTCTTCATAAGAAGTAATTGTGCTTGATTCTTTTACACCGAGAATGGTATTAGCAGTGTAGTAGGAATCTGAGAAGTCAAACGTTGCTTTACGAGCATCCGTCACAGACATACCAGCGATGATACCATCAGCTTGTCCAGCCTGAACGGCGCTGATAGCTGCATCAAATCCAGGATTGGTAATTTCAATCTCAATTCCTTGATCCTTGGCAATAGCCTTGATCAAGTCCATATCAATACCAGTGTACTCGTTGTTTGAATTTTGAAATACGAAGGGAGCAAAAGATGAATCACTGGCAATAACATACTTGGATTTAACTGTGTCAGCTTTTACTACTCCTAGTGAGAAAATGGGAAATAAAATTAGCAAAAATGCTAGGATTTTTTTCTTCATTTTAAGTCTCCTTTCCGAATATTTTCCCATTATAACAGAAAATATTTCAGAAGGCAAATTTTACAGACTTATATGTTAGAAAATATAACATAAAAGCCCTTTGTTTCTTTCTTGAATTGCCACTACAAAGTGCTATAATAATAGCATATAATAGAAGAAATGAGGGTAGGAACATGAAGAATAAAAAAATATTTAAAGACTTCCAATCTTCCCAAACGGGTTTAAATATTTACACAAGTCCTTTGTTAGCCTTTGTTTTTGTCTTTATAGGAGAGTTTGTTGCATATACTTTGTATGGTATTAGTTTGTTAGCTCTCATCGGACTTGCTAGAAATTTTGGAGAGGCTGGTCAAAATCTTGCAACTTACTTGCAAACCTTGCAGCAGAGCTTGACGGATAAAACAAGTGACTTTCGTTTAATTTTAGCATTGCTGTCCTTTGGTTTTATTCTCAATACTGTGTTCAGATGGACTAAAAAAGTTGAGAAAAGATCTATTAGAACCTTGGGATTTTATAGAGAAAATTTCCTTAGCAGTCTTCTGAAAGGATTTGGCCTAGGTTTGGCACTTTTTCTTCTGACCTTGTTAGGTTTGGTGGTCTTGGGGCAATATCGTTTGGAATCCATTCGCTTGAATCCTTATTCGCTTACTTTTGTCGTCTTTACTATCCCATTTTGGATTTTACAGGGGACAGCAGAAGAAGTGGTGTCCCGTGCTTGGCTTCTTCCACAATTGGCCTCAAGAACCAATCTAAAACTTGCTGTTGTCATATCTAGCATATTCTTTACCCTGCTTCATGTGGGAAATTCTGGTCTAACACCTCTATCTCTAGTGAATCTCTTCTTATTCGGAGTTGCCATGGCTCTTTACCTTCTCAAAACTGATACAGTTTGGGGTGTTGCAGGTATTCATGGAGCTTGGAATTTTGCTCAGGGCAATATTTTTGGCATTTTAGTTAGCGGTCAACCGTCAGGAACGTCTCTGATGATCTTTTTACCACAAGGCGATCAAGGCTGGCTATCAGGAGGCTCTTTTGGGATTGAAGGTTCTATCATGACAAGTTTAGTCTTGTTACTTCTGATTGTCTATCTCGCTAATCAATTAAAGAAAGAAAATGAAAGGATGTGACTTAGGTCCGTCCTTTTCTTCGTGAAAATGCTATAAGTATGCTAAAATAGGAATAGCACATGGAGAGAGGATTCTTATGATCAATCGGATTACAGATAATAAATTTAAACTAGTGTCAAAATACCAACCTTCAGGAGATCAACCACAAGCAATTGAGCAGTTGGTTGATAATATCGAGGGTGGAGAGAAAGCTCAAATCCTCATGGGGGCGACAGGTACAGGGAAGACCTATACCATGAGTCAGGTTATTGCCAAAGTCAATAAACCAACTTTGGTCATTGCTCACAACAAGACACTGGCTGGTCAGCTCTATGGAGAATTCAAGGAATTTTTCCCTGATAATGCTGTTGAGTACTTCGTGTCTTACTATGACTATTACCAGCCCGAGGCCTATGTTCCTTCTAGCGATACCTATATTGAAAAGGACAGCTCTGTCAACGATGAGATTGACAAGCTCCGCCACTCAGCGACTTCAGCACTTCTGGAGCGCAATGATGTTATCGTGGTGGCTTCTGTTTCTTGTATCTATGGTCTGGGTTCGCCAAAGGAATACGCTGATAGTGTCGTTAGTCTTCGTCCAGGTCTTGAAATTTCTCGTGATAAACTCTTGAATGATTTGGTCGATATCCAGTTTGAGCGCAATGATATTGATTTTCAACGGGGAAGATTTCGCGTACGTGGGGATGTGGTGGAGATTTTCCCAGCTTCCCGTGATGAACACGCTTTTCGAGTGGAGTTCTTTGGAGATGAGATTGACCGTATTCGTGAAGTAGAGGCTCTGACAGGTCAAGTCCTTAGTGAAGTGGATCATTTGGCGATTTTCCCAGCCACTCACTTTGTGACCAATGACGACCACATGGAAGTTGCGATTGCGAAAATTCAAGCAGAATTAGAAGAGCAGTTAGCCGTCTTTGAGAAGGAAGGTAAACTGCTAGAAGCCCAGCGTTTGAAACAGCGTACAGAGTATGATATTGAGATGTTGCGTGAGATGGGTTATACCAATGGGGTTGAGAACTACTCTCGTCACATGGATGGACGGAGCGAAGGAGAGCCTCCTTATACGCTTCTCGACTTCTTCCCAGATGATTTCTTAATCATGATTGATGAAAGTCACATGACCATGGGGCAGATCAAGGGTATGTATAATGGAGACCGTTCGCGTAAAGAAATGCTGGTCAATTATGGTTTCCGTTTGCCGTCTGCCTTGGACAATCGTCCTCTCCGTCGTGAGGAGTTTGAAAGTCATGTTCATCAGATTGTTTACGTTTCAGCAACACCTGGCGACTATGAAAATGAACAGACCGAGACAGTGATTGAGCAAATCATTCGCCCAACAGGGCTTCTAGACCCAGAGGTGGAAGTCCGTCCAACTATGGGACAGATTGATGACCTCTTAGGTGAAATCAATGCCCGTGTTGAAAAGAACGAACGAACCTTTATTACCACTTTGACCAAGAAAATGGCAGAGGACTTAACTGACTACTTCAAAGAAATGGGGATCAAGGTCAAGTATATGCACTCGGATATCAAGACCTTGGAACGGACAGAGATTATCCGTGACCTGCGCTTGGGTGTCTTTGATGTCTTGGTCGGAATCAACCTACTTCGTGAAGGGATTGACGTTCCTGAAGTAAGCTTGGTTGCTATTCTCGATGCTGACAAGGAAGGCTTCCTACGTAACGAACGCGGACTCATCCAGACCATTGGTCGTGCTGCTCGTAACAGCGAAGGGCATGTCATCATGTATGCGGATACGATAACACAGTCTATGCAACGTGCCATTGATGAAACAGCCCGCCGTCGGAAAATTCAGATGGCTTATAATGAAGAGCATGGTATCGTACCACAAACCATCAAGAAGGAAATCCGTGACCTGATTGCCGTAACCAAGGCAGTTGCCAAGGAAGAGGACAAGGAAGTCGATATCAATAGCCTCAACAAACAAGAACGCAAAGAACTCGTCAAGAAACTAGAGAAACAAATGCAAGAAGCTGTCGAAGTGCTTGACTTTGAACTGGCAGCTCAGATTCGTGATATGATGCTGGAAGTCAAGGCGCTAAACTGATAAAAAGTATAAAGAAATAGAAATATATAGAAAGACATAATATGACAGCAAAAAAAACTAAACACATAGGCATTGAATGTTGTAGAATTTTAGCTATGTTGATGATTTGCAATTTACATGTTTTGGGTATGGGTGGAATTTTAGAAAAAGTTGATAGTCAAAAAGATTTTTACTATATTTTTGCCAATTTTTTAGAAGCTTTCTCATATTCAGCAGTAAATATTTATATTTTAATCAGTGGGTATGTCGGTCTTTATTCACAATTTAGTTATAAAAAAATGTTTAGTTTTTGGGTACAGATTATTTTCTATACTATTTCAATTACTTTTGTATTTGCTATTTTTTCAAAATCATCTGTCAACTTAAGTGATTGGTTTTCAGCTTTTACTCCAATAAGTCATGGACAGTATTGGTATATGAGTTGTTATTTTGGTTTAGTCTTAATAGCACCATTTTTGAATCAAGCAGTGCTGACATTGAAAAAAGAACTATTGCTTCCAATTATTAGTGGAGCATTTATATACTTTTCCGTCATACCCACAGTATTTAAACAAGATACTCTGGGTCTGTGGGGTGGATATAGTGTATTATGGATGATTCTCTTGTACACTTTAGGAGCAATTATTAGAAAATTCAATTACGAAAGTCATTTTCAAATACGTAATGTTAGTGGTTTAATTTTATTTCTAACTAGTTTAACTTTTATATTGTGCTGGTTTGGTTATGAACAGTGGAGAAGTTATATTTCTCCAACGGTCACACTTCAAGGCATAGCAATCTTTTTACTATTCTTGAAAATTAAAAATCTTCCTTTAACTTTTAAGAGACTAGTTCTTTTAGTATCTCCACTAACTTTGGGGATTTATCTGTTTCATGTACATCCTCTTATTTTTAGAAGAATTATACCAAACATTTATACTTTAGTTGAAGAACAAGAATTACTCATGTTTGTCATTATTATTCTAGTTATGACACTTGTCCTATTTTTTTCAGGCGCTATCATTGAGTATTTTAGAAATAAATTAATGGCGTATATTCTCGCTTTAATTAAGAATTTAAAAAATCTTAAACAAACTTAAAACTTTATTGTTTTATTAAAAATAGGAGCAAGAGCACTAAATTATACACTGAGACAGTGACCTTAAACTTTTACTGAGATTATCTCTAACCTGATTGCCATAACCAAGGCGGTTGATAAGGAAGTCGATATCAATAGCCTCAACAAACAAGAGCGCAAAGAACTCGTCAAGAAACTAGAGAAACAAATGCAAGAAGCTGTCGAAGTGCTTGACTTTGAACTGGCAGCGCAGATTCGAGATATGATGCTGGAAGTCAAGGCGTTGGATTAGAATTTTAGAAGGAGATAAAATGGAAGTGTTAAATTATTTTACAGGTAAATTTAGTGAATCTGAATTAAAGAATCATTTTGACTCGTTGGACGAAAATAAACTGAAATCCGAACTTGAAATCTTTATTAATCAATATTTAGAGTTATCTGAAGAAGAACAATTAAAATATGCAGACAAGGTTCTGTATGTTTGTATGAATTTAATAGAAAAAATAGGTAAGATCGCAGCAAAAAATATATTAGTTACACTAAATAAAATATTATTAAATAATGTCCAGTCATTTAATTGGTTTGAAAATTTTGAATATTTATATATTTTGTATAGATATTTATTTTTAACAAAGGAATATGAAGAATATTCTATATTGTTTGAAGATGGAAGTTATTTTTTAAGAATTCTTGAATTAGTATTAGATGATGGTTTTGAGGAAGCTAAATCACTCGCTCCTAGCATACTTACAGTTTTTTATCAATTATTTGAACAAAATAGTTTACCAGAAGAAAGAAGAATCTATTTTAAGAGAAAATATGAATCATTGATCAGATTTATATTTGAATATAATGGTTTTGAAGATGCTATATATGCGTATTTCCGATTAGATGAGCTTGTTTCACTTTTTCAATTTGAGCACTTAAAGATAATAAATAACTATTATATCAATAACCCTCAATCTGATTATGTTGAGGAATACTTGGATTTTGTGTTAAGACACTTTGATGATGTAATTAAAAATTCGATTGATGTTGTTCGAAAGATAGCAGAAGAAAATGATTCGGATATAATTCGCAACCAAGCTATTAAGTTAATTGAGAAGTATAATCATGATATTTTGAATGAGAAAAGTGATTCAGAATTTATCCTGTCATTTGATGCTAATCAACTTTTAGAACAAGCGGATAAGATTATATACTATATACGTTCTAAATTAACTGTTGATGCTACAGAGTTAAAAGAAATTGGTTCCTTTGGACATTATACTAAGATTGACACATTAACAAATCATCTTATAAAAGCTGACTGGAAAAATGACAATAAAAATGAAAATGATTCTAAAGAAAAATCTCCCTTTTTACGACTGACTAATCTAAAACAGTTAAATGATCCGATGGAAGGAAGAGTAATATATGATTATTTGGGTATAGATAATACGTTTTTCAAACAATATCAAACTTCCAATGTTTTTATATCTTCTCTAACCACGGTATCTGATAGTTTACCTATGTGGAAGGAATATGCAGATTCATCTCAAGGTGCCTTCCTTGAATATGATCTGTCTTATCTTGAAGATATTGTTGCTCATAAATCAATAGAGTTTGTTAAAGTTCATTATTTAGATTTAATGTCAGAAAATAAAGACGAAACAGAGGTTGGTAAATTTCTTCATAATTTAAAACAAATTTTTGAAAAATTACAGGAGCTGGAAGCTGAAAAAGAATTAATAGATTTTGCTGAGAAATTAAAGAAGATTTCTTACCTTTTCAAAGTTAAAGACTATGAGTATGAAATGGAGTATCGTATTTTAATTAATTTAGATGATACAGCGATACAAAATATTATTAATAGAGATGCTAATGATTCATCAAATGAGAAATACTTGAAGAAAGAAGAAATTGGGTTAGAAGTTTTTGATAAAGTTAACCATAATGATTTTAGCTTGAAGAAGGAAGAAATTGGATTAGAGATTTTTGATAAGGTTAACTATAAAGATTTTAGGAAGTATATCGTATTAAGTCCAAAAGATAAAGGTAGATATGATTTATTTGTATACATCAATTTACTTCCCTTGAAATACTCAAAAGTTATTCTAGGTCCAAAGGTTACGGATGCAGACTATATTGCTCCTTATCTCAAACTTGCCAATCCTGATATAGAGATAGAAAGTTCGAAAATTCCTTATCGTTGAGTTGAGAAAAAATTAAAGCTTCAAAGAAATTATAATCTTTTTATTAATAAGGAGAATCTAGTAATGAAAAAATGGTTACTTTTAATTTTCTGTATTATAAATATTGTCCCTTTATTCTTTATTCTACGTTTTGCCTTCCTTATCTTTACAACAACTTATGATATTTTTCCTGAAGCAAATCAAGCGGAAGTAGAGACAGCAGTAAGAAGAACCCTTGATTTGTATGGTTTTAAAGGAGATATGAAGGTTACGAAGTTTTCTAGAGATAAATGGACTTCTGAAAAATACAAAATTGAATACGATTATAGTGAAGAGGTTGATGGAAGTAGAGTCACTGTGAGTCATGCCTTGTTTTATCGTCCAAAGTCCTCAAAATACAATCCCCAAAAGACTGATGAAGAACTAGCCTATGATGGGACTACGAAAACCATGTTACAAGAATTTTCAGACATGGCTCATAAACTACTCAACCAGCATCCTGTCAGTGTTTCTAACAAAGAAAAGGTAGAGAGTTTTTTTAAGCAATATGAAAATCCAAATCTAGAATATGTGAACAGTTACTGGAGTGTCGATACTGAATCTGAAAATATCCAAGACTATTATGCCCTCATTGAAAAGAACCGTAAGGAAGGAAAAGCTTTTCAAGGTTTGTATGATATTCCTATTGATGAATTCTTGGAAAAAGAAATGATTAAAGGATACATCATCTATCGCGATACTGTTTTAGAAGAGGGTGAGAAAGATTATTTTGATAGTGAAGGCGGACTGACAGGATTTATTTCAAATGGGATAGATAATGCCGAGTTGCCAGATGCCTTTTATGAGGTTTCTTACTACTATGGTGCTAAAGGATATCGTTCAGGTAGTAGTGTTTCTTTAAAAGTTCAAAACCATAAGATGCTCTATTATGGAAGTAATTTTAACTAAAAATTTTATATGTAATAATTTGTGTTAAAATAATAGACGAGATAATTTAAAAGTGATGGATATTAGTCATTAGTTAGTAGTTTGAATTTAAAGGAGAAATAAATAGTGAAAAAATCGAGTACTTTTAACAAGCTTATTTATACTGTCCTATATTCCTTACTGATAGCATTTGTTATCGCTCATTTCATATTATGGTCATTTGGTTTATCATTTACTCCGATTATTTGGAATATTTGGATCTTTCTTCTAATTTTTACTCTATTTATTCGCTTTTTGAAGTCCTTTGCAATTCTTGATCTTCTATTTGGGATATTTGGACTGAAATTTATTCCCATAGCGTGGAATACAAGGCTTTTTGTTCCAATTATCCTCTCTATTTCGCATATTTTTATTTACTTTTTAAAGGGGAAATATCGCTTCCTTGAAGGAGTGCGCAGTGCGATTTGTAGTTTTTATATTTGGTTATTTGTAATTGTCGTCTTCGCTTTTATTCCAAATCCTCCTGTTCCAATCACTATTGATTATGAAGTTAGGGAACAAGAAATTGTCATAACAAAAGGATATTTGCTTCATGATGTATACTATTATCATGAGCTGATTAATCCCTTTATCATGAAATCTGACATCAAGTCTGAAAAAATTCTATAATAAATTAGAAAGTGAGTAAATTTATGTCCCGTGCCCAAGCAACTATTTTAACCAACATCTGTCTAATCGAAGATCTAGAAAATAAGCGAGTAGTCATGCAATATCGCTCTCCTGAAGAGAATCGCTGGTCTGGTTATGCCTTTCCTGGAGGTCATGTTGAGAATGGCGAGGCTTTTGCCGAGTCAGTTATCCGTGAAATCTACGAAGAAACAGGTCTGACCATTCAGAATCCCCAACTGGTTGGTATTAAAAATTGGCCTCTAGATACAGGTGAACGCTACATCGTCTTTTGTTACAAAGCGACAGAGTTTACTGGAAATCTCCAATCTTCAGAAGAAGGAGAAGTATCTTGGGTGAAAAAAGACCAGATTCCAAACTTGGATCTGGCCTATGATATGTTACCTTTGATGGAGATGATGGAAGCTCCGGACAAGTCTGAATTTTTCTACCCTCGCCGTACAGAGGACGGCTGGGAGAAAGAAATTTTCTAGTCTTTTACTAAATAACCTAATTGATCCAAGGCCTCCTCGATATAGTGGAGGTCTTGTTGTGTCTCAGCTTCAACAAGGTGATAATGAATGCCATCTGTCAATTCAGAAAGTGGTCTAAAGTCAGAATTTTCAACTTGTTCCAGAAAGTGCTGGACATCTCGACGACAGGTGAGTTTGAGCAGAGTTTCAATTTCACCATAAACGGGATGATCGATTAAGATATTTTGAACGCGTCCGCCATTATCTACAATAGCTAGAAGTTCCTGCCCAATTTCTTCCAGTTCATGTTTCACTTTAAAGAGTTTGTGAACGTAAGGACTGGCATTGTTTTCTTTATAGATATAGCCACGATTGGTGGATAGGATAGGAGCACCATCGGCTCTCAAGATGGCAATATCTTGGACGATAATTTGGCGCGTGACATGAAAGTGTTCAGCCAAGGTCTGACCATTGAGAGCTTTTGGTGACTCTTTTAAAAGTTTGAGAAGAGCTTGTTTGCGATCTTTTGTCATAGCTTTTCCTTTTAGCGACGTTTTCGAAGCACTTTATAGACAGCTAGTGCTAATGTATAGTCTACCATACTATGAACGATTGTACCAAAACCAACTAGGACAAAGAGAACATAAAACATATTTTCAACATTTGTACCTGAAGTAGCATAGAAGATGATACAAGCTACCACCTCAGCAATAGCATGAACAACACCCAAAACAAAGTTAAAAATCCAAGATGCCTTTGGTTTATCCAAGGTTTCAGGGAATTTTTTTAAGTAAAATGCTCCCAAAATACCAAAAACGATGTGAGAAAAGGCGCGCAGGACGATAACCATGGGATAGCCTGCCATCAGGAAGCCAAGACTAGAAGCGATGATCACAAAACCAGCCATCAAGGGTGATAGGAACATGGCGATAAAGATGGCGATATGACTTCCCAAGGTATAAGAAGCGGGTGGGATGACGATTTTAAAAGGCATAATGATTGGAATCAAAATCGCGATTGCTGTGAGTAGGGCAGTCATCGTCATAAACTGCGTTTTTTTCCGTATATCCATAAGAACCTCCATTTAACTGTATATACACAAGTATAGTACAATAAATAGATAGACATGTCAAGAATTTATTTTGATTTTATTGAAAATTTTCAAAAGTATAGGTGGTAGATTCAAAGGATTTTCATATATTTTCAAAATTTTGAACTAATGACTCTTTGATAAATAACCATTTATGAGTAGAAGATGAGCCTTTACTGGTGAAAACTAAAACTCCACCTTCAGGACGAAAGTGGAATTATGTTTATTTCTTCAAGGTTTCGAGACGTGGGACAATTGCTACTGTGAGAACTGCAGAGATGAGGAGTTCAGCAATTGAGTTTGTAGAGATAACCGTTGCCAGGAGTTTTTGGATATTTCCATTGAAGACATTTCCAAAAAGTAAGAAGATTCCCCCAAGTACAAAGACGGTGTTGGTAAGTGAACCGAGAGCTCCGGCAATGATGAGACCCGTTCTGTTTTTCAATAATTTATAAACTAAATAAGGTGTCAGACCAATCAAAATGCGAGGTAGAATGGCGATCATTGCGGAATAGATGTTTCCGTTTGGTACAAAAGGTGAGAATAGATAGCTGGTTGGAAGGATGGTAATCGTGTTAACCGTCAAGCTAAGTAGCCCCATCAAGAAACCAAGTGTAACACCAACTCGTGGGCCGTAAATAATACTTGCAATAATAACAGGAATATGCACGATAGTTGGTTTGATTGGAAATGGGAAAAGATTAAATAGGAGAGAGCTCAAAAAGTGGATAACGAGCATAACTGCAAAAAAGATAGCAATTGGAGCAATGTTAGAGCGTTTGTTCATCGAGGGTTTCCTTTATTCTTTCTAAAATAGTATTCAGGTCAGCTAGGGCGCCTTTGCCGTGATCGCCACAGGCTAGTAGAGATTCCTTTGGAGAGATAATCTGATAACCATAGGTCTCTAATGTTTTTAGATTAGCCTGAGTTGCCGGATGGTCATACATTTTTGTGTTCATGGCTGGTGCGACTAACTTTTTGACATGGTCTGGCAGGGCAAGAGCTATACTCGTAACCATGTTATCCGCAAAACCATGTGCTAGTTTGGCAATGGTATTAGCGGTAGCAGGGACGACGATAAAAAGGTCGGTTTCTTTGCCTCTTTCAATATGATTGACTTGATCAGGATAGGGTTCCTGCATGACATCAAGGTGAACAGGATTTTGTGAGAGTACCTGTAGTGTCAAAGGCTGGATAAACTCTCTCGCCGCCTCGGTCATTAAGACAGTGACATTATGGCCTTGTTTTTTTAAAGAACTGACGAGATCAGCTGCTTTATAGGAGGCGATGGAACCTGTCACTGCGATTAGAATGTTTGCCATGGCTTTCCTTTCTAAGAATCGTATGCTTGAATTTTTTCAAGAAGGAGGCTTGCAATTTCCTCTTTGGTTTGAACAGTTTGAAGATGCTCTTTCTCAACAAAGATTGCCCGATGCTGATTTGCTGAAATTTGAGTAAGGTCATTTGCAATGATCAAGTCTGCTCGGTTCTTGATAAGACTCTGTCTAGCAATTTCTATGAGATAATCCTCAGAGACATCAACTAGCAGTTTGAAACCAATCAGATGAATAGCTGGATTCCATTCCTTGACTAGAGAGATGATTTTAGGTGTTTTTTTCAGGAATAAAACCTGAACCTCATCAGTTGAAGAAATCTTAGTCTGATGATTCTGCTTGTTTAAAAATTCTTCTAGATTAGAGCTAGCCTGTACTTCCTCAAGCCCCGTCATATAAACAGGTGTGTAGTCTGATACAGCCATTGAGTGGACTAAGACCTGATATTCCTTAACACGTTCTTGCATAACAACTAGAAGGTCGTTGGTATTGTCAATTTCTCGAATGCTTAGGTTGGGATGAGTTTCTGGCTTCACAGCTCGTTTTGTCGTTATCAAACAAACTTCGTGTCCCGCAGCAAGCAAGGTTTCTGTGATGGTTTTCCCCAAGCGACCTGTGGAATGGTTCGTAATAGAGCGGACGCTATCGATAGCTTCACTCGTACCGCCCGACGTAACTAAAATTTTCATAGGACTATTGTACACAAAAATAAACAGTAAGTAAAATGAAAGCGATAAATTTTTTCTAAAACGAAGGAATACTATAGTCTAAAACTATAAAAGCATATAAAATTTTAAAAAGCGCTATTGTAACCCCTGAAATATTGATATTTACGAACGTTTTAAGAGTTTAAGGGTGTTAAAAATCTTGTTTTGTGTTATAATGAATTATCACATTAGAGATTAGAGGAGTTTGTTATGAAAACAGATATTGAAATCGCGCAGAGTATTGAGTTAAAGCCAATCGTGGATGTTGTGGAAAAGCTTGGTATTTCTTACGACGATTTGGAGTTGTATGGAAAGTACAAGGCTAAGCTAAGCTTCGATAAAATTCGTGCAGTTGAGAGCAATCCAGTTGGTAAATTAATCTTGGTAACTGCCATCAACCCAACGCCTGCAGGTGAAGGGAAATCAACCATTACCATTGGTCTTGCAGACGCCTTGAACAAGATTGGTAAGAAAACCATGATTGCCATTCGCGAACCGTCACTTGGTCCAGTCATGGGGATCAAGGGGGGGGCAGCCGGTGGTGGTTATGCCCAAGTGTTGCCAATGGAGGACATCAACCTTCACTTTACTGGGGATATGCATGCCATTACAACTGCCAACAATGCTCTTTCTGCCTTGATTGACAATCACCTGCACCAAGGAAATGAGTTGGGAATTGACCAACGTCGTATCCTTTGGAAACGTGTTGTGGACTTGAATGACCGCGCTCTTCGTCATGTGACCGTTGGACTTGGTGGTCCTCTAAACGGTATTCCACGTGAGGACGGTTTTGATATTACAGTTGCTTCTGAAATCATGGCCATTCTTTGCTTGGCGACTGATATTGAAGATTTGAAACGTCGTTTAGCTAATATCGTTATCGGTTATCGCTATGACCGTACACCAGTTTCTGTAGGTGATTTGCAGGTTGAGGGTGCTTTGGCTTTGATCTTGAAGGATGCTATTAAGCCGAACTTGGTTCAGACAATTTACGGTACACCTGCCTTTGTACACGGTGGTCCATTTGCCAACATTGCTCATGGATGTAACTCTGTTTTGGCAACAAGTACAGCCCTTCGCTTGGCTGACTATACTGTTACTGAAGCTGGTTTTGGTGCAGACCTTGGCGCTGAGAAATTCCTTGATATCAAGACACCAAACTTGCCAACTTCTCCAGATGCGGTAGTCATCGTTGCAACCCTTCGTGCCCTTAAGATGAATGGTGGTGTAGCTAAAGACGCTTTGACAGAGGAAAATGTGGAGGCAGTTCGTGCAGGTTTTGCTAACTTGAAACGCCACGTTGAGAACATCCGTAAGTTCGGTATTCCAGCAGTCGTAGCTATCAATGAATTTGTAACTGATACAGAAGCTGAAATTGCAGCCTTGAAAGAACTCTGTGCCTCAATTGATGTACCAGTTGAGTTGGCTAGTGTCTGGGCTGATGGTGCAGAAGGTGGAGTAGCACTTGCCGAAACGCTTGTCAAGACTATCGCAGAAAATCCATCAAACTACAAACGTCTTTATGACAATGACCTTTCTGTCCAAGAAAAGATTGAAAAGATTGTTACTGAAATCTACCGTGGTAGCAAAGTAAACTTTGAGAAGAAAGCTCAAACGCAAATCGCTCAAATCGTTCAGAATGGTTGGGACAAATTGCCAATCTGTATGGCTAAAACTCAGTATAGTTTCTCAGACAACCCAAATGCACTTGGAGCACCTGAAAACTTTGAAATTACCATTCGTGAGTTGGTACCAAAATTGGGTGCAGGTTTTATCGTTGCCCTAACAGGTGATGTTATGACCATGCCAGGTCTTCCAAAACGACCAGCGGCTCTCAATATGGATGTTGAAAGTGATGGAACTGTTCTAGGATTGTTCTAATAGTTTAATTGAAGTCAAATGAGTTTGGAAAAGCTATCCAAGCTCATTTTCTTGTCTAGATATGAGGCGTTGTCTTCAGCTGAGGAGAGAATCGCTTTCTAGACGTAACTAGTCTAGGAAAAGATATTTTCTCTGATTTCTGATATAATAGAAACATTGACTTCAAGAGTAAGGAAGAGAAAATGAACGCATTATTGAATGGAATGAATGACCGTCAGGCTGAAGCTGTACAAACAACAGAAGGACCCTTGTTAATCATGGCTGGGGCTGGTTCTGGAAAGACCCGAGTTTTGACCCATCGTATCGCCTACTTGATTGATGAAAAGATGGTCAATCCTTGGAATATCTTGGCCATTACCTTTACCAACAAGGCAGCGCGTGAGATGAAGGAGCGTGCTTATGGGCTCAATCCAGCAACTCAGGACTGTCTGATTGCGACCTTTCACTCCATGTGTGTTCGTATTCTGCGTCGCGATGCGGATCATATTGGCTACAATCGTAATTTTACTATTGTAGATCCTGGTGAACAACGTACCCTTATGAAACGCATTCTCAAGCAGTTGAATTTGGATCCGAAAAAATGGAATGAACGAACCATTTTGGGAACTATTTCCAATGCCAAGAATGATTTGATCGATGATGTGGCTTATGCTGCCCAAGCGGGCGATATGTACACGCAAATCGTGGCACAGTGTTATACAGCCTATCAAAAAGAACTTCGTCAGTCTGAGTCTGTTGACTTTGATGATTTAATCATGTTGACCCTGCGTCTCTTTGATCAAAATCCTGATGTCTTGACCTACTACCAGCAGAAATTCCAATACATCCACGTCGATGAGTACCAAGATACCAACCATGCCCAGTACCAATTGGTCAAACTCTTGGCTTCTCGCTTTAAAAACATCTGTGTAGTTGGAGATGCAGATCAGTCCATCTACGGTTGGCGTGGTGCTGATATGCAGAATATCTTGGATTTTGAGAAAGATTATCCTCAAGCCAAGGTTGTTTTGTTGGAAGAAAATTACCGTTCAACCAAAACCATTCTCCAAGCGGCCAATGATGTTATTAAAAATAATAAAAATCGTCGTCCTAAGAATCTCTGGACCCAGAATGCTGATGGGGAACAGATTATTTACTATCGTGCAAATGACGAGCAAGACGAGGCTGTTTTTGTAGCAAAAACCATCGATGAACTTGGTCGCACTCAAAACTTCCTCCACAAGGATTTTGCAGTTCTTTATCGGACTAATGCGCAATCCCGTACCATTGAGGAAGCCCTGCTCAAGTCAAACATACCTTATACTATGGTTGGTGGTACCAAGTTCTACAGCCGTAAGGAAATTCGCGATATTATTGCTTATCTTAACCTCATTGCAAATTTGAGTGACAATATCAGTTTTGAACGTATTATCAACGAGCCTAAACGTGGAATTGGGCCAGGTACTGTTGAGAAAATTCGCGACTTTGCTAATATGCAAGACATGTCCATGCTAGACGCTTCAGCAAATATTATGTTGTCTGACATCAAAGGAAAGGCAGCCCAGTCTATCTGGGATTTTGCCAATATGATACTTGATTTGCGGGAGCAACTGGACCAATTAACCATTACAGAGTTGGTTGAGGCGGTTCTAGAAAAAACAGGCTATATCGATATTCTTAATGCCCAAGCGACCTTGGAAAGCAAGGCTCGGGTTGAAAATATCGAGGAATTCCTTTCTGTTACCAAGAACTTTGATGACAATCCTGATGGTCAAGAAGAAGAAACTGGTTTGGACAAACTCAGTCGTTTCTTGAATGACTTGGCTTTGATTGCAGATACAGATTCAGGTAGCCAGGAAACATCTGAGGTGACCTTAATGACTCTGCATGCTGCCAAAGGTCTTGAGTTCCCAGTTGTCTTTATCATTGGAATGGAGGAAAATGTCTTTCCGCTTAGTCGTGCAGCTGAAGATCCAGATGAGCTAGAAGAAGAACGCCGTTTGGCCTATGTAGGTATTACGCGCGCAGAAAAAATCCTCTATCTGACCAATGCCAACTCGCGCTTGCTTTTTGGTCGTACCAATTATAATCGTCCAACACGTTTCATCAATGAAATCAGTTCGGACCTGCTTGAGTATCAGGGCTTGGCTCGACCAGCGAATACTAGCTTTAAGGCTTCTTATAGCAGTGGTGGGATTGCTTTCGGTCAAGGAATGAGTTTGGCTCAGGCGCTTCAAGAACGGAAACGCAATGCCGCACCAAGCTCTATCCAGTCAAGTGGTCTCCCATTTGGACAGTATGCAGCAGGAAATAAAAAAGAGTCAAGCGATACCAACTGGTCTATTGGAGATATTGCACTTCACAAGAAATGGGGAGAGGGAACGGTCCTTGAAGTCTCTGGTAGCGGTGCTACTCAGGAACTAAAAATCAATTTCCCAGAAGTGGGTCTGAAAAAACTTCTAGCCAGTGTAGCCCCAATTGAGAAAAAAATCTAATTTTCCATCCTTCTCACGAATAATAAAGTGAGGAGGATTTTTATGTACAGTATTTCATTCCAAGAAGATTCACTCTTGCCGAGAGAAAGATTGGTTAGAGAAGGAGTAGAAGCCCTGAGCAATCAAGAATTGTTAGCGATTCTGCTCAGAACCGGAACGCGTCAAGCTAATGTTTTTGAAATCGCTCAGAAAGTCTTGAATAGTCTTAACGGTCTAACTGATTTGAAAAAAATGACCCTGCAGGAATTGCAGAGTCTGTCAGGCATTGGACGGATTAAAGCCATTGAATTACAAGCGGTGATTGAACTGGGACATCGTATTCACAAACATGAAACTCTTGAGATGGAAAGTATTCTCAGTAGTCAAAAGCTAGCCAAGAAAATGCAACAGGAACTTGGCGACAAGAAACAAGAGCACCTAGTGGCGCTCTATCTCAATACTCAAAATCAAATCATTCATCAGCAGACCATCTTTATCGGATCTGCGACACGCAGTATTGCTGAACCGAGAGAAATCCTTCACTATGCTTTGAAGCATATGGCAACCTCGGTGATTCTCGTTCACAATCATCCATCTGGTGCTGTATCTCCTAGTCGAAATGACGACCATGTCACTAAGCTAGTCAAGGAAGCCTGTGAACTGATGGGAATAGTTTTCTTGGACCACCTGATTGTCTCTCATTCTGATTACTTTAGTTACCGTGAAAAGACGGATCTGATTTAAAGTTCGTTTACAACATAGTCAAATAGCGTTTTATCCTTGGGGCGATTTTCAAAGAGAAATTCTGGATGCCATTGGACACCGAGATAAGGGGAGCCGTCCGTAGTTGTCACAGCCTCAATGATTCCATCTTTAGGATCATAAGCCACAACCTTAAGATTAGGAGCTAGATCTTTAATACTCTGGTGGTGGAAGGAGTTGATATGAGAGATTTCTCCATAGATCTCTCGGAGAATTGTATCAGGCTCAGTCACGAGGCGTTGGGTTGTGTATTCGGCTGAACAGTCCTGCCAATGATCCTCAATATCTTGGTGAAGTGTGCCTCCCATAGCGACGTTGAAGAGCTGGGTACCCCGACAAACAGAGAAAATTGGTTTCTTCTGTTTGATGGCTTCTCTGATAAGAGCTAATTCAAACTGGTCTCTTTGAAGATGGTAGTCATCGCTGTCAATGGTTTTAGGTTCACCATAGAATTTTGGATCAACATTTTGCCCACCCGTAAGGATGAGTTTGTCAATCATAGCGACGTAATGGCTTGCCATTTCTTGATCACCAATCGGTAGGATGATGGGAATTCCGCCAGCGTCCTTGACTCCTTCAACAAAACCTTTTGCCGCATAGCTCATCATGACATCATCATCTGGATGAGCTTTTTCATTTCCTGTAATCCCAATAACTGGTTTTTTCATAAATGCTTTCGCTTTCTAATCCTCTTTACGCATAAAATAGAGGAGAGTTTGGAGTTCGCTTGTCAAATCAACATACTGAACGACCACATCTTTTGGAAGGTGAAGGTGGACGGGCGAAAAACTGAGAATACCTTTTATACCTGCATCGACCAAAAGATTGGCAACTTCTTGTGATTTAATACTTGGAACAGTTAGGATAGCAGTTTTGATATCTGCTTCTTTGATCTTTTCTTTAATCTGAGAGATGCCATAGATTGGAATCCCGTCAGGTGTCTGGGTGCCAACTTCTGGATGGTCATCTAGGTCAAAGGCCATGATAATCTTCATCTTGTTGCGCTCATGGAATCGGTAGTGGAGAAGGGCATGCCCCATATTTCCAATCCCAACCAACATAACATTAGTAATCGAGTTATCATTTAGGAGATCAGCAAAAAAATTCATCAATTTTTTAACATCATAACCAAATCCACGACGACCTAGTTCACCAAAATAGGAAAAATCTCGCCGAACGGTCGCAGAATCGATACCGATAGCTTCTGCAATTTGTTTGGAGTTAGCACGTTCAATTTTTTCTGCATGAAATCTCTTGAAAATTCGATAGTAAAGAGAGAGTCTTTTTGCTGTTGCTTTTGGAATAGCAGACTGTTTATCTTTCACAAAATCACAACCTTTCTATTCTTCTATTTTATAGAAACATTGTGAAAAAATCAACAAAAACAAGAAAAAACTAAGAGAATTCTTAGTTTTAATCTGAAAAATTAGTTTGTGATAAAAAACGGTAGAGATTGCCAACTAATCCTTGATAAATCACTTTATCATTCAGTGTTAAGGAGCTGATTAGGAGAGTGTCCGGTAGGGTCACACAGCCCGATAGAGATAACATGAGTTCTTCGTAATCGGCAAATTCAAGTGTACGTTCTACTTGGTAGCTATCTTTATAAGTCAAATGAAACATAGCCAATCATCTCTCTTCTTTTGTGAAGATTCCGCGTTCTACAAGACTGTCCATGAGGAAGTAGAATTTCTCTTGGTGGATATGGTGTTCTTCAGATTTAAAGATATTGACCAAACGAAGACCAGATTTGTCAGTGATGTTAAGCTTGGCTCCAGTAAGTTCCTTGTTAATGATAATTTTTAGTTGGAAACCTTCACCGCTGTTGGGAACTTTTTCAAGTAGACGAGTCAGTTCGTAGTTTCCGACTTTTGTTTCAAAGAAAGTATTGTCTTTTAGTGTAAACTTTTTTACAGATGGACTAAGTGTATAGTCGTAGCGGCAGTTTTGTAGTTTAATGGTTTTTTCGAATGCCATTAGGTTAATCTCCAATAATATTTTTTAAGGTTTGTGCCAGTTGTTTCAGTTCGTTCTCGGTATTAAGAGGAGAAAGACTGATACGGATAGACTCTTTTAAACGATGGGAATCAGACCCATAAAAAGCTTCTAGGACATGGCTCGTTTGCACAATACCAGCAGTACAAGCAGAACCGGTAGAAATTGAAATTCCTTCAAGGTCTAACCGGAGCAAGAGCAAATCATTTTTTTGACCAGGGAATCCAATGTTGAAAACATAAGGAAGTTGGTGTTTGCTTTCATTGAGATAGTAGTTGAGACCTGCAATTTCTTCTAGAAAAGCAGATTTGAGTGCACTTAGTTTTTGGTAATGGTCAGCCTGATAATCCAAGTCTTCTTTGAGGGCAGCAACCATACCGACGATGGCAGCAAGATTTTCTGTTCCAGCCCGTTTCTTTTGTTCTTGGTCCCCACCGTGAAGATAGGAATCAAAGTCCACAGACGAAGCGTAAAGAAAGCCGATTCCTTTTGGTCCATGGAATTTATGAGCAGAAGCGCTAAGGAAATCAATTCCTAATTCTTCTGGATGGATAGGGATTTTCCCGATAGCTTGAACAGCATCAACATGATAAGCAGCAGGATGCTCTTTTAAAACACGTCCAATCTCAGCGATAGGTAAGAGACTGCCCGTTTCATTATTAGCATACATGGTGGAAACGAGTATGGTATCGTCACGTAAGGCTTCTTGAATTTGCCCTGCTGTAATCTCTTGATTTACTGGTTGGACGATTGTTGCTTCAAAGCCAAAATGTTGAACTAGATAATCAATGGTTTCAAGGACAGAATGGTGTTCAATAGCTGTCGTGATGATATGTTTTCCACGCTCTTGATGACGGAGACAATAACCAATGATGGCTGTATTGTTACTTTCTGTTCCCCCAGATGTGAAAAAGATTCGTTGTGGCTTGGTTCCAAGTAAGTGAGCCAACTCCTGACGGGCTTCACGGAGCAGTTTGCCAGCATGGCGACCATGACTGTGAATACTTGAAGGATTGCCATGGGTTTCCTGCATGACCTTGGTCATTTCTGCGATAGCTACTGCTGACATTGGAGTAGTGGCAGCATTGTCCAAATAAATCAAAGAATCACCTTATTCCTTTTTATTATATGCAAAGAGTGGGCTAACTGGTTTTCTTTCGTGGATACGGACGATGGCATCACCAATCAATTCGCTAGCAGTAATGTAGCACACATTTTTCGGAGTTCTTTCTTTTGTGGCTACTGAGTCTGTCACAAGGATTTCTTTTATGTTAGTAGCATCAAGAAGGTCAGCAGCACCTTCTACAAAGAGACCATGACTGGATACCGCATAGATTTCAGTTGCACCTTCACGTTCAACGATTTTGGCTGCTTCTGAGAAAGTACGCCCAGTATTTAGGATATCATCAATCAAGATGGCCTTCTTGCCTTCGACATCACCGATGATGTAACCTTGGCTACGCTCTGAATCGTCTTGAGCATAGTCGATGATTGCGATTGGTGCATCTAAATATTCAGCTAAACTGCGGGCACGTTTGACGCCAGAATTCTTTGGACTAACAACAACGACATCTGATCCCAGCAACCCTTTATCGCTGTAGTGTTTAGCAAAGAGAGGAATTGTATAGAGGTTATCTACTGGAATGTCAAAGAAACCTTGAACCTGAACAGCGTGCAAATCAAGAGTTAGAACACGACTTACACCAGCCTTGACAAGCATATTGGCAACCAGTTTTGCAGTGAGGGGTTCGCGAGAAGAAGCGATACGATCCTGACGAGCATAACCAAAGTAAGGAAGGACAACGTTGATACTATGAGCACTTGCACGTACACAAGCATCAACCATGATTAACAACTCCATCAAGTGGTTGCTAACGGGGTAGCTGGTTGATTGGATGATGTAGACATCGTAACCACGGACACTCTCTTCAATGTTGACCTGGATTTCACCATCAGAAAATTGGCGAGAAGATAATTTTCCGAGAGGTACCCCAACCGTTTCTGCGATTTTTTGTGCAATTTCATGATTGGAATTAAGTGCAAAAAGTTTCATGTTGTTTCTATCTGACATTATAGACCGTCCTCTGTAAACTCTAAATATTTTATCTCCATTATTTTACCAGAAAATGGAGATTATTTCAGTAATTTTTCATGCTTTTAATAAAACGAATTAATTTTGAAGGAGCTTTTTGATAAGTGATACTATTTTCTGAAAGAAATTGCTGAAAATCTCGTTTTCCTTTCTCGTGATCAGTGACCTCTAGCTCCAGTTCGTAGTCTGTATGATCAAAGTAGTGACTTTCATCTAGTGCCATTAGACCAATCGACGTTTCCATTTCGTAACGAATAGTTGCAAGACAACCCAGAACAAACCAGTCTTGGCTTTCAATACCAATCTTAGCAAGTTCCTCTAGAACGAGTCCTTGAGGAAGTATTTGTTTTTCTAGGTAAGATTCAGCCTCTGGAAGATTCAGTTTCTGATTGTATTCCATATTTCCTACAATTTGTGGCACCTTCAAGGTCAACTCCGCCCAATCTGAAAAGGTGCGAATGCGCATGGCAACCTTTTTTTCACGCAATTGAAAATCAGGTGTATCAATGTAGTAGTTTTTCTGAAGGACGGGTTGGATATGGGAAAACTGTTCTTTTAAATGATCGTAATCCTCTTTTTTCAGTAGTGTTTTCAGTTCAATTTCTAAATGTTTCATTTTTCTAACCTTTTTTTTATCTTTGAAAGCGATTTATGGTATAATGGACAATGTATTTATTGTATATGATTGTAGTGAAAAAATCAAAAATTTTCAACAACACAATCACATACCAAAAGGGAGAAAATATGACCATAGAATGGGAAGAATTTTTAGATCCTTACATTCAAGCTGTTGGTGAATTGAAGATTAAACTTCGTGGGATTCGCAAACAATATCGTAAACAAAACAAGCATTCTCCGATTGAGTTTGTAACGGGCCGTGTAAAACCGATTGAAAGTATTAAGGAAAAAATGAATCGCAGAGGGATTGGCTACGATACTTTGGAACATGACTTGCAGGATATTGCGGGCTTACGTGTCATGGTGCAGTTCGTCGATGATGTTCAGGAAGTTGTTGCGATTTTACGCAAACGCCATGATATGAGAGTAGTACAGGAACGTGACTACATCACGCATCGGAAGGCTTCGGGTTATCGCTCCTATCATGTGGTGGTAGAGTATACAGTTGACACCATCAGTGGTGTTAAGACGATTCTGGCTGAAATTCAAATCCGGACTTTAGCCATGAATTTTTGGGCTACGATTGAGCATTCGCTCAATTATAAGTATCAGGGGGATTTCCCAGAGGAGATCAAGAAACGCTTGGAGATTACAGCTAGAATTTCCCATCAATTGGATGAAGAAATGGGGAAGATTCGAGATGACATTCAGGAAGCGCAGGCGCTCTTTGATCCTTTGAGTAGAAAACTAAACGACGGTGTAGGAAATAGTGACGATACAGATGAAGAATACAGGTAAGCGAATTGATCTGATTGCAAATAGAAAACCGCAGAGTCAAAAGGTTTTGTATGAGCTGAAAAATCAGTTGAAAAAACATCATTTTATACTCAACGATACCAATCCTGACATCGTCATATCAATTGGTGGGGATGGGATGCTTTTGTCTGCCTTTCACAAGTACGAGAATCAGTTAGATAAAGTTCGATTTATCGGCGTACATACAGGACACTTGGGATTTTACACAGATTACCGCGACTTTGAGCTGGACCAGTTGGTTACCAATCTCCAACTGGATACTGGTGCCAAGGTTTCCTATCCTGTTTTGAATGTCAAGGTAACACTTGAAAACGGAGAAGTTAAGACCTTCCGTGCATTAAACGAAGCCAGCATCCGTCGATCGGATCGCACCATGGTTGCGGATATCATCATTAACCATGTTCCGTTTGAGCGATTTCGAGGAGATGGAGTAACTGTTTCAACGCCGACTGGAAGCACTGCCTATAACAAGTCCTTGGGGGGAGCTGTCTTGCATCCTACTATTGAGGCCTTGCAACTGACTGAAATTGCGAGTCTTAACAACCGAGTCTATCGCACTTTGGGATCATCGATCATTATTCCAAAAAAAGATAAGATTGAACTCTTGCCGACACGCAATGATTACCACACGATATCAGTCGATAACAGCGTTTATTCTTTCCGAAATATAGAACGGATTGAGTACCAAATCGACCATCACAAGATACACTTCGTAGCGACGCCAAGTCACACTAGTTTCTGGAATCGCGTCAAAGATGCCTTCATCGGCGAGGTGGACGAATGAGGTTCGAATTTATCGCAGATGAACATGTCAAGGTTAAAACCTTTCTGAAGAAACACGAGGTTTCTAAAGGACTGTTGGCTAAGATAAAGTTTCGAGGTGGGGCTATCCTAGTCAATGATCAACCTCAGAATGCGACTTATCTCTTAGATGTTGGAGACAGGGTTACCATTGACATTCCGGCAGAGGAAGGCTTTGAAACCCTTGAAGCAATCAACCGTCCTCTAGACATCTTGTATGAGGATGACCACTTTCTGGTTTTGAATAAATCTTATGGAATAGCATCCATTCCCAGTGTCAATCATTCCAATACCATTGCGAATTTTATCAAAGGCTATTATGTCAAGCGGGAATATGAAAATCAGCAGGTTCACATCGTGACTAGGCTTGATAGAGATACATCTGGTTTGATGCTCTTTGCCAAGCACGGCTATGCTCATGCACGTTTAGACAAGCAACTGCAACGAAAGTCTATCGAAAAAAGGTATTTTGCTTTGGTTAAAGGAGCTGGTATTTTGGATCCTGAAGGGGAAATTATTGCCCCGATTGCGCGTGATGAAGACTCCATTATCACGAGACGAGTCGCCAAAGGTGGGAAATACGCTCATACATCTTATAAAGTTGTAGCGTCTTATGGAAAAATTCACCTAGTCGATATTCGCCTGCATACTGGTCGAACTCATCAGATCCGAGTGCATTTTTCCCATATTGGCTTCCCCTTGCTGGGAGATGATCTCTATGGTGGTAGCCTAGAAGACGGTATTCAACGCCAGGCCCTGCATTGCCATTCCTTATCATTTTATCATCCCTTCTTAGGGCGTCAGCTGGAGCTGGAAAGCCCTTTGCCAGATGATTTTAACAATCTTATTATTCAGTTATCAACTAATACTCTTTAAAATCTATTTTGAGTATAATTAATTATCTTAAAGGAGAAACTCATGGAAGTTTTTGAAAGTCTGAAAGCCAGTTTAGTTGGCAAAAATGCTCGTATTGTTCTACCTGAAGGGGAAGAGCCTCGTATCCTTCAAGCGACAAAACGCTTGGTAAAAGAAACAGAAGTTGTTCCTGTTTTACTTGGAAATCCTGCAAAAATTAAAATTTATCTTGAAATCGAAGGGATCACGGATGGTTATGAAGTGATTGATCCCCAACACTATCCTCAATTTGAAGATATGGTGGTTGCACTTGTAGAACGTCGTAAAGGAAAAATGTCAGAAGAAGAAGCGCGCCAGGTCTTGCTAAAAGATGTTAACTACTTTGGTGTTATGCTTGTCTATATGGGCTTGGTAGATGGAATGGTATCAGGTGCTACTCATTCAACCGCTGCAACTGTTCGTCCAGCACTTCAAATCATTAAAACACGACCAAATGTTACACGGACATCGGGTGCCTTTCTTATGGTACGTGGTACAGAACGTTACTTGTTTGGTGACTGTGCCCTCAACATCAATCCAGATGCGGAAGCTTTGGCTGAAATTGCTATCAACTCAGCGATTACTGCAAAAATGTTTGGAATTGAACCCAAAATCGCTATGTTGAGTTATTCTACAAAAGGCTCTGGTTTTGGTGATAGTGTTGACAAGGTGGTTGAAGCAACTAAACTGGCACATGACTTACGTCCTGACCTTGAGATTGATGGAGAATTGCAATTTGACGCAGCCTTTGTCCCAGAAACAGCAGCCCTAAAAGCTCCAGGAAGCAATGTGGCAGGTCAAGCAAATGTCTTCATTTTCCCAGGTATCGAAGCAGGTAATATTGGTTATAAGATAGCTGAACGTCTAGGAGGTTTTGCGGCTGTCGGTCCCGTCTTACAAGGATTGAATAAACCAGTCAACGATCTATCACGTGGATGTAACCCAGATGATGTTTACAAATTGACTCTCATCACAGCAGCTCAGGCGATCAATCAATAAAGAAATGGAGTCTCTTCCTCTCGTAGAAGAGGCTTTTTTAGCGCTAAGAAAAGGACAGTTAGGAGCTTCTATGTTATACTAGATATATGTTAGATTTGAAAGAATACGGTGTTGATATGTGGCCAGAGGAGAAGATTTCCTCTTTCCGCGAGAAACTCCTCAACTGGTACGATGAAAACAAACGGGATTTGCCATGGCGTAGAAGTAAAAATCCTTATCATATCTGGGTTTCTGAAATTATGCTCCAACAGACTAGAGTGGATACAGTCATTCCCTACTATGAACGATTCTTGGACTGGTTTCCAACTGTTAAAAGTTTGGCTCATGCGCCTGAAGAGCGTTTGTTGAAAGCATGGGAGGGGTTGGGTTATTATTCTCGAGTGCGTAATATGCAGGCTGCGGCCCAGCAGATTATGGCTGACTTTGGTGGTCAATTTCCAAACACCTATGAAGGAATTTCCAGTCTGAAAGGGATTGGTCCTTATACTGCGGGAGCAATTTCCAGTATTGCTTTTAATTTACCCGAGCCCGCAGTTGATGGCAATGTCATGCGAGTTTTGTCTCGCTTGTTTGAGGTCAATCATGATATCGGAGTTCCTAGCAATCGTAAAATTTTTCAGGCAATGATGGAAATCTTGATTGATCCAGAACGGCCGGGTGACTTTAACCAAGCTTTGATGGATTTGGGTTCTGACATAGAGGCGCCAGTTAATCCTAGACCAGAAGAAAGCCCTGTTAAGGAATTTAGTGCAGCCTATCAGAATGGAACCATGGATTCTTATCCGATTAAAGAACCCAAGAAAAAACCTCTTCCAATCTATCTCAAGGCCTTGGTTGTGCGCAATGCTCAAGGTCAATATCTACTTGAGAAAAACGAAAGTGAGAAACTGCTAGCTGGTTTTTGGCATTTCCCCTTGATAGAAGTAGAGGAGTTTTCACAGGAAGAGGAACAGCTGAATCTGTTTGCTCAGGTCGCTGAAAAAAGCGTTACTTTCGGTCCAACACCCCAAGAAAGTTTTGAGCAAGATTATGATTTAGAAGTTGATTGGTCCCATCAAGTATTTGATCAAGTTAAGCATGTATTTAGTCATCGGAAATGGCATATTCAAATCCTAGCGGGCCAGGCGATAGACTCAAAACAGTTTTCTGACAGAGAAATTCGCTGGGTTTCTCCTCAGGAATTTTCTGATTATCCATTTGCTAAACCTCAACAAAAGATTTGGCAGGCTTATAAAACACTTCTTGAAGATGAAGGCTGGAATTAGCCATTTGTGCCTTCTTTACATTTTTTTGTTATAATAGATAAAGAAAAGGTGAACATATGAAAAAAATATTAGTTGTAGATGATGAGAAACCAATCTCAGATATTATTAAGTTCAATATGACCAAAGAAGGCTATGAGGTTGTAACGGCCTTTAACGGTAGAGAAGCTATTGAGCTATTTGAGGCAGAGCAACCAGATATTATTATTCTAGACTTGATGCTACCTGAAATTGATGGTTTAGAAGTAGCCAAAGCCATTCGTAAGACGAGTAGTGTGCCTATCATTATGCTCTCAGCCAAGGATAGTGAGTTTGACAAGGTTATCGGTTTAGAACTTGGGGCAGATGATTATGTCACAAAGCCTTTCTCAAACCGTGAATTGCAGGCGCGTGTCAAGGCTTTACTCCGTCGTACAGATCTCGCTTCAGTGGATAGTCAAGAAACTGATGAAAAGAAATCCCAACCCCTACAGATTGGCGATTTGGAAATTCTGCCGGACGCTTACGTAGCCAAAAAATATGGTGAGGAACTGGAATTGACCCACCGCGAGTTTGAGCTCTTGTACCACTTGGCTTCCCATATTGGACAAGTCATTACTCGTGAACACTTGCTTGAGACTGTCTGGGGCTATGATTATTTTGGTGATGTTCGTACAGTGGATGTGACTATCCGACGTTTACGTGAAAAAATTGAAGACACTCCAAGCCGTCCAGAATACATCCTAACACGTCGTGGTGTGGGTTACTATATGAGAAATAATGATTGAAGATATTAGACAAACGATTCTGACCAGTGATTTTATCTTTATTTTGATTTTGCTGGGCTTTATCTTGGTGGTCACCTTGCTATTGCTAGAAAATCGCCGTGATAATATTCGTCTAAAGCAGATTAATCAAAAGGTCAAGGATTTGATTGCAGGGGATTATTCTCGAGTTTTGGATATGCAGGGAAGTTCTGAAATTACCAACATCACCAATAATCTCAATGATTTGTCTGAGGTCATTCGTTTAACGCAGGAGAATTTGGAGCAAGAAACAAAAAGGCTTAACAGTATTCTTTCTTATATGACAGATGGAGTTCTTGCGACCAATCGCCGTGGTCAGATTACTATGATTAACGATATGGCTAAGAAACAGCTGGGTATCATAAAAGAAGAAGCATTGAACAAAAGCATTCTAGAATTGCTTAAGATAGAGGAAGAGTATGAACTGCGTGACCTCATTACACAGATTCCCGAATTGATGATTGATTCCCAAAATGCTAATGGAGAATATCTTAGCCTTCGTGTGCGTTTTGCACTCATTCGTCGTGAGTCTGGATTCATCTCTGGTTTGGTTGCCGTTTTGCACGATACGACTGAACAGGAGAAGGAAGAGCGTGAACGGAGACTCTTCGTGTCCAATGTTAGCCATGAGTTGAGGACTCCTTTGACCAGTGTTAAATCTTATCTTGAAGCCTTGGACGAGGGAGCCTTGTATGATCCTGTTGCTCCTGATTTTATCAAGGTTTCGCTTGATGAAACCAACCGTATGATGCGGATGGTGACAGATCTCTTGCATCTCTCTCGTATTGATAATGCGACTACTCGGTTGGATGTGGAATTGATTAATTTTACAGCCTTCATCACCTTTATCCTCAACCGCTTTGATAAGATGAGGAGCCAGGATGAAGAGAAAAAATATGAGCTGGTTAGAGATTATCCTATCAATTCTGTTTGGATCGAGATTGATACCGATAAGATGACCCAGGTGATTGATAATATTCTCAACAATGCTATCAAGTACTCACCAGATGGTGGGAAAATTACTGTCAGCATGAAAACGACTGAAGACCAGATGATTTTATCTATCAAAGACCAAGGTCTAGGTATTCCAAAGCAAGATTTGCCGAAGATTTTTGACCGCTTTTATCGTGTGGATCGTGCAAGAAGTCGTGCACAAGGTGGAACTGGTCTAGGTCTGGCTATTGCCAAGGAAATTATCAAACAACATAATGGCTTTATTTGGGCCAAAAGTGAATACGGTAAGGGGTCAACCTTTACCATCGTGCTCCCTTATGATAAGGATGCCGTAAAAGAAGAAGTCTGGGAGGATGAAGTAGAAGACTAGAATGAGTGAAATAGGCTTTAAATACAGTATTTTAGCATCAGGTTCCAGTGGAAATTCCTTTTATCTGGAAACCCCAAAAAAGAAAATATTAGTGGATGCAGGCTTGTCTGGTAAGAAAATTACCAGCTTGCTAGCTGAAATCAATCGCAAACCTGAAGATCTGGATGCGATTTTAATTACGCATGAGCACTCAGACCATATCCACGGAGTCGGTGTCTTGGCTCGCAAATTTGGCATGGACCTTTACGCTAATGAAAAAACCTGGCAAGCTATGGAAAATAGCAAGTACCTCGGAAAGGTGGATTCTTCGCAGAAGCATATCTTTGAGATGGGCAAAACAAAAACCTTTGGCGATATCGATATTGAGAGTTTTGGTGTTAGCCATGATGCAGTCGCACCGCAGTTCTATCGCTTTATGAAGGATGATAAGAGTTTTGTCATGCTGACCGATACAGGTTATGTTAGTGACCGTATGGCTGGAATTGTCGAGAATGCTGACGGTTACCTCATTGAGTCCAACCATGATGTGGAGATCTTGCGAGCAGGTTCTTATGCTTGGCGACTCAAACAGCGAATCTTATCTGATCTTGGTCACCTCTCTAACGAAGACGGTGCTGAGGCCATGATTCGTGCAATGGGAAATCGGACCAAGAAAATCTACCTTGGACATTTGTCTAAGGAGAACAATATCAAAGAACTGGCTCATATGACCATGGTCAATCAGTTAGCACAAGCTGATTTGGGTGTAGGAGTAGACTTTAAGGTTTACGATACCTCTCCCGATACTGCAACACCATTGACAGATATATAAAAAAGAAGGCGAGCGCCTTCTTTTGTTTTGTTTAGTTATTATTTTGTACTCCAAACACCATTTAAAATATGATATAATAAGGTTTATAGTACGAGAAAGGTTGCCTTATGACGATAGATATTAGTGAAGAACAGTTGGCTATGGAGTCTGCTGACTTATTAAAAATTCTGTTAAAAGATCGAACGACCAAGAAAAATATTGTTTGGGCGACTCATTCTTATGAATTATTAGGAAAGGGATTTGCTCCAAGCGATCGCATCACTCCAAGTAGGGTGACGGGAACCTATGCAAACTTGATTCAACCCCGATCAGAAAAGTCTAAGTATGAGCAGAAAGACCGAACCAAGATTAGAGCCGAAGTCTTTACGCCAACTTGGTTAGTTGAAAAGCAAAATGGCTACGTGGAAGCTGAACTTGAAGCCCTGAATCTTGAAGCTTATATCCAAGTGCGCTGGCTAGAAATCACCTGTGGTGAAGCACCTTATATGGTAACGCGTTATGATACAGTGACTGGTGAGGAAATTCCATTATCTGAGCGAGTTGGTTTTGTTGATAGAAAATTGCAGCGCATTAGTCGTGAGGTTTCGGACGAAGCTACCTTTTATGAACTTGTAAAAAAAGCTTTTCGAGCTTCTTATGGCTATGAGTATCAAGGAGATTCTCTGCTTTTGGCGCGTGAAAATCTTTTAGCAACATTTGAGGACTACTATCTTGCAAAGACTGGAAATCAACCGACCTTAGAGCAAAAGAAAGAAATTGCGACTATTATCTCCTACAATGTCTTTCAAATGGATGGATTGAATAAAATCAGTCCTTACTCAGCTACACAAGAGCAATCTCAACAGCTAAGCTTGTTTTCAGATGAGCTAGAAGTTCAAGAAGTAGAAGAATCTAAAACCCAAATCAAAGACTGGAAAAAGAATAAAATGATAGGTTTTGAGCGCCTATCTAGTGAGGAAAGTGAAATGAAATTTGATGTCGTGATAGGAAATCCGCCGTATCAGATAGATAGTGGAACATCTGCTCGTGATGATGCTATTTATAATTTATTTTATGACTCAGCTGAAGAGATTTCAAAAAAATATCTACTTATTACCCCTGCTCGTTTTCTATTTAATGCAGGATCTACTCCAAAAAAATGGAATAAGAAAATGCTTGAAGACGAAAAATTAAAGGTTGTTTTCTATGAGCAAGACTCATCAAAAGTATTTCCGGGTGTTGGTATTTCTGGAGGTGTTGTAATTCTATATAGGAATGAAGATAAAATTTCTGGGCCTATAGGCTCCTTTACCAGCCATCCGGAGCTAAATAGTATTTCAAAGAAAGTAGAAAGTAACACTTCATCAACTTTGAATAATATTATTTCAGGTAGAGGTATCTATAGATTAACAGAAAAAGCACATTTGGATTTTCCGCAGATTGAAAGTATACAATCAAAGGGACATAAAAATGATATTGGTACAGGTGCATTTGATAAGTTTACCGACATAATTTTCTTTGATTCAATTAATGAAAAGAAAGAAAATTATACTAAGGTATATGGTAGATATCAAAACAATCGAGTGTATAGATATATACAAAGTGATTATATAAACAAACCTTTAGGTCATGAGAGTTGGAGAGTTATACTACCAAAAGCGTATGGAACTGGCATTGCGAATAATAACACTTCTGTAATTTTGATAGGAGAACCATTTGTTATAGAACCTCTTTCAGCTTTTACTGAAACATACATTTCGATTGGTCAGTTTAGTAGTCAAGAGGAAGCATTAAACTGTTTAAAATATATAAAGAGTAAATTCGCTAGAGTATTACTCGCGGTTTTAAAAGTTACTCAGGATAATACACGTGATAAGTGGGCTAAAGTCCCTCTCCAAGACTTTACGGTCAATTCGGACATTGATTGGAGACAATCGGTGGCTGATATTGACCGTCAGCTCTATCAAAAATATGAGCTTTCTCCAGAGGAAATTGCCTTTATTGAGACTCATGTAAGGGAAATGGATTAGAAAAGTATTTTTATTTGACAAATTATGCTCAGTGATCTATAATAGACACATAGGATTAGGTCAGGAAGCATACGATGCCCTGACCCTTTTTTGTTTTATAGGAGATAAGTTTGAAGGAACATAAAACATTTAATCAACAGTTAACAATCTTAAGAAATAGGGGTGTTGTAGTCCCAACAAATGGGAAGCCAAAGAGATTTTTAGAACAAGAAAACTATTACAACGTTATAAACGGTTATAAAGATTTATTTTTAGTAAAGGGCAGCAATAATCAACCTGTTGAACCTGAAATTTATCAAGAAGGAACTCACTTTAACGAACTAAAGGCCTTGTTTTTATTTGATAGAGAACTGAGGATATTATTATTGAAATATTTATTGATATTCGAAAATTCTATAAAGACTACAGTTGCATATGAATTCTCTAAAAAATACCCTCGTAAGAATGCTTATTTAGATATTGCAAATTTTGTAGACAATGATCCTAAAAAAGTTCTTCAACAAATCTCTATCTTAACCAAGACGATTCATGATAAGGTAGATAGAAGTGGCGCTATCAAACATTATATTGAAGAACACGGAGAAGTACCACTTTGGGTTTTAGTTAATTTTCTTACAATGGGGAACATTGCTAATTTTTACAACATTTTAACGGATAGCACAAAAAATATTATCGCAAAATTTTATACAGATAAATATAGAACACAGAATAAAGACAATACATTTAGACTATCTAGTGCAGATTTAAGTGCATGTTTGAAAGTGGCTAACTTGGTTAGAAATATCTGTGCACATGATGAACGACTGTACAATGTTAATTTAAGAAATGTTCGAATATCTCAAATAGCAAATCATTTTGGGATAAGAAGATATGATAATAAACGTTTCATAGTGCTCATTTTATTTTTAAAAATTGTACTTGATAAGAAAGATTTTCAAAGATTGTATAAAGCTTTAAGAAATCTGTTCAATCAGTATGCTGATGAATTTAAAACTGTAGTGTTTGATGATATTTTAAACACGATGGGAATAGATTTAACAGAAATGGAAAAATTAGCTTAATTTTTTAAAAAAGGAATACTTATGCCAGTAGAAATTAAAACCTCAAAAGAAATTCATCCTAAAATCTATGCCTACACCACTCCGACAGTAACAAGTAATGAGGGATGGATTAAGATTGGTTATACAGAGCGTGATGTCACGCAACGGATTAAAGAACAAACGCATACTGCTCATATAGATACAGATGTCTTATGGACTGGGGATGCAGCCTATACGGAAGAACCTGATAAGGGAAAAACTTTTAAGGACCATGATTTCCACCATTTCCTTTCTTTCCATGATGTGGAACGTCGTCCTAAGACGGAATGGTTTTACTTTAATGGGACACCTGAGAAATCTAAAAATCTTTTTGATAAGTTTGTTCAGCATGATTTGTCAGGTTATCAGCCTGGTCAAGGACAGGACTATACTCTGCGACAAGAGCAAGAAGAAGCAGTTTCTAAAACCTTAGCTTATTTCAAGAATCATCTAGGAGGTAAGTTCCTCTGGAATGCCAAGCCACGTTTTGGTAAAACCTTATCTACCTATGACTTAGCTTGTCGAATGGATGCTGTCAATGTCCTAATCGTAACCAACAGACCTGCAATAGCTAACTCATGGTATGATGATTTTGAAAAATTCATAGCAGGTCAAACGACTTACAAGTTTGTTTCAGAATCAGACAGTCTTAAAAATCGGCCAACCTTGTCACGAAAAGAATTTGTTGATATTTTAGATGACGATGTAAGACAACTTGCTTTTATCAGTCTCCAAGACTTGAAAGGCTCTGCTTATCTTGGTGGAGAGCACAATAAACTTAAATGGGTAACTGATCTACATTGGGATTTGCTAGTTATCGATGAAGCTCACGAAGGAGTAGATACCTTCAAGACAGATCAGGCCTTTAATAAAATCCGTCGAAACTTTACCTTGCATCTATCAGGAACTCCATTTAAGGCATTAGCTAAGGGAGAGTTTACTGAGGAGCAGATCTACAACTGGTCTTATGCGGATGAGCAGGCAGCTAAAACTACTTGGTCGCCTGAGCAAGAAGAGGAGAATCCATATGAGAGCTTGCCTCAGTTAAATCTCTTTACCTATCAAATGTCTCAGATGATTGGAGAAGAGCTAGAAAAAGGTGCTCAACTCGATGGAGAGAATATCGACTATGCTTTTGACTTGAGTGAGTTCTTCGCTACAGATGATAAAGGGAAATTTATCCATGAGCAAGATGTCAGAAACTGGTTAGATACTCTATCAAGCAATGAAAAGTATCCATTTTCAACCAAAGAACTTCGGAACGAACTCAAGCATACTTTTTGGCTCTTAGAACGTGTGGCTTCAGCTAAGGCTTTAAAGGCACTGCTAGAGGAACATCCCATCTATGAAAACTATGATATTGTTTTAGCTGCTGGTGACGGGCGCATGTCCGAGGAAGATGATAAGGTCAAACTCAAATCTTTAGACTTGGTTAGAAAAGCGATAGCAGAGAATGACAAAACCATTACCCTATCCGTCGGTCAATTGACGACAGGTGTGACGATCCCTGAATGGACAGGCGTATTGATGTTATCAAACTTAAAATCACCCGCCATTTATATGCAAGCTGCCTTCCGTGCTCAAAATCCATACTCATGGAGCGATAACAAAGGAAATCACTTCCGAAAAGAAAGAGCCTATGTATTTGACTTTGCACCAGAAAGAACCCTGATTCTCTTTGATGAGTTTGCGAACAACTTATCACTTGCAACTGCAGGAGGTGGTGGAACTTCCGCAACTCGCGAAGAAAACATCAGAGAACTCTTAAATTTCTTCCCTGTGATAGCAGAAGACCGTGCTGGTAAGATGGTTGAAATTGATGCTAAGGCAGTTCTGACTATACCGCGTCAGATAAAAGCTAGGGAAGTCCTCAAACGAGGTTTTATGTCCAATCTCTTATTTGATAATATCAGCGGCATTTTCCAAGCTAGTCAAACAGTTCTAGACATCTTAAATGAACTACCAGTTGAAAAGGAAGGCAAGTTACAAACACCTTCTGATTTACTAGACTTTTCAGGTGTTAAAGTGGATGATGAGGGGAATGCAGTAGTTGATCATGAAATTGTGGTCAATCAACAAGCACGACTTTTTGGTGAAAAAGTTTATGGGCTTGGTGAGTCTGTTGCTGAGTTAGTCACAAAAGATGAGGAAAGAACTCAAAAACAGCTGGTCAATGACTTGAGTAAGACCGTTTCTTCAGTAATTGTAGAGGAATTGAAGGCTGGATATGATCTGAAAACTCGGGAAACAGACCAGATCAAGAAACAAATCGTGGCAACATTTGAGAACGAAGTTCGAAAAAATGAGATAGAACGTAAAATTTCTGAAGCTCATATCAAGGAAGAATTCCAACAACAGCTCAAGGAAGAAAATGATAAAGAGCAAAAAGATAAGATTCAAGAAGTTCTTGAAAAACGTTTAGAAGAAAATAATCTCATTCATAAAGAAAAACTAGAACAAACACTCAAAAAAGAAGTGGAAAGAATGCCCGAGAAGTTTATAGAACAGGTTGAGATAAAACGTGTGGAACAGTTGAAACAATCAGCCCAAGATGAGATTCGGGACCATCTTCGAGGATTTGCACGAACAATTCCAAGTTTCATCATGGCCTACGGTGATCAATCTCTAACACTTGATAATTTTGACACCTTTGTTCCTGAGCATGTCTTCTTTGAAGTGACTGGTATAACGATTGACCAATTTCGTTATTTGAGAGATGGTGGGCAGGATTTTGCAGGACATCTCTTTGATAGAGCAACATTTGATGAAGCCATCCAAGAATTTCTTCGCAAGAAAGAGGAGTTGGCAGATTATTTTAAAGATCAAAAAGAAGATATTTTCGACTATATTCCACCACAAAAAACCAACCAGATTTTCACTCCTAAACGGGTAGTGAAGAGAATGGTAGATGATCTTGAGAAAGAAAACCCAGGAATCTTCGATGACCCATCTAAGACATTTATTGATTTGTACATGAAGTCAGGTCTCTATATTGCAGAACTTGTTAAGCGACTATATAACAGCAATGGCTTGAAAGAAGCCTTTCCAAATCCTGAAGACCGCTTAAAACATATCCTAGAAAATCAAGTTTATGGATTCGCGCCTTCAGAGATTATCTATAACATTTCGACGAATTTTATCTTTGGAAATCTCTCTCAAGATATTAGTAGAAGGAACTTTGTTTTAGAAGATACCATCCCTGCTGCCAAAGAAGGTAGAATTCAGGAATTGGTTGATAGATATTTTGAATACAATTAAAAAAGAAGGCGAGTGCCTTCTTTTGTTGTCTTTTACAATCCAGCGAATTCTCTGATTTCTTGTGCGGACATTGAAGAGTCGCAACGGACATTAATTTGACCATCTGCAATGTGGACAAAACCTGGTACAGTTGGAATTCCATAACGTGAACGGAAATCTTGCAAGGCTTCCAATTGGCTTGGTTCTTCACTGTTGATGAAGTAGATGTGTGCTTTGGTTTCAGCTACGACACCTGCCAATGTGCCAGCAAATTTACGGCAGTAAGGGCAAGTTTTACGACCGATGAAGAAGGTTGCAGTTTCTTTCTTATCGAGTGCTTCTTGGGCGCGCGCAACTGTAGTCACTTCAAGGTCTTTAATATCTTCTAAAAACTGATTCATAAGAATACCTCTCTTTTTTTGATAAAACTAGTATGCCACAAAGTTTCTAAAATTGCTCGAATTTGATACGAAAAAAAGATGAGATTGGTTTATCTCATCCTTTAGCTTGCTTATTTTACAAAGGCATTGATTTCTGCTTCGATGTTGGCAATCTTAGCCTGTGAATCTTCGTTGCTTTCACCCACAACGGCAATATAGAACTTAATTTTGGGTTCAGTACCAGAAGGGCGAACTGCAATCCAAGAACCGTCAGCAAGTGTGTATTTCAAAACATCACTTGGAGGAGTTGTTAAGTTTGTAACAGTACCGTCAGCAGCAGTAGAAGTTTGCGCTTTGAAGTCTTCTACAACTGTAATTGTTGTAGCGTTAAATTCTTTGGGACCATTGTCACGGAATTTAGCCATGATGGCTTTGATTTGTTCAGCACCGTCTACACCTGAAAGAGTTACGGAGATAGTCTTTTCAGCATAGTAACCGTACTCTTTGTAGATTTCTTCGATACCATCAGCAAGTGTCAAACCACGTGAACGATAGTAGGCAGCAAGCTCAGCAACGACAAGAACGGCTTGGATCGCGTCTTTATCACGTACGAATGGTTTGATCAAGTAACCAAAGCTTTCTTCAAATCCCATCATGTAAGTGTGATTGTGTTTTTCTTCAAATTCTTGGATTTTCTCTGCGATGAATTTGAAACCAGTCAAAACGTTGAACATGGTTGCGCCGTAGCTTTCAGCAATCTTCGTTACCAAGTCAGTTGATACGATAGACTTGCAGAGAGCAGCATTTTCAGGAAGAGTACCAGCATTTTTGTGGGCTTCCAAGATGTATTTTGCCATGATGGCACCGATTTGGTTACCTGAAAGGTTGAGGTAGCTACCATCTTTTTGAAGAACTTCGACACCGACACGGTCAGCGTCAGGGTCAGTTGCGACAAGCACATCAGCACCAACTTGACGACCAAGTTCTTCAGCAAGTGCAAAGGCTGCTTGGTTTTCTGGGTTAGGAGACTTAACAGTTGAGAAGTCAGGGTCAGCAGTTGCTTGCGCTTCAACAACTTGAACAGAGTCAAATCCTGCTTGAGCAAGAGCGCGACGGGCCAACATTTCACCAGTACCATGAAGTGGTGTGTAGACAATCTTCATGTCTTTACCAAATTCTTCGATCAAGGCTGGGTTGATGTTAACATCTTTGACTTCTTTAAGGTATTCTACATCGACAGCTTCACCAATGACTTCAATCAAGCCAGAAGTTTTTTCAGCTTCCACATCAGCAACTTCAACTGCGAATGGATTTTCGATTGCACGGATGTAAGTCGTCAAAGCATCTGCATCGTGAGGAGGCATTTGTCCACCGTCTTCACCGTAAACCTTGTAACCGTTAAATGGAGCAGGGTTGTGACTGGCAGTAATCATGATACCTGCGAAACAGTTGAGGTGACGAACAGCGAATGAAAGTTCTGGAGTTGGACGGAGGCTTTCAAATACGTAAGATTTGATACCATGTTTTGCAAGAACTGCCGCAGATTCAAAGGCAAACTCAGGTGAGAAGTGACGACTATCGTAGGCAATTGCCACACCACGATCTTTTTCATTGCCACCTTTTGACTCAATCAATCGAGCCAAACCTTCAGTTGCTTGACGAACAACATAGATATTGATACGGTTAGTACCCGCACCGATTAAACCACGCATACCAGCAGTACCAAATTCAAGATTGGTATAGAAGGCATCTTCCTTTGTTTTTTCATCCATATTTTCCAAATCTTGACGAAGGTAGTCTGGAAGGTCAGCAAAATCGACCCATTTTTGATAATTTTCTTGGTAAGTCATAAAGTGTCTCCTTTTTTGTAAATTCTTTTAATCGCTTTCATTATATCACGATTTATCATTTTAGTAAAACGTTAGCATAACTTTCTGAAAAAGCTTGAAATGAAATGGATTCTATAGTCTTGAACCCCTTAGGGAAACATGCTATACTACCTATATGATTATTTTACAAGCCAATAAAATTGAACGTTCTTTTGCAGGCGAGCTTTTGTTTGATAATATAAACCTGCAAGTAGATGAACGAGACCGAATTGCTCTTGTTGGGAAAAATGGTGCAGGAAAGTCGACTCTGTTGAAGATTTTAGTTGGAGAAGAGGAGCCAACTAGTGGAGAAATCAATAAGAAAAAAGATGTTTCTCTGTCTTACCTAGCCCAAGATAGCCGTTTTGAGTCTGAAAATACCATCTACGATGAAATGCTCCATGTTTTTGATGATTTACGTCGAACGGAGAGACAACTACGTCAGATGGAATTGGAAATGGGTGAAAAGTCTGGTGAGGATTTGGATAAACTGATGGTGGATTATGATCGTTTGTCAGAAAATTTCCGTCAGGCTGGTGGTTTTACCTACGAAGCTGATATTCGAGCGATTTTAAATGGTTTCAAGTTTGATGAGACTATGTGGCAGATGAAAATTGCTGAGCTTTCAGGTGGTCAAAATACCCGTCTGGCACTAGCCAAAATGCTCCTTGAAAAGCCAAATCTCTTAGTCTTGGACGAACCAACCAACCACTTGGATATTGAAACCATTGCCTGGCTGGAGAATTACTTGGTGAACTATAGCGGTGCACTTATCATTGTCAGTCACGACCGTTATTTCTTGGACAAGGTTGCAACAATTACGCTCGATTTGACCAAGCATTCTTTGGATAGATATGTCGGAAATTACTCTCGTTTTGTTGAACAAAAAGAGCAAAAGTTAGCAACTGAGGCAAAAAATTATGAAAAGCAGCAGAAGGAAATCGCTGCTCTGGAAGACTTTGTCAATCGCAATCTAGTACGAGCTTCAACGACCAAACGTGCCCAATCTCGGCGTAAGCAACTGGAAAAAATGGAGCGTTTGGACAAGCCAGAAGCTGGTAAGAAATCAGCCAATATGACCTTTCAGTCTGAGAAAACGTCGGGTAATCTTGTCCTGACCGTTGAAAATGCAGCCATTGGTTATGATGGTGAAATATTGTCAGAGCCAATCAATCTCGACCTCCGTAAGATGAATGCTGTTGCCATCGTAGGACCAAATGGTATTGGGAAGTCAACCTTTATCAAGTCAATAGTAGACCAGATTCCTTTTATCAAAGGAGAGAAGCGTTTTGGAGCAAATGTTGAGGTTGGTTACTATGACCAGACTCAAAGCAAGTTAACACCTAGTAATACTGTATTAGATGAACTCTGGAATGATTTTAAACTGACGCCAGAAGTTGAAATCCGTAACCGCCTTGGCGCTTTCCTCTTCTCAGGGGATGATGTTAAAAAGTCAGTCGGGATGCTGTCTGGTGGCGAACGAGCTCGTTTGCTTCTTGCTAAACTTTCAATGGAAAATAATAACTTCCTGATTTTGGACGAGCCGACCAACCACTTGGATATTGATAGCAAGGAAGTGCTAGAAAATGCCTTGATAGACTTTGATGGAACCCTTCTGTTTGTCAGTCACGACCGTTACTTTATTAACCGTGTAGCCACTCATGTCTTGGAATTGTCTGAGAATGGCTCAACCCTCTACCTGGGAGACTATGACTACTATGTTGAAAAGAAGGCAGAAGTAGAAGTGAGTCAAGCTGAGGAACTCTCTACTAGCAATCAAGCAAAAGAAGCAAGTCCTGTTAATGATTATCAAGCTCAGAAAGAAAGTCAGAAAGAAGCCCGCAAGCTCATGCGTCAAATCGAGAACTTGGAGGCTGAAATCGAAACGTTAGAAAACCAAAGTCAAGCTATCTCTGAACAGATGCTGGAAACCAACGACGCTGAAAAGCTCATGAAATTGCAGTCTGAGCTGGACAAAATCAGCCATCGTCAGGAAGAGGCTATGCTTGAGTGGGAAGAATTATCGGAGCAGGTGTAAGAAATGGAACATCTTGGAAAGGTATTTCGTGAATTTCGAACAAGTGGGAAGTACTCCTTGAAAGAGGCGGCAGGTGAATCATGTTCAACATCTCAATTATCTCGCTTCGAGCTTGGGGAGTCTGACCTAGCGGTCTCACGTTTCTTTGAGATTTTGGATAACATTCATGTCACAATCGAAAATTTCATGGATAAGGCAAGAAAATTTCACTATCATGAACATGTTGCCATGATGGGACAAATTGTACCCCTTTACTACTCAAATGATATTGCAGGTTTTCAACAGCTTCAAAATGAACAGCTCAAGAAAGCGAAGAGTTCGATCAATCCCCTCTATTTTGAGCTGAATTGGATTCTGCTACAAGGTCTGATTTGTCAAAGAGATGCTAGTTACACGATGAAGCAGAGTGATTTGGAAAAGGTAGCAGATTATCTTTTTCAAACAGAAGAATGGACCATGTATGAGTTGATTCTTTTCGGGAATCTCTATACTTTCTACAATGTGGACTATGTGGCTCGGATTGGCAGAGAAGTCATGGAGCGAGAAGACTACTATAAAGAAATTGGTCGGCATCGTAAACTCGTTTTGATTTTAGCTCTTAACTGTTACCAGCATTGTTTGGAGAACCGTTCCTTTACGGATGCGGACTATTTTGAGGGCTATGTGGAGAAGTTGATTGGAAATGGTATCAAGCTTTATGAGCGTAATATTTTCCATTATCTAAAAGGCTTTTCCTTGTACCAAAAAGGACAGTGTAAAGAAGGCTGTAAGCAGATGAAAGAGGCCATGCGTATTTTTGACCTACTAGGTCTTCCAGAGCAAGTGGCTTACTATCAGGAACATTATGAAAAATTTGTAAATCCTTAAATTTCCCAAATAAGGGAAAATCGAAGAGACTCCTTTCAGTTTTGATACAATAGTTTCAAAATTTGAGAGGAGCTTTTTATATGAATCGACATGCAATCCAGTTGATTAGTCGTGCGGCTATTAATAAGATAGGAAATATGCTCTATGATTATGGAAACAGTGTTTGGTTGGCATCAATGGGAACGATAGGACAGACTGTTCTTGGGATTTATCAAATTTCCGAGTTAGTTACATCCATTCTAGTCAATCCCTTTGGCGGAGTGATTTCAGACCGCTTTTCGCGTCGCAAAATTTTGATGACGACAGACTTGATTTGCGGTATTCTCTGTTTAGCCATTTCTTTCATCAGAAATGATAGCTTGATGGTCACTGCCTTGATTTTTGCCAATATTGTGCAGGCGGTTGCCTTTGCATTTTCTCGTACCGCTAATAAAGCCATTATAACGGAGGTTGTAGAGAAAGACGAGATTGTAACCTATAATGCTCGCTTAGAGCTCGTTTTGCAGGTTGTAGGCGTTAGCTCCCCTGTACTTTCTTTCATCGTTTTACAATTTGCCAGTCTCCATATGACGCTCGTTTTAGATGCCATTAGTTTTTTCATCGCATTTACATTAGTAGCTTTTCTCCCCAAAAAAGAGACTCAGGAACAAGAGAAAAAGACTTTCAGTTGGAAAAATATTTTTGCTGATATGAAGGCTGGACTACACTATATTTGGCACCAGAAGGAGATTTTTTTCCTTTTGTTAGTAGCTTCCAGTGTTAATTTCTTTTTTGCAGCTTTTGAATTTCTTTTCCCTTTTTCAAATCGACTTTACGGGGTAGAAGGAGCTTATGCAAGTATTTTGACTATGGGTGCTATTGGTTCGATTATCGGAGCTCTTCTAGCTAGTAAAGTAAAGGCAAGTGTTTATAATCTTTTGATTCTATTGGCCTTGACTGGAGTTGGAGTTTTTATGATGGGGTTACCACTGCCAACTTTTCTTTCCTTTTCTGGAAATTTAGTTTGTGAACTGTTTATGACGATCTTTAATATTCATTTTTTTACTCAGGTTCAAATCAAGGTTGATGGGGAATACTTGGGGAGAGTACTAAGCACCATTTTTACATTAGCCATCCTATTTATGCCGATTGCCAAAGGCTTTATGACAGTGCTACCAAGTGTTCATCTCTCTTCTTTCCTGATCATTGGAAGCGGGGTTATTGCCCTGTCTTGTTTATCCCTCTTTTATGTGCGAAGTCATTTTAAAAAAGACTCATAACTTCACTATCTTTAGAAAATATTTCAATACTAACCATTTTTCAGTCCTTCTCTATTGTGAGGAGGGCTTGATTTGTGGTAAAATGGTTTTATGAATGAAAGAATGAATGAGTTAGTTGCCTTACTCAACCGCTATGCAACCGAGTACTATACAAGTGACAATCCCTCGGTTTCAGATAGTGAGTATGATCGCCTCTACCGAGAGTTGGTCGAGTTGGAAGCTGCCTATCCAGATCAAGTTTTAGCAGATAGCCCGACCCATCGCGTTGGTGGTAAGGTTTTAGATGGTTTTGAAAAATACAGTCATCAGTATCCTCTTTATAGTTTGCAGGATGCTTTTTCACGTGAAGAGTTAGAAGCTTTTGATGCGCGTGTTCGTAAAGAGTTAGTCCATCCCACTTATATCTGTGAGCTAAAAATCGATGGTTTGTCTATCTCGCTAACTTATGAAAAGGGGATTTTGGTTGTCGGTGCGACACGTGGGGATGGTTCTGTTGGTGAAAATATCACAGAAAATCTCAAGCGTGTCAAGGACATTCCTTTAACCCTGCCAGAAGAACTAGATATTACCGTTCGTGGAGAATGTTACATGCCACGCGCTTCCTTTGATCTGGTCAACCAAGCTCGCCAAGAAAATGGAGAGCCTGAGTTTGCTAATCCTCGTAACGCAGCAGCAGGCACCTTGCGTCAGTTGGATACGGCAGTAGTTGCCAAACGCAATCTTGCGACTTTTCTCTATCAAGAAGCTAGTCCGTCAACTCGTGACAGCCAAGAAAAGGTTTTGAAGCACCTAGAACAACTTGGATTTGTGGTCAATCCTAAACGAATATTGGCTGAAAGTATGGATGAAATATGGAATTTTATCCAAGAAGTAGGACAGGAACGGGACAATCTGCCTTATGATATCGACGGGGTGGTAATCAAGGTCAATGACCTTGCAGGTCAAGAAGAACTCGGTTTTACCGTTAAAGCACCTAAGTGGGCAGTAGCTTACAAGTTCCCTGCTGAGGAAAAAGAAGCTCAACTCTTATCAGTTGATTGGACAGTTGGTCGTACGGGTGTCGTGACTCCAACTGCAAATCTAACACCAGTACAACTAGCTGGAACAACTGTTAGCCGTGCGACACTGCACAATGTAGATTATATCGCCGAAAAGGATATCCGCAAAGACGATACGGTTATCGTCTATAAGGCTGGAGATATCATCCCTGCTGTTTTACGCGTGGTAGAGTCCAAGCGTATTTCTGAAGAACAACTAGATATTCCGACTAATTGTCCAAGTTGTGACAGTCACTTGCTTCACTTTGAAGATGAAGTGGCTCTTCGTTGTATCAATCCAAGATGCCCTGCCCAAATCATGGAAGGTTTGATTCACTTTGCTTCTCGAGATGCCATGAATATTACAGGACTTGGTCCATCTATCGTTGAAAAGCTTTTTGCTGCCAATTTAGTAAAGGATGTGGCGGATATTTACCGTTTGAAAGAAGATGATTTCCTCCTTTTGGAGGGCATCAAGGAAAAGTCTGCTTCTAAACTGTATCAGGCTATTCAAGCATCTAAGGAAAACTCTGCTGAAAAGCTCTTGTTTGGTCTGGGAATTCGCCATGTCGGAAGTAAAGCAAGTCAGCTCTTGCTCCACCATTTCCACTCTATTGAAAATCTAGCCCAAGCAGATTCAGATGAAGTGGCAAGTATCGAAAGCTTGGGTGGTGTGATTGCCCAAAGCCTTCAGACCTATTTTGCTACCGAAGGATCTAAAATTCTCTTAGATGAGCTGAGAGAAGCTGGAGTCAATCTGGATTACAAAGGACAGACAGTAGTGGCAGATGCGGCCTTGTCAGGTTTGACAGTAGTTCTGACAGGAAAATTGGAACGTCTCAAACGCTCAGAAGCAAAAAGCAAACTCGAAAGTCTTGGTGCCAAAGTCACAGGCAGTGTATCCAAGAAAACAGATCTTGTCGTAGCAGGAGCCGATGCGGGCAGTAAACTTCAAAAAGCACAAGAACTAGGTATCGAAGTTCGCGATGAAGCTTGGCTAGAAAGTTTGTAAAGAATAGTTGAGAACTAGGTGTTAGATAGTCTCAAACTGTCTCTCCTGATGTGTTTTGACATGGTTAAAATCTGTTGTCCATCGTGATGAAATGCCAACTGAATCCATCAGAATCAAATAAAATTAAAATAGAAATTAGAAATTAGGAAAAAACATGTACAATTATCCCGTTCTTCTCCATTTTCATAGAAAAAATGGAGATTATGCAGCTTGCTCATTTAGCACAGACCGAGATGAAAACAAAAACTCTTTAACTTCAGAGACCACTTATTTTGGTCTTCAGTTTTCTTTTACCGTGACCAGTCAGGAAAAGGTGGATAGTTTCACCTTCAAAGCTGAGATAGATGGTGTATTAAAAGAATATCTTGTACGTTTTAACTACTATCCCTTGCTAACAGAAGCATGGATTTTAGAGGGCGACGAGACGGTTTATTATTCTGAAAATCCAGCCATTGCTAGTCCTTACTACAAAGATCAAAATCCATTTGCCTTTGATAAAGCCATCCATAGCGCAAGCTTTGATCACCACTGGGGCTACCAAGGAGAACTAGGTTACAGCCTTTCAGATTATCAGACAAGCTTTAAACTTTGGGCTCCAACAGCTACAGCTGTTCAGGTGGTTGTCTATGAAAACACTAGTAACGATGCACCGATTTGGAAAACCTTTAATCTAGAGCGTGGTAATAGCTATTCATATAGTCATAAGTACAATACCATTGGTGTGTGGAGTCTAGACTTAGATGAAAATCTTGCTGGTAAGGCTTATCAGTATCAAATTGAATTTCCTCACCACCAGACTTTGACGAGAGATCCTTACACAACTGCAACAAGTCCTGACGGGAAACGTTCTGTAATTCTTTCTCATCAGGACAGACAAGTAGAAAGATTTAAAGTCAAACATGGGACAGAAGCGCCATGGCGTTTGGAGAATCCATGTAAAGCAGTTATCTGTGAAATGCATATTCGAGATTTTACCAAATCGCCTACATCTGGTGTTCCTGAAGAACTCCGCGGAACCTTCTTGGGTGCTGCTCAGACTGGAACAGTTAACCAGTACGGTCAAGCAACCGCCTTTGACTATATTAAAGAACTTGGTTGCAACTATGTTCAACTTCAACCCATCTTTGATCGTCATAAGGAATATGATCAGGATGGAAATGTAACCTATAACTGGGGTTATGATCCTCAAAACTACAACGCACCCGAAACGAGCTTCTCTAGCAATCCAGATGATCCTGGACAAGTTATTCGAGACCTCAAGACCATGATTCAGGCTTATCATGATGCAGGAATCGGTGTCATTATGGATGTCGTTTACAACCATACCTTTTCAACGGTTGATGCGCCTTTCCAGACAACTGTTCCAGATTATTACTACCGCATGAACCGAGATGGAACTTTTCAAAACGGTACGGGAGTAGGAAATGAAACTGCAAGTGAACACGAGATGTTCCGCAAGTATATGATTGATTCCATCCTTTATTGGGTGAAAGAATACAATATTGACGGTTTCCGTTTCGACTTGATGGGCATTCATGATGTCAAAACTATGCAGGCAATTCGTTGGGCACTGGATGAGGTCGATCCGCGTATTCTCACTTATGGAGAAGGCTGGGATATGGGAACAGGTCTTGCTCCTTATGACAAGGCTAAGAAGGATAACGCCTATCAGATGCCAAATATAGGTTTCTTCAACGATAATCAGCGTGATGCGATCAAAGGAGGAGAAGTTTATGGAGCAATCAAATCAGGATTTGTGAGTGGTGCTGCTACAGAACCAATCGTCGCCAAGGCTATTCTTGGTAGCCGAGAGTTGGGATCTTATCTCAGTCCAAACCAAGTTCTCAACTATGTTGAAGCTCATGACAATTACAATCTTCATGACTTGCTAGCAACCCTTCATCCTGATAAGAGTTCCGACCAGATTATGCGCAAGGTTGAGACAGCGACAGCTATGAATCTTCTCATGCAAGGAATGGCCTTTATAGAACTAGGTCAAGAGTTTGGTCGAACTAAGTTGGTTCCAACTGGTGAACATGGAGAACTAACTCCTGCAGACCGAGAACGTGCTATGAATAGCTATAATGCTCCGGACAGTGTTAACCAAGTCAACTGGGATCTGATCAATGAACGCCAAGACAGCATTGAGTTTATTCGTCAGATTATCCGCCTAAAAACGCAAATCAGTGCCTTCTCTTATCCAACATATGAAGAAATTTACCGTCATGTCTTTGTCCATACAGCTGCTGAGAATAGCGGGTGGATTGTTTATGAGATTCACGGTGGAGCAGAGCACTTATTGGTGGTATTCAATGCTAAGGGAACCTCCTTCTACTTTGAAAATGCAGGTAAGCTTGAAATGTTCCTTACCAACAGTCGTTCAAAACAAGAAAATGTTATTGATGATATTAGTGTCGCAGTTTTAAAAGTGCTCTCATAAATTAATGTAGTAAAAAGGGTTAGATTATCTAATCCTTTTTGTCATTTATGAGGTTTTTAATGAAGAGTAGAATTAAGATTCAAATAATTTGAAGGATCAAGATTGTGAAAAAAATCTCAATTTTTTTCACAAAAAGGGTTGTAATTTTCTGAAAATTTGATAAAATAAGTCTTAATAATTTTCAGGAGGAAGAAAATTGGCAAGATATCAGAATTTAGTAAATGGAAATTGGAAATCATCTGAAAAGGAAATTACAATCTATTCACCCATTAATCAGGAAAAGCTGGGGACAGTACCAGCTATGAGTCAGGCTGAAGTAGATGAGGCTATGAAAGCTGCGCGTGCAGCTCTCCCAGCATGGCGTGATTTAGCACCAGTTGAACGTGCAACCTATTTACATAAGACAGCAGATATTTTGGAACGCGATAAAGAAAAAATTGGTACAATTCTTGCCAAAGAGGTTGCTAAAGGGATAAAAGCAGCCATTGGAGAAGTAGTACGTACAGCAGATTTGATTCGTTTTGCTGCAGAAGAAGGTCTCCGTATCACTGGACAAGCAATGGAAGGTGGCGGTTTTGAAGCTGCAAGTAAAAACAAACTAGCCGTTGTCCGTCGTGAGCCAGTTGGTGTCGTTTTAGCTATCGCGCCATTTAACTATCCAGTTAACCTTTCTGGATCTAAGATTGCCCCGGCTTTGATTGCAGGGAATGCCGTCATGTTTAAACCGCCAACACAAGGATCTATCTCAGGTCTGTTATTAGCCAAGGCTTTTGATGAGGCAGGTATTCCAGCAGGAGTATTTAATACGATAACTGGACGAGGTTCTGAAATCGGTGACTATATCATTGAACACAAAGAAGTTAACTTTATCAACTTTACTGGCTCGACTCCAATTGGTGAGCGAATCGGTCGTTTAGCTGGAATGCGTCCTATCATGCTTGAACTTGGTGGGAAAGATGCAGCTATTGTTCTCGAAGATGCAGACTTGGAACACGCAGCTAAACAAATCGTCGGTGGAGCCTTTAGCTATTCAGGACAACGTTGTACTGCCATCAAGCGTGTCTTGGTTGTGGAAAGTGTAGCGGATAAATTGGCTGAATTACTTCAAGCAGAAGTTGCTAAGCTAACCGTTGGTGACCCATTTGACAATGCTGATATCACACCTGTTATTGATAATGCTTCAGCTGACTTCATCTGGGGATTGATTCAAGATGCGCAAGGTAAAGGTGCCAAAGCGCTCAGTCCAATCAAACGTGAGGGCAATCTCATTTGGCCAGGACTTTTTGATTATGTCACAAGAGATATGAAATTAGCTTGGGAAGAACCGTTTGGTCCTGTTCTGCCAATTATCCGTGTTTCCGATGCAAATGAAGCGGTAGCAATTGCCAATGAATCTGAGTTCGGTCTTCAATCATCCGTATTCACAAATGATTTTAAAAAAGCGTTTGAAATCGCTGAAAAACTTGAAGTCGGTACTGTTCATATTAATAATAAAACGCAACGTGGGCCAGATAATTTCCCATTCCTTGGGGTCAAAGGATCTGGTGCTGGTGTGCAAGGGATTAAATACAGCATTGAAGCAATGACAAATGTCAAATCCATTGTTTTTGATGTGAAATAATCTATAAAATCAGGAAAAGGGCTTCCTGGTTTTATTTTTTTCAAAAAATTACAGTTTAAAATTGATAAAAAACGAATATTCTGGTATTATAATAAAAAAATATATGGAAATTATTCTTTTCTCTCTGAAATGAGTGAAAGCTAAGTTAAGATAATTTTTCCAAAATTTTCAAGATATTTTTTAAGAAATTCCGTAAACTGCTTGAAAGTTCTTTTAAAAGATAGTATAATAGAAATATAGAAAACGCTTACAAAAAGAAAGGGGATTGAATGAATAATCAAGAAGCATTGAGAACCTTCACTACTGGAGAAAATTTTCATCTTCAGCACTATCTAGGAGCACATAAAGAGGAAAAAGACGGAGAAATTGGTTTTACTTTCCGTGTTTGGGCACCTAACGCTCGGGCTGTGCACTTAGTTGGTGATTTTACAAACTGGACAGAACACCAAATTCCTATGGTACGGAATGAATCGGGTGTTTGGGAAGTCTTCACAAGTCTGGCTCATGAAGGGCAGATTTATAAGTATCATATCACGCGTGCAAATGGGCACCAGATTATGAAAATTGATCCATTGGCGGTTCGTTTTGAGGCTCGCCCAGAGACTGGAGCCATCCTGACTGATATTCCAGAGAAAAAATGGAAAGATGGTCTTTGGCTAGCTAGGAGAAAACGCTGGGGATTTTTTGAGAGACCAGTCAATATTTATGAAGCCCACGCTGGATCTTGGAAGAGAAATCCAGATGGTAGTCCATACAGCTTTGCACAACTTAAGGAAGAACTCATTCCATACCTTGTTGAGATGAACTACACTCACATCGAGTTTATGCCTTTAATGGCTCACCCACTTGGATTGAGTTGGGGCTACCAGCTTATGGGTTACTTTGCTATGGAGCACTCTTATGGGCGACCAGAGGAATTCCAAGATTTTGTTGAGGAATGTCATTTAAACAATATCGGTGTAATTGTGGATTGGGTTCCAGGTCATTTTACCATCAACGATGACGCTCTAGCTTATTATGATGGAACACCGACTTTTGAATACCAAGACCACAATAAGGCCCATAACTATGGTTGGGGAGCTCTTAACTTTGACCTTGGGAAGAATGAAGTCCAGTCCTTCTTGATTTCTAGCATTAAATTCTGGATTGACTTTTATCATTTAGACGGTATTCGAGTGGATGCAGTTAGCAATATGCTCTACCTAGACTATGATAATGCTCCTTGGACTCCAAACAAAGACGGTGGCAATCTCAACTACGAAGGCTACTATTTCCTTCAACGTTTGAACACAGTTATCAAGTTGGCTCATCCAGATGTGATGATGATTGCAGAAGAAAGTTCATCAGCAACAAAGATTACTGGTATGAAAGAAATGGGCGGTCTTGGCTTTGACTACAAGTGGAATATGGGCTGGATGAATGATATTCTCCGTTTCTACGAGGAGGACCCTATCTATCGTAAGTATGATTTTAACTTGGTAACCTTCAGCTTCATGTACGTTTTCAATGAAAACTACCTCTTACCTTTCTCACATGATGAAGTCGTGCATGGTAAGAAAAGCATGATGCACAAGATGTGGGGTGATCGCTACAATCAATTTGCAGGTTTGCGAAATCTCTACACTTATCAAATTTGTCATCCAGGTAAGAAACTCTTGTTCATGGGAAGCGAGTATGGTCAGTTCTTAGAGTGGAAGTCAGAGGAACAGCTAGAATGGTCTAACTTGGAAGATCCAATGAATGCTAAGATGAAGTACTTCACTTCTCAACTCAATCAGTTCTATAAAGAACACCGTTGCCTTTGGGAAATTGACACCAGTTACGATGGCATCGAAATTATCGATGCGGATAATAGAGATCAGAGTGTCCTTTCCTTTATTCGTAAGAGTAAAAAGGGTGAAATGCTAGTCTGTGTCTTTAATATGGCGCCTGTTGAACGAAAAGACTTTACAATCGGACTTCCTGTCGCAGGAGTTTATGAAGAAGTTTGGAATACAGAATTGGAACAATGGGGTGGTGTCTGGAAAGAATACAACCAAACGGTTCAAACTCAAGAAGGATTATGGAAGGATTATGAGCAGACCTTGACCTTTACCTTGCCAGCTATGGGAGCAAGTATTTGGAAGATTAAACGTCGCTTGAAACCAACTAAAACTGTCACAAATAAAACCCAAAAAGGAGTAGAAAATGAAGAATGAAATGCTAGCTTTGATCCTTGCCGGTGGGCAAGGAACACGTCTCGGAAAACTCACTCAAAGCATTGCCAAACCAGCAGTGCAATTCGGTGGGCGCTACCGTATCATTGACTTTGCGCTTTCAAACTGTGCTAACTCTGGGATTCACAACGTCGGTGTTATTACGCAATACCAACCTCTTGCCTTAAACAACCATATCGGAAATGGTTCGAGCTGGGGACTAGATGGTATTAACACAGGTGTTTCTATTCTTCAACCCTACTCTGCAAGCGAAGGAAATCGTTGGTTTGAAGGGACTAGTCACGCTATCTACCAAAACATTGACTACATCGACAGTGTTAATCCTGAATATGTTCTGATCCTTTCTGGTGACCACATCTATAAGATGGACTACGATGATATGCTTCAGTCCCATAAGGATAACAATGCCAGCTTGACAGTAGCTGTTCTAGATGTGCCCTTAAAAGAAGCTAGCCGTTTTGGTATCATGAATACAGATGCCAATAACCGTATCGTTGAATTCGAAGAAAAACCTGCGCAACCTAAGTCTACAAAGGCTTCTATGGGAATTTATATTTTTGACTGGAAACGACTTCGCAATATGCTTGTTACTGCTGAAAAGAGCAATGTGGATATGTCAGACTTTGGTAAAAACGTTATCCCTAACTATCTCGAGTCTGGTGAAAGTGTCTATGCTTATGAATTTAATGGCTACTGGAAAGACGTTGGTACCATCGAATCACTCTGGGAAGCTAATATGGAGTACATTTCCCCAGAAAATGCCTTGGATAGTCGTAATCGTCAATGGAAAATTTACTCAAGAAACTTGATCTCACCACCCAACTACTTTGGTGCGCATGCACACGTTGAGGATTCATTGGTCGTGGATGGCTGTTTTGTAGATGGAACGGTTAAACGTTCGATTCTTTCAACAGAAGCACAAGTACGTGAAGGTGCGGAAGTCGTTGATTCTGTCATCATGAGTGGGGCTATTATTGGCCATGGAGCAAAGATTACTCGTGCTATTATTGGTGAAGGTGCTATTATTGCAGACGGCGTAGAGATTGACGGAACGGATGAAGTACAAGTAGTAGGATATGATGAAGTAGTGGGGGTAGCAACAGATGAAGATTGATAAATATTCAGCCATTTTAGGAAACACAGTTGGTTTTCATGATATGTCAACTTTGACAGATCATCGTCCAGTAGCCAGCTTGCCTTTCGGCGGGAAATACCGTTTGATTGACTTCCCCCTTTCTAGCCTTGCAAATGCTGGTGTTCGTAGTGTCTTTGGAATTTTCCAACAAGATAATATCAGTTCAGTCTTTGACCACATTCGTTCAGGACGTGAGTGGGGCTTATCTACCCTTCTCAGTCACTACTATCTAGGAATTTACAATACTCGTGTTGAAAGTAGCACAGTTGGGAAAGAATATTACCAACAGCTTCTCACTTATTTGAAACGTTCAGGGTCAAATCAGACGGTTGCACTTAACTGTGATATCGTGGTGAATATTGACCTCAATCAAGTATTCCATTTACATACTACTGCTGGTCGTCCAATTACAGTTGTTTATAAGAAATTACCTAAAAAGGATATTTCAGATGTTAATGCCATCTTGGAAGTGGATGAAACAGACCGTGTTCTTTCTCATAAACTTTTTGATGCCAAATCAACAGATGAACTTTTCAACATGTCTACAGATATATTCGTCGTTGATACTCCGTGGTTGATTAAGCGTTTGGAAGAAGAAGTTCAAAAAGAATACCCAGAAAAATTACGCTATGTTTTACGTGAGTTGGCAGCTAAAGAAGGTGCTTTTGCTTATGAATACACTGGCTACCTAGCCAATATTCACTCTGTTCAATCCTATTATCAATCCAATATTGATATGCTGGAGTCTCAAAAATTCTACTCTCTCTTCTCACCTAACCAAAAGATTTATACCAAGGTTAAGAATGAAGAACCAACCTACTATGCGAATACTTCAAAAGTAAGTACTTCTCAGTTTGCTTCTGGTAGTATCATTGAGGGTGAAGTAGTTCAGTCAGTCCTATCTCGTAACATTTATGTTCACAAAGATAGTGTGGTGAAAGACAGCATTTTATTCCCTCGTGTTGTGATTGGCCAAGGTGCCCAAGTTGAGTATGCAATCTTGGACAAAGGGGTTGAAGTTGCTGACGGTGTCGTTATTCGCGGTACTGCAGAACACCCAGTTGTAGTCAAAAAAGGCGAAAAAGTTACAGAGGATATTCATTCATGAAAATTTTATTCGTAGCAGCAGAGGGTGCGCCCTTTTCAAAAACAGGTGGTTTGGGAGATGTCATTGGCGCTCTTCCCAAATCACTGGTAAAGGCAGGGCACGAAGTTGCGGTTGTCTTACCTTACTATGACATGGTAGAGGCTAAGTTCGGCGACCAGATTGAGGATCTTCTCCACTTTGAAGTGAGTGTAGGATGGCGTAGACAGTACTGTGGTATTAAGAAGACCGTCTTGAATGGTGTTACCTTCTACTTCGTAGACAATCAAACGTATTTCTTCCGAGGTCATGTTTACGGAGATTTCGATGATGGTGAACGTTTTGCCTTCTTCCAACTGGCTGCTCTTGAAGCCATGGAGCGAATTGATTTCATTCCAGATATTCTCCATGCCCATGATTATCACACCGCTATGATTCCTTTTCTCTTGAAGGAAAAATACAGATGGATTCAGGCATATCAAGGAATCAGAACTGTTTTAACTATTCATAATTTGGAATTCCAAGGTCAATTTTCTGAAGGAATGTTGTGGGATTTGTTTGGAGTCGGTTTTGAACGTTACGCTGATGGGACCCTTCGTTGGAATGATTGTCTAAACTGGATGAAGGCTGGTATCCTATACGCGGATCGTGTCTCAACCGTATCGCCTAGCTATGCACATGAGATTATGACTAGCCAGTTCGGTTGTGGTTTGGATCAGATTCTTCGCATGGAGTCAGGTAAGGTTTCAGGTATTGTCAATGGTATTGACGCAGATCTTTATAATCCTCAAACAGACCCACTTTTAGATTGTCATTTTGATAAGGAAGATTTGTCTGGAAAAGCACAAAACAAAGCAAAATTGCAAGAGAGAGTTGGTCTACCTGTGCGAGCAGATGTTCCTCTAGTTGGGATTGTCTCTCGGTTGACCCGCCAAAAAGGCTTTGATGTTGTCGTAGAGTGTTTGCATCGTTTCTTGCAAGAGGACGTTCAAATCGTTCTTTTAGGGACAGGTGACCCGGCTTTTGAACATTCCTTCTCCTGGTTTGCGCAAGTCTATCCTGACAAACTATCAGCAAATATCACTTTTGACGTCAAACTGGCTCAAGAAATCTACGCAGCTTGTGACCTCTTCCTCATGCCAAGCCGTTTTGAACCATGTGGCTTGTCACAAATGATGGCTATGCGCTACGGAACTCTACCTTTGGTTCATGAGGTTGGCGGATTGCGTGATACAGTACAATCCTTCAATCCGATCGAAGGAACTGGTACTGGATTTAGCTTTGACAATTTAACACCATACTGGCTTAACTGGAGTTTTCAAACAGCCTTGGATGTTTATAAGTACCAGCCAGACGTTTGGAAAAATCTACAAAAACAAGCTATGGAATGCGATTTCTCATGGGATACAGCCTGCAAGTCTTATCTTGATTTGTACCATAGTCTAGTCAACTAATAGATAAAATCGTATGATTCTTTCATACGATTTTTGGGCTATTTAGAGAAGAGGAGAAGTAATGACCCAAGTAAAAGGCCTATGTGTCATGGATGTGGACGGCACCCTGATAGCAGAAGAAGTGATTGATCTTTTAGGAAGAAAAGCAGGTTACGAAGAAGAAATATCGCAGATTACAAGTCAGGCAATGCGAGGTGAACTGGACTTTGAAAGGAGTTTGCGAGAGAGAGTCGCTTTGTTAAAAGGTCTTCCGATTTCGGTTTTGGATACAGTTTTCAAATCCATCCATCTGTCCCAAAATGCTCAAAAATTTATCTCTATTCTCCAAAAAAATGGCATCCTAGTCGGTCTAGTGTCTGGTGGATTTCTTCCGATTGTTGAGAGACTAGCAAAGTACCTAGGTATTTCTTATTTCTTCGCCAACCAGTTGGAAATCAAAGACGGATTTTTAACAGGTAAATTAGTTGGTGAAATTGTTACAGCCCAAGAAAAACAAGCTACTCTTGAGAAATGGAGAAAGGAATTAGAACTGCCCAAAGAAAGAACGATTGCTATCGGTGATGGTGCCAACGACCTCTTGATGTTAAAGACAGCAGGCCACGGTATAGCCTTTTGTGCCAAAGAGGTCGTAAAAGCAGAGATAGCTTGTCATGTAGATACGAGGGATTTTTTGGAAGTTCTTCCTTTGATTGATTTCTTAGAATGAGAGGGAACTATGAAAATTGTAATTGCACCCGATTCTTTTAAAGAAAGTTTGACGGCAGAAGAGGTCGCTCAAGCTATAAAAAGAGGATTCCAACAATCGATAGCAGATGTAGAATGTCTGCTTTGCCCTGTAGGTGATGGTGGGGAAGGAACTGTAGACGCTATTCGACATTCTCTTGAACTCGAAGAAAAATGGCAAGAGGTTACGGGGCCTTTTGGGCTAAAAGAATCCATGCGCTACTTTCAAAAAGATCAAATAGCGCTCTTTGAAGTTGCTGACTTGGTTGGTTTAGGAAAGATTCCGCAGGAGAAACGAAATCCCCTCCACATCCAAACTCGTGGTATCGGAGAGTTGATTCGTCACCTCATAGAACTTGGAATGAAAGAACTCTATATCGGTGTTGGCGGTACCGCAAGTAATGATGGTGGAATTGGTATTGCTGCTGGTATGGGTTATCGCTTTTATGATAAGAATGGAAACGAACTACCAGCTTGCGGTCAGACTTTACTTGAGTTTGAATCAGTTTCCAAAGATGACCTATACAGGATTCCAGAAGATGCGAAGATTCGCATTCTAGCAGATGTTGAGAGCCCTTTATGTGGTCATCAAGGAGCAACCTATACATTTGGTGGACAAAAAGGCTTAGATCCCAGTTTGTTTGAAACTGTAGATTTTGCCATACAGGAGTTTTATGAAAAATTCTCACCTTCAACCCTGCCTCTGAAGGGAGCGGGAGCAGGAGGTGGCATTGCAGCTGGACTCTGCGCCTTTGCTGAAGCTAGTATTGTATCTGGGATTAACACTTGTTTGGACTTGATAGACTTTGACAAGAAAGTTGAAGATGCTGACTTAGTTATCGTTGGAGAAGGTAGACTGGACAGTCAAAGCTTTGCTGGGAAAGCTCCCATCGGTGTAGCAAAAAGAACTCCTAATGGAGTTCCAGTTATCGCTATTTGCGGTAGTCTTTCTGAGGATTTACCTCCCCTACCCTTTGAAAATATACAAGCAGCATTCTCTATCCTAGAGAAAAGTGAGCCTTTAGAAGACAGTCTGAAAAAAGCAAGTCTCTATTTGGAACATACAGCAGCAAATATTGGTTGTTTATTACAGTTGAGGAAGGATTAGTCGAACCATTTTTTCCAGATGGATTTTTTAACTGGTTTATCTTGTTTAACCTTCCATAGGTTTGGAAAGGCCAGTCGAAGATCCTTTTCATCCACTTGAACAGGTACGTTCGAATGGATAACTAAGCCTAAAGGAGAAGAAGTGTGATCCTCTGATACGATTGTTGCTTGACTATTGGTTTTCTTAGCTTCTTTTAAGTAGAATACTTGTTTATCAAACTCAATATTTGGCGAAATCTTCACAAAAAGTACCTCTGTCTTTTCTTGAAAATTTTCCAAAATCGTCAAAAATCCCTTTTGTAACTGAAGGCTATTGGCTGTCTCAATATCCGCATAGCCCAGAACCCTCTCCTCGAAAGTACCAAGAAAGCGACGCTGCTCATCAGGGTTTAATTTCGGCCCACCATGAGCTTTTTCTAGTAGTTGTTTTGATAAATCTGTCATAAAATTAGTATATCACAAAACTATGCAAAAACAGACGAAAGAAAGCGATTACTTTATAAAGTTAAGGAAAATTTGCACAAAGATAACGTTTTTCCTTGAAAAACGCTTATTTTTAAGGTATCATAGAGGTGTAAAAAATTTAACTCAAAGGAGAGTAAAAAATGTCAATTATTACTGATGTTTACGCTCGCGAAGTCCTAGACTCACGCGGTAACCCAACACTTGAAGTAGAAGTTTATACTGAATCAGGTGCTTTCGGACGTGGTATGGTTCCATCAGGAGCTTCTACTGGTGAACACGAAGCAGTTGAACTTCGCGACGGTGACAAATCTCGTTACGGTGGTCTTGGTACACAAAAAGCTGTTGACAACGTAAACAACATCATCGCTGAAGCAATCATCGGCTACGATGTACGTGATCAACAAGCTATCGACCGTGCTATGATCGCTCTTGACGGTACTCCTAACAAAGGTAAATTGGGTGCAAACGCAATTCTTGGTGTGTCTATCGCTGTAGCTCGTGCTGCTGCTGACTACCTTGAAATCCCACTTTACAGCTACCTTGGTGGATTCAACACTAAAGTTCTTCCAACTCCAATGATGAACATCATCAACGGTGGTTCTCACTCTGATGCTCCAATCGCTTTCCAAGAATTCATGATCGTACCTGCTGGTGCACCATCATTCAAAGAAGCTCTTCGTTGGGGTGCTGAAATCTTCCACGCTCTTAAGAAAATCCTTAAATCACGTGGTTTGGAAACTGCCGTAGGTGACGAAGGTGGATTCGCTCCTCGTTTCGAAGGAACTGAAGACGGTGTTGAAACTATCCTTGCTGCGATCGAAGCTGCTGGATATGTTCCTGGTAAAGACGTATTTATCGGATTTGACTGTGCTTCATCAGAATTCTACGATAAAGAACGTAAAGTTTACGACTACACTAAATTCGAAGGTGAAGGAGCAGCTGTACGTACTGCTGCAGAACAAATTGACTACCTTGAAGAATTGGTAAATAAATACCCAATCATCACTATCGAAGATGGTATGGACGAAAACGACTGGGACGGTTGGAAAGCTCTTACTGAACGTCTTGGTGGTAAAGTTCAATTGGTTGGTGACGACTTCTTCGTAACAAACACTTCTTACCTTGAAAAAGGTATTGCAGAAGGTGCTGCTAACTCAATCCTTATCAAAGTTAACCAAATCGGTACTCTTACTGAAACATTCGATGCTATCGAAATGGCGAAAGAAGCTGGTTACACTGCCGTTGTATCACACCGTTCAGGTGAAACTGAAGATTCAACAATCGCTGACATCGCAGTTGCAACAAACGCAGGACAAATCAAGACTGGTTCACTTTCACGTACAGACCGTATCGCTAAATACAACCAATTGCTTCGTATCGAAGACCAACTTGGTGAAGTAGCTGAATACCGTGGATTGAAATCATTCTACAACCTTAAAAAATAAAATAGCTCAGTGAACTATTTTATCCCGAACCTTGAAATTCAACAGTTCGGCCGTTGATTTAACAACGTTTTGAGCCCCTCGGATTTTATCCGAAGGGCTTTTTTTCTGTTCAGGGGGCAAAAAGGGGGCAGAGTTTATGGTATAATAGACAAAAACACTTGTATTAGAAAGCAATTATGTCTAAAGAAATTGATATTGAGTATTACCACCAGCTAGCTTTGCAAAAGCAGAAAGAGCATCGTAAAGTGTTAGCAAATCTAAAGAAAAAGCCACCAAAGAATCTAGATACGATTGCGCAGCAGATCCACCAAGAAGTTTTTTCTGAGATTGATTGCACCGCCTGCGCTAACTGTTGTAAGACTTTGGGACCAGACTTTAAAGAGGCAGACATCACCCGTATCGCTAAGTATTTTAAGATGAAATTACCGGCTTTTGAAGCGGAGTTTCTGCAGGTGGATGAAGATGGGGACAAGGTTTTCAAATCCATGCCCTGCCCCTTTCTAGGAGGAGACAATCTCTGCTCAATCTACGACGTTCGACCAAAGGCTTGCCGCGAGTTCCCTCATACAGATCGCAAGAAGATTTATCAAATTAATCATCTGACAATTAAAAATACTTTGACCTGCCCAGCAGCCTATCTCTTTGTTGAGAAATTAAAAGATAAGTTATAAGGATTTGAACCTTTAAATCTTGTACAAATATTCTAGGACGGAAGTATCTTGTATTTGCTAGAATATAGATAGATTGAACACGGCCTAAAAGCTATGCGAAAAAGACAGAATTTCCTAGGATCAGAAGCTCCAGCGTCAATTTTCCTATTTTCACTTTGATTTTAACGTCCTTTGTATCTTATGGAGGTAAGAAAAAAGAATATGATGCATCAATTCAACCAAACCATAGATTATTTGGAGCAGCAGCTGACTGGAGAAGTGGATATGAAAAGATTTCAGCAGCTATCGGGCTATTCTTACCCTCTTTTTAGCAGGCTCTTTTCTATCCTAGCAGATATGACCTTGGCAGAATATTTGCGTAATCGCAGGCTGTCCGAAGCTGTGATGGACTTGCGAGACAGCTCTGAGAGGGTCATTGACATAGCGATGAAATACGGCTACGATTCTGCGGATGCTTTTAGCTCAGCCTTCAAGAAATTCCATGGTGCAACTCCCTCAGAAGTTCGAAATGGAAAACCTTATCGGATCTTTCCTAGACTTCAATTATCCTTAAAAATCACAGGAGGAAAGAACATGGATATCAAGATTCAAAAGAAGCCTGCATTTACCGTTGCAGGCGTCCTATTGGAAGCTATTGATAATAGCAAATGCCCGTCTGCTTGGGAGAATCTCTATAACAATCACAGCTTGGAAAGCCTAGAGAGTCTAGGCAGTGGCCAATCCTTCGGCATCTGTTCGGATGTCAAAGAAGGTGAAATCATCAACTACATGGCTGCTTATGATGTGACGGATAAAGCTAAAGCAGAAGAACTAGGTCTGTCCATCAAAGATGTCCCAGCCGCTGAATATGCTATCGTACCAGTCAAAGGCCCTATACCAGCTAGCATTCACAATGCTTGGAAATATGTCTTGGAGGTCTTTTTCCCAGAAACTGGCTATCGCCACTCAGGAGCGCTAGACTTTGAAGTCTATACTGAAGGAGACATGTCGTCACCAGACTATCAAATGGAACTATGGATACCAGTGATTAAGAACTAGATAATTTTCTGACATTTTATAAAGATGTAAATCGAACTCTGTAGAAGATATCTTTTACAGAGTTTTTTATTCTTGACATTCATGACTATAAATCTCAAATACCCATATTTTTTGTTTGGATTTTATGGGGCATGAGAATAGTTTTCTCGGTATAATAGACTCATAGAAGATAAGGAGGCATGAATATGCAGATGTATTTTGGAGATGTGTCACTTTGCTATAGCTATTCATTGGCAATGGCACTCGACGCCTATGGTTATGACTTTAAAGCAGAGTTTTTAGAGGCAATTATGGTGATGGGAAATGGCGCTAGTATCGTGAAGGAAGATGAGCAGCACCCTCTAGTATTCTTTGATAACGGAATGCCAGATCTTTCTATTTCTCATTCTTTAAAAATACTTGGATTTGACTATGAGGACTTCTATCTAAAGGATGGAGCAGAAGTTGATTTGGAAGAGATAAAAAGAAAGTTGGAAACCTTTCTGTCTAATGGACCTGTCGTACTGGGACCTCTTGATATGGGGCATCTGACCTACAATCCCAATCACACAATCCTTTATGGTGTGGATCACTTCGTAACCGTGTATGACATTGATGATCAGTACCTCTATTTGCATGATCCGGCTGGTTTTGCCTGTATGAAGGTTGCTTTTAATGACATTTTAGAAGCTTGGAAGGCGAAAGCTATTGACTATAAGCGTGGAGCATACTCCATGTGGGGAAATTTTAGGAAGGACAAGAGTCCTAGTCAAACTGAAATCTATCAGGAAACGGCAAGGATTATGAGGGACAGATATCTGGATGGACAAAGTAATGTCTTGGAATGCTATGCAAAAGCAGTTGCTGAAAATGGCTTAAATACAGAGCAAAAACAATTGCATCAGTATTTTAGCTTTAAACTTGCTGCTGTTCGAAATCTCTATCTCAGTAAGTTCTTAAAAGATCATGATACAGAAGGGGCAAGATTAAAAGAAGAATTGGCTACTCTATTTGGTCAAGCCCACCTTTCATGTTTAAAAGAAGATTACCAAGAACTATCCCACTTGCTCTATCAGATAGCAGAAGTGGATGGTCACTTTAAAGATTTATATGTAAAGTAGTGACTATAAGCATAAAAAATAGTTAGTAAAAGCAGTTGTTCGTAAAATGAAGAACTGCTTTTTGATTATGGTATAATGAAGTAAGAAAATAGCTTATTCTAATTGAAAATGAAGGGAGAACGCCTATGCCTAGACCAAAAACAAAAGAGGAGCTAGTGTTAGCCTCTAAGGAAAATTATGAAAAGCTCAATCACTTTATCTCTAAATTAAGTGAAGAAGAGCTACAGACTCCTTTTGATTTTTCAAAAGACCAAAAGAAAAAAGAAGCCCACTGGAATAGAGATAAAAATCTGCGGGATGTCCTGATCCATCTCTATGAATGGCAGCAGCTGCTTTTGACCTGGGTACATTCCAATCAAAAGGGTCTTGAAAGACCTTTTCTCCCTGAGCCTTATAATTGGAAAACTTATGGGGAAATGAATCTCGCTATTTGGAAGAAGCACCAGAAAACGTCTTTAGAAGAAGCGACCAAACTCCTCAATCAATCACATAAAGAGGTTTTAGAGTTGATGGAAGACTTTAGCAATGACCAACTCTTTACCAAAGGTGTCTATAAGTGGACGGGTGGGACAAGTCTTGGCTCCTACTTTGTTAGTGCCACTTCCAGTCACTATGACTGGGCTCTAAAAAAACTCAAAGCTCATCAGAAAAATTGTAAGAATAGCTAGTTGAAGTGCTATTGAAATTCACCAAAAGTTCTTCTAAGCTTCGAATCACTACATTCTCGTGATTTTTGAGCTATTCTAGCTTTAGAATCCTTCAAAAATTAAAATTTAAGGCTATCATAGACTTAGAATAGCCCTAAAACATTTATTTTAATGTAATTCTAAACTTAGAATTACATTGATATTAAAGGGATTGAACTATTCTATACATAGAATGCCTTTATTCTGTGAAATTTTGACTATAAACTGGTTCGAATGGCTTTTTTCTGATATAGGATGATAGATAGATGGGGGAAATGATGAACATACAAAAAGAGAAAGTTAGAAAAGAGTTGCTGTCCCTTTGTTTGGGAGAGCTTACAGCCGTCTTATCCTTTTGGTTTTGTTTTTTTCTTTTGAAAAATCGGCTTGGTGACGTGAATAGTCTAGTAACCATTCTCTATCCTCTGTCTTTACTGACATTTATTTTGCTTCAAGGTTCAATCTATTGGGCAATTTTGATTAGAAGGCTGTCGAAACCTCATTTCGGAAGTGGAAGTGTGCCCAAACTATATGGTTGTTTCAGAATACTAGACCTTGTTTTACTTATTTCAGGCTTTCCTTTTATTGTCTGGAATACACAGAGTTTCCAAGTGGCTATTATAGCCATACTAATACAGCTTTTTGCCCTTATCGAATGGATCAATTATTACCTCATACGCCTATCTTATAGTTTGAACCCACTTGTTTTATGGAAACGAATTACCAAGGGAAATCTTGAAAAGAGTAGAATAGCCAAGGAGTTGGGGTAGGGGAGTGTAGTATTGGAGAGTTTAAGTTATTCAAACAATGTTAACTTCATATTTTCATTTATGCTATAATATTCTTGATGAAACTCAGAAAGGAAACTCAATGTTCAATAAATTTCTACTCTTCGAAATTTGTCAAAGTTAAATGATGCATTGTATTTTATTTATTCATAACTGAAATTGCTAGCAATTAAGTTATAGTAAAATTGGAGGAAGTTAAATGATACAGATTGAAAAGTTTGATCCGGATTACGTGAGAGATTGGTGTGAATCTATATATGGACAAATGAATTTCCCTAAGAAATATAGAGGTGAAGAAACTTTTAAAAAGGACATTTCAAAGTGGATTCGGGAGTATTTAGTCATTGAAGGGATTAATTGGAGCACAGGTGATGATGTGCTTTTAGAATAGATGCAACTTGAATACGAAGATTTAAATAAAATATTTAAATGGTTTCTGAATGCTAAAAAAATAGATAGAAAAGATTGGATTTTTCATCCCGAATATAATGGACTTTATTACTTCCAAAAATTTGAATCATTTTTAGTATTATCTTATAATTTTATAACAAAAGAGATTAGATATTCTAGAGTAAAGAATTCCAGTTTCATTGTTTGTCCCTATTGTAATAGGAATTTTATCAATTCTACAATGAAAGTTTACAAGTGCAAAACATGTCAAGATAATTCTGCTGATATGTTTGAGTATTTTTCTGATGAAATATATTTAAAAAGAGAATGCCCAGAAGGCCATGAAATAAATGAGAAACATATTGAATTGCTAAATTCATGTCAATTAGATCATTTTTGGTCAAAAATCGATTATCCACTGTTAGCAGTCTGTTTTTATAATTTGGTACCTTGTTGTGCTTCTTGCAATCTCAAGAAACTGACTAGTGAGTTTAGTATTTCTCCTTATGATTCAAGTATCGAAGTAGATGATCTTTTTAGATTTAATTATGATTTGAAATCTATTCATCAACCTAGAATCTTGATTGAGAAACAAAAATCAGAGAAGTTTGATTTACTTAAGAAAGACTTCGATAAGATTGGCTTGATAGAGTTATATCAAGTTCATTCTGATGTAATTGAAGAATTGTTATGGAAAAAGAAAATTTATTCGAAATCCTATAAGGAAGGGATTAATTCATTATTTCAAAAGAGTGAGATGAAGCAACTTACAGAAAGTGAAATCAATCGATTTATAACTGGCGCGTATACTGATTCTAAAGAGTATGGGAAGCGTCCTCTATCTAAATTCGTAACAGATATTAGTAGAAATATCGGATTAATAGGTGAATAATATGGAGTTAATAGGATTAATAATTAAAAAATACAACAATATTTCATGGAATGAACCAATTATTTTCAATTCTAACTATACAATAGAGTGGAGAAATCAACATTTAAAAGTTAACAAGGTTGAGGATTCAGTTCCAAATTTTTATGGAGACAGTATAAGTAATATAACCGCAATAGTTGGAAATAATGGTGTTGGTAAGACAACTATTTTGGATTTGATTGGGTGTACCAAAGAGGAGAGAAAATATCATACTTTTGATTCTTCTTACTGTTTAATATATTGGGATAGCAATGTTTTATTGGAGATGTTTAATTTTGATATAGAAAGTATTGAAATCAATAGCCATATAGAGCAAATAAACAAACTTGAATACACAGGTATTTATAAATCAAGTACAGTAGAGGATGGTCAGATAGATAATATGTATTATTTTCAGTCTTCAAAAGTATTAAGAGGTTACGAAGATTATAATGGTTTAATTAGACGACGATATGGTAATAGTAAACAGTTCTCACTGAAAGATGCAAAATCCAAGTTTGATGCTTATAAACTACTTGTTGATAAAAGATTCATTTCAAACAATTCCAATTATAAATGGGAAATCAGAATAAATACTTTCGAAAAGACTTTAGATGATTTAACTGATTACTGTTTTAGAAAAGTACTGCCATTGGATTGGATGCCTGAATATAATTTTAAAGAGTTTATTTCGGAACGTGTATTTAAAGACGATGGTTCTCATATAATTGATAGAGAGTATAATTTTTATATTGATAGAGAGTATAATTTTTATTTTGAGAATTTCTTGTCTTTAGATGAGATTACGAAAGAATTGCCTGAACTATGTAACTACGCTAAACAGAAAAAATATAACAACATAAATGTAGCACTAGAAGATGAAGAATTTCAAAAAAGATTCGAGAGACTCATCTTAGAATTTAAACGTTTTGTAGTATTTAACAGATTTGGATTTATATTTCAGGAATTTTTTGGTAGAGTTTCTTTTGAAGAATTTTTAGAAAAAGGGTTAGCTTTATCTTTCAATGAGTTGCAGATTCTAAATGTTCTCGTTGATACATATATGTATATTCGAGATTTATATTTTCCAAATTATAATAAGGTACCTAATGCATATGATGATATAGTAGCTAATTGGGAAATTCTTTTTAAAGATATAACTATTTTTTTTACTCAACTTTTAGAGAAAGATTTTGTGAGGGAAGATGACGGAGAATTTGTTGGGGAAGGCTTATCTTATGATAACTGTAGAGATTTTGGTGTAGAACCTAGCAATGATATTGTTGAATATATTAACTTCACTGCACGATTTTTAAGAGAGTTTTATCAGGTTAATGATAATCTCAAATCAATTGATGCTCAAAGCTGTATTGTAAAAATAGATTTTGAAGATCAATCAGTTAAGGACTTTATAGATGAATTAAGAACTACTATTGACTTTACAGAGAAAAGAAAAATAAATTTAATAAATGAACGTGGGGAAGCAATTTGGTTTCAAGTTAGGGAGGTTACTTCAAAAGGTGAGAAGAACTTACTTGATTTGGTTGCTTTGATAAAAACTAGATCATTTGAAGGTAATTATATAATTCTTGTAGATGAAATTGAAGAAGGTCTTCATTTAGAATGGTCTAGACGTTTAATAAATTTTTTAATCAATGAATTTAATAAAGTTTCAAATTCAAAAATTCAATTTATTTTTACTACACATTCTCCTTTTATGTTATCTGATATCAAGAATGGAAATGTTATTTGTTTAGTAAAAGATGAAGAGGATGTGAAAGTAGAATTAATGAGGAATACATTTGCTAAGAATATACAGGAAATAATGCATGATGATATGTTTATTAAGGATATCTATGGTGAATTTGCGATTTCTAAAATAAACAACATTATCAAAGAACTTGCTCCTCTTCAAGACATAAACAACCATGTAAGCTATTTAACTAAGGAAAACCTATTATCAGAGATTGATATGATTTCAGAGCCGTTACTAAGAAATAAATTATACGAAATGTATGAAAAGAAGTTTCAAGAAAGTACGATTGAAAACAGAATTAAACAACTAAAATCGGAGTTAGAGAAATTAGAAGCAGAGAAAAGTAACAATTTATTAAATTAAAAATTATTCAGAAAGGAAACTCAATGTCCTACAAATTTTTACTCTTCGACCTTGACCACACCTTGCTTGATTTTGATACTGCTGAGGATGTGGCTCTGACGCAACTTCTAAAAGAAGAAGGAGTTGCGGACATTCAAGCCTATAAAGACTATTACGTTCCCATGAACAATGCTCTCTGGAAGGACTTGGAGCAAAAGAAAATTAGTAAACAAGAACTGGTTAACACGCGCTTTTCTCGTTTATTTGCCTATTTCGGACTGGAAAAAGACGGTATGTTACTTGCCCAGCGTTACCAATTTTACTTAGCCCAACAGGGACAAACTTTTTCAGGTGCTCATGAACTCTTGGACAGCCTTATCGAGCGTGATTATGATTTGTATGCTGCGACAAATGGCATTACTGCCATTCAGACAGGACGTTTGGCTCAATCTGGTCTGGCTCCCTATTTCAATCAAGTCTTTATTTCTGAGCAGTTGCAAACACAAAAGCCTGACGCACTATTCTATGAAAAAATCGGTCAGCAGATTGAAAGTTTCAGCAAGGAAAAGGCGCTGATTATTGGAGATTCTCTAACCGCTGACATTCAAGGTGGGAATAATGCTGGAATCAACACTATCTGGTTCAATCCCCATCATCTGGAAAATAAGACGCAAGCCCAGCCGACTTATGAAGTCCATTCTTACCAAGACTTGCTGGATTGTTTGGAACTACTTTAATAATGGAATAATAAACTATAGAGGAGTCTATAAATTATGGGAACATGGAATGCAACCATTTTTGGAAATGATACCTCCTTAGATATTAAGGAAGAATTTTTCGAGAGATATAACGGAGGAGAAGAACCAGCTACTATCAAAAATGACTTGACAATGGATTTAGACGATGACGATAGATATAATGTCTTGTTCGCTCTGGCACATTGTATGTGGGAAGTTGGGCAATTAGATGATGGATTCTTACTTGAAATCAAAGAGATTATTGATAAAAAGGAAGATTTGGCTCTTGCCCAAGAATTAGGTGCAGATAGTAAATTTTTAAAACAGAGGAGTGCAAATCTAGAAAAGTTTTTAGAAAAAATTAGTGTCAAAAAAGAAAAGCCTAAAAAAAGAATTGCTCCGCCTGTTCCTGTCGAAAGTAAATATAGGAATGGTGCTGTGACGGTGTTTCAATATGAAGACGGTGTATATGGTTCATTGATAGCCGCAGATGGAGCCTTTTTTGACAAGGAAACCTATTATGCTTATCTACTGACTGATATTAAAATTCCTAGAAAACCCACCATGAAAGACGTGCGAGAAGCACGAATTATCGATCCAAGTTTTCATAGCCAAGAATACAATTCATTTCGAGACTCGAGGTATTACTATACATTTGTAAATTGTATTTCAGGGTATTTAAAAAGTTCTGCAACGAAAAGATTTGAAAGATATAATGATAGTTTTTTTGAAATTATCGGCTATCTTTCTGATTGGGGGAGTTGCTGTAGCGCGGCTTCTGTAGGATTTGATTATTATAGACAAAAATCGAGTGATGAGTTTAAAACGAGTGTCACAAGGGAATTGAATAAAAGATTTAATGAAAATCTAAATATCCGAACTGAGATGACTATCGATGAGATTGACCAGGAATTTATCCTTTCTAATGCTTCACAAGATAGTAAGTAGTCACTTTCAAATGGAGATTCTTTTCAAAAATTCTCGAAATATTTGTAGAAACTAAAAAAGTGGTTTCAATAGCCACTTTTTGCTATAATAGAGGCAGTAAAACTGAAGGAGTAAGCTTTATGCAACACTCATCTTGGCATGCTTTGATTAAGGAGCAATTACCTGAGGGTTATTTTGGGAAAATCAATCAATTTATGAACCAGGTCTATGCTCAGGGAACTGTTTATCCACCTAAGGAAAAGGTTTTTCAGGCTCTCTTGACTACTCCTCTGGAAGAGGTTAAGGTGGTGATTCTAGGGCAGGATCCCTATCATGGGCCAGGTCAGGCGCAGGGCTTGAGTTTTTCTGTACCGGATACCATTCCAGCTCCGCCATCCTTGCAAAATATCTTGAAAGAATTAGCAGATGACGTCGGAGTTAAGAAATCTCATGATTTGACAACTTGGGCTGAGCAAGGGGTCTTACTTCTCAATGCTTGCTTGACCGTTCCTGCTGGTCAGGCCAATGGTCATGCTGGGCAGATATGGGAGCCTTTTACAGATGCTGTGATTCAGGTTGTCAATCATCTAGACAGACCAGTAGTCTTTGTACTCTGGGGATCCTATGCACGTAAGAAGAAGGCCTTGGTTACCAATCCTCATCACTTGATTATCGAATCAGCCCATCCAAGTCCTTTATCGGTTTACAGAGGATTTTGGGGTTCCAAGCCTTTTTCCAAGACGAATGCATTCTTAACAGAGACCGAACAAGAGCCAATCGATTGGCTTAGATAAGGAGAAAATATGCCTCAGTTAGCGACGATTTGCTACATTGATAACGGGAAAGAACTACTCATGCTCCATCGCAATAAGAAGCCCAACGATGTCCATGAAGGTAAATGGATTGGTGTGGGTGGTAAGCTAGAGCGAGGGGAGACACCTCAGGAATGCGCGGCGCGTGAAATCCTTGAAGAGACAGGACTGAAAGCCAAGCCTGTTCTAAAAGGCGTTATCACTTTTCCTGAGTTTACACCAGATTTAGACTGGTACACCTATGTTTTTAAGGTGACAGAGTTTGAGGGTGACTTGATTGACTGCAATGAGGGGACCTTAGAATGGGTTCCCTATGATGAGGTCTTGAGTAAGCCGACTTGGGAAGGTGACCACACCTTTGTTGAGTGGCTTTTAGAGGACAAACCCTTCTTCTCAGCCAAGTTTGTTTATGATGGGGATAAATTGTTGGATACCCAAGTTGATTTTTATGAATAAAGGAGAAAGCAGATGCTACTAATCAAAAATGGTCGTGTAATGGATCCTAAGTCTGGTTTGGATCAAGTGTGTGATGTTTTAGTCCAAGATGAGAAAATTGTCAAAATTGCACCTGAAATCAAGAAAGAAGGAGCAGAACTGATTGATGCTACTGGGCTTGTAGTTGCGCCTGGACTCGTGGATATTCATGTTCATTTTCGTGAACCTGGTCAGACCCACAAGGAGGATATCCATACTGGTGCCCTAGCAGCTGCTGCAGGTGGTTTTACAACGGTCGTCATGATGGCTAATACCAATCCAACCATCTCAGACGTAGAGACTTTGCAAGAAGTTCTCCAGTCAGCTGCTAAAGAAAAGATCAATGTCAAGACAGTTGCGACCATTACTAAGAATTTTAATGGCCAAGACTTGACCGACTTTAAGGCGCTTTTAGAAGCAGGTGCCGTTGGTTTTTCAGATGACGGTATTCCACTTGAAAGTAGTAAAGTATTAAAAGAAGCTTTGGAAACCGCTAAAAAACTTGGTACCTTCGTTTGCCTTCATGAGGAAGATCCTGGCTTGAATGGAATTCTTGGTTTCAACGAAAACATCGCTAAAGACCACTTCAAGATCTGTGGTGCGACAGGGGTAGCAGAATACGCTATGATTGCGCGTGATGTTATGATTGCCTATGCAACCAAGGCTCATGTTCATATCCAGCATTTGTCTAAGGAAGAAAGTGTCAAGGTAGTGGAATTCGCTCAAGGTTTGGGAGCGCAAGTCACAGCAGAAGTAGCTCCCCAGCATTTCTCTAAGACGGAAGCACTCCTTTTGACTCAAGGTAGTAATGCTAAAATGAATCCTCCGCTTCGTTTGGAGTCAGATCGTCGTGCCGTGATTGAAGGTCTCAAGTCAGGCGTCATCACTGTGATTGCGACAGACCACGCACCTCACCATGCAGATGAGAAAAATGTAGAGGATATCACTAAAGCGCCATCTGGTATGACTGGCTTGGAAACCTCTCTATCTCTCGGTTTGACTTATTTGGTCGAGGCTGGGGAGTTAAGCTTGATGGAATTGCTAGAAAAAATGACTGTTAATCCAGCTAAATTGTATGACTTTGAAGCAGGCTACTTAGCTGAAAATAGTCCAGCGGATATCACCATCTTTGATGACAAGGCTGATCGTACTGTTGGTCCAGACTTTGCTTCAAAATCAGCCAATTCACCATTTATCGGCGAAACCTTAAAAGGGCAGGTCAAATATACTATCTGTAAGGGACAAATCATCTACCAAAACTAGATGGGACTCTGCTCTATAAACTATAAGAATAGAGAGCGTATATGTATCCAACCCATCAATTTAAAGATAAGTTTGTCTTATTTCTTAAGATATTTTTCCCTATCCTGATTTATCAGTTTGCCAATTATTCTGCCTCTTTTGTCGATACAACCATGACGGGGCAGTACAATACCATGGACTTGGCTGGCGTTTCAACTGCAACGAGTCTCTGGAATCCTTTCTTTACCTTTTTAACAGGGATTGTTTCGGCCATGGTTCCTATCATAGGCCATCATCTAGGACGAGGTAAAAAAGAAGAAGTGGCATCTGACTTCTACCAATTCATCTATTTAGCATTTGGATTGTCTTTGATTTTGCTCGGGATTGTGATTTTTTTCGCACCAGCAGTTTTAAATCATATCGGCTTAGAAAATGAAGTGGCAGCTGTTTCGGTTCGATATCTTTGGTATTTGTCTATCGGAATTATTCCCTTGTTGCTTTTCAGTGTTATCCGATCGCTACTTGATTCACTCGGTCTGACCAAACTATCTATGTACCTCATGCTCTTATTACTACCTTTAAATTGTGGATTTAACTATTTGTTAATTTACGGTGCCTTTGGGTTTCCAGAGTTAGGTGGAGCAGGAGCAGGGCTAGGAACTTCCCTAGCTTACTGGTGCCTACTGGGAATTTCTGCCATCATCCTTTTAAAGCAAGAAAAGTTAAAAGAGTTTCATTTGGAAAAACTGCTTCCGCTTGACCTAGTAAAGATCAAAGAAGGGATTCGCTTGGGCTTACCAATCGGTGGTACTGTTTTTGCTGAGGTTATTATTTTTTCAGTCGTTGGTTTGATTATGGCTAAATTTTTGTCTATGATTATTGCTAGCCATCAGTCAGCCATGAACTTCTCAACTCTCATGTATGCCTTTCCTGTGAGTATCTCCTCTGCCATGGCCATCGTTGTTTCTTATGAGGTTGGGGCTAAGCGTTTTGATGATGCCAAGACCTATATCAAAATTGGTCGTTGGATAGCATTGATATTTGCAGGCTTTACATTGAGCTTTCTCTATATTTTGAGAGATGTCGTAGCCAGTTTATATGGAAATAATCCTGACTTCATTGAACTAACATCTACCTTCCTAACTTATAGTCTATTTTTCCAGTTAGCTGACACCGTTGCAGCTCCTTTACAAGGAATACTGAGAGGCTATAAGGATACGGTTGTTCCCTTCTATCTAGGAGTAATTGCTTACTGGGCTGTGTCCATTCCATTAGGCTTATTCCTAGATCATGTGACAACTTTGGGAGCCTATTCTTACTGGATTGGTCTAATAGCGAGTTTGGTCGTTAGTGCTATCCTCTATCAAGGGCGTTTGCAAACAATTATGAAAAGATTTGAAGTTTCCAATGTCAAATAAACTTTGTGAAAAAATGTTTTAATTTATAGAAAATCCCGATAAACTGGGGTTTTCTATTTGTATTTTGTGAAAGAATCTAAGCATATATTTTGACAGTGCTTTCATAATGCGATAGAATGAGAATATAAAACTTTAAACCTAGAAAGGCGAGATTATGTCAACTTTAGATAGAAATCTCTTGCTAGAGATGTTCCGTAAGATGGAAGAAATCCGTCGAATGGACTTAAAAATTGCACAATTAGTAAAAAAAGGGAAAGTTCCTGGTATGACTCACTTTTCTGTTGGTGAGGAAGCAGCAAACGTTGGTGCTATGCTAGCTTTGAATGAAGATGACTTGATCACTTCCAACCACCGTGGACACGGACAAGCTATCGCCAAAGGAATTGACCTCAACGGAATGATGGCTGAAATCCTTGGGAAATACACTGGAACCTGTAAAGGAAAAGGTGGTTCCATGCACATTGCAGACCTTGATGCAGGTAACCTTGGTGCCAATGGTATCGTAGGTGGTGGTATGGGAATCGCTGTCGGTGCAGCCCTCAGCCAGCAAATGAAAAAGACAGGCAAGATTGTTGTCTGCTTCTTTGGTGACGGTGCTACCAACGAAGGTGTTTTCCACGAAGCTGTTAACATGGCTTCCATCTGGAACCTTCCAGTCATTTTCTACTGCATTAACAACGGTTATGGGATCTCTGCGGATATCAAGAAAATGACCAATGTAGAGCATATTCATCAACGTAGCGCTGCTTATGGAATTCCTGGAATGTTTATTGAAGACGGAAACAATGTCATTGATGTTTATGAAGGATTTAAGAAAGCTGTAGACCATGTTCGTGGTGGCAATGGCCCAGTCTTGATTGAAAGTGTAACCTATCGTTGGCTTGGTCACTCATCATCTGACCCTGGTAAATATCGTACCCGTGAAGAAGTGGAATTGTGGAAACAAAAAGACCCAATCGAAAATCTTCGCAAATACCTCATTGAAAACAATATTGCAAGTGCAGAAGAATTGGAAGAAATTCAAGCGCAAGTCAAGGAAGCAGTAGAAGCTTCTGTTAAATTTGCGGAAGAAAGTCCATTCCCACCGCTAGAATCCGCATTTGAAGATATTTACGCAGACTAAGGAGAAAGAGATAAAATGGAAACAAAAACAATGTCGTTCCGTGACACCATTATCCTTGCTATGTCTGAGGAAATGCGTCGCGATGAAAATGTGTTCTTGATGGGAGAAGACGTCGGTGTCTTCGGAGGAGACTTCGGAACTTCTGTTGGAATGCTTGAAGAATTTGGTCCAGAACGTGTCCGTGACTGTCCTATTTCTGAAGCTGCTATCTCTGGAGCAGCAGCGGGAGCAGCCATGACGGGACTTCGTCCAATCGTCGATATGACCTTTATGGACTTCTCAGTCATTGCCATGGACAATATCGTTAACCAAGCCGCTAAAACACGTTATATGTTTGGTGGTAAAGGTCAGGTTCCAATGACAGTTCGATGTGCAGCTGGTAACGGAGTTGGTTCTGCCGCCCAGCACTCGCAATCCCTAGAGTCTTGGTTCACTCACATTCCTGGACTTAAGGTTGTAGCACCAGGTACACCTGCGGACATGAAAGGACTGCTCAAGTCTTCTATCCGTGATAATAACCCTGTTATCATTCTTGAGTATAAGTCAGAATTTAACCAAAAAGGGGAAGTGCCAGTTGATCCAGATTACACAATCCCACTTGGGGTTGGGGAAATCAAACGCGAAGGAACGGATGTAACAGTTGTTACTTACGGTAAAATGCTTCGCCGTGTGGTTCAAGCTGCTGAAGAATTAGCTGAAGAAGGAATTTCGGTTGAAATTGTCGACCCACGTACCCTTGTACCGCTTGATAAGAATATCATCATTAACTCAGTGAAGAAGACAGGTAAGGTCGTACTGGTCAACGATGCCCATAAAACAAGTGGCTATATCGGAGAGATTTCAGCTATCATTTCAGAATCAGAAGCATTTGACTATCTAGATGCACCAATCCGCCGTTGTGCAGGAGAAGATGTGCCAATGCCTTATGCGCAAAACCTAGAAAATGCAATGATTCCAACCGTTGAAAGCATCAAAGATGCCATCCGTAAGACTTATAATAAAGAATAAAGGTGCATAAGTTAAATTATGTAAACCATTTGAAGTTTTAACTTCAGTAACTTGAGATATGTTTTGTATCCAAGTTGTTTGTAAAGTTGCGACAGGAACGAATCGAATTGTTATTATTCGATGAGTGACTTAGTAAGTCTACTAGGTTGACCGCCTAATAGCGGCAACCGTAGTAACTTGAGACATGTTTCGTGTCCAAGATACTTGTAGAGTTGAACAGGGGCTAAAGTCTGTATGAAAAAGATAAACTTTCCAAGAAACTAAAGTTTCTTCGTCAAGTTTCCTATTTTAACTTTGACTTTTGACGCCCTTTGTATCATGTAATTGAATTCGGACGGAGGTCTGCGAAAAAAAGATAGATTTCCTTGTGTTCATCGAACACATCGTCAATCTCCTATTTTTTCCTTGCCCTCTTCGTCCTTAATATCTTAGTATAGAATTGGAGAGGTCATGGCTGATGACAAGCTAAGAGCGACTCCTGCGGCTAGAAAGTTAGCGGATGATCTAGGGATCAACCTCTACGACGTTTCTGGCTCAGGTGCAAACGGTCGTGTCCACAAAGAAGACGTGGAAACTTATAAAGACACAAATGTGGTTCGCATTTCGCCACTTGCAAAACGAATTGCCCTCGAACATAACATTGCTTGGCAGGAAATCCAAGGAACAGGTCATCGTGGTAAAATCATGAAGAAGGACGTTTTAGCCTTGCTTCCTGAAAATATCGAAAACGACACTATCAAGTCTCCTGCTCAAATCGAAAAAGTAGAAGAAGTTCCAGATAATATCACTCCTTATGGTGAGATTGAGCGTATCCCAATGACGCCAATGCGTAAGGTTATCGCCCAACGTATGGTTGAATCCTACTTAACTGCGCCAACCTTCACGCTCAACTATGATGTCGATATGTCAGAAATGTTGGCTCTTCGTAAGAAGGTTCTTGAGCCAATCATGGAAGCAACTGGCAAGAAAATTACGGTTACAGACCTTCTTTCTCTCGCTGTTGTGAAGACCTTAATGAAACACCCTTACATCAACGCTTCATTGACTGAAGATGGTAAGACCATTATCACTCATAACTATGTCAACCTTGCTATGGCAGTTGGTATGGATAATGGATTGATGACACCTGTTGTTTATAATGCTGAAAAGATGAGCTTATCAGAGTTGGTTGTAGCCTTCAAGGATGTCATTGGTCGTACCTTGGATGGTAAATTGGCTCCAAGCGAACTCCAAAATTCAACCTTCACAATTAGTAACTTGGGAATGTTTGGCGTTCAGTCCTTTGGCCCGATTATTAACCAACCAAACTCAGCTATTCTCGGGGTTAGCTCAACAGTTGAGAAACCTGTAGTTGTCAATGGTGAGATTGTCATTCGCCCTATCATGAGCCTTGGATTAACCATTGACCACCGTGTTGTAGATGGTATGGCTGGTGCTAAGTTTATGAAAGACTTGAAAGCCTTAATTGAGAACCCAATCTCAATGTTGGTTTAAATAATACAGCATTTATTTTTAGAGATATAGATAAAGGAAGTAAGACATGGCCTTAGAAGTAATTATGCCAAAAGCCGGCGTGGATATGACAGAAGGACAAATCGTCCAATGGAATAAGAAAGTCGGAGAATTTGTAAAAGAAGGAGAAATCCTTTTGGAAATCATGACTGACAAAGTCAGCATGGAATTGGAAGCCGAAGAAGATGGATACTTGATTGCCATCCTCAAAGGAGATGGTGAAACTGTCCCAGTAACTGAAGTTATCGGTTACCTTGGCGAAGAAGGGGAAAACATTCCAACAGCTGGAGCGGCTGCGCCAGAATCAAAACCTGCACCTGCAGCTAGTGCCTCAAACGACGATGGTAAGAGCGATGATGCCTTTGATATCGTTGTAATTGGTGGAGGTCCTGCTGGTTATGTTGCAGCGATTAAAGCAGCCCAACTTGGTGGTAAGGTTGCCCTTGTTGAAAAATCTGAACTCGGTGGAACGTGCTTGAACCGTGGCTGTATCCCAACTAAGACCTACCTTCACAATGCTGAAATCATCGAAAACATCGGTCATGCAGCAAACCGTGGTATCGTCATCGAAAATCCAAACTTCACTGTAGATATGGACAAACTCCTTGAAACCAAGTCTAAGGTTGTCAATACCTTGGTTGGTGGAGTTGCAGGTCTTCTTCGTAGCTACGGAGTTACTGTTCATAAGGGAATTGGTACCATCACTAAAGACAAGAATGTCTTGGTTAATGGTTCAGAATTGCTTGAAACCAAGAAAATCATCCTTGCTGGTGGTTCAAAAGTCAGCAAGATCAACGTTCCTGGTATGGAATCTTCACTCGTGATGACAAGTGACGACATTCTTGAAATGAACGAAGTTCCAGAAAGCCTTGTTATCATCGGTGGTGGAGTTGTCGGTATCGAACTGGGTCAAGCCTTCATGACATTTGGTTCAAAAGTAACTGTTATCGAAATGATGGACCGTATTGTTCCAGCTATGGATGCGGAAGTTTCTAAGAACCTTCGCTTAATCCTTGAACGTAAAGGAATGACCATCTTAACAGGTACAAAACTGCAAGAAATCATCGAGGAAAATAATCAACTTCGTATTAAAGTTGAAGGAAAAGATGATATCATTGCAAATAAAGCTCTTCTTTCAATCGGTCGTGTTCCAGATCTTGAAGGTATTGGCGATGTTGAGTTCGAGTTAGACCGTGGTCGTATCAAGGTCAACGAATACATGGAAACTTCTGTTCCAGGTATCTATGCACCAGGTGATATCAATGGTACCAAGATGTTGGCTCACGCAGCCTTCCGTATGGGTGAAGTTGCCGCTGAAAATGCGCTTAAAGGAAATCACGTTGTAGCGAAACTTAACTTGACTCCTGCAGCCATTTACACTCTTCCTGAAGTAGCAGCAGTAGGTTTAACAGAAGAGCAAGCTCGTGAGAAATACGATGTTGCTATCGGTAAATTCAACTTTGCAGCAAACGGTCGTGCAATTGCTTCTGATGCAGCTCAAGGTTTCGTAAAAGTTATCGCTGATAAGAAATACGGAGAAATCCTTGGTGTTCACATCATTGGTCCTGCAGCTGCGGAATTAATCAACGAAGCATCAAGCATCATCGAAATGGAAATCACTGTTGAAGAAATGCTTAAGACCATCCACGGACACCCAACATACTCTGAAGTGATGTACGAAGCATTTGCGGATGTACTAGGAATGGCCATCCATTCACCGAAGAAAAAATAATTGAAGATAGATTAGACTGGAAAGGTATTTTCCAGTCTCTATCGTATAAAGGGATATCATGAAATACATTATCAATCATTCAAACGACACTGCCTTTAATATTGCCTTGGAAGAATATGCTTTTAAACATCTTTTGGATGAGGATCAAATTTTCCTACTTTGGATTAACAAACCATCTATCATTGTTGGACGTCACCAGAACACTATCGAAGAAATCAATCGTGATTATGTTCGAGAACATGGCATTGAGGTAGTCCGCCGTATCAGCGGTGGTGGAGCTGTTTACCACGATCTAAACAACCTCAACTACACAATCATCTCAAAAGAAGATGAAAACAAGGCTTTTGACTTTAAGAGCTTCTCAACTCCAGTTATCAATACCTTGGCTCAACTTGGTGTTAAAGCTGAATTTACAGGCCGTAATGACTTAGAAATTGACGGTAAGAAATTCTGTGGAAATGCCCAAGCCTATATCAATGGACGTATCATGCACCATGGTTGCTTGCTCTTTGACGTTGATCTGTCAGTCCTTGCTAACGCCCTTAAGGTTTCAAAGGATAAGTTTGAGTCAAAAGGTGTGAAATCCGTCCGTGCCCGTGTAACCAATATTATCGATGAATTGCCAGAAAAAATCACGGTTGAAGAATTCCGCGATTTGCTATTGGAATACATGAAAAAAGAGTACCCAGAGATGACTGAATACGTCTTCTCAGAAGAAGAATTGGCTGAAATCAATCGCATCAAGGATACCAAGTTTGGTACTTGGGACTGGAACTACGGTAAATCACCTGAATTTAACGTCCGTCGTGGTACAAAATTCACCAGTGGTAAGGTTGAAGTTTTTGCCAACGTCATTGAATCAAAAATCCAAGATATCAAGATTTATGGTGACTTCTTCGGTATCGAAGACGTTGCAGCTGTAGAAGATGTCCTTCGTGGCGTAAAATACGAACGCGAGGATGTTCTTAAGGCACTAGAAACTATTGATATCACACGCTACTTTGCTGGTATTAGCCGTGAAGAAATCGCTGAAGCGGTAGTGGGATAAAAGGAAAAGAAGCTGGTTGTATGACCAGCTTCTTTTTCAGTTATCTTATATATAATAATTTGTATTTTTTTAAAAAAGTGATATAATACAGATGTGAAGAGTTGCTCTGGAAAGGAGAAAAAACGGAAACTATATTTTGAGCAATTCATAATTTTATTGTTAAATAAAGCTTTTAATTTTAATTATGGAAGTTGAGTTGTAGCTTAGCGTGTCCTGTCTTTGCTGATTGGGTATCTGGTGGTAATTGGAGTTACGGAGGATATCATGATCCAAGCAATTGGGGAGCTTTCTCAAATTATTTCCACGCCTATCGTTGGAATTGGTCAAGTGTGACTCGGGCAAGTGACAGCAAATCTAATGTAGGTTATGCTTCTGCTCATTACATCATAAATAGAAATTTTGGTGAAGTTGTATACTTTAATTATGGATTTTAATTGCTAAAGTTTATCTTAGAGAGGAAAAATCTCTCTAGGATAAACTAGAAAGAGTAGAATTATGAAACGTTTATTTATACTTTTCTCGAACATTTTTATTCTAATCTTTCTGCTTTGGATTGCCTTTATTTCCCCAAATACGCTCATCTACCGAAGCCTCCCTGTGGTAGGAGTTCTTAAACAAGAAAGAGCTGTCACCTATGAGGAGCTTTCAGCCAACTTAGATCAGTTAGCAAGGGAAAGCAATAGTGTAATTGCTCGCCAGATTCAACAAACGGATTCGCAAGGTCAGGTCAAGTTCTCCTATGATATCTACGGAGAAGGAGAGCTTCCAAAGGGCATCAAAAAAGCAGATAAAGAAGTCGCTTCTAAGAAAAGCTTACTTACCAATTACTATATACTCTCAGGGAAGTTACCACTCGAAAAGTTGGATCAAAAACTACACGAACTTGGTTTCTCAAAGACTTTCATGAATAAGCCTAATCTCTTGCAGAATTTTATGGCATTTTTTGGTTCCGGTTCCCAATCCTTAGCCTTGGTTATTTTTATTCTTAGCTTTAGTGCATTGGCCATTATTCAAAAAACACTTGAATTGAGGAGTGCAGGGATTCGTTATATTGCAGGGATGAGACGGTACCAACTCTTTGGACGTTCTCTCATGGAAGACAGCAGAGAGCTGCTTTTAGGATGTATTGGAGCCAGTGCCTTAGGATCCATTTTGATTTATTGCTTACAATTAACCCCCTTTGCCTATTCCTTCATTATTTCAAGTAGTATCATTTATAATACGCTCTTACTCATCGTATCAGCTCTCCTGTCCTTTATCTTTGCTTTCAGCATCCAGACGGTGCACTTAGTTAGCCTTTTAAAAGGGAAAATTCCAGTAAAAAGGATTTTAGTTTTTCTCTTTACCTGTCAATTTCTCGCTGTTGCTCTCATTGGCCTTGCTATCCATCGGGTCAGTATCTATGGTTCTGTCTGGCAAACTTACCAAGAGGGGAAAGTGGCTTGGTCTAAAGAGACGAATTGGGTTCAAATTAGTGTAAATCGGGAGGATTTTTCACAGAATACCGCAAATTGAGAACAGAGCAAAATGGTCTAAGCTCATCGAGTCTGGCATCGAAAAAGGTGGTCTCTTGGTCTATCATCAGCTCGCATCTTTTAATTCAAAAGGCTTCATGAATGATCCTAGAACAGGGAGAAATCTTTCGATTACAGATTACGATCCTCTTACCAATACTCTATATGCGACTCCAAACTACCTCGATATCCAAAAAGTAGCTGTTTCCCCCGAGGAAAAAGAGCGTTTGAATCACTTGCAAGCTGGAGAATTTGGACTTTTGCTCCCTGAAAAGTTGAAAGGGCAAGAAGAGGAGTTGAAAAAACGCTATGAAGATTATCTGACTCCTAATGATGAACAAGGAAAGAGTCAGTTGCCTATGAAAGCACGGGTGACCTATCTTCCTAACAACCAAAAACGCTTTATCTATAATAATACACCGATGAACTATCAGCAATTCTTGACCGATCCGATTTTGGTTGTTGTTCAACCTAAAAGCTTTGGTGGCTACGAAAATCCTTATTTCTCTCATCTTAATTCTTATCTCTACTTTGATGGTCTGGAAAAAAGCAAGAAGCTAATAGCTGAGCATGGGCTTGAAAAAAACGTGAGTCAATACGACTATGCAGCGGCTGTCTATCAGCAGATGACCCAATCCATTCAATTAGAGAACCTCATGGCCATTGCTGGCGGTATCTTCGGAATGGCGACCTCCATTCTACTCTTTAGCACCATGAATTTCCTCTATTTTGAAGAGTTTAGAAAACCGATATTCCTGAAGAAGATTGCGGGTATGGACTTTTTGAAAATTCACCAAAGCATGCTCGTATCGGAGATTGCCATGCTGTTATTAGGTAGTGTCCTGATTTTCTTTCTCACACAGGAATGGTGGATCGCTATCGTCACGCTTTTATTATTTACGATTAATGCTTGACTGATTCTCCTTTACCGCTCGCACAAAGAAGAGCATTTCTTGCCCATTATTCTGAAAGGAGCCTAATATGATTAAAATAGAACATCTGGAAAAATCATTTGGAGAACGGACCGTCTTTCAGGATATCAATCTGCAATTTGCAGCAGGAAAGGTCTATGCGCTAATCGGAAATAGTGGTTGTGGCAAGACGACTTTGCTTAATATGATTGCAAAACTAGAATCTTATGATGAAGGAAAAATACTGTATAAAGAGAAGGATATAAAAACGATAAAATCTACAATATTTTTTAGAAATGAGCTAGGCTACCTTTTCCAAAATTTTGGATTGCTAGACAATGAAACTGTGTCTTCTAATTTAGATTTAGGCCTTATTAATCGACAGTGTAATCGTAAAGAAAAAGAGAATTACAAAAAAGAAGTATTAGCAAGAGTAGGATTATCTCACATTCATTTAGAACAAAAAGTGTATGAATTATCTGGTGGTGAAGCACAACGTGTCGCCCTGGCCAAGATTATTCTGAAAGATCCTCCGTTAATACTCGCAGATGAGTTGACCGCTGCACTTGATCCAATAACTTCACAAGAAATCATGAAGATATTATTAACAATGAAGAATCAAAATCGTCTAATCATCATTGCAACTCATAATCCTGATATTTGGAATCAAGCAGATGAGGTTATTAATCTAAATAGACTATAAATAATAAAACAGAAGCTCGGTGGAGGAGGAGTTTCTGTTTTACTTTATATTACAAAGTTGCATAATTTATTTTATGTATTTCACAAACTATCCAAAGCATTCTTTTGTTCATCATTGACGATATGGGTATAGAGGTCAGTGACTTGTGTACTAGCATGCCCTAGCTGGTGGCTGACCAAAACTTGCGATTTAGTCGCATCATAGAGCCTAGTTGCTAAGGTATGGCGTAGTTTGTGGGGGGTTACACGCACTTTGAAGTCCTCAGAGTACTTAGCAACCATTTTTTCAACACTGGAAGCATCGATACGATTGGGAACACCACGATATAAGGTCAGAAAGAGTGCTGTATCCGTCTTTTCCGTCTTATAGCGTTGATTTCGAATGGCTAGATAATTCTCTAGATAAGGCTTTGCAAAGGCAGCGACATTGACCGAGTCACGTTTGCCCCCTTTACGTGTGACATCAATGACCATCATTTTGAGATTGAGATCTCTTAGATCGAGATTAACTGCTTCAGACAAGCGAACACCAGACGCCAAGAGAAGAGCAATAATGGCTAAATCACGTTCCTTATTTTTATTAAATGACGAAAGAGCCCGATTCGAAAGCTGTTGTGGGTATTCTTGGTCGATATAAGTCAGAAAACCTTCTGTTTCATCGCCTAGAAAGAGTTTTTGCTTGATGTTTTCAGCTCTGGCAGCAAGTGTTTCTTTCTTTTTCTTAGTTGAAACTTTCTTCATTACATTACGATAGAAATAAGGCTCCCCTTGGTCGTTTTCAACTTCCTCAGTTAGATACTTATAAAGACTAGAAAGTGCCGATAAGGTTCGATTGATTGTTGTCTGAGAGACACCTTGTTTGGTTGTATTGGCATTCAGCAATGGGCGTTCACGTAGATATAGGATAAAGGATTCCATGTCTTTTTTTGTCATATGTTCTAAGACAGATAAGGGGATATCGGCCATTGTATCAACGTTTGAAATACCAGACTCCAAAACCCAGCTGAAAAATCGATCGTATTCCTTGAGATATTCGTACAAGGTTGTAAAACTGTAGGGCACAGCAAGCTTAGATTGGTAGTATTCCAGAACATACCAGGGCATGATTTGTTTTAGTTTGTCGATTCGTTGCAGTAAAATCTCACGTTTCATCTATTTTCTCCATAAATAAGTCTACTAGCAGTATAGCATAGACTTATTCATTTTTCAAGAAAATTATAGTTTTTCGGAAAGATGTTATGAGTGTTTGATAAATTCTAGAAAAAAACAAAGACTTGGTTCCACAATCATAAGAAACAGGTCTTTTGTGTGTATGTAATCCGGCAATATGTTTATATTTTAATTTCTCTAAAATATTGCAATTGCCATTTTTGTGTTGCTCGAGCTGTTGTATTTAAATTTGAGCACCAAGGAGGATAAAATCGCATAGACATTTTTCCATTGCTATCTTTTGTCGACAGAATGTTTTTACGAATAGCCACCTCGTTTGGAATAATGAATAGTCCCCTCTTATCATTATCAATGATAACGATTATAAGTTCATTTCCTAAGTCCTCATTGGTATAAGGAATGTTCTTGTTGTTTTGGTCTTTTTTCCAAAAAACTGTAAAATATCCTTCTTTTTTTGGTGTTCTTTTTGCCAAGCGGCATCTTTTATACCCTTGCTCTTCCTTTATATTGATAAGAATACCTTCGTATTTTTCATTGTATTTTTCTTCAATGAAATCAAAATCACCATAAAAATTATATAAAACATCGAGTATTTTCATTATGATGTATGTCCTCCTTAGCAAATAACTTTTCCAAAGAACAATACTGTTTCCAACAAAATCAGCCACCGACTATGCACATCTTTTTTATGTATTACCATATAGCAGGATACCAAGATGATGAAGATTTTAAGCAGGTAGGTTTCGGATCGATCAGTGTCTATGGTTAGCTGAGACAAGACATTAATGATCGAATGTGTCATAACGCAAATCCAGAGATTCTTTGTTTTGTTATAAAGAGCTGAGAGTATGAAAGAATTCGTCAGCAATCCAAATAAAAACGGTAGAATTTGCAGAGTTGCTAGGGAACCATCAATGTAAAAGAACAACAGATGCCAAATCGCCCAGCTGAAAAAGGTTAGGATTGTTGAGTGAAAATATGGCAACTTTTCTTGTAAAATTGGTTGAAAAACATATCGCCATCCAATCTCTTCTATACCGCCAAAGACAATAAATTTGAAGAACATCAAAAATGGGAGATACCAGCTAAATTCTACTATTTGCCCACCAAACATTAGAAAAGAAAAATCAAGGACAATAAGGAAAAAAGATAATAAATAATGTTTGTAACTGGTATGAATGTTAAAAAAATCGTTAACGATCTTCTTAAAAGGAATATGAAAATAGTGATTTGCAACAATGATTCCCCAAAGTGCTGAAGAAATGCCACCTAAAATGATTCCTAAAATAGTTAATAGATTGGACTGAACAGAAAAATGATTCAAGAGAAAGAAAAGGAGACAAACTGATACTATTTGGCTAAATGTGCCTAGCAAATATACTGCAATTGCCTTATTTCTTTTCATTGAGAATCCTTTCAATAATTTTTTACATAATATGAATTATGTAAAAAACCTACAGCAACAAATCTTTGACTTTTCCAATTTCACTTTTTGGAATCACTAGGTGAATCATATCACCCAGATACATTCTAGTTGAGCCGTTAACTGTTTGGCTCTTGCCATTATGGACTTGGGTGGTGATGAGTACGTTATGTGGCAAGTTGAGCTCGTGAACCTGTTTTCCAGCGATTTTGTCAGATACAGGGATTTCAATGAGGGTGACTTCTCCTTCGTCTGTTGCTTCTTCTGGTAGCATTTTTTCTAGCATGGCCTCATAGACTGGAGCACCTTTGAGTAGATCCATGACGATGTAGGCGACTAAGGTCACTAAGCCAAGTGGCATGAGGTTTCGAATGTCCCCTACCATCTCAGTAACAAGTATCATAGCAGTTAAGGGAGCCTTGGAAATTGCCCCAAAGTAGCCACTCATTCCCAGAATGACAAATATAGGGAATTGTTCCTGACTGACAAGCCCAAGGTTGACACAAATGACACCAACTAGGGCACCAAGTAAGGAACCTAGCGCCAGAATGGGAAGGAAGATTCCTCCTGGGAGGCCACTTCCATAGCTAATCATGCTCCAAACAAAGCGAATCAAAAAGTAAGCTAATAGAACTTGAAAACTAAAATTTTGCTCAGTTAGGGAAAGAACAAGCTGATTTCCACCACCAAGGATTTGTGACAAGAAAATCCCGACTGGTATGATAAGGATAAAGGCTAGGATTGGATAATAAGCTTTATCCAAATGAATTTTTTGACCAATCCAGTCATAAACTCGACCAACATTGAGTACAGCTTTCTCATAGAGAAAACCAGAAAGCCCGAGAAAAACTCCCATAAGGAGGTAAATCCAATACTGGTCTAGGGTCATGAGAGGAATGTTGTCTGGCATATCTAGTACGGGTGTTAGGCCGAATATGAGTAGTGAGACAAAGTTTGCTACGAGACTGGCTGCTAGAGTTGAGACCCAGAAAAAACGTGAAAAATGGTGATAGACTTCCTCTACAACAAAGAGGAGACCTGCGATTGGTGCATTAAAGGCAGCGGCTAAACCTGCAGCAGCTCCACTGGCAATCAGGGAACGTTCTTCAACTGGGCTAGATTTTAGCCACTTGGCAATACCTTTACCACCAACAGCTCCAAGTTGAATGCTTGGCCCTTCTCGTCCTAACATAAGTCCACTGGCAATAGCAAGAATACCCAGAATATATTTCTTCCAGAGAACACTCCACCAGTTAAGAGCCATGAGTCCCTTTAGTTCAGCTTCGACTTGAGGAATTCCTGAACCCTTGATATCTTTTTCCGATCGAGTTAATTTCGCACTGAGCCAGCTAACAATTAAATAAAATAGAACAACGATAAAGAGATTGCGCACTAGGTGCGCTTGATCTTGATAGAGTCCTTGTATCAGGTGGAAGCCCTTTTCGATTAAGAAACGAAAAGATCCGACGATTAGCCCGACGACGAGGCCAACAATGATTCCTCGGCCAACTTGGGATAATATGGTGCTTGAGGCAAAGGCAAATTCTTTCTTGGAACTGAGTGTTTCTGACTGTTCCTCCATAATCATTTCCTCTTACTTGTCTTTCTTAGTTGAAACCAGTGTTTTGACTGGTTCAAAACTGTTTCTGTGAATTGGGGTGACACCTAGTTTTTCTAGTCCTTCTAGGTGTTTAGCTGTTCCATAGCCTGCATTAGCTGTAAAATCATAGCCAGGATATTGCTGATCGTATTCCTTCATCAATTCATCCCGTGTCACCTTGGCTACTATAGATGCAGCTGCAATGGAGAGGGAGTTAGCATCTCCTTTGATAATGGAGGTTTGTGAAATTGGTAACTCCAGTTTCATGGCATCTATCAAGAGGTGCTCAGGTTGCGGACTGAGCTGTGAGATTGCTTCCTTCATGGCCAGTTTGGTTGCCTCGTAGATATTGACTTGGTCAATGACCTGATTATCCATGATACCAATCCCGATTGATAAAGCTTGGTCTTGAACGGCTTGATAAATTTCCAGATGTTTCTTTTTAGGGATTTTCTTACTATCGTTCAGACCTCTGATTTTACAATCTTTCGGCAAGATTACCGCTGCAGCGACTACAGGTCCAGCCAGTGGACCACGACCAACCTCGTCAACACCTGCTATTAAGGTCAATTCTTGCTTATAAAGTTCTTTTTCATAGGAAAGCATAGTTTCCAGGCGAAGGTCTTCATCCAGTTCAGTCTGAATGGCTTTTTTACGCTTGTTGATTTCCTTTTGAACTCCAGAACGAGGATCCTTTTCCAGTTCAAGAAAAAGTGAATCGTCTAAGTCTTTGACAGTGGCAAGAAGTTCTCTGATTTCTTTAATCGTCGTCATCGATATCGTCCAATGTATCTAAAGTGTAGTTACCGAGTTTGCCATCGCGGACTTCCTTCACGAAGAGACTGTAAAAGCGGTCGTAGTCATCTCGGAAACCGAGGGCACGGGTCATATCCATGATGATAACAGGTGCTTCTTCTTCAATTTTCATTTGTTTGAAGCGTTCAGCTAGCTTTTCTGGATAATGTTTTTTGAAATAATTGAGACCAAAAATGGTCACCTCATCCATAGGAAGCAACTGGTCTTTGATAGCTCCAGTCAAGGCTAGTTTTAGAGCGACGGTTTCATCTTCGAACTTAGGCCAAAGAATCCCTGGTGTGTCTAGGATTTCAAGGTCTTTATTGGTTTTAAGCCATTGTTGACCCTTGGTAACACCTGGTTTATTGCCAACCACTGCAATCTTTTTCCCAGCCAAACGGTTCATCAGGGTTGATTTGCCGGCATTTGGAATTCCGATAATCATGGTACGCAAAGTTTCAATTTTTATACCACGTTCTTTCTGGCGTGCGATCTTATCAGCCATAAGCTTTTTAGCTGCATCTGTCACAACTTTCACAGTAACTTGCTCTTTAGAATTTATAGCCAGAGTTTGAATTCCCTGTGATTCAAAGTACTGACGCCATTCTTTTGTCATTGCTGGATCAGCCAGATCTGCCTTGTTCAAAATCAAGAGTTTTGGTTTATCACCAACAATTTTATTTAACATAGGATTTTGACTAGATAAAGGTAGACGCGCATCCACCAAAATCGTCACAAAATCAATAAATTTTAAATTCTCCTGAACTTGCCTCCGAGCCTTAGACATGTGGCCTGGAAACCATTGAATAGTAGCCATAATATTTTCCCCTTCCGACTAAAAAAACGTAATAAAACGTTTTCTTTCTCACCATCTATTCTATCATAAATTAGGTGTTTTTGCACAGGCTTTGACTAAAATAAAATCATAATAAAATACATAACTTAATTTATGTAATATAGCGTTCACTTGACTTAATGTGTTGTTTGGTATATACTTTGTATATACGGTTTCGTGGAGGTAGAGCGATGAATACAGTAAAGACTCGGAAGGTGGGAAATTCTCTCACAGTGACCATTCCTAAAAATTTGGGTATGACGGAAGGTCAAGAAATGGTTGTCTATAAAGGAATTGATGGGGTTATTGTCTTGGCTCCAAAACTAAAAGATCCTTTTGACGGGATTGCTGATTTAAGAATGACAAATGATTTTGAAGGGGTGAGGTCACTTGATAGCGAAATCTGAGTATATTCCTGAAAAGCAAGATATCATTTGGCTTGACTTTGATCCATCAGTTGGTCGGGAAATTCAAAAACGGCGCCCTGCCTTGGTTGTTTCTAGGAGAGAATATGCCTTGCAAACTGGTTTTGTGGCTGTCTGTCCCATTACCCATGGTCAAAAGCATTTAGCAGAAAAAGGCCTGCTCGTTCCTGTTTCGTCGGATAAGGTAGATGGAGCTGTCAATCCATTTCAACTGTATACCTTTGATTTTCGGATGCGCAATGCTCAAAAAATAACAAGTATGGATACGCAACGTTTTCAGAAAGTGGTTCAACTGTATCAATATATCTTTGAAGATACTTAAATCCTACCATGCATAGACAAGGTAGGATTTTTTCTATATGAGCAATCTGTCTAAAAATGGGTGAAGGCAATTGAGGAGAACTCCTCTAATCCAAGTTGATTGAGCTGAAGATAGGTGGTCCGTTTCTAGGCATTCTTTTAGAAAATTCCTCACCTGATCTGGAGCAATCTCAAACTCAAAGGCCTTCATCTTGTAGAAAAAGTTGATTAAATGCTCAGACATGTAATCCTCTGAAAAGGGAACTTCTCCAGTTTTTCGATACTCTAGTAAGAGTCGAGAAAATCTAGCTTTTTCATCAGGCAAATCACGAAAATAGGAATTAAGAAGCCAAGTCTGCTTCTGCTTTCGTTCAATAGGATCTTGATTTGCAATACGCTGATCCTTTTCCAGCTCCTTTTGGTTTTGTTTAGCCTTGATAGCCCGTTCGTCTCTATTTTTACCAAAGATGATTTTCTCCCATTTTCGTTCTTCTTGGGTCAAGGTTTCTGTAAAGCCAAAGTAATCTTGATAAGCTCGTTCTGCAGGCCCCATGGCAAGAATGAGGTTATCAGCGTATTGCTTGGCGACTTTATCTCTTTTCTTGCGTTCTTTCTCTGCTTGAATCCGTAAATGTTGCTCGTAGTCGATTTTCTCCTTGCCTAGTTTGACAAGGTAGAGTTGATCATCGGTCTTACCAAGTAAAAAAGGTTTGATACACTTTTCCAGCACTTCTTCCATACGAGCCTTCTTCTTTGGATCTGCCTTGGTCCAACTTCCTCCTTGAAAGACTTCTAGAAAGAGCTGATAGTCTCTCTCAGGTGCGAATTGATTGCCACGATTGGCTTTGAAAACACCTTTCTCCCAAAACCATTTTAAAAGTCGTTCGTCAAAGTCGTTTTTATTAACCTTGATTTTTTCCTTTTTCTGAGCCTTTCTAGTTAGGTTTTCAACTTTTCTGAGTAGTTTTTCTTCCTCTTCTAGTTGCTGATCGAGGCTAATACGATGAAAATGGCGAACACAGTCACTGCCGATAGGAAATAGACGTTGGCCTGTAACACCGTTAAAGAGTTCGTAGGCGTATTTAATGGCATTCCCACAGACGCAATTACTACGGCCAATACCATTAAAAATCAAGGAAACTTCATTCCATTCCTTGGTTGCTTGATCCCAAGTATCGGCTTTTGAAGCTTGTAAAACCGCATCGTGTAGGGATTTTCTAACTGGAAGTGGCATGAGGTCTCCTTTCTAGGTTATACTTTTACAACTTGAACCTCGTCTTTGCCAAGTAAGATCAAGTATTTTTCAATATTTTTAATAGAATAGGCTCGTGATAAAGCTTCTCCGTATAAGGCTAACTGACTACGATAGCGGTCAATAAGTTGACTTGGTTTATCGTAACGGTCTGTTTTGTAGTCGAAAAGAACGATACGATCCTCATAAAGCAGATAGCCGTCCAAAATCCCACGGACAACGAAATCTTCCTGACTCTTTTGATCTTTTTTTAGCATGGAAAAAGGTTGCTCGCGATAGAGATGGTCTGTATTGGCGAGAATCTCCTGACCAAGTGGTGTGTCAAAGAAAGCTAGGATTTTAGAAAGATTGATCTTTTCCCTAACAGCTGGACTAGTCTGAACTTGTTTGAGTGTTTCTGTCAGGCTAGCAAGTGTTGGTTGCTGACTGAGGTCAATTCTCTGCATGAGTTCGTGAGTGGAACTACCAATCTCAGCTCCAGTTACCTTTTCTTTGGTTGAAAAATCTGGTAAATCAAAGCTGATTTGCTTCTCAGTTGATTGAGTTTGGTTAGTAATTTCTACCCCTTCCATATCCATAACCGGTTCGTAGAATTTCTTGATTTGGCTTGGGGTTTGAACACTTGGTAGTTCAATGGCTGCGCGGTGAAGAGTATTATAAACTTCCACCTCTTTCAGCATTTCCAGAGCTTCTTTGATGGTTTCTGACTGGCGGTTGTCTGCTTGAGAGATATCTTGTAGAGGGCTCTTGTTTTCCAATTGACCGATAGCTTCTCTGGTCAACTGGTCTTCACCAACAAAACGATAGCTAAAGTTGAGAGTTTCCTTGGCAAATACTTTGGTTATAGCCCAGATCCAATCTTGGAAATTTCTTGCTTGCAGTCTGGTATTGCAATCTAATTTTCCATTGTTTGCTGCTGGGTATTCCTTGGCTTCTAGCTTTTCACGAGAACCCTTACCGACAAGATAAAGCTTTCTCTCAGCTCTCGTCATGGCAACATACAGCAGACGCATCTGCTCTGAATAGCTAGCCAATTGCAGTTCTTTCTCATTCTGCGTATAAGTTAGGCTAGGAATGGAGAGTTTGATGGTTTTAGGATAGTGTGCTTCCACTGCTCCTGTTTCCACCTTGGCAATATATTTGACACCAAGCCCATTTTGACGGCTGAGAATGACGTCTGACATCGAATCTTGCTTGTTGAAGTCCTGATCCATATTGAGGATAAAGACGTAAGGAAACTCCAGCCCTTTGCTCTTGTGAATAGTCATGAGTTCTACAGCATCCTTTGGCGGTGCAACGGCTACGCTTGCGAGGTCATGCTGAGCTTCTAGGACTTGGTCAATCATACGTATAAAACGCGACAAGCCCTTGAAATTACTCTTTTCAAACTGGTCAGCGCGCAGAGCTAGGGCGTAGAGATTGGCCTGTCTAGCAGGACCATTTGGCAAAGCCCCAACATAGTCATAATAAAAACGGTCGTTGTAAATCTTCCAAATCAAGTCATAGAGAGAGTGGGTTTTGGCATACAGGCGCCAAGAATCCAAAATATCCATGAATTGATTTAGTTTTTCAGCTAGAGCTGTATGAATTAACTCTTTCTGGCTTGTTGCCTGTTTTTGAGCATTGACCAGTTTCTCATAGAGATTTTCTTGGACCTTATCTTCTACTTTCTGAAGGGATAAGCGTGCCAACTCGTCCTCATCAAAACCAAACATAGGAGACTTCATCAGAGCAACTAAGGCATAGTCTTGGAGAGGATTGTGAATGACACGAAGGGTGTCCAGCATGACTTGTACTTCTAGGGATTGGAGGTAATTATTTTGTTCTCCGTCAGTTTTGACCGGAATTCCGTACTCTGACAGAGCGAGGAGGATCTGGTCATTACGACTGCGACTGGAAGTCAAAAGGGCAATTTCCTTAAAGGCTACACCATTCTCTTGATGGAGCTTCAGGATTTCCTTGACCACTAGGCGCATTTCCCCAGTGAGTTTCGTTTCTGCTTGGCTCTCTTCTTCCTCTTGTTCGCCTTCATCCTTGTCATAAAGGAGAAATTCTGCCTTGTTGCCTGGATTAGGAGTCAGTTTGGTATTGGCAAAAACAAGCTGGTGCATGCTATCATAGTTAATTTCGCCGACCTCTTGGTCCATGAGACGTTCAAAAACATCATTGGTTGCTGACAGCACTTCTGAACTACTACGGAAATTTTCTTTAAGAAGAATCAACTTGCCTTCTTGAGGATTTTTCGTATAGCGTTGGAATTTTTCATTGAAAATCTGTGGATCTGCCTGACGGAAACGGTAGATAGACTGCTTGATATCTCCAACCATAAAGCGATTGTGACCATTCGACAGCAATTCCAGCATTCGTTCTTGAATGTGGTTGGTATCCTGATACTCATCGACCATGACTTCGTGGAATCGTTCCTGATAAGCCTCGCGGACTTGTGGGAAATTCTCTAAAATCTCAATAGTGAAATGACTGATATCAGCGAATTCAAAGGCATTTTCCTGACGTTTACGTTCACGATAAGCCTCCACAAAATCACTCAGAAAGGTTTGGAAAGTTTTAGCTAGCTCCCATGTGTCTTCATGATAACGTTCTTGGTAGTCGAGAACTGTTATCTGATCCGCCAGTTGTCCTAGTTTAGCAAACTGGGCCTTTCTCTCATCGTTATAGGCATCAGCCAGTGGCTTCAATTCAGCCTTACGACTGGAGTTAGCTAGAGCCCGACCATTTTTCTCCTTCGAGATGGCAACAACACGCGCAAGCACTGTTTGATAAGCCTGACTATCGGACTCCTGATTTAAGGAGCCAATTTGATCCAGAACCTGTTGAACAGCTTCTAAATAGGCAGCTTTTGGAAACTCCTTGGCATCATTATCCAGATGATAACGGAAGAAACTTTCCAAGTCCCACAGTGCCTGCTTGATTTGCTCAGTTAGCTTGCCTTTTTCATTTGCAAAGTCAGCTTCTTCAAACCCTTTGAGGAAAGACTCGTTCAGCCACTTTTGGGGACTGCTGGTGGATTGAAGGAAATCATAGATTTTGTAGACTTGCTGGCGCAGACCTCGTTCATCCTTGCCTCGCCCAGCAAAGTTCTTCACCAAGCTAGCAAATTTCTCTTTATTCTCACCTTGGTAATGATCTTCAAAAACCTGATGAAAAACTTCGTTCTTTAAGAGTAACTGTTCACTTTCATTTTGCAAAATACGGAAGTTCGGTGCGATATCAATCAGATAGCCATGCTTGCCAAGGAATTTTTGTGTGAAGGAGTCCATGGTTCCGATAGCAGCGTTTGGCAGATCTGCCAACTGACGTCCCAAGTGTTGTTTGAGATCAACATCATCGGTTTCTTGGATTTGTTGGCTGATTTTTTTCTCCAAGCGTTCTTTTAGTTCAGTAGCAGCCTTGACGGTAAAGGTCGAGATAAAGAGTTGAGAAATTTCCACACCACGTGCTAATTGGTCAAGAATGCGTTCTGCCATGACAAAGGTTTTCCCTGAACCGGCAGACGCTGAGACTAGAATATTTTGCCCTGCGGTATAAATGGCTTCGATTTGCTCGGCCGTTTTCTTCTGTTCCTTGCTCGAATTCGCTTCTGCTTCTTGCAATTTTTGAATTTCTTCCTCAATTAAAAAGGAAATGGGCTTCATCGATTCAACTCCTCTCTCATTTTTTCAAACCAAGCTTGCTTGAGCTTCTCTCCGACCAGACGCTTGCCATCCGCTAAATCTAACTTCTCTAGAAAGCGTGCTTGACCTAGATGGTAATTGGCTTCAAAGCCAGTGATAGCCTGATGTTGTTGAACGTATGGGGCAATACTTCTGCCATTCTCTGTGTATGGATTGATGGCGAACTGGCCTTGTAAAATCTTCTCAGCTGCTTTCTTATAAAGATGGGCATTATAGTCTAGTAAGAGCTGGAATTCCTCGTCTGTCAGCTGATTGGCCTTGTTTTTGTTATAAAATTCGCCCAAGTGACTGCTTTCTTTTTCTAAAAAGAGTCCCTGGTATTTCATTGACTTGCTAGCTTCTACTACTGCTCCTGCCAAATTCTTAACGGTCATGAGAGATTGAACAGGCTCAGCCATTTCCAAGTACATGGCGCCGAAAAAGTTCTGCTCCCCTTCTCTTTTTAGAGCAGCAAGATAGGTTGGCAGTTGGGAATTAAGTCCGTTGAAGAAATGAGGAAACTGGAACTGGGTCAAACTAGACTTGTAGTCTACCACCCCTAGTGCCCCATCAGCTTTCAGGCGGTCAATACGATCCACCTTGCCTCGCACATGGACACTGCGACCATTATCCAACTGGATAAATGCTTGGTCTTTGCTACCAAATGTTGCTTCTTCTTGGATGGTTTCGATGGCTGGATTATAACGTAGGATGTGTCCAGTGGTCCGCGCGACATCAAGAAGAACTTCCTTGGTAAACTGGGCTTCCAAACTTTCTCGATAAATGGCTTCAAATTCCCGTTCATGGCTGGTTTCCTTAATAGCTTGCTCCAGACGTTGGTCAAACGGATTCTCAGAAGGCAGTTTCAAGGCACGTTCAAAAATACGGTGTAAGAAATTCCCATGACTGCGAGCATCTGGGCGCAGGCGCAATTCCTCCTGCAAACCTAAGACATAACGGAGGTAATAACTATATTCATTGCGGTAAAACTCCGTCAAACCAGAGGTAGACAGGTAAAACTCCTTGTCAGCTGGATAGAGAGCCTGTAAGGTATCTTTTGCCAATGGCTTGCTGCTTGGACTGGTTGGAAGGGCGGGATTTGCAAGGCCTTTTTGGTCAAGTTTTTTCCCCATGACACGCGCCAAGACCGTGACAAAGGTCACATCTTGTTCATTTTTACTAGAAGCAGCTTGCTGATGATAGGCAACGAGACTAGACAAGAGACTGTGATAAGAACCCATATCTTCTTTGCTAAGATTTTTATGATTCATCCTCTTTTCTCTTCGGCAAAATCCAAAACTCACCAGTTCATAAAGATAGGCAGATTCCTTGCTCTCGTTTTCATTGAGAAGACTTGGTGCTGACAAAATCAACTGTTTACGAGCAGCATTGACTAAAGAAAGCATGGTATAGCGATTTTTCTTGAGGTTTTCACTGCTTGCAATCAGCAGTTGAGCCCCCTCTTCTGTCGCTTGGTTTAAGGTCTCTCTCTCTTCGTCTGTCAAAAGACTAGTATTTTGCGCGATTTTCGGTAAATGATCCTGAGTGAGTCCAATGCCATAGACAAAGTCAGCAGTCAGTGGTGCAATCAAATCGTAACTCTGCACCAAAACAGTGTCCACTGTCGCTGGAATGGTTCGATACTGAGATAAAGTCATCCCTGAGTGGAGCAAGGCTAGGAAGTCCTCCAGACTAACTTGAGAACCATCAAAAACGGTCGCAAATTGTTCTAAAACATGACAGAAAGCTTTCCAAACTTCGGCTTGTCTTTCCTGTTCATGAGCTTCCATAGTAGCTGTCAAACCTTGCATCTGCTTGCTTAAAGCAGCATTTTTTAGAAAAGCACTCCACTTTTGCAAGAGATTTTCAGCCTTCTGTTTCCGACTGGTAAACAAGCTTTCAAGAGGAGCCAAAACACGTAAACGAATGGCATTCAAACGCTCCAAATCAAACTTTCCATGGTGGGATTTGGTGAAGGCCTGCTGAAAAGCTGGCAAGCCATTGATGCCAAGATAGAGGAGATATTGCTCAAATGAGTCAATATCAGCCTGACTAAGATCGGTATACAAGCCTGTTTTGAGAAGATTAATCAAATCCTCTTGACGGAAACGGTAGCGTTTTAAACGCAAAATAGATTCGATATACTGGGTTAAGGGATGGTGCGCCATGGATTCGCTTCTACCAAGATAGAATGGAATCTGGTACTGGTCAAAAATAGTTTTCAGTGATAGCTGGTAAGAAGCCACATCCCCCAAGAGAATACGAAAGTGCTTGTAACTCAGTTCTGGATAGTCATGTAATTTCTGACGAATAGCGCGAGCCACCAACTCCAACTCTTCTTTTTGTGTCAAGCAAGACCAGATTTGCAGATTTTCACGGTCCTTCTCATCGACATTCAAGGTGAATTCTGAAAAGTCATAAGAAGACTCCAGCAAACGAGAGGCCTTGTCGAAACTATCCATGTACTCATGAGTCTGAGAGCGGTCTTGAGCAGGCGTCTGGTATTTGGAACCTAAATGATGGAGAAACTCTACACTAGCTTGGTAGAGATTGCCTTCGGCGAAGGGACTAGTATAAGCTTTCTTACTTGCATAAGCACCAATAACAATCTCAACACCTTTTCGATGAAGCAGATCCACCACGTGCTCCTCCTCGGCGGAAAATCGGGTAAAACCGTCGATAACCAAGGCAAGCTGACTAAAATCACTACTTACCTTGTCATTCTCAATAGCCTCAATCAAATGGGACAACTGACTTCCCTGAGACAACTGGCTTTTATTGAGATAGGCCGTTACTTTCTCAAAAATCAAAAGTAAATCTGCTCGCTTGTCCTCATCGGTCAAACTTTCCAAGTCCAAAAAACTCATCTGAGCAGTCGTCATCTCGTGATAAAGTTCAATCAACTGCTGGATAAATTGAGGATCTTGTTTAATAGCACCATAAACTCGTAACTCTTTGGGATCAAGTTCAGCCAGGCATTTATAAAAGACCATCCCAAGACCGATGTCATCAAGACTGGTCTTTGTAGGCAAATCATTTAAAACCAGGTAACGAGCCATTTGAGCAAAGCGCGTGACGGTAATCGCAAAAGAAGCCTGCTGGGACAAGCATTCCAGCACGGCACGTTCCTTTTCAAATGAAAGAGAGTTGGGGGCGATGTAGAAAACCCGCTTGCCCGTAGCAACCAGCTCTTCTGCCTCTCTGGTTAGGATTTTTGTCAAAGAAGTCCGAATATCAGTATAAAGTAATTTCATCTCAGCCTCGTTTGGTTTCTCAAAGTTGCTTCCTCTATTATAGCAAAGTTCGCTTCACAGTCCAAATCCAAAATTCTTGTTGACAATCATTTAACTAGCAAATCAATCATACTTCATCATCCACTTTCATATGATGAAAGATATAGAGGAAAAAGTCTTTGGAAACTTCAAAATGTCCATAACGAAGTCGAGAAGTATAGTCTTTCCATTCAGGATGTTGTCTGACTATTTCTATGGAACAATCTTTGACTGGTAGATAATACTCGACATTTCGTCTAAAGGGAAAGAATCCTTCAAACTGTTCTACTTGATAGGCTTTGTCATCTATAATTTTACCTACGGCCACAAAAGCCTGTAACTTATCTTGACCGTTCATATCGTATTTGGGGCTATAGTATAAAAGATAATCGCCTTTTTTCATACGGTTTAAGGGGCCGCCCTTTCCATGACAGACCTGACAAAAATTCCCCTCAACTCCTCTTAAAACATGATTCTTTGAAACAACTCCGATCCAATATCTAGGCATTTTTATCCTCCAACACTGCTAACATGCGATTGAAACTTTCTCTATCGTTAGAAAGTTTTTCAAAAAATTCTTCATCAACCCCTTCTACTAAGGGTAAAGCTTGATTGACTTTCTCCACACCAGACTTCGTCACTAAGACCAGTTTTGCCCGACTATCCTTTGGATGTTGATCGCGTCTAATGTAGTCTTTCTTCTCTAGTAACCGGACGATCTGAGAAACCGTCATGACATCCATACCTGTGAAATGAGCAATATCAACTTGTGTTACATATTCCTCTCTATTAGTCAGAAACAAGAGTGAAGTCAAAACAATAAATTGGGGCAAAGTAAGACCAACTGATTTTAAAACTCTTTTCAAGTTGCTTTCCCATTTGTTATAGACTTTGATGAAAAGAAGGCCTGTAGACTCTGTTTCATCATTTTTGTAAATCGAATTAAACTGATAGATTGACATTTTTTCTCCTTGAATATTAAGTGTACATATTATAAAATAATTTATTTTATTTTTCAAGAAAAGGAAGCTTGAATGTTACAATTCTGTCAGACATTTTATGTTCTATATGCTATAATAAAAGCAAAACACCTAGAAAAGGAAGTCTTATGATTAAACTACTAGCCTTGGATATGGACGGAACTCTCCTCAATGAAGCCAAGGAAATCCCACAAGCCCACATTACTGCTATTCACCAAGCTATCGAAAGAGGGGTCAAACTGGTTCTCTGTACGGGTCGCCCGCTTTTCGGTGTCCTTCCTTATTACAAAAAACTGGGACTGGACCTCCAGAATGAGTATGTCATTGTCAATAACGGATGCTCAACCCACCAGACCAGTGACTGGAGTCTAGTCGACTGGCAAGAACTCAGCCCAGCTGATATCGAATACCTCTATGACCTAGCTGAAAAAAGCGACGTCCAGTTGACCCTTTTTGATGAGGAACATTATTTTGTACTCGGTGGTAAGCCTAATCAAATCGTTCAAAATGATGCCAAACTTGTTTTTTCAGACCTGACTGAAATTTCCCTTGAGGAAGCCACCAGTGGTAAATATCGTATGTTCCAAGGAATGTTTTTAGGAACAAAAGAGCAAACAGATGATTTTGAGCAGCGGTTTGCTAAGGAGCTCTGCCAACGATTCAGTGGAGTTCGTTCGCAGCCTGTCATTTATGAAGCCATGCCGCTTGGAACGACAAAGGCTACTGCTCTTTCACGTCTAGCTCAGATTTTGAAGATTGATTCCTCAGAAATCATGGCCATGGGTGATGCCAATAACGATATCGAAATGCTCCAGTTTGCAGGCCTTGGTATTGCTATGGGAAATGCCAGCGACCATGTCAAATCCTTAGCCAATGACGTCACAGCCAGTAACGAAGAAGACGGCGTTGCACGTGCCATTGAGAAGTATATTTTATAGAGAAAATTCCCAGTTAAATCCTTAACTGGGTTTTTGACATTTTAAAAATCAGAAAACTTTAGAAACTCTTTAGAAATACTTGAACTTTCTTTGATTTCTATGCTTTATACTAAAGTTAGAAAAATAAATCAAAAGGAGAAAATCATGAAAACAGTACTCGAAATTCATGGACTGACCAAACAATTCGGCCAACAAGCTATTCTTAAAGATCTTAGTCTAACCATAAAAGAGGGAGATATTTATGGTCTAATTGGAAAAAACGGAGCAGGTAAAACTACTCTTATCAAAATCATTACACAACTACTGTTTGCGGATAAAGGAACTATTTCCCTCTTTTCTAGTCAATCGGAAAATGAGTGGACCAAGGCTTTATCTCGAGTGGGTTCTGTTATCGAATCACCTGTAGCCCATAATCACTTAACAGCCTATCAGAATCTGAAATATTATTGTATGATTCGTCATATTCCAAATGCTGATAAAGTGATTCATGAGACCTTGGACTATGTTGGGTTGTCAGATACAGGGAAAAAAGTCTTTCGTGATTTCTCACTAGGAATGAAACAAAGGCTTGGCATCGCTATTGCCCTCCTATCCAAACCTGATTTCCTTATCTTAGATGAACCCATTAATGGCCTCGACCCAATTGGAATCAAAGAATTTCGTCTGATGATTCAACGGCTTAATCAAGAAAAAGGGATAACCATTCTCATATCTAGCCATATCTTGTCGGAACTCTTTCTCCTAGCTAATCGCTTTGGTATCTTAGATCAAGGTAAGATTATCCGTGAAATCAGTAAAGCTGAATTTGAAACACTGAGTGAGGATTATATTGTGCTTAAAACAAGCGACAAAGAAAGAGCTTGTCAGGTATTGAAAGAACAAATCCAGCTCCAGTTTAAGGTTGTAAACCCTGAAAATGAAATCCATATCTTTGGTAATGAACAAGATGTCAAACAGATTCTTAAACAACTAACTTTGGCCGATGTTGCTATTGATGAGATTTACTTTGCCCGTCAAAACCTAGAAGAATACTTCACCCAATTGGTAGAATAGGAGAAAAATCATGATACATACCATTCAAGCAGATTTTTACCGTCTTTTCCGCTCCAAAGGATTCTGGATTACAGAATTCATTCTCTTTGTCCTATTGCTAATGGGTGCCACTATCGGGGCTACAGGACATTTAATGTCAGTAAATACAACACCACCAGAGACTCCAACCCATGGTTGGAATGGGATAGAAGCTCTAATCAACGCGTCTAATAACGGCTCAAACCTCGTTTTTCTCTGCATTGTTCTAGCATGTCTCGTTCTAGGAGTTGATCTAATCGGCAAACTCTATAAAAATAGTTTGACTGTTGGCGTTTCTCGTACAGAGTTTTTCCTTGCTAAATCCTTTGTACTAGCAAGTATCGCTCTCTTACAACTCATCGCCAGCCTTGTGATTGCTTTTGTTCCCTCAACTCTACTAAACGGACTTGGTACGATACCTAATGGTTTTATTGCTAATCTCCTCTTAATGATTTTCCTTCAATTTCTCTGCCTCCTCGCTTGGCTTTCGATTATTTCCTTTATTCTCTATGTGACTCACTCCTATCTTGCCGTATTTATCGGCTATCTAGTTACCTCTATCATCCTTTCTATGCCAATGCTTATCTTTCCAAATATCGAAATTTTACGATATCTGAGCTTAAATTTTGCCTATGCCATGACTGCTGATAGTCAATCAGTTCTCTATACCATAACGGTTTGCATCGCTATCATACTTTTCTTCTCTCTCAGTGGACTGACTGTTTTCAAGAAGAAAAGCTTATAAAAAGGACCTCCTCTAGGATATAGAGGAGGTTTCTTCTGTTAAAGATAAATAAAGACTGAAAACCATTCTCCATCAGTGGCTAGCTTCATTTCCGCTCCAAGAAGATGAACTAATTCCTCGGTAATATAGAGACCTAAACCAGAGGATTCTTCAGTATCCGACATATTTTCAGAATAAAAACGATTGCTGAGATTGTCTATATTTTTGATAGGTTTTTTGACAAGATTATCAATTTCCAAAACAAGCCTATTTTTTTCCTTTTTCAAAGAAAGTCGAGCTTTCTCCTTGCCGTGCTTGAGAACATTTCCAAGGAGGTTTTGTATAATTCGATCAAGCAAGTCCTCATCAGTCGTCGTTTTCAATCCCGGTTCAACATTAAAATCAAGAACAATATGAGAAGATTGAAAAACGTCGTAATAGGCTAAAGTCTTCTTTGTTATAAAAGTTGATAAATCAAGTTCCTCCAGTTTCGGTTTAACTGCTCCTTCCATCAAATGACGGTATTCAAGGAGAGCCTCCAAACGTTTGGAAACCAAATCCTGATGATGGGCTATTTTGCTTAAAGTTTCCTGACTATTATCGGGGTGTTTTATCAGTTGCTGAGTATATCCAGAAGCGATTGTCAAAGGTGTCCGAATATCATGAGCGATGTTACTGATTGCCATATCTAGGGTGTGTTTTTCACGCTTCATGATTAGCTGATTTTGCTCCACTTCTTGAAATAGATTCTCAATTTGGTTATGTAGACGCAAAATGGTCTTTGAAAAGAAATTTACCCCGATCCTCTTCATGCTACCAGAGCGAATCTTTTCTTCGATTTGTCTGCTTAAATCTCTAATTGCTATATGATAGCGAATCAAAGAAACTGATAAAATGATATTAATGAGGAGCAATATTGATAGCAAAATGTAAATCATTACTTATCTCCTTTTAATCGTACACCAACTCCCCAAATGGTTTCAATGTACTCATGATTTGGATCCAGTTGATGCAGTTTTTTACGGAGATTGCTTAGATGAGTGTTGAGCGTATTATCTCCAGGCAGGTAACTTTCTTCCCAAATCAATTCATAGAGTTCTTCCTTTGTGAAGATCTTTTTAGGATGATGGAGCAACATTTGGAGAATTTGACACTCTTTCTTTGCAAGGCGAATGGTTTCAGTTGCGTTACTTATTTCAAAACTATCCGCATCGAACTGGATATTTTTAAAGTTTTTTACGAGGTTATCAATATCTCTTCGATCTTCTGACTGTTGTTCACCACTTTGGCGTAATTGCACAGTGACTCTAGCAAAGACTTCGTCCAAATCAAAAGGTTTTACTACATAATCATTGGCGCCGTCTAGTAGGTATTGGCTGATGAGCTTTTTATCACCTAAAGCAGTGAGCATGATGACCGGAGTCTGACTAGTTTGTCGAATAGCTTGCAAGACTTGGTCGCCATTTTTCCCAGGAAGCATGATATCTAGCAAAACGAGATCAATGCCACCTTTATCAAATTGCATTATACCTTCTGTGCCAGAAAAGGCTTGAATCACCTCGTGTTCCTCTGCAAGAAGGGTTCTTAAAATTTCCTGGATTTCATTATTATCTTCAATTACAAGTATGCTCGCCATAAACCTCGTCCTTTCTAAAACTATTATAACATGTTTTGTTAGGAATTCCAGATACAGAAAAGCTCCTCTCACATTTTAAGCAAGAAGGAGCTAATAAATTGAATCTATTTAACCAAATAAGCAATCAGGGTAATAACCCATAAATGGGCTGGGTAGAAAATATAAAAGAAATATTTACTCCAGCTAGTTTCCTTTCCTCGTTGTCCATTATACAAGGCCATAAAAGGAAATACGGTGATAAAGAGCCAATCAGAATTGTAAAGCATCATTTCCAAGGTTTGGTACCAAGTATCATAGGTATGGATAGAAGTCACTAACAGGAAGGCCCAAAGTAGAGTATAGAGGAGATTTCGCAATCCCTTGCGATTTCGACAAGAGTAACTAATCAAGAGAAATGGTAGCATGGTGATACCACCCTCAGTAAAAAGACAACCGAAAATCAAAAGCCCAGCAACTCCAATCCAACGCCACAACTTCTCTTTTTGATCCAACTCTTTTCGAGGAAAACCAATCCAAAGCATGGTGACACCGATAGCCAAAGTCAGGAAAATGTTGTTATTGACCATTATTCCTTTAGATGCAAATAGGGTATTGAGGAGGCTATTGCCTGCGAACATGATAAGCGCCCAACTCCAGAGGCGGATGAGATAGTCTTTCAGATTTCGAGTATGGATAAAACCTTCCATAGCCATATACGCAAACCAAACTCCTACACAACGAGTCATAGCGTGAAAGATACCTTCCCACAGAGGAGAGACGATCCCTGTGATATGAGGGATATGATCTAGAACCATTACTGCAGCCATCAGATACTTCAACTGTGTTGCATTCCATTTTTTCATAATAAGCCTCTTTCTTTTTGATCTATATAGAGTATAGCATACATTTTCACGTATAATCGTACACCTATCTTACATTTAAAAAGCCTATCTTACATTTTTGTAAGACAGGCGTGAATATCAAAAATTTATTATGAAAGTTACCTTCTAGTTCGTAATTCGTTGGTACATTTCTGGTCTTCTATCTCGAAACAGCCCCCAGTTTAGGCGTTCGCTTGCTCCCTTGTCAAGGTCATAAGTTGCTAACAGAACAGCTTCCCCTTGTCTTTCGGCTCGCTCTAGAATAGCTCCTGTTTCATCCGTCATAAAGGAGGAACCGTAGAAGTCAAGACTGGAACTCTGTCCACCATTTTCCTCACTTGGAGTGACTTCCTCCAAACCATAGCGATTGGCTGCAATAACTGGAACAATATTTGCTGCTGCGTGTCCTTGCATCGTACGTTGCCAGTGCCCACAACTGTCTGTATCCAGAATTGGCTCTGAACCGATGGCTGTTGGATAAAAGAGCAATTCAGCACCATTCAATGCAAGACAGCGCGCTGTTTCGGGGAACCATTGATCCCAACAGATGCCAATCCCAATCTTAGCGTAGCGAGTATCCCAGACCTTGAAACCAGTGTTACCAGGCGTGAAATAGAACTTTTCTTGATAATAATGGTCATCTGGTATGTGGGTCTTCCGATAAACGCCCAGTACCTCTCCATCTGCATCAATAACAGCAATAGAGTTATATAAGACATTGCCATCTTTTTCATAGAAACTAATCGGTAAAACAACTTCTAGTTCCTTAGCAAGCTCCTTAAAATGCTGAATAGCAGTATTTTCTGTCACCGACTGGGCATACTGGTAGTAGTCATATTGACGCTCCTGACAGAAATAAGGACATTCAAACAACTCTGGCAAGAGAATAATTTGGGCTCCTTGCTTTGCAGCTTGACGAACCAAACGTTCAGCTGTTTGAATATTTGTTGCCACATCCTTAGCACATTGCATCTGGATCGCTGCAACTCTTACATTTCTCATCTTTTTCTCCTATTCTGGGATTTGTTGGGTAATACAGTGGATATTTCCACCACCTAAGAGAATATCTCTGGCTGGTATTCCGACAACTTTACGGTCTGGGAAACACTTACTGAGGATATCTAAGGCAACTTGGTCATTGACATCTTGAAACTGGGGAACAAGGACAGCCTTGTTGGCAATATAAAAGTTTACATAAGAGGCCGCCAGACGTTCGCCCTCATAACGCTCCTCTTCTCCTTCTTCATAGATATAGCCTGGTAAATCCTCTTCAGTTACAACTTGATGAAGCGCTGGAATTGGTAGTTTATGAATGGTAAACTTCCGTCCTTTTGCATCTGTCTCTAGTTCTAAGAGTTCGAAATCTGCTTTTGACATAGCATACTGGGGATCGTTTTGATTGTCTGTCCATGCCAAGACAAGCTCTGCAGGACCAACAAAGGCAGCAACGTTGTCAACGTGTTCATTGGTTTCGTCCTGATAAATACCGTAAGGCAGCCAGATAACTTTTTCAGCGCCCAGGCTCTCTAATAAGGTGTTTTCAATTTGCTCTTTAGACAGGTGGGGATTGCGTCCAGGACTGAGTAAGCAGCTTTCAGTCACAAGAATGGTTCCTTGACCATCGCTATGGATTGCGCCTCCTTCCAGTACAAAAGGTTTGGCATCGTAAATAGGCATTTCCAAGGCCTCAGCAAAACGACTGGCTACTTGGTCATCATCTTCATAATCTTGATAAAGACCATCCACATCACCACCCCAGGCATTGAAAGACCAATCAACTGCCAACTTTTCTCTTTTATCATTGACGAGAATGGTCGGACCTGTATCACGCGCCCAAGCATCATTGGTGGGAATGTCTAAATAAACAACCTTGTCTCCAAGATAAGATTTGGCTTCAGATAGATAATCCTGCTCCACCAAAAGGTAAACCCTTTCCCCTTCTGCTATGGTCTTGATAATCTGGCTAAATGCTTTTTTGGCAGCTTTTCCTTGAAAGGGCCATGAACCTGGTCGAGTCGGCCATATCATGAAGGTACCATGATGGGGTTCGTACTCTGCTGGCATACGATAACCTAATTTCTTTGGACTGTCCATCATGATAATCTCCCTTTAAAGTCTTGATAGCCGAAGGCTTTGACTAAGCTACAGTTACCTTGCTCGTCCATAAGATAGAGACTTGGCAAGCCAATACCGTTAAAGGTATTATTTTTGACAAATGAGTAAATAGCCATATCTTCGAAATAGAGTCTGTCACCGATTTGGACAGGATTTTCAAAACTATAATCGCCAATCACATCGCCCGTCAGACAGGTATTGGAAGAAAGTCTATAGGTATGGGCTTTTTCCTGAGCTTCAAAGCCATTTCTCAAAGGTGGACGATAGGGCATCTCAAGTACATCAGGCATATGGCAGGTCGCAGAGGTGTCTAAAATCAAGATCTCCATACCGTTTTCTACAATATCCAATACTTCAGTTGCTAGATAACCCGCATTGAGCGCAATGGCTTCACCCGGCTCGATATAGACCTCAAGATTGTAAGTTTCTCGGATACGCTTGATTTCAGAAATCAGCAAATCCACATCGTAGTCTTCTCTTGTGATGTGGTGTCCTCCACCCATATTGAGCCATTTAACTTGATGTAAATAGGGACCAAACTGCACTTCTACAGCTTTCAAAGTTGTCTCTAAATCATCTGCCCCTTGCTCACAGAGGGTATGAAAATGAAGGCCATCCACTAAATCCAACAAATCACTAGGAATTTTATCTAGTGTCACTCCAAAACGAGAACCTGATGCACAAGGGTCATAGAGCGCGTGATCTCCTTGGGTTGAACATTGAGGATTGATACGGAGACCTACACTGATACCAGCCTCTCGACAACGAGGACCATGTTTACGCAATTGTCTCTCTGAGTTAAAAACGATATGGTCTGTTATCTTAAGCAATTCCTCTAAGTCTGCATCCTTAAATGCTGGCGCGAATACATGGACTTCCCCTTGGAACTCTTCTCTAGCTAACTTAGCTTCATAGAGTCCACTAGCCGTCGTACCAGATAGATACTGGCTAATCAAGGGATAGGTTTTGTAAAGAGAATATGCCTTCTGGGCAAGCAAGACCTTACAACCAGACTTTTTCTGAACCTCTTGTAAAATGCGGCAGTTGGCTTCTAACTTTGCCAAGTCAATGACGTAAGCTGGTGTTGGTATTTGTTCCAGCTTCATTAGTCCACCATTTGTGGATTTTCAACCACAACCCAAGGTAAACCATACTCATTCAAAGCTTCCATGAATGGATCTGGATCCAATTCTTCAAGGTTGTAAACTCCAGGTTGTTTCCAAGTACCGTTCATAACCAATTTTGTCCCAATCATGGCTGGAACTCCTGTCGTATAAGAAATAGCTTGTGAACCAACTTCTGCGTAACATTCTTGATGGTCGCAAACATTGTAGATGTAAATAGTCTTCTCAACACCATCTTTGACACCAGTAAAGATACAGCCGATATTGGTTTTACCAACTGTACGTGGGCCAAGGCTGGCTGGATCTGGAAGCAAGGCTTTTAAGAATTGAATCGGAACGATTTCTTGTCCGTTAAAATTAATAGCATCTGTACGAAGGAGACCAACGTTTTCCAAGCATTTCATGTGAGTTAGATAAGATTGACCAAAAGTCATAAAGAAACGTATCCGTTTGACACCAGGAATGTTTTTGGCCAATGATTCAATTTCTTCATGGTGAAGGAGATACATGTCTTTTTGTCCAACTTGAGGGAAATCATACTCACGCTTGATAGACATAGCTTCAACTTCGACCCATTTTCCATCTTCCCAGTAAGAACCTGGCGCAGAAACCTCGCGGAGATTGATTTCTGGGTTAAAGTTTGTCGCAAATGGATAACCGTGATCTCCACCATTACAGTCTAAAATGTCGATATAGTGGATTTCATCAAAGTAATGTTTGAGAGCGTATGCTGAAAAGACACTAGTCACACCTGGATCAAAACCAGAACCAAGAAGAGCAGTTAAGCCAGCTTCTTTGAATTTCTCTTGATAAGCCCACTGCCATGAGTAGTCAAAGTAGGCTGTAAAACCAAGTTCCTTGCAACGTTTCTCATAAATAGCACGCCATTCAGGGTCTTCTGTATCCTCAGCCTCATAGTTGGCAGTATCAATATAATGCACACCTGTTTCCAAACAAGCATCCATAATGGTCAAGTCTTGGTATGGTAAAGCTACATTCAAAACAGCTTCTGGCTTGTAGCTTTCAATCAAAGCAATCACTTCTTCTACCTTATCAGCATCAAGAGCAGCTGTTTCAATCTTTGTACTTGTTTTGCCTTCTAATTTAGCCTTCAAATCATCACATTTTGACTTGGTACGGCTAGCAATCATAATCTCTGTAAAGGTTTCGCTATCTTGGCAAATCTTTGAAATAGCAACTTGGGCAACGCCCCCACATCCGATAACTAGTAAACGACTCATTTTTTCCCTTCCTCTTCTTCTAAAATGTCCTCAACATACTTGGGCAACATGAAGGATCCTACGTGTAAGTTTGCAGTATAGTATTCTGTGAAAAGCTGGCGTTTTTTCCAGCCTTCCTTATCAAAATCTTTGACAGGGTGGTATTTTTTCGATGCAAATCCAAACAACCAATAACCAGCAGGACTGGTCGGAATATGTGCCTGATAGACTCGGCTGATTGGAAATGCTTGATTGACCTTACGGTGCATGCTACGACAAGCTGACTCATCCTCGTCAAAGAAGGGACTCCCATGCTGATAAATCATGATGCCGTCTTCTTTCAAGGCTCTATAACTATTTCCGTAAAATTCCTTGGTAAAGAGCCCTTCCGTATGTCCAAATGGATCTGTCGCATCGTTGATGATAATATCGTAGTCATCTTCGCAGTTTCGCAAAAAGCGTAGCCCATTTTGATAATAAATGGTAACACGAGGATCATCTAGCCCTGCCGCAAAGTCTGGGAAATACTCACGACAGACCTCAACCAACATCTCATCTGGTTCCACAATATCGATTTGCTCCAGTTCAGGATAGAGGGTTAATACTTGGGCAACACCACCGTCACCACCCCCAATAACCAAGACTTTCTTTGGATTGGGATGCACAGCCATGGGAACGTGAACGGTCATTTCGTTGTAAACAAAATCATCCGCGTCTGAGAACAAGACGTGCCCATTTAAAATCAGTATTTTTCCAAATGATGGCGTATCCAAGACTTCGATATCTTGCCATTCACTTTTTCCAGCATAGAGTTGCTTAGCTGTTCTCAAAGATAATTTCACATCTGGAGTATGAACTTCAGAAAACCATAAATCCATCTAGTTCTCCTTTCTCTTAATGACGTTGATGTGATTGACCTCTGGATCTTCCGTCCCTTGGAGGGAGCAACCACGTTCCTTGGCAAATTGGATATAGTCTACAATTTCTCGTGTAATGCGTTCACCTGGAGCCAAGATAGGAATTCCTGGAGGATAGCACATGACAAATTCTCCACAGACCTGTCCAACAGACTCATCTAAGGTCAAACTTCTTCTCTCTGAATAGAAGGCTTCTTGTGGAGACAGCACTAACTCGGGCTGAATATATTCTCCAGCTATCAAGTCTTTTCCATCTCTTGAGTAAAGTCTCTTGATATCAGCTAAAGCACCAACCAAACGCTCGATGTCTTGGATGCGGTCACCAATGGAAATGTAGGCCAATATATTGCCAATATCCCCGAATTCAATCTGAATATCGTATTCATCTCGCAAGAGATCATAAACCTCTATACCTGTTAGCCCAATACCCTGAGTGTAAACTGACAGCTTGGTTACATCAAAATCACAGACCGACACACCGTCTATTAACTCTTTTGAGTAGGCATAGTAACCACCGATAGCATTGATTTCACGACGAGCATACTCGGATAGCTCAATGACTTTCTCAAACGACTCTTTTCCACGAAGAGCTAAGTTGCGACGTGAAATATCCAAACTAGACATTAACAAGTAGGAGGCTGATGTTGACTGAGTCAAGTTGATGATCTGACGAACGTACTCGGGATTCATCTGATTCCCAATAAGTAAAATGGAGCTTTGGGTCAAACTCCCACCAGACTTATGCATAGAGACCGCTGCCATATCAGCGCCAACGTCCATAGCAGATAGCGGCAATTTATCTGTAAAATGCAGATGAGCTCCATGGGCTTCGTCCACTAAAACAAGCATGCCAGCTTCATGAGCCATTTCCGTCAAACCTTTAAGGTCTGAACAAATCCCATAGTAGGTAGGATTGTTGATTAGGATAGCTTTAGCATCCGGATGTTCCTTGATGGCCTGTGCAACACGGTCATTTTCAAGACCTAAAGCGATGCCGATTTTAGGATCTACACTCATCTCGATATAGATGGGAATGGCACCACATAGAACCAGCGCATTGATAGCAGATTTGTGGACATTACGTGGCAGAATAATCTTATCTCCTGCCTTGCAGGTGGAAAGAATCATGGTTTGAACAGATGATGTTGTTCCACCAATCATGAGAAAGGCATGCGCTGCTCCAAAAGCATCCGCAGCCAGCTCCTCTGCGTCTCGAATAATCGAAATGGGATGACCTAAATTATCCAATGGTTTCATTGAATTGACATCAATGCCGACACATTTTTCTCCCAACAATTCAACAAGTTCTGGATTTCCCCGTCCGCGTTTGTGACCTGGTACATCAAAGGGAACAATCCGTTTCTTTCTTAGCTTTATCAGACCTTCATAAATAGGGGCCTGATTTTGATCTAACTTTTTCAAGACATACTCCTTTACCGTATTTTTAGCTCCTCAAAATGATGAAGGAGACCAAAGGTTGACTTATGAAAAAAGAGCAGGTTTTCACCTGCTCTGCAATCTTCTGACGTGTTTATTTTGGTTTCTGTTGAGTATGTCTGTTCCTGATGTTTCCTAACTCTCTAGTAGCAAATATTACGTACTTTATTGATCGTTTCACAAGATGACGTGTGCTTTCACCACACTAAAATTTATGAATTAGGACAGGCGTCCTAACATCAACTTATAAAAGTAGGCTTTTAACCCTATCAATAATGTGGCTTTTCAACCACGCTTCGGCATTCAACCCTGCCTGTCCGTAGGCATTTTTTACTCGGGTTTATATTTGCTAGAAAACATCATCTCATTTTCTAAGCCTTATAACTATATCATGTTTACAAGAGCTTGTAAAGTACTTTTTTTGAATTTACTTAAATTTTGTTCGTGAATAGTTGAATTACTACCAAAAAGTTCATGTTCAACGAACTGAAAACGATTATAAAAGGAACTAATTTTTTTAGTTCCTTTCGAGATTATTTAATCTTATGCTTATCCATTTTTTCCTGGAAAATGTCTGTAATGATTTTGCGCAATTCTTCTCGTTCCTTCTCAGGAATCTCACCACTTCTCTTGGCAACTGCATAGAGCTCTGGATGTTCGATGGAAATTCGCTTTATTGTCCGAGTTGTTGCGTGTTTTCTCACAAAAAATGGGATGCGTTTAATCCATTCCTGAGGTACTAAGGCAAGGATTTTCGCAGCGGTTTCCTTATCGCTAATTTCAGATGTTATCAGTCCCTGCTTTATCATTTCCTGTTCTTTTTCAGTAAAATCTTTTAATTCCATGATTCTTCTCCTAGTTAGTAAATGACTCTATGGTAGATTATATACTAATCCTGACCAAAGTACAAATAGAATAACATCAAAAAAACTTAGTAGGTCTTCATTTCACTAATCATCACGCGCTACTTCTCCAACTAGCTCAAAATCTATCATATGGTAGTTTTCATCCAAGCGAATTAAGGAAAAATACTCATTCCAAAACAGGTGGTCACTGGGACTTTTCCACTGGATACCATACCATAGTTGGGTCGAGTCTACAGGATGTGCAGGCGGAACTGACCATAATTTATCACCAAAGGTCGTTCGCATGGCTCCTTCTTCAATACTAGCCAGTAAATCTACACCATCCAGTTTATAGGAGATAGCTTTTGATTTTGCTGCTTTGATACGATCTTCATCTAGCTTAAACTGGATAATTTTACAGTCCTCTAAAGCAATTTCTTTTGTTTCATCTCCGTATAAGGCAATACTTCCAAGGATTAAACCATCTTTGCCAAGAAGATAGGGAGCATACGACACAGCATTGCTATCTTGATGAAAACCTTTTTCGATAAAAATACTCTTATCAGCCTGATATTTTTTGATTTTCCCCGAAGAAAGAGCCTCATCATAATCGTTACTAAAGCTGTCATTCTCCCTGATGTAGATGTCAAAACCTTCTTTTAGAAGGTCACTCACACTTGTTTGCGTTAGTGTGATCGGTTTGTCATCTATCATCAATTCTGGAGCTTTGGGTGGCAACCCTATCTGACCATAAGCTATCATAAGAAATAAAGCCACCATAAAAGAAACCACAAGTGCGATCATCGCTTTTCCCGTGCGTTTTCTAGCATTAAAAAGTGCCATAATCGGTGGTAGGATGACAATTTTTGCCAGGATAGCATTACCAATTCCTCCCCTACTCATGATTTGTACTACACAAACACCAGCAATCGCAATCATCGACAAGTAAACCAGAAGTTCGCCAAGCCCCATCTTGTCTGTACGAGTTTGTTCATTTACTGGCTCATCTAAGACAGATTTCCCATTCACTACCAGCCTTTTGAGGAAGAAATACATTCCGAGTCCAATCCCCAAAAATGCTAGTCCAAGAAAAACTAGGGATCCGATTGCAATCATTCTGCCCATCTTTATTTTCTCCTTAGTTGATACATTCAGCCTTTATTTTCTTTTTTAAAGTTCTATTCGCAATCAGTAGCACAAGCAAAAGAAAGGGGGCCCCATTAAGAACAAATATAGGGAAGGCCTTGATAGAAATCCATAAAATCGTCCCTTTTTTCTCAATCCAACTACTCCCCCAATACTTAATTATATACTAAGTAATAGATAATTCTAAATGTTTACCTATTGCTTATCTTTAATTTAAAATAATTATTATAAATTTTAATTTAGGTATCTTTAGCAACTTACAATATGATATAATTAACTATAAGAACATTGGTTAAGGACAACATAAATGAAAAATCATTTGCTTAAAAAATTAACTTCTCTATTTCACAAAAATGAGCCTTCTAACAAGAATAATTTCCCCAACCCTAGTGTAAAACTTGAAAATTTAGCTCCAATAGATTATACTCAAATCGATTCTGATGAATTTGAAACAAATTACTACAAAATTTATAAAGATGTATTGAATAGTGTAATTCAAGATAAGCTTATAAAAAATGTTGGGATAACTGGAGGATATGGAACTGGAAAAAGCTCAATAATTCATAGTTATTTTAATGAATTAAAGAGTAAAACAAGTATTTATATCTCATTAGCACATTTTGATAGTTTAGCAGGAAATACTATTCATACTCCCCGAGATGATAAGACAATAAATAGTCAGATAGACAACATTTTAGAGATGAAAATTGTCAACCAATTAGTAAATCAGATCGAACCAGATAAAATACCAAAAGCAAACTTTTTAGCCAAAAAAAATATCAAAAAATATAAAATCATCTCTTATTCACTATCAATTATTTGTTTAATCCTTTATTTTAAATTTTTATTACCAGTTATAACTGAAAAAATTACATATAGCATCAAAAATTTCCCACCTAATCTTGAATGTATTGATTATATTCTCATCATTATATCTATCATAGCTATGATTAGCTTATATTACCTTTTATCAAATACAATTAAGAATATAATATATAAAGGAAATTGGTCAAAACTGACAATAAATACTATGGGAATTAACGTAAACATGGAAAAGAGAGACTTTTCTACAGTCTCATATTTTGATAATTTTCTATCTGATGTTATTTATCTTTTTGATGAATCTGATGCAGATTTTGTAATTTTTGAAGACTTAGATAGATTTAACGACCATTCAATATTCGAAAAATTAAGAGAAATTAACTTAATGGTTAATCAAAGGAGGAATCCTCCAAAGCGAAAGAAAATAATGTTTTTCTATGTGATTAGTGACGAAGTGTTTTCTGAAAAAAATGTTGACTCTACAAATAACAGTGAGAATATTGCTGCAACAGAGAAAACAAAATTTTTTGATGTAATTATTCCAATTATCCCTATTGTCAATAATACAAATTCATTTGATTATCTAAAATCAAAGTTGCTAGATGAACTAGAAATTACTGATAAAAATGATTCCGAGACTTTCTTATATCAAATTTCCATATTTATTGATGATCTTAGAGTTCTTAAAAATATAGTAAATGAATTTAAGATTTACAAAGAAATTCATGATGATGATGATAATACTGATATAGATTACAAACAACTGCTTGCACTAATAATCTACAAAACTCTAAACTCCAGTGATTTTAACGACTTAGTGAAATCTAAAGGAGACTTATACACCCTAATAAAAAATTCGTTGGAGGATAATGATGAGTGAGATAGCAAAATTTTTAATAAAAAATAATCTTATTAATGAAACATATACAAATTACTTAGTTAGACAATCCCCAAATGGTCTTCGTGAAGAGGAAAAAAAATTTTTAGTGTCTGTATTATTAAAGGATAGCGAGGAATTAAAAAAAATAAAAGTTCTTAAACAAGATAAAATTTATGAAATATTCTTAAAATTATCTAATCATCACTTTTCTGTTGATAATTTTTTTAATGAAGCAATTTATGATTATTTTAATAAAGCATTTAGCGATAACAATAATTTCAATAAGATTAATATTCAGCGTATAGAAGACTACTTTAAAAAGATTATCTTCTTTCAAGATACAAACGATCCCCAAAAAATTACACTAAATTTAAATAGCATATCTAGAATACTTTATAATAAATTAGTAAATCCACAAGAAGATCATCTCTTCACCAAAATGAAGAGCTATGTTTTAGAGAGTCAAATAAGCGATAATATAAATGATGATGTAAAATTACTACTATTAATTCTAGATAAAAAAATGAATTTAGATTTTGAATTCAATTTAGACTTTACTATTGAAGCTCTTCTTGAAAGAATTTATCATATTTCCGATAAAACAAATAAACAGCTCTTAGAACAGAAACTATTAGATTTAATTAGTAAAAAAATTAATAATAAAATACCAGTAATAATATTTGAACCCTCTGATTTCCAAAAAGTTAGATCGGAGCGAAAGAAATTTTATAAGACTTTGTGGGAGAAGGAAAAAATTTCATTAAATTCTTTAACTTTATTAGCTATTTTATCCATTTTTGAAGATAAACAAATCGATAGCTATGAAAATATTTATGATAAACTAAACACTCATGATGCCAAAAATACTATAATAAAATTATTAAATTATATAGATTCTAATATTTTCAGCAATTTCGAAAATTACTCACATGAATCAGATAACTTGTACATTACCTCTAATATTAATTCTTTCAGATCTATAATCCGGACCTACATGAATCACGAGGATAAAAAAATCCCGTTTAATCTTTTCAACCCTATCATTTTATGGGAAGAGCTAACTAATGTTCAAAGTGAGATTTCTAGAAAACATTATAAAGAAATATTTAATACTTTAGATAAAGATTTTATCACCGAACAACTGAATAAATCTTCCATTTCTTTATTATCCTTTAAAAAACTACTCGAAAACTACAAGGATTCATTTTCAAATAAAATTAATATCGAAATTCTAGAAAGTGATGCGATGAAATCTCTGGTTCAAATTCCCAAAAAAAGAACAAAGAGAAAGCCTGATAGTAGAATCAATAAAAAGAATAAACTAATAAAATACATTAATCAACATTCTAAAATTGATGAAATTGATAAGAATTTTATCAACCGATATTCAGTAGACGACTTCCTGAGTACAAAAGGCTCAATAAACAACAAAGAATTATATCTAGATATTCTAAATATGAAAAAAAGTACTGTTAGACGCACTAGTAATATTAATAAAATAGAAAAAGTAGTAACTGAATTGAAGTCTGAATTATCAGATACATCTTGGGCATGAGATATTTTTAAAATTAGTAAATCACTTAAAACTGTAGCTATTTCACTTCAAATCAGTTATCCTTAACTACTTTTGACATAAGAATCCCTCTTATTCAGACACAAAACTAATTCTGAGACTTTTCACAATAGATTACAAATCCTTTAGGTAAGATTAGCAGTTGCTGTTCTATTTCTTGACAATGACTGGCTAGCGCTACAGAATCACTAACTACAAGATAATTTTCTGCTGATTGGTTAAAAATTGCTCGGACCTTTTGGCCATCATAATCCCATGCCAGAGATAGCACATCCGGTTTGATTTCTTTCAGGCTATAGCTTCCATGTTGGATAATGTCTGAGACACTCTTGCGAAGCTGAATCAATTTCTTCATAAAATGAAGCATGTCATTGCTGTCGGAAACGCGTTCCCAAGGCATCACACGACGACAATCTGGGTCTGGTCCCCCATCTAATTCTAACTCGGTTCCATAGTAGAAACACGGTGTTCCCCTTTGTAAAAAGAGGCAGGCTAGGGCAGACTTGACCAGTTGGACGTTTCCTTTAGCTGTAGCCAAAATGCGCTCCGTATCGTGCGAGTCCAGCAGATTGAACATCACTTCTGAAATCTGCTGTCTATAGTACATAGACTGGCTATTGATCTCATCGATAAATTGACTGGTCTTCTTTACCCCACGCAAGAAATAATCCTTGATACTGTCAGAGAGAGGATAGTTCATGACCGCGTGGAACTCATCACCATTTAGCCAAGGCTGAGACGTGTGCCAGACTTCTCCAAGAATATAAAGGTCAGGCTTTTTAGCCAAGACAGCCTTGCGGAAATCTCTCCAAAATTGGTGGTCCACCTCATTTGCCACATCCAAGCGCCAAGCATCGATATCAAATTCTTCAATCCAGTAGGTCGCAACGCTCAACAAATAGTCCCTCACTTGAGGATTGGCTGTATTTAGCTTGGGCATATAACTTGCAAAGGCAAAGGTATGGTAAGGGAGCTTTCTTGGATTTGCAAGCTTATCCTTTGTCACTGGGAAGTCTTGAACATGGAACCAGTCTTTATAAACGGAATCTTCACCATGTTTGAGAACATCCTGCCACTGTGGAGACTGGTCTCCTATATGGTTGAAAACAGCGTCCAGCATGATTTTCATACCACGTTGATGGGCCTCCTCCACCAGTTTACGGAAAGTTTCCTTATCTCCAAAATGACGGTCAATTTCGAAATAATCCGTCGTATTATACTTGTGATTGCTTGGGGATTCAAAAATCGGACAGAGATAAAGTCCTGTAACCCCTAAGTCTTTCAAGTAATCCAGATGGTCAATAATACCTTGTAAATCACCACCAAAGAAATCCTTACTTTTAGGTTTGATAGACGACTCCCAAGCTAGCGCCCCTTTGGGAGAAATCTCAGGATTGCCATTGGCAAAACGTTCTGGGAAAATCTGGTACCATACCGTCTCTGCTACCCAGTCAGGAACATGGCAAGCATCAATCGCATGGATATACGGAATTTTAAATCCATTTCCTTCATAATGAAGATTTTTTAGCGTATTTTCAACACATCCCTTGTCGCCATATAAAATCTTCTGACCTTTCTTATCCTTGAGTTCAAAGAGATACTGGAGTCGTGCATAGCCGACCGTAACCTCCACTTGCCAGTAATCAAACAAAGCATCAAAAGTTACTTTGTGCATCTCCTTGATTGCTTCATAACGATCCTCTATAAAGATAAAAGGATCTCCATAATGTAAGTTGATACTTTCAATATCATCTTTCTTGGTTCGGATACGAATGTGCATTGTCTTGTCTTTATAAAGATAAGCATACTCCGACTCTGGTCTATGGTAAATGGCTGTTAATTCCATTGTTTTGTCTCCTAGTTTACTTTCATTCACTTATACCGCAAACGTTTTCATAATTGTGATTCTAGTATACTACTTTCGTATTTTATTTGCAAGGCTTGTCCGTAGTTTCAAGTGGTTTGTTTCTATAAATAAAAAAGCAGCCAGTCATACAACTTACTACTTTTCAAATGACGATTTACAAATGTCTTTCCAGCCACTCAATTTTTTTAAAATCCTTATTGTTATTGTGGTCATTTCGATAGGAGTCTTGGGAAGAAGCCTTGTAAATACTTAAATACTGTTCTAGATTTGGAACACGAAAAGTGATATCATCGAGATGAATCAGCTCAATATCAGATTCCAAAACTCCTGCAAAATCAGGTAAAGAATCGATACTTCCGAATTCAACGTTCACACCATCCTTTTGGAATTCATGCTCATGAATATCTATTAAGGCATAGCCTAAGTGTTTCATCACTTTCATTATCTTGTCCCACTCATAAATTCTGAGATGATCAGGCGCTTCCCAACCTCTAGGGTCACCAGGCACATGAATGTCAATGTCAGACGGCCCCCATTCTTCATTTGAACGGTATTCAAATCCCAAAGACCCCATGAGCGTCGGAGTGATTCCGACTCGGTTTAAATGTGAACAAATTGTTCGAAATTCATCAAATAGAGAATTCATTCCTCCTCCAATCGTTGATATAGAACTTGATTTCGTTGTGAAAAATAAACTAATTTTTACCTTCTACTCTTTCGGTTTTGAAAATACTTCTACTCGCTGAGCTAGAACTTTGATTTCAACAGGTAGGTTATCCGATTTATCGCCGTCAACATCTGACTCCAATTCACTATCTGAAGAGATCTTAATATTACGCGCTCTGATATACTCAATATTAGCATTGCCGACAACATCCCCTTTTAGTAAATCAGGAATGACGGATAATTTTGAGAATATAGAAGCATCTTTTAGAATCAAAATGTTGGCATAGCCATCTTTGTCTTCTTCAAAGATTTTCTTATCAGCGAAGTAATTTGTCAAGAGAACCAAAACATGACTTGCTTCGCCATCATAATTTCCGTTTTCTGTCTCAACCTTAATGTTAAAGACCTGATCCGTCATCACGGACTTCATGGTATTTACAGCATAGGCTAAAATACCGAATTTTGTCTTGTCCTCGATTTCAACATTGTGAATCGCCTCGGGCAGAGAACCGATACTAAAGATATAACCAAAATAGTTATCATTTGCTTTACCGATATCAATCTTGTTGGTTAAATTAAAATCGAGTTCATCTATCGCGCCATCGATGTCTTGATTGATTTCCAATAGTTTCGTAATGAGGTTACCCGTCCCACCAGGGATAATCCCTAACTTAGGAATGTAGTCTCTCTCAGCAATACCCGAAATGACTTCATTGACAGTCCCGTCTCCACCAAACACAACCACTGCATCGTACTTCTCACGTGAAGCCTCCTCAGCAAAATGTGTAGCATCTAAGGCTTTTTCAGTGATTTTGGTTTCCACATGCTCAAAATAATCCTTGGCCTTATTCTCCAGTTTGACCTTATAATCCAAAGCCTTTTCCCCACCAGAGGTAGGGTTGATAATTAACATTGCTTTTTTCATTGATTTTCTCCTTGATTTCTAAATAGAAATATTAGCGTAGCTACATTTATCATTACATATAATGCTATTATATAATGAAAACTCAGAAAAAAGAACTTTGACGTACTGGGCATTAATGTATAATAGCTAGTTTAAAATTCAGATTATCAAAAGCAAGTCACTTCTATTTAACTACCTCGCCATACTCTTTTATTTTATCAGCATATTCGGTCAAAAGATTCTTTGAATAAATTTTTTCATTACTTGAATTTCTAACTTCTTTCCAAAGAATAGAAGCTACTTTTAGTTTATTCGAGTAATTTCGACTATTTTCGTCTGCACAGAAATTCTTTAGAAATTGGTTCCATTGACAAACCGAATGATCATACTTGGCATAATCTGAATTTCCATAATAAACTTTTAGCATATCTTGGATTGTAAAACTCAAATCATGTTCTCTTTTTACTTTTCTCCAAGCTGTCGCCATATCAGCAGTAAATTTAAATGGCGAAACATCTGTTAAAGTTGAGAAATATTCTCTAAAGTGTGCATTAAAGGAGAATCCACATTCAAGCAAGGGTGTGTCCAAGGTAACGACTTCTACTTGTTTCTTTTTCCTTTTTATTGATGATTTTTTAATCAAATTGCCCTTAAAGTACTGCTCAATAATATCATTTAGTTCTTGTTTTGTACCTCTATTTTCAAGACCTAATGACTTGCATATCTGTGAAAGTTCATCACGATACCAATAGTATTTATTAAACTCATCAAAGGATATGATTTTATCAAACTCAGGTCTGCTTTCTATCAATATAACACCTCCTTCCTCAAAGACAATTTATGTTGTCATCTCAAAATAAAGGAATTTTAGTTTCTTTATTTTGAGAATTAACTACGTTTCTCTAACAAGCTCATACACTCAGCGGTTCGGACTTACCGTATCATCCGTGAAAAAACAATCCTCACAAAATAAAGAAAAAACCTTCGTTTTGATATTGTTCCATTCGTAAACTGAACCTACAATGTCTCCAACTATTGCTCCTAGCATATGTTTCCTCCTTATGGCATATCAGATTCGTTACACATTTCTAATGAATCACTCTTTAAAAATGGCACCACCAAATCAATCCACTCATAAGGCAGGTAAGCTGATAAATAACCGTGGTTATACCCCTTTGCTTCATACAAAATTGTATTTGAATGTAGCTGATGAAATAATTTCGCTGATTCTTTCACACAGTTCAATTCTTTTTCACCATAAATATACAGAACCTGAGCCTTGCTAGCAGAAATCATATCTTTCAGCTTGTAACATCCCATATAGTTTTTGTAAATGGTCACCAATGTTTTGACAGGGGTCCTTGGCAAATCCTCCAAATAATAAGCTTTTATTTCCTCTGGATAAGCCCGTTTTGGATAGAGTTTGTTCATCATGCTTAACTGAAGTTTGCAAGAGAATTTATTGAACATTAGTTTACCAAATAGAGACACTAGAAAAATGCTGATTTTAGCTAAACTTGGTTGAGGAATACAGAGGCTTCCATCTATGATGGCCTTCTCAGCTATATCTCTGTCTATTGACAAAAGCTCCATAGCAATTTGACCACCAAGTGAAACACCACCGATTGCAAACAATTTCCCACCACAGTTTGCTTTTATATAGTCTAGAATCTCAAAAGCAGAATCTTCAGTAGAAACATAATCAAGTTGATATTCCTCGCCGTGGCCATTCAAAGTGGGTAGGATAATACGGTATTCTTTTGACAAGATTCGTGCTTGACGAAGATAATTCCACCAAGAACTGCCACCACCATGTATCAGTAAAATAGGAGGCAAATTCTTATCACCAAATTCATGGAATTTCATGTTTAAACTCCTCACTGTAGGACTTTCACTAGCTACACCCATGTTTAATCAGCTCGTACAAGCAGTGATACCGCCTCTACGTGATGCGTCTGTGGAACTCAAAAGGTTTGGGGAATTCAAAGCTCCAGTGGAGCTTTGAAGCCTCTCGCCCTAAAATGAAAAAGCGAGAGGATTAACAACGTTTCTCTAACAAACTCACACACTCAACATGGTGCGTCTGCGGAAATAGATCCACCGGCTGTACTCTCTTCAATTCATAGCCCAGCTCTTGGTAGAGTTTGATATCACGCGCCATGGTTGCGACATTGCAGGAAATATAGGCGATGCGGTCTGCTCCCGTTTGAGCGCTTGCTTTGATAAAGCTCTCGGTCAAGCCCTTGCGTGGTGGGTCGACCAAGATGACAGTTGGTTGAATACCTTTCTCAAGCCAGTTCTTCATGGCATTTTCAGCTGTGTCACAGACATAGTGGGCATTTGTAATATTGTTTAATGCAGCATTCTTCTGGCTATTCTCTACTGCTTCTGGAATCACTTCAACACCGTAGACTTCTTTGACATGCTTTGCAACGGATAATCCAATCGTTCCAATCCCTGAATAAGCATCAATAACAACATCATCTTCTCTTAACTCCGCAAAGTCAATGGCTGTTTGATAGAGTTTTTCAGCCATTTCTGTATTGACCTGATAGAAGGCTGGTCCAGATATTTGGAAGTCATTTCCCAACATTTGGTCAGTAATGTAATCTTGACCATAGAGAGTCCGCCACTCCTTGCCGAAAATAGCATTGGTATTCTGGTCGTTGATATTTTGCATGACAGACACAATCTCTGGGAACTGCTTGATTAGTTGCTCGATCAACTGTTCAATACGAAAAACTTTCGGTCGAGTGGTTACCAAAATAACCATGATTTGTCCTGAATAGTGTCCACGTCGCACAACGAGGTTCCGAATCAAGCCAGATTGTTCCTTTTCATCATAAGGTTTCAAATCATAACGACGGAGTAAGTCACGTAGGGCTACTACTACTTCATCAATCACAGAATCTTGGATAAAAAAGTCTTCGAGAGGCATGAGGTCATGCGAATTCTTACGGAAAAAGCCAGTTTCCAAGACACCATTGACACGACGAACTGGCACCTGTGCCTTATTTCGATACTTGACTGGATTCTCCATACCAAGCGTTTCAACAACCTCTATATCCCTAATGCCAGCAATCTTATAGAGACTATCCTTTACTTGCTTGGTTTTAAACTTAAGCTGTTCTGGATAGGCAAGATGCCCCAAGTCAGCAATTCCTGAACGCAGGTAAGCCAAATCTAGATCTTGATTACGATAAGGTGACTGAACAAGGTATTCTTCAACCTTCCCAAAGCCAATCTTTTTATTGACTTTAAGGACACGCATAAGAATTTTCTCAGTTGGTAGAGCATTTTCTACAAAGAAAACCAAACCATCTACCTTAGCGACCCCAGCACCTTCATGGGTCAAATCAACAATTTCAACTTCTACAATATCATTTTTCTTTAACATATTTTTCACTTTCTATCGGCCGACAAAAAAAGACGGCAACATTTCTGTTACCATCTATTATATCATGAAATGACCTAAGCACCAAAACTCTTGAAAAAGTTGACAATGGCTTGCCAAAGGGAGCTAAAAAAGTTGCCCCCCTCTTCTAGCGCTTTATTGGCATCAAAGTTGAGATTGATATTTTTAAAACTATCTCCAGCTTGGGATACAATACTTTCCTTGAGGTCATTTAGGGTTTTAGTGAAATCAGCATTGTTCAAAATGTCACTCTTTGAGAGGTTGAGCGCAAAATTGATGATGATATTGACCTGGTTTCCTGTTATAACCTGATCGAGTTTGTAGTTTTTTAGCGTGTCTTCTACAATTTTGCGAACATCCTCTTCTGTCAGATTTCCTTTGGCTTCTTTTGCCTTTGCGATTCCTGCCTTGATATCTGCCAAAGCTACATTGAGTTTATTGGCATCATAACCTGACTTGTCCTTGTTTTCAGCATTGATATCGGACAAGGCTTTTAGTTCTTCTTGGGCCAAGTCTTTATTAGCTTGCGGTACTTTAGCACCATTGGCCTCTAACGAGTAGTAAATCCCAGCTAGGGCACTCTCACCTGTAACTGGAATAGGAGCTGCAACTGTGATTTTGGCATGCTCAACTCCCAGGGTCACTGCTGCGTTACGATACATATCCTGCGTCACCTTGGTGATATTTTCAGGCGTTTCAATCTTAACTTCTAGAGGCGACTTATCACCTAGCTTTTGAATCTTAGCCGACGAATAGAGCTGTAAACTAGCATCATTAGCTACATTCATAATTTTCGAATAGATATCAGGAGTCATGGTTTTGATATCTTTGGTGTCTTTTGATGCGTCATAGCCAAGTTTGCTAAGGGTTTGGTTTTTCTGGTCTTCGGATAGAGAAGAACCTAGGACATATTCAGGTTGTACATAGGTTTCATCGATTACTTTTTGAACATCGGTTGCTGCGTAGACGCTCGTCATAGCTGTTGTGGCCCACAAAACTGCAGCGCTTGTTAGAAAGAATTTCTTTCTCATGGGATATTCCCTCCTTTACCTTTCTAGGGTAATAAAACAGTCTTAAAGAAAGCTTATAGTGAAAAACACCTGGCAAAACCAGATGTTTAAAAGAAATTAAAGAATTTCATGATATAGAGGTTAAAGCGCACCTGTCTCGAGTAGTAATAATTTCCACCATTTTCATAGAGTTCTGCTCCGTGAAAGATAGAAATAGGATTGATATAGGTGTAGGTTTTCCCAGTGGTATTTCCAAGAATTGGAGCGACGGTTTCACGAGAATATTGTTTGGCCAAGGCAAGAGTGTTTTCCTTACCATTTTGAGCGATAAAATTGATATAAGCGGGGCCAAAATTATAGGCTTGCACGGCTGTCCAGACATCAACACCCTTTTCCTGAGCTAGATAGAGATTATCAGTCAAGGTTTGAATCCCTTGACGAATGCTCGTCACATTGTCATTGATAGTATTTGTGGTACCGCTAGCAGACTCGCTAGACTGCATGACATCGCCTTCTTTTCCCTTCGTTTCGGTATAAATCATAGCGAGCACTAACTCTTCATTGGCTGGAGTATCTCTTTCACTGAGGACTTCTCGAACCATGGGTTGGTAGGTCATGACTTGCTTCACATCTTGGTGTATATGATAGACTTTATAGACAGCGAAAAGGAAGACTGCTAGCATTAGCACTCTTCGTAGTAATTTAAACATTATTTACTTTGAATATCCTCGATATTTTTGATTAAAATAGAATAGGTTCCATTGTCATTTTGGATAAACTCGACCGATTCTGCGTCTTGGTAAACATTATTGGGAACGATAAGTTCGATTCCGTTTGACAAGGAAAGTTTTTGGTTTTCAAATTTCTTGAGCTGACGACTGGCATCAATTTCATCAAACTGGACTGGTTCTGGTACAGCTTCCTTAACCTGATCTATAAAGCTCAAACGAGCTGTTAGATTGTTATCAAAAAGGTCGTTAGCCAATTTCTCAGGAGACAGTTCATTGCTTTCTTCAAGATTGTTGAAAATCACTGATTTAACCTTGGATTGAAATTGAAAATCATCTATGTTAAAGGGCTCTGCGATTCTATGGGCTGTTTTTTCCAGTTCCTTGATGGATTTTTTGGGCGAAATCTTAGGGGCGACGGTTAGGAGATTTTCTGAAAAATAATTCAAGAAAGTCCCATTGTACTTGATTCGTTTTTCAATCAGATGGTACTTGCGACTTTGAAGATTGACCACCAAGGCCTCATCCGCCCCCGTACCAAATCCAGGTAGGTTATTCTGAGTTAGCTTGATTGGATTATCAACTTCTCCCCCAAGGTGGGTCAAGGTTTCCCGCAAGGCAATTCGTAAGAAAGCGAAATGCTCTACACCTTCTTTAGAAAACTGAACAAAAACCAAGTCATTGGTCTTGAGATTTTCAGAAATACTAAACTCCTCTTTCCAGAGATTAGCCAGTGTTACCGATGTCTCCAACAAATCGTCTGTGATGTGATTGAAGAAGGGATTTTCTTCCTCGAAAATCCCAGTCTTGGCTTCATCTGAATACACACGTTCAATTTTTTTACGTAGGTATTCTTCGATTTTTGGAGTGATATTGAGAAACTTATCCGCTAGGAACAACTCAGTATCATCTGGGCTGAACTGATGGATAATGGCTTTCTTAATATAAATGTCCATAAAAGTTTTAGTCCTCGTATAATGGGAAGGCATCTGTCAATTCTTTGACTGCGCTTCTCACTTCTTCTAAGACATCCTCATTTTCTGCATTCTTAAGGGTTTTGATGATGAGTTCAGCTACTTTTCGACTTTCGTCTTCACCAAATCCACGTGCAGTGATGGCTGCAGATCCGATACGAATACCGCTTGTCTTGAATGGTGACAAGGTTTCGTATGGGATTGAGTTTTTATTTAGGGTAATATTAACCTCATCCAACAAGTTTTGAGCAACTTTTCCGTTCTCTACAACCTTAGTGACATCAACAAGGAAGAGATGATTTTCAGTCCCGCCAGAGATGATACGGAAATCAGGATCTTGCAAGAAGACTTCTACCATAGCCTTGCTGTTTTTGATAACATTGGTAGCATATTCCTTGAAGGCTGGATCCAAAACTTCTTTGAAGGAAACGGCCTTAGCAGCGACAACATGCTCTAAAGGACCACCCTGAATACCAGGGAAAATAGCTGAGTTGATCTTCTTTGCTAGGTCTTCATCATTGGTCAAAATCAAACCACCACGTGGTCCACGAAGGGTTTTGTGGGTCGTTGTTGTTGTGATATGAGCGTATGGCACTGGGCTTGGATGTAGACCAGCTGCAACCAAACCAGCGATATGAGCCATATCGACCATGAGCTTAGCACCAACAGCATCAGCAATTTCACGGAATTTTGAAAAGTCGATAATTTGAGAATAGGCTGAAGCACCTGCTACGATTAGTTTTGGTTTTACTTCTTGGGCTTGTTTCAAGATAGCGTCAAAGTCCAAGAGCTCCGTTTCAGGATCTACACTATAAGAAACAAAGTTGTAGGTTTGACCAGAGAAGCTGACAGGAGCTCCGTGGGTCAAGTGTCCACCTGCTGCCAAATCCATCCCCATAACCGTATCACCTGGCTCAATCAATGCCATGTAAGCCGCACAGTTGGCTTGGCTTCCTGAGTGAGGTTGGACATTGGCAAATTTTGCACCGAAAATTTCTTTCGCACGTTCAATAGCGAGAGTCTCTACCACATCTACCACATCTGTTCCACCATAGTAACGACGTCCTGGGTAGCCCTCGGCATATTTGTTGGTCAAGATAGACCCTTGAGCCGCCATAACAGCCTTGGAAACCACGTTTTCCGAAGCAATCAACTCAATGTTGTTTTGTTGGCGTTCTTCTTCTTTGGCAATAGCATTCCAGAGATCAGCATCATATGCTTTAAAATCATCTTTGTCAAAAATCATAGGTCTTCTCCTTTATAGTGTGACTGGTCCTTTAGTTTGGTTCTCCAATAAGAAAATAAACTAAAAGATGCGAATAAACCGTTTTTGCACTTTATCACAAGTATAACCAACTTTTTCATAAAATGCATGAGCACCCAGACGATGAACGGCAGAGTTTAAGCGGATAAACCCATAACCTCGTCTTTTTGCTTCTTGATCCAATCCTTGCAGTAAGCTTTTACCGATACCTTGCCCTTGTGCTTGAGGTAAAACTGCTAAGGCTAAGATATTAAATCCTGCTTTAGAATAGAGGGATTCGTAAACTTCAGCGTGGACATATCCAAGTAAGACATGACTGGTTGCATCCTCATAGCCAAGTAGGAAATGATGTGAATCCTGAGACAGTCTAGCTAGTTGGCTAGCCGTGTCCTTTGGACTAAAAGTATAACCCAAAGTCTCTTGGTTGATGTCACAAATGGCTTTCACATCTGTTTCTTGCAAATCTCTTAGCATCTCATTCCTCCTCAAAAGAAATCTCTGGCAACTGAGCGAGAATATCTTCTCGCTTGATAGCTCCTTGTCGTAAGATTTTCACCTTGGCTCCAGACAAATCCAAAATAGTTGAATCCTGTCCAGTTAGAAAAGCATCATCTTCCAGACCCAGAACCTCTTGGTCAAAATCTTTCAGAATTTCCTGAAAGGTTACTCCACTTGCCTGACCTGAGATATTGGCAGACGGCCCAATCAAGGGACCTGTCTCTCGAATTAAGTCAAGCGTAATGGGGTGACTTGGCATCCGAAATCCAACAGTTGCAAGACCAGAATTGACCCAATAGGGCACTCTATCATTGGCTTCAAGGATAAGGGTCAAGGGACCTGGTAAAAAAGTCTCCACAAGCTTTTTTAGATAGGTTGGCTGATTCTTTGAAAAGTGCAAGATGTCCTCTAGAGAGGCAACATTGAGGTTAAGAGCCTTGTCTCTAGGACGACGCTTGAGCTGGTAAACATGGTCGACAGCTTTTTCATCTAAGGCCTTAGCAAAAAGACCGTAAACTGTCTCTGTAGGTAGAACGACAGCTCCGCCCTTTTCCAACTCTTGTCTAATCCTGTCCATCATCAGCTACAACCATCCTATCTTGACTAAATTGGTCCTTGAGTGTTCGTACTCGTTTTTCAGGAAGATGTTTCCTAAAAAGCGCAGGAACACTTTGACCTTGCTTGTATCCAATTTCAAGGTAAATCTTACCACCATCTGTGAGATAGTCTTTTGCCTCTTCCACAATTCTGCGGTAAATAGCTAGACCATCCTCATCTGCAAAGAGAGCTAGATGAGGTTCTGAATGCAAAACATTCAAACCGACCTCTGACTCATCTTCACGAGAGATATAGGGTGGATTGGATACAATTATATCATATTTTTCAGAAATTTCTGCAAAACAATCAGATTTTTTAAAAAATATCTGGAAATTCTGAACTTTAGCGTTTTCAGTTGCCAAATCTAGTGCATCCTGTGAAATATCAACTGCTGTCACCAACCAATTTGGTCTATTTTTTGCTAGTGCGAGGGCAATGGCACCACTACCTGTTCCAATATCAAGTACAGAAAGATTCGTCTCAGGATTTTCTGCCAAGATAAGTTCCACTAACTCCTCTGTCTCTGGACGAGGAATCAAAACCCGCTCATCAACTGTTAACTGCATACCAAAGAAATCTGCATAGCCGATGATATACTGGGCAGGTTTATGAGCTGCTAACTGCTGGTAAATTTCTTCTACAAATTGCTTTTCTTCCGCTGTTACCTCTTGCTGGAGGGAAAAGACGAAGTCTGTAAAAGAGAGATTTTTCAGGCTACGATAGACAAAAGAGAGGCTTTCTGCTTCCTCTCCTTGTCTAATCAACTCTTCTTCAAAATCTGAAAATAATTGAGCTAATTTCATTATTTATTTAATTCTTCTAATTTCTGTGTTTGGTCATAAAGAACCAAGGCATCCACAACTTCATCTAGTTTACCAGACAAAATCGTATCTAGTTTTTGAAGAGTCAAGCCAATACGGTGGTCTGTGACACGGTTTTGTGGGAAGTTATAAGTACGAATTCGCTCTGAACGGTCACCAGTACCGATTGTTGACTTACGCTCAGCGTCTTGTTCATCTTGTGCAATTTGTGCAAAGTGGTCAGCAACACGTGCACGGATGATTTTCATGGCCTTCTCACGGTTCTTCTGCTGGGTACGTTCTTCCTGCATTTCAACCTTGATATTGGTTGGCAAGTGAACGATACGAACGGCTGTCGCAACCTTATTGACGTTCTGTCCACCAGCACCAGATGCGTGGTAAATGTCAACGCGAAGGTCTTTTGGATCAATATCGTATTCCACTTCTTCTACTTCAGGCATGACAAGGACAGTTGCAGTCGATGTATGAACACGACCTTGACTTTCTGTCACAGGAACACGTTGCACACGGTGGGCACCTGATTCATACTTGAGTTTAGAGTAAACGGATTGACCAGAAACCATGGCAACCACTTCTTTGAAACCACCGACACCATTCATAGAGGCTTCCATGACTTCAAAGCGCCAGCCTTGGGCTTCAGCATATTTTTGGTACATGGTTAGCAAATCTCCAGCGAAAAGTGCTGCCTCGTCACCACCCGCTGCTCCACGGATTTCAAGGATAATATTTTTGTCATCGTTTGGATCTTTTGGAAGGAGCAAGATTTTTAGTTTTTCTTCGTATTCTTCTTTTTCAGCCTTGGCATCTTTGAGCTCTTGCTTAGCCATTTCTTCCAAATCCGCATCTGCGCCAGACTCCTTAATCATCTCTTCGGCATCAATGATGTTTTGGAGGACTTGTTTGTACTCACGGTAGGCTGTTACCGTATCACGAGTTGAAGCCTCTTCTTTTGAGAGCTCCATGAAACGCTTGGTGTCAGAAACCACATCAGGGTCACTGAGCAATTCTCCTAGTTCTTCATAACGGTCTTCTACAGCTTGTAGTTGATCATAGATGTTCATTTTTCTTCATTCTCCTTATTGATTTCAGGCGCAAAATAATGTTTACGGCAAACCGAGATATAGGTTTCATTACCACCAATCTGGATCTGTTCTCCATCGTAAACGGGCAGTCCATCCTGTGTTCGCAAAACCATAGTCGCCTTTTTCTTACAATACTGACAAATGGTCTTGATTTCGTCAATCTTGTCTGCTAAAAGCAAGAGATATTTGGAACCTTCGAACAATTCATTCCGAAAGTCATTTTTCAAACCAAAAGCCATGACAGGTATGTCTAACTCATCAACAACACGAGCTAGGTCGTAAACATGGTAACGCTTGAGAAATTGAGCCTCATCGACTAGCACACAGTATGGTTTCTCAGGTAAATCTCGGATAAATCCAAAGATATCCGTTGACTCCTCGATCGCAATGGCAGGGCGTTTCATGCCAATTCGGCTGGATACATAGCCAACACCGTCACGTGTATCCAGAGCCGAAGTCATAATCACAACTCCCTTTCCTTGCTCCTCGTAGTTATAGGCCACCTTGAGAATCTCAATCGTCTTACCAGAGTTCATGGTCCCATAACGATAATACAACTGTGCCATGCTTCTATTTCACGTCCATTTCTAAATTTTTGCTACATTCTAGTATATCATAATTTTCTAAAGCTTTAAACGGCAAAATGTGGTAAAATAGAAGAAATACAAAACTAGTGGAGGAAGCTATTATGCCATTTGTACGCATCGATTTATTTGAAGGACGCACGCTCGAGCAAAAGAAAGCTCTTGCTAAGGAAGTAATGGAAGCTGTTGTTCGTAATACTGGAGCACCTCAATCAGCCGTTCATGTCATTATCAACGACATGCCAGAAGGAACTTATTTCCCTCAAGGGGAAATGCGCACCAAATAAGCTAGCTTAAGCAGAATTGCTTAGGCTTTTTCAATCTCCAAGTAGCCTCCATTGAAGAAATAGTTTAAATTTGTTACAATTTGAAAAGAGACTTGGAAATATTGCCAAGAAATGAGCTATTAAATAAGGAAAAATTATGATTACACGTGAATTTGATACCATCGCTGCTATCTCTACTCCACTAGGTGAGGGGGCCATTGGTATTGTCCGCTTGAGCGGAACTGATAGTTTTGCTATAGCGCAAAAGATTTTTAAAGGCAAAGACTTAAGCAAGGTTGCTAGCCACACTCTCAACTACGGACACATCGTTGACCCTCTAACTGGTAAGGTCATGGACGAAGTCATGGTTGGGGCCATGAAATCTCCAAAGACCTTCACTCGTGAGGATATTATCGAGATTAACACCCACGGTGGGATTGCGGTGACTAACGAAATTCTCCAGTTAGCTATCCGTGAAGGAGCTCGGTTGGCAGAACCCGGTGAATTTACAAAACGTGCCTTTTTAAACGGTCGTGTGGACTTGACTCAGGCTGAGGCGGTGATGGACATCATCCGTGCCAAGACAGACAAAGCTATGAATATTGCAGTCAAACAACTCGATGGTTCCCTTTCTGATCTTATCAATAATACTCGCCAAGAAATCCTCAATACACTTGCCCAAGTAGAGGTCAATATCGACTATCCTGAGTATGACGATGTTGAAGAAGCCACTACTGCAGTCGTCCGTGAGAAAACTAAGGAATTTGAACAACTCTTGACCAACCTCCTTAGAACAGCTCGTCGCGGTAAGATCCTTCGTGAGGGAATTTCAACTGCCATCATCGGACGCCCCAACGTTGGGAAATCGAGCCTCCTAAACAATCTCCTACGTGAAGACAAGGCTATCGTGACTGATATCGCTGGTACTACACGAGATGTCATCGAAGAATACGTCAATATCAATGGTGTTCCTCTTAAATTGATTGATACAGCTGGAATCCGTGAAACAGATGACATAGTCGAACAAATCGGTGTTGAGCGTTCGAAAAAAGCCCTCAAGGAAGCTGACTTGGTTCTACTGGTTCTAAATGCCAGCGAGTCACTAACCGCCCAAGACCGCCAACTCCTAGAAATCAGTCAGGACACTAATCGCATTATTCTACTTAATAAAACTGACCTGCCTGAAGCGATTGAAACTTCCGAACTTCCAGAAGATGTCATCCGTATTTCAGTCCTTAAAAACCAAAACATCGATAAGATTGAAGAGCGCATTAACAACCTCTTCTTTGAAAATGCTGGTTTAGTCGAGCAAGATGCTACTTACCTGTCCAACACCCGTCATATTTCCTTGATTGAGAAGGCTGTTGAAAGCTTGCAAGCAGTTAATGAAGGACTAGAACTTGGGATGCCAGTCGACCTTCTCCAAGTTGACTTGACCCGTACTTGGGAAATTCTTGGAGAAATAACAGGTGATGCAGCACCGGATGAACTCATCACCCAACTTTTTAGTCAATTCTGTTTAGGAAAATAAGAAATCCATGATCGTTCATTCGGTCATGGATTTTATTGTCTTTATTAGTAATCTGGTCTTAAGACACCTGTTACAGTTGCCTTTGTTGCCTCGTAGTCGCCATCTACGACAACCTTGATAATGCGTTTGGCATCTTCCTCTGGCGCTGGAACTAGAGGTAGACGAGTTGGTCCAGCTGCAAATCCCATATAGTTCAGAACTGCCTTAACTGGTGCAGGGCTTGGATAAGAGAAGAGGGCATTGACCTTAGGAATGAATTTACGCTGAATAGCTGCAGCTTTTTTCATATCGCTTTCTGCAATGGCAGTAAACATTTCGTGCATTTCGTCCCCATTTGTATGAGAGGCAACAGAAATAACCCCATCTGCACCAAGGTTCATGGCATGAAAGGCATCTCCATCCTCACCAGTATAGATCAAGAATTCTTCTGGCTTATGCTCAATCAAATAAGCCATATTGGCCAAGCTGGTACATTCTTTAACACCGATGATATTAGGATGGTCAGCCAAGCGAAGCATGGTCTCCGGAGTCAACTCGACAACCACACGGCCTGGAATGTTATAAATGATAATAGGCAAATCTGAGGCATCAGCAATAGCCTTAAAGTGCTGGTACATCCCTTCTTGTGATGGTTTGTTATAGTAAGGTACGATTGCAAGTCCAGCTGCAAAACCACCAAATTCTGCCACCTCTTTGACAAACTCTATCGAGTCACGTGTGTCATTGGTACCTACACCCGCAATCAAAGGAACACGTCCCTTGACAACCTTTTGTACAGCTGCAAAGAGTTCCAACTCTTCATCGTGGGTTAAGGTTGGACTTTCAGCTGTAGTTCCAGCCAACAAAATACCATCTGTATGGTGGGCCAACAAATGCTCTATAAGGGCTGGAATGGCATCAAAGTTGATGGAACCATCTTCATGGAAAGGGGTAATGAAGGCTGTGATGATTTTACACTCTTTTAGATCTTGGTAAGACATGTGAAACACCTCTCTATTTCAAAGAAGGAGTTCATTCGAACTCCTAAACCATTATTTCAACTCAAATTTCAGCTCAGCTGTTGGACGAACCAATCCACGTTCGTGAAGAGTTTCTGCGATTTGAACTGAGTTCCAAGCAGCACCTTTGAGGAGGTTATCTGAAACAACCCACATGTGGATTCCTTTTTCAGCATCCAAATCTTTACGGATACGACCAACAAAGGTATCACGCGAACCGACAGCATTGATGGCTTGCGGATAGATTTGATGCGCTACGTCATCTTCCAGAACAGCACCTGGGAAGGCTGAAATAGCTGCTTTCACTTCTTCGATTGGAGCCACTTCTTTTGTTTCGATATAAACTGACTCAGAGTGAGCTGACAAGACGGGAATACGTACACATGTTGCAGATACTGCAATGCTGTCATCTTCCATGATTTTCTTAGTTTCCTTAGTCATCTTCATCTCTTCGTATGTGTAATCATTGTCAGTGAAGACATCGATTTGTGGAAGAGCGTTAAAGGCGATAGGATAGTGTTTCTTGTCACCGCCTGAAGGCAAGATTTCCGCATGCAAATCACGTGGGTTCACACCATCATTCAAGACTTCACGAAGTTCACGTTGTGTTTCAAGAATCGCTCCCATACCAGCCCCAGAAACGGCTTGGTAAGTTGAAACGATGATACGGTCCAAACCCCATTTTTGACGAACAGGTTCAAGCGCCACCATCATTTGGATTGTTGAACAGTTCGGGCAGGCAATGATTCCGTTATGAGCATCAAGTGCATGAGCATTGACCTCTGGGACAACCAAAGGTACGTCTGGATTTTGGCGGAAGTAAGATGTATTATCCACTACTACCGCTCCAGCTTTCACTGCGTATGGTGCATACTTAGCTGATGTCGAACCACCTGCTGAGAAGAGTGCAATATCAACACCCTCAAAAGCTGTCTCAGTTGTTTCCTCAATCGTAATATCTTGGTCTTTAAATTTTAAAGTCTTGCCTGCTGAACGTGCAGAAGCAAGGTAACGAATTTTATCGATTGGAAGTGTAGATTCTTCCAACATTTTTATCATCTGAGCTCCGACAGCACCTGTCGCGCCGACTACAGCAACTGTATATCCCATAAATAACCTCTTTCGGAATTTTCTAAAAATTTCTATAATAGATGTATTATACTACTTTTTCCAGAAATTGAAAAGCATTTTTGGGTTCTATTTTCTGAAAATTAAAAATCCCTAGTCATTGACCAGGGACTAAGAGGCATCTTCATGTGATGAGCAGGTTCACACAACTCATCAAGGTCCGCTCCTGCGTTATGACCTCCTTATGCTCAATAGTAGTCCGAAGACTACCTATCGACTCATCGCACCTACTATTCTACTAGATAGAGTCACTTTTGTCAATAGCCAAAACTCTTTAGCTTCATTTCCACAGAAGTATAAGAAAAACCTTGGTCTCCCAAGGTCATTTTGTTTCTATCATGCTAATTGCCGGGATTGAACCGGCGACCTCATCCTTACCATGGATGCGCTCTGCCAACTGAGCTAAATCAGCTTACCTAAGAAGTATACTATAGTTCTATGTTCTTGTCAAGCGCTCTCTTTTAATTTTATGGAATGAAAAAAGCTAGATTTGGCAAGTATCTAGCTTATAGACTTCTTATTTTGTTAGATCGATTCGCTGTCCCAGTTTATTGATCAAAATCGCACCTACGATAAGTGATGCAAACTCACCAATTCCAGTAGAGAACCATGTAAAGAAGAATGGAGCCTCTGCAACGATATGAAGTTCAGCTGCAATGGTAATCATTGAAATGGAGAACAGGATTGAAAAGAAGAAATGATCTTTTCGAATCAAACCATTGAACAGATAGTCTTTCTTGTACTTGCTAAATAGCCATACACCTAGACTAAGGAAAACTAGGGTAGAGCCCCCGCCGACAAAGACATCTATTAGACCAAAGCTAAAGAAATTAGCAATCATACATCCAATCGTCACACCGATGATATATTTAGGGTTATAAAATGCCAAGAAATTCATCATCTCTGAAATACGGAACTGGTAGGCACCGTAGCTAATGGCATTAAGGGGCGGGGTGATGGTCAAAACCACATAGATAGCAGCAACAATAGCGATGTCTGTCATGTCGCGAACAGTTAATTTTTTCATGTTTTCTCCTTTAGCGGTTTCCCGCGTGAAATATGCTTGGTGAAAGAAGCTAAGCACCAAGGGTTGATTGAATCAACCTTACCAGTATAGCACAATAGCCAGCTTTATGCTATACTAAAATCATGAAAAATCAAATAAAAGCTTTCTTTGATAATGAAATCCTATCCTACCTATTTTTCGGTGGTGCTACTACTCTAGTATCTATCCTATCACGTTTGTTTATCTACCATATCAGTCACCAGGAAATCCTAGCAACCGCACTCGCAAACCTTATCGGGATTCTTTTTGCCTTTCTCACAAATGATACAATCGTCTTTAAACAAGAGAGAAGGAATTGGCAGACTCGTCTTGCTAAGTTTTTCCTATCTCGCCTCTTTACTTTGGGTCTTGATGTCCTTTTAACTTATATCTTTGTTACATCTTATCCCGATATTATCGGGCAATTTGTCAACGATCAACTAGATCAGGTTAATGCCATCGAAACGCTAATTGCGCAGGTTTTGATTATCATTCTTAACTATATTTTTAGTAAAGTATACGTTTTTTATAAATGAAATAGGTATCAGTAAGCATTAAGGTTGCAATATTTAGGTATTTCAGGTACAATTGAGATTAGTTTTTGAAAGGATTTTATGAAAATGTTAAAAGATCTTAAAGAATTTTTGCTTCGTGGTAATGTCGTTGACCTCGCTGTCGGTGTGATCATTGCCTCTGCTTTTGGTGCTATCGTTACTTCACTTGTAAATGATATCATCACTCCACTTATCTTGAATCCAGCCTTGAAAGCAGCAAATGTTGAGCGTATCGCTGAACTTTCATGGAATGGTGTTGGATATGGTAGCTTCTTGAGCGCTGTCATCAACTTTTTAGTGATTGGTACTGTTCTTTTCTTCGTTATTAAAGCTGTTGAAAAAGCTCAAAACCTTACTAAGAAAGAAGAGCCAGTTGAAGATACACCTGCTGCTCCAACTGAACTAGAAGTTCTTCAAGAAATCAAAGCTCTTCTTGAGAAAAAATAAGACAAATAAAAAGGATCTAGCTTCATGCTAAATCCTTTTTTCTTTAGTCTTTCGGCAACTTACCTGCCTTTTCTAGCATTTTTTTAATTAAGTAAGGCATCTTTACATTTTCACGGCCTTTTTTCTCAATCAGTTTTTTCACAAATTCTGGCATCTGAAGGTCATCTGTCTCCTCCATAATATCCTTGGTGGTTGCTGAAGGTGCTAATTCGTCAAAGGTTTCTTCTTCTGGGAGAAATTCCTTAAATTCTTTTTGTTCATTGGCTCTTACAGTATCAACTAAAGCATCAATTAAACGGGAATCTGTGTTTGGCATAGGTGGTCGATGATAGGTTACACCTAATTCTTGACATAATTCATAACATTCTACATCGTTATCAAAAAGAACTTCAATATGCTCACTGATAAAGCTAATTGGGACAAAGATATAATGCTCTGGATGTTGTTTCTGTTCTCTCAAATACTCGAGTACATCTGGCTTGATCCAAGGGATTCCAATATCACTCTCGCTCTGCCAAGTATTGGTATACTGATCTGCGGTTAGACTGAGTTGCTCTGCTATCAACTTGCTATTATCAAAAATCTGATCGATATAAGGATCTCCAAAATCCAAAGCAAAAATTGGAACACTATGGGCTGAAAAGATCACCTTAAAGGACTCCCCTCCCACTTCGTCTCTCAAGATTTTACCAATCTCATCTGTCCAGAAGTCTAGCAAAGACTGTTGCTGATACCACTCCTTAATGACTAAAAAGCGTATTTGCTTGCTCTCCAGAAACTTCTCATATCCCATCACCGAGTAGAAGGAATAATGAGGTTCCAAAATCAAGCAGATACATTCTTCAACGCCATCAGCTTCCATCTGCTTGATCACATCAGGGATAAAGGGACGAGAAAATTTGTTAGCAAAGTAGATGCCATACTCTTCTCCCAATCGCTCTCTTACTAAAGCAACTTCCTCACGGGTAATCTTCTGAAGCGGTGTTCCACCTATACGGACATAGTTGTCATAGAGGGTCTGAATCTCGTGATCCTGGGGTCTAACCCCACGACGAATATTGGTAAAAAAATCCGCTACACTCTCAAAGGTAATCTCTTCTGGTGAACCGAATGTCATCATTAAAATTGCTTTTTTCATTGATATATCCTTGTGATGTTTTTTTCAATTACCATTGTACCATGAAAGATATAATAAATAAACGTTTTCATTAATTTTGTTTTTTTATTTACTCCTCTTTGTCTTTCTCTCCATTCTATGATACAATGAAAAAAATGATAATAAAGGAGTTTTTATGAATTACCCGAATCTTTTAGAACGGTTTTTAACCTACGTTAAGGTCAATACGCGTTCTGATGAACACTCTACTACTACTCCAAGTACGCAAAGTCAGGTAGATTTTGCGACCAATGTTCTTATTCCTGAAATGAAACGTGTCGGTCTGCAAAATGTTTACTACCTCCAAAATGGTTTTGCCATTGGTACCTTACCAGCTAATGATCCAAAACTCACTCGCAAAATTGGCTTCATCTCCCACATGGATACTGCTGATTTTAATGCTGAAGGAGTTAATCCGCAAGTCATCGAAAATTACGATGGTGGAGCTATCGACTTGGGTGATTCTGGATTTAAACTCGATCCTGCTGATTTCAAGAGCCTTGAGAAATATCCAGGCCAAACGCTTATCACAACTGACGGCACGACCTTACTGGGTGCTGATGACAAATCAGGTATCGCTGAGATTATGACCGCTATCGAATACTTGACTGCTCATCCCGAAATCAAGCATTGTGAAATTCGAGTTGGTTTTGGTCCAGATGAAGAAATTGGCGTTGGTGCTAACAAATTCGATGCTAAAGATTTTGATGTTGATTTCGCCTACACGGTTGATGGCGGGCCACTGGGGGAACTTCAGTACGAGACTTTCTCAGCAGCAGCTGCTGACCTCCATTTCCAAGGGCGTAATGTCCACCCTGGAACAGCCAAAGGTCAGATGGTCAATGCCCTTCAGCTGGCTATTGATTTTCATAATCAACTTCCTGAAAATGACCGACCAGAGCTGACAGATGGTTACCAAGGTTTCTATCATCTTATGGATGTGTCAGGTAGTGTCGAGGAGGCGCGTGCAAGCTATATCATTCGTGATTTTGAAAAGGATGCCTTTGAAGCGCGTAAAGCAACTATGCAGTCTATCGCTGACAAGATGAATCAAGAACTTGGGAATGACCGCGTTACACTCACTCTCACTGACCAGTACTACAATATGAAAGAAGTCATCGAGAAAGACATGACACCCGTTACCATTGCTAAAGCTGTTATGGAAGATCTTGGAATCACGCCAATCATTGAACCAATTCGTGGTGGGACAGATGGATCTAAGATTTCCTTTATGGGAATTCCAACTCCAAATATCTTTGCAGGTGGTGAAAACATGCATGGACGTTTTGAATACGTCTGCCTTCAGACTATGGAGCGTGCGGTGGATACCATCATTGGCATTGTATCTTATAAAGACTAAAAAAGACGAGGTAGCTCAGCTACTTCGCCTTTCTTTTTATTCCTTTGGTTGAGCACTTGGCTCAGACTCACTTTGTACTTCTTTTTCATTTGATTGAGAAGCAGTTGCTTCACTGCCTTTCTCAGACTTAGATTGGCTATCAGTTTCACTTGATTTTGAACGGAGTTCTTGGTTCAAGCTAATGATCTCTTTAGCTAGAGTGAGGAGACCTTCTTTATCACTGCTTTTGGCTGCAAGTTGATCAAATAGGGCATCAACACGTTCAAAGTCAGCATCGGATCCTTTGTTATCCTCTAAGTACTTGTGAAGAGAGAGCAAGACATTATAGAGTTTTTGGTAGATGATCACCGTTTGCGGATCCTGTTCAGCTTGTTTTTCCTCTCGTTGGATAGTTGCTGCAATACGATTCAAAAGTTCCTCTAGCTGTGTTTTGGCTTCGTCAAGGTCTGCATTTTCCTTTTCTGCGGCTGCTTTGATATTAGATGCTTCTTCAGCTAGGGATTGTTTGATACCGTCTTCTTTGACACGCGCTAAGAGGTTCGTTACTTTGGCTAGAAGTGCTTCAACTTCTTCCTTCTTCACATGAGTGACACGTTCTTCTGGCATAAAATCACCGTAGAGTTCTTTTAGGAATTCATAGATGGCTGTCTTAGCAGTTTGACTATCTACTTTTTCCGTATCTAGAATAGTCTTACCAGCTTTTGTAGAAACGGGTTCTTCTTTGAGAGCCTCTTCTACTTCTAGCTTAGTTTGGTAAATAGTTGGGAATAACTTGTTCAAGTCGGTCGCTTTGAGGAAAGATTGCGACTGGTAAAGTTCCCAAGTCAACTTGGCAACACGGTTACGTAGTTCTTCTCTGAGTCGGCCATCAGATACATGTTCGTAGAAGTACTTGATGTACTCTACTGTTGTGACTCCTGTCCGATCGCGGAAATCTTGCAAGGCTTGAAGTTTCGCTTCAATCGCATCCAACTCTGTATTATCTTGTGCTAACTTCGCATCCTGCAAATGTAGCAAGAGATCCTTCTTAGGCAAACCATAAGTATCTGTATCCAGTGTATTGATCTTATCTACAAGGGTTTGGTATTTCTTGTCCAAAGGTGATGTTTCAACTGGAGACACACTTTGATCCACATGGATATATTGCTTATCAAAGAGATCCAAGGCCGCTAGGTAACCAGCGGTTGAGTTGGTCGCCAGTTTTTTCATGTTTTCGGTAAATTGACCCAAAGCAAGTTCTACCCGTCTTTGCATGATAGGTTGGTCTTTGTAGAGACTTCTGCTATCCGCTAACAGTTGATCAACTTTAGAAAGAACAGTTTGTTCATCAAATGCACCAGGCTGGTAGCTTGATTGTAAAGTAGGAATCTTGTTCTTTAAAGCGACCTCATAACCCTTGGTCTGAACCTTAATGTAGTGATTGTGATCACCATGAGGAATGACAAAACTACCGTTTTCAACCTGTAAACTATAAGGAGACACCCCATCACGTAGGGCCGTCGTATACAGTTCATTTAGGAAGTCCAGTTCTGGATTCCCAGTTTGGAGAGGAATACGAACATGTTCTTTTCGTACTGCATAGGGATGAATATGAGTAGGATCATAGGCTTGATCCGGATTTCCAAAGACAAAGAATCCATTTGAAATACGAATCGCTTCAAGCGGTACTCCGTAGGTCTGTGAGATATACTTGATTTTTTCTTCATCGCTAGCATCTCTTGAGAAACTTTCCATAGTCTTTGCAAGTGGTTGAACGTGCTGAGACTGATGATTTTCTTTCAAGTGATCTTGGGCAGCTTTGATTTGATCTGCAGTCAAGTTCTTCTTAAAGAAATAATGAGCGTGATCTCCGTGAGATACTACGAAACCTTGCTCATCCTCACTGATGACACGGTCAGCTGCAAAACCATGATCATGGTCCTCGCCGTGATGGTGGTCATGCTCCTCTCCATCATGGTCATGGTCTTCATGGTTGGTATCCTGACTTCCATGGTCACCGTCTTGGTCATGATGATCTTGTTGAGCTGGATGCTCTGCTGGTTTGCTTGGATTTTCTAAAGGTGTTGGTTTCCCACTGTCGCTAGATAAAGGAATCATTCGCGCAATCTTTTCTTCCAAGGCAGAAAGCTTTGTATATGGGATGAAATGATAGTGATTTCCATGAGGAATCGCTACGCCACTTGGCGTTCTACTTGAAATCTTAGCAGGGTCAAAAATCAAGCCATCTGATTCAGCATAACGTTGAGCACTTGGAAGTGCATAGAGTTGCTGCAATAGACTCTGTAAGCTCTCTTCTGGATTGATTGATCTTTCAGCTTCTTGACTCAGATTGCTAGTTTGACTAGTTGCGTTTGGACTCGGACGATAGTCAGTCACACTTGGCTGTTTTCTAGTTCCAGAAAGGTAGGCTTGCGCAGCAGCCAATTCGCTAGCAGACAAAGAACTCTTTGGAATGTAGTGGTAATGTCCACCATGAGGGACAATATAAGCATCACCAGTATCCTCTATGATATCAGATGGATTAAAGATGTAACCATCATCGGTAGTATAGCGTCCTTGAGATTGAGCAAGTGCCACTGCACTGTTTGAAGTTGGTGCATCATGAGTATGACCTTGTTTTTGGCGCTCAATTTCGTCCTTCGTACGAATATTATCAGCATGAGCCGCATCTTTAAGGTAGACATAATACTTGCCATCAACCTTGATAATGTAGCCACCTTTGATTTCGTTGACAATATCAGCGTCTTTCAGTTGATAATTGGCATCTTTCATCAAAAGCTCTTCGCTGAAAATCGCGTCAAAAGGAACTTTACCATTGTAATAATGGAAATGATCACCGTGCGAAGTCACATAACCTTGATCAGTGATTTTCACGACAATTTGTTCAGCCTGAATGTCTTCTTTTTTGCTAACTTGGTCTGGTGTCTGGGTCTCTGTTTTTTGAGAGTCTTGCTTCCCATCAACGTAAGACACACGGTTATTATCTTTGTTTTCTTCTACCTGGTGTTGGTTCAATGCATAGATGCAAAGGCTTAGGGAAAGGACAAGAGCCGATCCTGCTGCAAGGTATTTCTTCTTCATTTTTATCATCTCCTCATTTTAATTCTTCTGCAAGAACATTCATGTTTTCTTCTAGATTTTCTAAGTAAGTTTTGTCATTTTCAGGATCTGCTTCTAAAGGATTGAGTGTCTTTAGGCTAACTCCTGTTGATTTGACCAAGGTCTCAGCGACTTTAGAAGAAGCATTGCTCTCAGTAAAGATGGTTTTAACCTTATAGGTCTTAACGAATTCTTGAATTTCTGTTAGTTGTCTCGGACTTGGCTCTTGTTCAGGGGAAATCCCTGCTATACCAAGTTGTTTCAATCCAAACCGTTTAGCGAGATAAGAAAAGGCTGTGTGCTGTGTAACAAAAGTCTTTTGGCTCGCTTTTTCAAAAATAGGCTGGTACTTCTTAGTCAATTCTTGGGCTTTAGCGATAAAGTTTTTAACATTCTTTTGATACGTTTCCTTATTGGCACTATCAAGCTCCGAAAGTTTATCCGCAATAATCTGCGCTTCTTCGCCTGCTTTTTCAGGATCTAACCAAGTGTGTGGGTCGTAGAGTGTTTTTTCATCAATACCGTCACCGGCTTCAACATCTTCTAAACCTGGAACACGCTCCAACGTCATTCCTTCAGAAGCTTCTAAAACCTTAACTTTTGAGTTTTTCAAGTTAGGATCTAGACTTCCAGCCCAAGATTCGAGCGTATGAGAATGGTAGACAAAGACATCTGCGTCATAGATAGCAGCAATGTCATTTGCTGACGGTTCAAAGGAGTGAATCCCACTACTTGACTGAATCATCCGTACGTCATTCAAGTCACCTGATACCTCTTTGACCATGGCATAGATTGGGTAAAAACTTGTTACAATCTTCATTCCTTTTGCTTCTTGTTTTTCTTTTTGACTACATGCTCCTAAGACAAGAACCAAGAGACCTACCACTAATAATAGAAATGTTCTTTTTTTCATTTTTACTCCTTAACTAGTATTTAACCGTTTAATTAACTAGTAAATAGTTTATCTTTATTTACACTATATGTCAAGATATTTTACATATTTTCATGAAAAAAATGAGAACTAGAACTTACATTCTGCTCTCATTTTCGATTTTATCTTTTCTAGCTCTCCTATCCTGTTTTTAGGAGTTAGAAAATGTTGCTACAACTACTTATTCTCCTTTAACAATGCCAACAACTTTTCAGCTTCTGCCATAATAGTGTTGTTGTCCTGAGCGCCAAATAGCAAGTTATTCTTTAATCCTGTTAGAGTTTCCTTGGCATTGGACTTGATAATGGAGTCTTGGATTTTTGCAAGTAGCTCTTCAGCCTCTCTTAACTTCGCTTCAACCTTTTCAGTCTCGACCTGAGGTTCTTCTGTCTCCTCTGGTGATTCTTCTTCCGGTTCCTCTGTTGGTTTTGGAGATTCTGGTTTCTCACTCTGAGGTTTCTCTTCGCGAGGTTTTTCTGTACGAGGTTTATCAACTGATGGTTTTTCCGTATGATTATTATCAGCTTGACCATTTTGGTTTCTTTGAACATGGTCACTTGCATTGCCCCAACCACTATCTGAATGCGGACGTTCGCTTGGATGTTCAACATAATATTTTACAGTCGCAAAGAGATCTTCTAGAGTATAACCCTTAGGTGCCTCATAGAGTCCTTCGTCAAACCACTCAAATTTGATGTTATGGTAATGGTCATAATGAGGAATGATTAAACTACCGTTTTTAACTTCCACGGTATGTTGGAGATTGTAAGGCATACGATCAAGCGGCACCTTCTTAGCTGCTTTCACGCGGTTGTAGATAGCTTCTGCTCCTTTAGCCTCCGTATTTCCTGGATTCTGATGGTCTGTTGAAGGAGGAGTCAAACCTTTCTCTTTAGCATAAGCCTGGGCTGCCGCTCTTTCGGCTTCAGACAAACTATCTTTCTTAATCCAATGACTATGGGTCATATGTGGAGTTACATAGGCATCCCCCTCATCACTGGTGATATCACGAGGATCAAAGATATAACCGTCTTCTGTTGTGTACTTGCCTGCCAACTTGGCTACTTGAATCTCATCATCAGTGTAAGCAATTTGCGCATTTGGTTTTCCTAAACGTTCTGGATGACGAATCGGTGCTAGGAAGGTAAGAATATCATCTACTAACTTGACTTTATCGCTTGAGACATCATTGAGACGTTCCAAGAGCTTATCCAAAGCGTCAAAATCAGCTTGGCGCCCTTTATTATCAAGTAAGTCTTGATGAACTCTTGCTAGTAAATCATAAGCCTTGTCGTAAAATCCTCGATTAGCAGATGGGAGGTTGGTTTTCTTATCTCCTAGCTTATGAGCTAAACTTTCTTGCTTGGCTAGTTTGCTATCAATGGCTGCTGCTGTTTCTGCCGAAAGTTCCTTGGCTGGAATATAACGTGAGGTTCCATTCTCCTCAAAGACATAGCCATCAGCTACTTTTCGAACCGCTTGTCTAACCAATTTTTCGTCAATTGGATTTCTTGGAGCTGGTTGAGGATTTGGTGCAGGTTGCAGGCTTGGACTAGGTTCCGGAGTCGGTTGTGGACTTGGTTGTTCTGGTCTTGAATCCGGCACCCAATGGTTCGAACGATAGCGAAGCGGGATGATGCGAGCGATTCGTTCTTCCAATTCAGACATCTGTGAATAAGGGATAAAATGGTAATGGTCCCCATGAGGTACTGCAACACCTCTAGCTGTTCGACTTGTGATTTGTGCTGGATCAAAGACAAGGCCATCAGATTCTACGTGTCATTGGCTGAGTGGCAAGCCATAAAGTTGTTTCAGAAGGCCATCAATATCCTCATCGCTTTGACTCGCTTGACTATCGTCGTTACTGTTGTTAGCCGTGTTTGTGTTCGTATAGCCACTACCTTGATTATTATAGGATGGGGTCCATCTATCTATATCACTGCTAGCACTGTTGTTATTGGTACGGCGATATGTAGGCGTATTTGATTGACCACTTCTACCAGATAGGAAGGCTTCTGCGGCAGCCAATTCGCTGGCTGATAACTCACTCTTAGGAATATAATGGTAATGGTCGCCGTGAGGAACGATATAAGCATCACCAGTATCTTCAATGATATCAGAAGCATTAAAGATGTAGCCATCATCTGTGGTATAGCGTCCTTGTGAACGTGCCAAGGCTACCGCACCATCGTTTGCTGAAGTCCCTCCTTCACGATGCTGACTATGCTCTTGTTTTTGTCGATTAATTTCTTCTTTCGTACGGACATTATCTGCATGGGCTGCATCCTTAAGGTAGACATAGTATTTTCCATCTACCTTGATAACATAACCACCCTTGATTTCACTGATAATATCCTCGTCCTTGAGCTGGTAGTTTGGATCCTTCATGAGCAGCTCTTCACTGATGATAGCGTCATAAGGAACCTTGCCATTGTAATAATGATAGTGGTCGCCATGTGAAGTGACATAGCCTTGGTCTGTTATCTTGATGACGATTTGTTCGGCATTGATGCCTTCTTTTTTACTAACCTCATCAGGAGTTAGATTCTCCGTTTTTTGCGTCGCTTGTTTACCATCAACGTAAGACACACGATTATTTTCCTTGACTGTTCTAGCTTGATACAATCCCAACTCATAAGAACAAACACTTAAAATCAAGGCTGCCGCAGAACCAGCTAGATATTTCTTATTAATTTTCATCGAAACTCTCTTTCTTTTTGATATTTCTGGTTGCAATTCATTTCTAAATTGCAGAAACTCCTCTCTAAAAGTTAACTGGTTAATAGTTTACTCCTAAATTTTCAACTTGTCAAGAATTTTATGAACCAGTTAACAATTTTTTTGTTTTCTACACTACCTTCTATCTGAACAGTCTGATTTAAGAATCCTATATTGAAAATCAATCACCAAATTTTTAAAGCAAAAAATCCCTGCAACTAAGTTGCAAGGACCTTTCAATTAATCAAAGTCAACGTATTCTTTTTGAAGTTCAAGAACTTCTTCCATTGTTGAGCATTCTGCAAGGGCACGGTTTGCGTACTCTTCCATCTTAGCTGTGTCTAGTTTTTTCATCAGGCTACGTGTACGAAGGACAGATGTTGCTGACATAGAAAACTCATCCAAGCCCATTCCGACAAGAAGTGGAACAGCTTTTTGGTCACCAGCCATCTCACCACACATACCTGCCCATTTACCTTCAGCGTGAGCTGCTTTGATAACGTTGTTAATCAAACGTAGGATTGATGGGTTGTATGGTTGGTAAAGGTATGAAACTTGTTCGTTCATACGGTCTGCTGCCATTGTGTATTGAATCAAGTCGTTTGTACCAATTGAGAAGAAGTCAACTTCTTTTGCAAATTGGTCTGCAAGCATAGCCGCTGCAGGAATCTCGATCATAATACCAACTTGGATATTATCCGCAACTACAACACCTTCAGCAAGAAGATTTGCTTTTTCTTCGTCAAAGACTGCTTTGGCTGCACGGAATTCTTTCAAGAGCGCAACCATTGGAAACATGATACGCAATTGACCGTGAACAGACGCACGAAGAAGGGCACGGATTTGTGTGCGGAACATAGCATCTCCAGTCTCAGAGATAGAGATACGAAGGGCACGGAATCCAAGGAATGGGTTCATTTCGTGAGGCATATCGAAGTAAGGAAGTTCCTTATCTCCACCGATATCCATTGTACGAACGACAACAGGTTTACCGTTCATTCCTTCAAGTACAGCTTTGTATGCTTCGTACTGCTCGTCTTCTGTTGGGAAGTCTTGAGAATCCATGTACAAGAACTCTGTACGGTAAAGACCAACAGCTTCGGCACCGTTGGCATTGACACCTTCAACGTCTTTTGGAGTACCGATATTAGCAGCCAATTCAAAGTGTTTACCATCAGCAGTCACTGTTTGAGCATCTTTCAAAAGTGCCCATTCAGCTTTTTGCTTCGCATAAGCTTCACCAGCAGCCTTGAATTCTGCCGCTTGCTCATCAGTTGGGTTGATAATCACTTCACCAGTGATACCGTTAACAGCAAGGATATCACCATCTTTAACAATTTCAGTGATGTTGTTTGTACCTAATACTGCCGCGATTTCAAGTGTACGCGCCATGATAGCTGAGTGGCTTGTACGTCCACCAATGTTGGTTACAAAAGCTTTTACAAAGTTTTTGTCCAATTGAGCTGTATCTGAAGGAGTCAAGTCATGCGCAATCACGATCACTTCTTCATTGATAGAAGCTGGGTTTGGCAATTTTTTACCAAGGAGATTTGCCAATACACGTTTTGTCACGTCGCGGATATCCGCTGCACGTTCTTGCATGTATGGGTTGTCTTCCATGCCTTCAAAGATAGTGATAAACATGTCTGTCACTTCTTTCAGACCTGCTTCTGCATTCACTTTCTTCGCACGGATTGTTTCCTTGATTTGGCTGATCATTTCTGGGTCAGCAAGAACCATTAAGTGAGCGTCAAAAACTTGAGCCGCTTCTTCCCCTAGCGTACCTACTGCTTTCTCACGAATAACAGAAAGCTCGTCTTGTGATGCTTGTAGAGCGACATCAAGGCGAGCTTCTTCTGCGTTTGTATCTTCGACTGTAACAGTCTCAAATGACAAATCCGGTTGAACGAGTAGATATGCTTTTGCAACTGCAACACCGTCAGATGCTGCGATTCCTTTAAGCATTTCTGTCATTTTCCTTATGCCAATCCTTCTTTTTCCATAGTTTCAGTGATAGCAGCGATTGCGTCGTCAGCATCTGCACCTTCAGCTGAAATTGTAACGTCAGCACCTTGGCCAACACCAAGACTCATAACACCCATGATAGATTTAAGGTTTACTGATTTACCTTTGTACTCAAGAGTGATATCTGAAGCAAATTTGCTAGCTGTTTGTACCAACAATGTTGCTGGACGTGCGTGGATACCTGTTTCTGCCACTACGTGGAAATCTTTAGAAGCCATAGTTTGACTCTCCTTTAAGTGTTTTCTATTTGAGTTATAAGTGATAACCCTTACAAGACTGTATTATATCACCTTCTAGATAATTTTTCAAGTATTTTATGGACTTTTACTGAAAATGAACTTGCTTCTTTTTCTATCATACAGGTACTATGGGAAATTTGGGCACTAATTATTAATAGTATAGAATTATCTAGTTAGCCACTTAACGTAAAATAATCTTTTGATGTCTCACATTAAAATAGATATACTTAAGTAGTGTAAGCGTGGCTAAAAATTCAATCTATTCCATTCAAATAAAGTGTCCAACCAATCAAAAACGATATTATGGGCGAGTCTTAAATTATTGACTTGACAATGAGCATCTGCACCGCTTTCGGACTCAAAAACCTGAAGTTTAGTTTGCGGATTTTTAGATTTAAGCGCTTCATAAATTACCTTAGTTTGTCGTTGCAGCTCAGTACCTTCTCCCTTTCCCATTATAAACAGGCAAGGACATTGAATTTTTTGATAATCTACAATCTTTGCGTGGTTAAATACATCATTAATAGCACTCTTAAAATCAGAAGTACCAAACTGCCATGCATACTTTTTAAAATTCAAATTTGCTGATTCATTCAAATTTCCAGCTAATTTTAAAATGGCATTTATTAACCAACTAGGTGCTTTCAAACTTGATCCAAATTCTTTTCTGAAAAGTTCTGCAACGTCGTAAATTGGGGTACTAGCAATCCAAGCATGAATTCTTGGATCCTTTTCAACAGCTTGTGCGGTAAAATATCCCCCTCCGCTGACACCATAAATGGCTAAATAATTTAGTTTAGGATTTCTATTTTCCAACCAGTCTATGCATAATGAAATTGGAATAGAGGCATCCACATCAAAGACCAGCCCTCTACTAGGATTGCTCCCTTGACCGGGAAGGTCAACCATTAAAACATTATAATTTCGTATCCATCCAGGATATCCTGCAAAGTAAAATAAATCTTCGCGATAAGTATCACCTCCACCAATCATGATTAGCGTTGGGCAATTATCGCCGCTATGAAGATAATAACCAGGCAAGTAAGAACCCTGATAGGTAATAGTTAATTTTTCAATCGGTGCACCTAGTGAATGAATTGCACTAGAAAACACCTTCTCCATTTGACGAACGGTCGGTAAATACTCTTCAGAAAATGGATCGGTAAATTGGATTGCCGAGCGAAGTGAGTAGGTCTGTGCAAGATAATACTGCGCCTTTGTTTGTTCACTCAACCCTGAATTACTTGCTTCTTGTTCAAGGTAGTTTACATGCGATAAAAATACATTTTTCCAGTCATCAGGCTTTGGTGAGTTCCCCAATCTTTGAGCAAGATAATAAAGCTCTCCATGAGAGAAACCAAAAATTTCACCGATTCCTAACAACCAATTGAAGAAAAAATCCGTATCACCATTCTTAAAAAATATTTGAGTCGATTGCCGTTTTAAAATAACATCATTTTCTTTCACCACGCGCCTCCTAATTCTGTATTCTTTCATTCATTTAATCTAATTATAATCTGATAACATTCTCTATCAAACAAAAGTATCCAGATATCCATTTTTTAATCTTATAATCACAGATAGTGTATCACATAAAATGAACTTTTTCAAACATTGTATTTATATACTCCTTATGAAAGGATACGAAACTCATAAGTATCCTATATAAAATTAACCAATGATCCATTTTTATGAATACATCATAATCTGTCATTTCCACTTTGGTTATATTTTAGATATTCTAATACAAATATTGGGACATCTTGTGTAGAAAATTTCTTTTTTCGTAAATATTACAGTTTCTATTTTGTTAAAGTATTATCTCGGCTATACTTATTACTGTTCTTACGATTTTTGCTATTTTCTTCGTTTTCCTTTCTGATAACTTGCTGAAAATCTTCTATATAAATTACCAACATACAGGATATAGTTTTTTTGTTTTAATAAACTTTGATAGTTCAATGAAAGTCAAAGCTTATGTTTTAAAAACCACTATATATTGTATTTTGTTTTTAAAACTGTAACTTTTAGGCACAAGATTTAGTTTAAAAAGTTTGACAAAGTTTTTTTTTCTGATATACTAAGAAGGTAATCAAATTTTATGAGGAGTTACGAAAATGGTAACGGTTTATTCTAAAAATAATTGTGTACAATGTAAAATGACCAAACGTTTCTTGGATAGCAACAATGTCGCTTATCGTGAGATCAATCTCGACGAGCAACCTGAGTACATCGATCAAGTTAAAGAGCTCGGTTTCAGCGCGGCTCCTGTTATCCAAACACCAACTGAAGTCTTTTCAGGCTTCCAACCAGGAAAACTGAAACAATTAGCATAATCTTAGTACATCATCCAGAAGAAACTCGCTTCTAGGGCTAACTTAGAGGCCTTTCTTTTGTAATTAGATAAAGGAAATTTTATGGGATTAAAACATCTTGAGGACGTGACCTACTTCCGTCTCAATAACGAAATTAACCGTCCTGTTAATGGACAAATCATGCTTCATAAAGATAAAGAAGCCTTGGATGCTTTCTTTAAAGAAAATGTAGTTCCAAACACTATGGTTTTTGATTCAATCACTGATAAAATCAACTACCTCATTGAACACAACTACATTGAAACAGCATTTATCAAGAAATACCGTCCAGAATTCCTGGAAGAATTGCATCAATTCATCAAAGGCCAAAACTTTCAATTCAAGTCTTTCATGGCTGCCTATAAATTTTACAACCAGTACGCCTTGAAGACTAACGACGGGGAATATTACCTTGAAAACATGGAAGACCGTGTCTTCTTTAATGCACTTTATTTTGCTGACGGGGATGAAGCGATTGCGACTGATATTGCCAATGAAATCATCCACCAACGCTACCAACCTGCTACTCCTTCCTTCTTGAACGCTGGTCGTGCCCGTCGTGGGGAATTGGTATCTTGTTTCTTGATTCAAGTAACTGATGACATGAACTCTATCGGACGTTCTATCAACTCTGCTCTTCAACTTTCACGTATCGGTGGTGGTGTAGGAATTTCCCTCAGCAACCTTCGTGAAGCTGGTGCACCTATCAAAGGTTATGAAGGAGCAGCTTCTGGTGTCGTACCAGTTATGAAACTCTTCGAAGACAGCTTTTCTTACTCAAACCAACTTGGTCAACGTCAAGGGGCTGGTGTAGTCTACCTCAACGTCTTTCACCCAGATATCATCGCTTTCCTTTCAACTAAGAAAGAAAATGCTGATGAAAAAGTTCGTGTGAAGACCCTCTCTCTTGGAGTTGTGGTCCCAGATAAATTCTACGAATTGGCTCGCAAAAATGAAGAAATGTACCTCTTCAGCCCTTACTCTGTAGAGCTTGAATACGGTGTGCCGTTCAACTACATTGACATCACAGAGAAATACGATGAGCTGGTCGCAAATCCAAACATCCGCAAGACAAAAATCAAGGCGCGTGATTTGGAAACTGAAATCTCTAAATTACAGCAAGAGTCTGGCTATCCTTATGTAGTCAACATTGATACAGCTAACCGTGCAAATCCTGTGGATGGAAAAATCATCATGAGTAACTTGTGTTCTGAGATTCTTCAAGTCCAAGAACCAAGCTTGATTAACGACGCTCAAGAATTCCTTCAAATGGGAACAGATGTTTCATGTAACCTTGGTTCAACCAATGTGGTTAACATGATGACTTCACCTGACTTTGGTCGTTCAATCCGCGCCATGGTTCGTGCTTTGACTTTCGTTACGGATAGTTCGCACATCGTGGCTGTTCCTACTATCGACCACGGAAATAGTTTGGCTCACACCTTTGGTCTTGGTGCCATGGGGCTGCACAGCTACCTTGCTCAACAACTGATCGAATACGGATCACCTGAGTCAATTGAATTTACAAGCATCTACTTTATGCTTATGAACTACTGGACCTTGGTAGAATCAAACAATATCGCTCGCGAGCGTGGTATCACCTTCCATAACTTTGAAAAATCAGACTATGCTAACGGAAGCTACTTTGATAAGTATGTGACAGGCGAATTTGTTCCAAAATCAGACCGTGTTAAAGAACTCTTCAAAGACGTCTTTATCCCAAGTGCTGCTGACTGGGCTGAACTTCGTGACAAGGTTCAAGCAGATGGACTTTATCATCAAAACCGTCTAGCTGTTGCTCCAAATGGTTCTATCAGCTACATCAACGATGTTTCTGCATCTATCCACCCAATTACGCAACGTATCGAAGAACGTCAAGAAAAGAAAATTGGTAAAATCTACTATCCTGCCGCAGGCTTGTCAACAGATACTATCCCTTACTACACTTCTGCTTACGACATGGATATGCGTAAGGTGATTGATGTTTACGCTGCTGCAACTGAACACGTGGACCAAGGGCTTTCACTCACTCTCTTCATGCGTAGCGACATTCCAAAAGGTCTTTACGAATGGAAGAAAGAAAACAAACAAACGACACGTGACTTGTCAATCCTTCGTAACTATGCCTTTAACAAGGGTATCAAGTCTATCTACTACGTCCGTACCTTTACTGATGATGGTGGAGAAGTCGGTGCTAACCAATGTGAAAGCTGTGTGATTTAGTTTTAATCTGAACAAACTAAATTCCCTCAGATTACTAATTAAATGACTACACTAGACTAAACTTGGACAAGCATCTAAAATACTATGAAAAATTAAAAAGTCGGTCTTCCGACTTTTTGTGCGATACTCTTCTCAGACTATGATAAAATAGAGATGATTCAATAATCGCATTATTACATACAGAAAGAGATTTCAAATGGAAACTTACTACAAAGCCATTAACTGGAATGCCATCGAAGATGTCATCGACAAATCAACTTGGGAAAAGCTGACGGAGCAATTCTGGCTCGATACTCGTATCCCCTTGTCAAATGACCTTGACGACTGGAGAAAACTATCAAACAAGGAAAAAGACCTGGTAGGAAAAGTCTTTGGTGGTTTAACGCTTCTTGATACCATGCAATCTGAAACAGGGGTTCAGGCTCTTCGCGCAGACATCCGTACACCGCATGAGGAAGCTGTTTTCAACAACATCCAATTTATGGAATCTGTCCACGCAAAATCTTATTCATCTATCTTTTCTACCTTGAACACAAAGGCTGAAATCGAAGAAATTTTCGAATGGACAAACACCAACCCTTACCTACAAAGAAAAGCGGAAATTATCAATGAGATCTACCTCAATGGTAGCCCCCTTGAAAAGAAGGTTGCCAGCGTCTTCCTTGAAACCTTCCTCTTCTACTCTGGTTTCTTTACACCACTCTACTATCTCGGTAACAACAAACTGGCCAACGTTGCGGAAATCATCAAACTGATCATCCGTGATGAGTCTGTTCATGGAACTTACATTGGTTACAAATTCCAACTTGGTTTTAACGAATTGCCTGAAGAAGAGCAAGAAAAACTCAAAGAATGGATGTACGACCTGCTCTATACCCTCTACGAGAACGAAGAGGGCTATACAGAAAGCCTTTATGACGGTGTTGGCTGGACTGAGGAAGTTAAAACCTTCCTTCGCTACAATGCCAATAAAGCCCTTATGAACCTAGGACAAGATCCACTCTTCCCAGATTCAGCTGATGATGTCAATCCTATCGTCATGAACGGTATTTCAACAGGAACTTCTAACCACGACTTCTTCTCTCAAGTCGGAAATGGTTACCTCCTTGGTGAAGTTGAAGCCATGCAAGACGAGGATTACAACTACGGTTTAAACTAATTTGACCAATCATTCAAAATATCATGGTTTGTTTAAAACAACCATGGTATTTTTGTTTTTGTTTTATTTTGTTTTTTTCTATTTGATTGTTTGAGCGTTTTATGGTAAGATAATAATAGTAGAAATCGAGGTGATAAGGATGCTAAAGCAAGAAAAACTAGATAGTATTCTAGAAGCAGTAAACACAAAAGGCACTATTACTGTAAAAGAGATTATGGAGAGTCTTGATGTATCAGATATGACGGCTCGCCGCTATTTGCAAGAACTAGCAGATAAGGATTTGCTGGTACGCGTGCATGGTGGCGCTGAAAAACTTCGTACAGGTTCTCTCTTAAACAACGAACGCTCAAACGTCGAAAAACAAGGCTTGCAGATTGCTGAAAAACAAGAAATTAGCCGTTTTGCAGGGCATTTGATTGACGAAGGTGAAACTATTTTTATCGGACCGGGAACAACCTTAGAATGTTTTGCTCGTGAGCTTCCTATCGATAATATTCGTGTTGTAACAAACAGTCTTCCTGTTTTTCTCATCCTAAACGAACGAAAACTAACAGATTTGATCTTGATTGGTGGAAACTATCGCTCTATCACCGGTGCTTTTGTGGGGACACTTACCTTGCAGGATTTGGCAAATCTTCAGTTTTCTAAGTCTTTTGTTAGCTGTAATGGCATTAAGGATAAGGCTATTGCCACCTTTAGTGAGCAAGAGGGCGAAGCCCAACGAATCGCTCTGAATAATGCTAATAAAAAATACTTACTGGCAGACCACAGTAAGTTTAATAAGTTTGATTTTTACACCTTCTACAATATCTCAGAGATTGATACCATCGTTTCAGATGCCAAACTGAGTCAGGAAACATTTGAAGATCTGTCGAAACAAACAACCATTCTTTTATCAAAACCATAAAAATTCCCCTGCCTTTTGGCGGGGAATTTTTTTGTTTTAGTTTTACTCGATAATCTGTGTCTCAGCTAGTTTTTTGTACCAGTGAGCTGATTTCTTGGGATAACGCTCTTGGGTCTCAAAATCAACATAGAAGAGTCCATAACGCTTTTCGTAACCATTTGACCAAGAAAAGACATCCATCAGAGACCAGATAAAGTAGCCTTTGACATTGGCTCCATCAGAGATTGCATCTGCAATCACTTCCATATGTTTCTTAACATAATCAATCCGTCCATCATCGTAGACTGTCCCATCCACAAACTCATCTTTGTATCCAAGACCATTCTCAGTGATATAGATTTTCTTGTAGTTAGGATAATCCTGCTTCACTCGCATTATTTGATCATACAAACCTTGAGGATAGATAATCCAGTCCCAATCCGTACGCGGTACATAATCAGGAGCTACACGACGGCCGACTCCCTTAATCTGATATTTAGAGCTTCCTTTTTCACCCTTACCGTTGTGAATGATTTCTGTTTCGCCATCAAAGGCTTGCATCCAATCACTCATATAGTAGTTAATACCGAGGAAGTCATTCAGGTCTTTTGCAGCTTCTAGGACTGCGAAGTCTTCTTCACGCAGATCTAAGCTTCCACCATTAACTGCTAAGATATGGTTGACACCTTCCATGGTTTCTTCGGAATATCGTCCTAGATAAGTCGCGTCTAGGATAAACTTGTTATGGATAATATCTTCTAACTCGGCTGCACGAACATCTGCTGGATTATCTGGATTCAGAGGATACTTAGTAGGCAGGGCATGAACCACACCAATTTCCCCCTTATATCCCTTATCCTTGAAAAGTTTTACTGCACGCGCATGCGACACCATCATATTGTGATGAGATTGGAAGACTTTGGCAAGGTCGTACTGAATACCTGGAGGGAATTTCCCAACCAAATACTGACCATCTCCTATCGGCCCAATTTCATTAAAGGTTGTCCAAAAGTTAACTTCAGGAAATTCTTCAAAACAGAAGGCCGCATAATCCACAAAGTGATCAATGTTTTCTCTATTCAGGAAATCTCCGTTTGAATGAAGTGCTTCTGGCGTGTCAAAGTGATGAAGAGTCACGAAGGGCTCAACATGCCGTTTGTGACATTCTGCAAACAACTTGTGATAGAACTCAACTCCCTTGGCATTGACTTTCCCGTAACCAGTTGGAAAGATACGTGACCAAGCGATTGAAATACGGATACCATTGACACCATATTCTTCTGCAAGTTTGAGGTCAACTGGATATTTGTGATAGAAATCACTGGCTGGTTCAGCAGTGTACCAGTAGTTATCTTTGAGGTATTTGTCCCAGGCGACTGGCCCTTTACCATCAGTATGTGTAGCACCTTCTGCTTGGTAGGCTGCTGTTGCTCCGCCAAAAATAAAGTCTTTTGGAAGTGTTTTTGTCATTTGATTCACCTTTCAAGAAATAGAAATGAGATGGGGGTATAGTTGGGAGGAGTTCCTCCATCTCACTTCTTCGCTATTTACATTTTATTCTTCGAACTGCGCTTGAACAAAGGCAAGAGCGCCTTTTCCATCGCGAGTCAATTTAATGTATTGGCCACCTTCTGTCTTAGCAAGTTTGATACCAAGTTTGTCAGTTTCGGCCTTCATGTCTTCAAAGTTTGAAGCAACTTGAGGAGCAAGGATAACCAGATCAAACTCAGGCAACATTTCACGGTGAGCACCATAGCCACCAGCTGCTGCTTTAACAGGAACTTTGTACTCTGCAGCTGCCTTGTTTAGAGCATTTGCAAGGAGACCACTTGTACCTCCTCCTGCACAGAGAACGAGAACATTTGTTTTTTCTGTGATTGTGTTTTGCGCTGCTTCTACACCTGCTTTTTCAAGAATAGCATCTGCTTTGGCAGTATTGAAGTTTGCTGCTACTTTTTCTTTCAATTCATCATTGGCTTTACCTGAACGCTCTTCTTCAAGAATTTGTTCATCATAAACCTTGAGGAATGGATAGTAGATGGCTACGTCAACAAGGATTAACAAAGCAGCAAGTACAAATGACAAGAATTGGAAGTTTGTACCGAGAACAATACCGAGCGGACCTGGTGTTGTCCAAGGAAGGTTGGCAGTAAATGAGTTCATGCCAAGCGTTTCAATGAAGAATTTAAAGATCCATACGTTGGCAATTGGCGCAAAGATAAATGGAATAAAGAAAATTGGGTTCAAGACAAGTGGTGCACCAAACAGGATTGGTTCGTTTACTCCAAAGAATGTTGGAACAACAGACGCACGTCCGATTGCACGGTTACGTTTTGATTTTGTTAACCACATGAACATGAAAGGAACAACTAGTGTTGCACCAGTACCACCCATGGTAACGATAAACATTTGTGTACCAGAAGTAAGGATCTTATCCGCATGCATCCCTTGTTGGAGAAGGTTCAAGTTGACTTCAGCATTTGCATAGGTAATAGCTGCGATAGCAGGTTCGACGATTGAAGGACCGTGGATACCAACAAACCAGAAGAAGGCAAAGGCTCCAAAGATAATGGTAATACCTAGATAACCATCAGCAGCAGAGAATAATGGTGCAAAGAATTTACCGATTGATTCTGCAACGCTGGCTCCAACAAACTGGCGAGCAAGTAAATCAAGGACATAAAGAGAAACAACAGATAGAGTGAATGGAATCACATCTTTAAAAACTTGTGAGATATTGGGTGGAACTTCGTCAGGCATACGAATAGTGACGTTGTTCTTAACACAAACCTTATAGATGGCTACAGTAACAAAGGCAGCAAGGAAGGCTGAAAGCAAACCTTTTGTTCCAAGGAATCCTGTTGCAAAGCCACCTTCAATCGGATCAGCTGCCAACATCAACAAACCAACAATCGCAGCCAACAGTGTTGACATATAGTTGATTTGGTTGGTTTTTTCCATGCTACGGTTTACTGAGTCCGTCAATGACTTAGCTGTTGTACCAGCTACCAAGAGAGCCAGAATCCCCATTGAATAGCTATAAGGTTTCATGAGGAGATTGACAACTTCATCAGACCATTTAAAGCCCCATGAGTTTGGTACAAAAGCAATCAAGATAAAGATACTTGAGAAGAGAATGACAGGCATACCAGCAATGAAACCATCACGAATGGCACGAAGATAGATATTACGAGATAGTTTCTCAAAGAAAGGTTTTCCTTTCTCAATAAATTCAATTAATTTATTCATTACTTAACTCCTCTCTTGTAGAGTTCGATTAAATGGTGCATCAAATCTTTTAACAAGATAGTTGTCATCAAGTGATCCTGGCCATGCATCATGGTTACACTATAGGCCAAATCTTCACCAGCTGCTTCCTTAGTCAATAGACTTGTTTGCGCGTGATGAGCCTCGGCGATACAGCCACCAGCTTCCTCGACTAAGCTATCTGCTTTCGCAAAATCGCCAGCTTCAGCAGCCTTCAAGGCTTCCAATAGTTTTGAACGAGCATCGCCAGCATAGGCTACGATTTCAAAACCTAACAATGTTACTTCTTCTCTATTCATGATAGAATGCTCCTTATGTATTTTTAATTAAATTTTTATGACAATAAACGTTGGATATGTAGAACTAGATAAACTCGTTCACTTTTATACAAATCAAGACCCGTATGTTGCGTAATCACATCATAGATCTTGGAACCAATCTCGAACGCTTTTGGATAGGATTGTTTAATATGATCTTCCATATCCAGAAGAGATTGATTATCATCTCTGGAACGGTCTAAATAATCCAAAAAATAGTTGAGATGAATCATAAAGCGATCATAGAAATGGTTATTCTCTTTAGTTCGTTGAATAGAGTAACTCTTCAGCACTTCTTCAACATTCCTGAGAATTTCTTTCCTCTTATCAATCGACTCAACCACTTGAACTTCGTTCTCCCCTTCGGCATTGATGAAATGATAAGCGATCCGAATAATTTCATCCTCAGGGAAATGATCTGTCAACTTCTGACGATAAATTTCAAAGGCTTCCTTTGCTATTTGAAAAGCGACAGGATACTTGGCAGAAATATCTGGCAGATTGCTATCCTTGTACCTTCCTTGTGTTAGAGCTTGATAAGAACAGTAAATATGATCTGTCAAGGTCACATAGAGATATTCTTGAATCGGATAGTGATATTTCTTAGAAAGATTATCAATGATCTCGTAGGTCACTGTGATAAAATCAAGCGGAACATCTTTGAGAAGAGCCATAAAGTTTTCTCTGGACTCTTCTGTCTTCATCCGAAAGATTTTCTCAACCTGATTTTCAGCAATCAAATCCCCCTTCTTCTTTCCAAATGTAATCCCTTTACCAATTACAATCACCTCTTCTCCTTTATCATTTCTGACAAGTGAAACATTGTGATTCATTGGATTTAGAATTCGATACATGTCAACCTCCTTTTATATCTTAAAGGTATATGAGTACAAAAAATGACCACAAATGAACTAGAAAATCCTTTGATTTCTAATCCACCTGTGATCATGCCTAATATTACTTAGTAACACTCACCTTGTATTAACTTGTGATTTAAGTATAGCACAAGTAAGTTTTTTTGTAAACCTTTACATTCAACTTTTTTAAAAATTTTTATTTAGATCAATGTTCCTAAGATTAGGCGGAAAACTTATACACGTTCAGTCCATGAAGTCGCTGTTGTTTGAAGAACCTTGTTGAGTTCGTCAATGTTCTCAAATCCAGTTGTACGTAGCCATTCACGAGCTGCTGCTTCACCGTCTTTGATGTAAGCTTCAACTGATCCAGCCCATGTTGCACGTCCACAAAGAACGCCGTTGAAGTTTGCGCCTGATTCGTGGGCAAAGACAAGTGTTTCTTGGAAGAGTTTAGCTGATACACCCGCACTCAAGTAGATGTATGGAAGATTTGTTGCTTCGTCTTGAGCTTTGAAGAAGGCTGCTGCTTCTTCGCGAGTATGCACAATTTCACCATCACCAAAGCCTTCAACGTATTTAACATTGACTGGAACTTCCACTTTCAAGACATCGATATTGAAGCGTGGGTCTGAGAAGACTTTCATGGCACCGATAACCTTGTGTGGTTTTACTTTCGCATATTCTGCAGAACCTGCGTCAGCGATTTTTTCATCGTAAGCGAGGATTTCAAGGAAGAATGGAATATCTTCTGCCACACACTCAGAACCGATGCGTTCGATGTAGGCTTGTTTTTGTTGGTTGAGTTCGTCAGCGCTGTCTACGTCATAGTAAAGCAAGAACTTAACAGCGTCTGCACCTTGTTCCTTGATACGTTTTGCAGACCAAACATCCAGGCAGTCTGGCAAGCGTTTGGTGCTTGTTGTGTCGTAACCAGTTTTCTCATAAGCAAGGAGAAGACCAGCATTTGGAGCAAGCGCTTTTGTAGCTGGGAGACCATACTCTGGGTCTAGAAGCATAGATGAAGCGTATTTGGTCAATTCATCTGCAACCAAGACTTTAAGTTCTTCCATTTGAGCCACTGTTGGCTCTTCCGTTTGATATTGAGCCATAAGGCGTTTTAAAGCGCCACGTTGGTCAAAGGCAAGAGCTGAGATAATGCCATTCTCGTCAGAGAGTTTTTGCAAGCAAGCGCGTTTATTTTCTGTTAAAACCATTTTATACCTCTTTTACGATTAGTTGGTCGTATAGACCTTGATAGTTAGCCATATTGACATGACCTGTCATCTTTTCTTGAGCGTTAAGCATACCAAGGACATTGGCCTTGATGAGGAGTTCTGCATCCGATTCCTTATGAAGAAGTCCTGATGAAATACCTGCAACAGTAGAATCTCCAGATCCGACAGGATTGACTACTTGAATTCTCGGAATATCTACCTTGTAGAAAGTATCACCATATTTTGCAAAAGCACCATTTGCACCAAGCGAAACGATTATCCACTCAATCCCTACAAATAGAGGCTCTTGAAGAACTTCTTTTAATTCATCCAAATCTTCTGAAACTTCTTTTCCAAGAAGCTGAGACAATTCTTCGTTATTTGGTTTAATAACTGTTGGTTTGTGTGGTGATTCAAGGACAGCCTGAAGAGCCGCACCTGAGCAGTCTAGAACAACTGGTTTCTCTGCTTTATTAGCAAGTTCTACTAAGCTCGCATAGTAGTCAACTGGAAGGCCAGCTGGAAGACTACCTGAAATGGCTACTACTTCTACAGTGTCAAGAAGATTCTCGAAATGAGCTAAGAAATCTTGCCCTTCTTGTTCTAGAACTTCGGGTCCTTTTTCAAGGATTTCTGTTTGGTTATCTCCGTGCAGAATTGCGATACAGTTACGAGTCTCTCCTTGAATGGAGAAGAAACGTTTCGTTACTTTATCGTCGATATGCTCCACTAAAAACTCACCAAGTTTACCACCGACCAAACCAGTAGCAGCAACAGAATCACCAAATTCTGAAAGAACTCGTGTAACATTGAGACCTTTACCACCAGCTGTCTTGGTCACGTCCACCACACGGTTGACAGTGTCAATTTTTAATTCATCCAAAGGATAGGAAATATCAATGGATGGATTCATTGTGACTGTTAAAATCATGCGTCACCTCTTAGTCGTGGTATTCACCGCGATCCCATTTTTCAAGGAATTCTGTAAAGAAGTTTGCATCTGCTTGATGAGCATTGTGAGTTTCAACGTGCTCAATTTTAGCAATCAATTTTTTGTTTTCTTCTGATGGTTTGTATTCAGCATTGATGAAAGCTTCAATGATATCGCACATAAGCAATTCACCAGTGATTTTACCACCAAAACCAATAACGTTGGCGTTCAATTGTTCTTTTGCATAAAGGGCTGTTGTCATATCACGAACTAAGGCAGAACGGACACCAGGAACTTTATTTACAGCGTTGTTGATACCAACACCAGTACCACAGATACATACTCCAAGATCAGCTTGACCGCTTGTAACAGCTTCACCAACTTTTTTACCAAAAATTGGGTAGTGTGTACGAGCATGATCGTAAGTACCAAAGTCAATGACTTCATGTCCTTTTGATTTCAAGAATTCTGAAACCGCCATTTTTTCATTTGTTACGATGTGGTCACATCCGATTGCAATTCTCATTTTTATCTTACCTTTCTTACTGTAATCTAATTAGCACATTTTGTTCAACATATCAACACGGATCTGGTGACGACCACCGTCGTATTTACCGTTAACAAAACCTTTAGCAATATTTTTAGCCAATTCATCACCAACAAGTTGTGCACCCATAGTGATCATACGTGAGTTGTTGTGTCCACGAGTCATATAGGCTGAACGTTCATCTGAAACTTCTGCAGCAACCATTCCTTTGATTTTAGTTGCGACCATGAAAGGACCAGCACCATAAGCGTCAATCACGATACCAAGATTTTGTTCTTCTTTGTTTACTTCTGCAGCAACAGCAAGAGTCACATCGACAAAGTCTTGGCCTTCTGCTGTAACATCCACTACGTGGAAGTTTTCTTTTTCTAGGAAGTCTTTCACAACTTCTTTCAATCTTAAACCTGCAGCATCTGCACCGATAACAATAGACATATTGTATACTCCTTTTTATTTTTCTAGGCCAGTAAAGACTTTTGTAGCTAGTATTATAAGTACAAAAGGCTTTCTAGCAGTTTATTGACAAATTTGATTGAATGAGATGAATAACACCTTATCCAAATACAGGAAATCAATTTCCTAGAAACAATCTTTCTCCGCGAAAGAGAATATAACAAGTGATTGTTTGTTTGTTACAAACATCATTTGTTGCTTACAAACATAATATACTCCTATTTTTGGAAAAAGTCAACAGTTAATGTTTGTTTTTGTGTTTTATTTTTTAATCTAAAAGACTTCAATATCAAAGCCAATCTGATCCACTTGACCAGGTTCTAAGAGACGAACGTTTTTCTTATCTTCTAAATGATCTCCTTCTTCAAGAGATGTTGACAAGCCAGACCATGGTTCAAATGCAACGAAAGGGCCTTTATTTAGGGTAGACCAAACGATGAGATTTGGGAACTCTTGGAAGTTTACTTTCAATCCCTTCTCATGCTTGCGCGAACGAAGCGCAATTGTTTTAGATTGCAACTCATCCAAAGTCACTGCATCTATACTAAACAAATCATAGCTAAGGTCTAATACTTTTTGCCCCTCTAGCCATGGACTCCTATCTTTGAAGTCTAACATGCCTGTTTCTGGGAAAGGACGAGGAACAGAGCAAGTCTCTTCTTTCTCAAACTCTAAATAGTAATCTTCATAGACGTCATCATCAAGTAGAGGACAATTAAATCCTGGATGTCCTCCGATAAAGAATGGCATTACTTTATTCGCTTCTTTATTAAAGACTTTGTATTGAGTACGAACAGTCTTGCCGGTCACTAGATAAGTGATTTCAAGGCGGAAATGATAAGGATAGTTTTGATAAGTATTCTCATCATCTTCGATAGCAAAAGTTACGCTATTTTCTGTTTGATCAACTAATTCAAATTCTTTTTTGCGAACCAAACCATGTCGAGGAATAGTTCCTTTCGTCTCCGTTCCATCTCCGTGACTGTAAAAGGCTGTATCCTCTCTTAAAGAGCCACAGATTGGAAAAAGTACTGGAGCTTGCCCACTCCAATAGGTGGCATCTCCTTGCCACAAGTACTCAACGCCATCCCGATCCTTAATAGACGACAAGGCACCACCAAAAGTTTTAAATTGGACCGTCAATTGCTCTGATTTTACTTCAATTACCATAAAGTTCTCCAACCATTTTTAGATTTTTACATAAAAAACTAGGTTGCCACTCCCAATGTCGGAAATTGACAACCTAGTTTTCACAATTTACATTTTATAGGAGCGAATTATTTAGCATTTGCTGCGTATTCTTCGTTACGTTTGATCATTTGTTTTCTATACCAAGCAAAGATACCTACATAGAATACAAGGAAGGCTGCTGCACCAAGGATTGCTTTGATATCACCTGTTGTAGCATTACCAATTGCCCAACCAAATAGTTTTTCGATTGGTCCTTCAAGAGTTGAGTGAGTGATCAATTGAGTTTGGCTCACACCTTCTGGGAAGGCACCTACACCTTTAGCAAGTTCAGTTGCAAATGGAGCGATAAGAGTACCTGAAAGAAGGAAGAGTGGCAACAAGAGTGTTCCGAAGATGATCATACGGAGCAATTTACCACGAGTAACAACCAAGAGAGCTGGAGTTACACCCATAGCGATGATACCTGCAAGTGGCAAGATACCGTTTCCGACGTTTGAAAGAAGCACAGCTTCTACTAGCATGATTGGAGCAAGTACGTTGGCACAAGCCCAGATTTCAGCACGACCAGCGATGAAAGGCCAGTCAAGACCGATGTTGAATTTACGTCCTTGAAGACGTTTAGTAGCAACGTTTGTGATACCTTGTGAAAGTGGTTCTACGGCTGCGATGAACCAAGATCCGATAAGTGAGAAGAGCTCCAAGCAGACACCGGCAGTCAAACCAAGGCTCAACCAACCTTTAATAACAAGTTCCCATTTATCGGCTCCTTCTACACCAGCAACTGGGTGTGGAGTTCCCATCAAACCAATAACGATACCAAGAATGAAACCGATGAAGAATTTAGATCCCCAGAAACCGATTTTCTTGTTCAATTTTGCAGCGTCAAAGTCATATTTATCAAGACCTGGCAATACTTTATCAAAGATCTTATCCAAGACCATGATAACTGGGTTCATCATGTAGTTCATGTGAGTTGAAGTCATTGGTGATGAACTTGGTGCGTTAAGAAGGTCATCGAATGTTGGTTTCATCAAGTCAGAGTTGATGATTTTCAAAACACCTACAAGGACAACTGCAGCAGTTGCGATGAAGAGTGAAACCCCTTGGCTTACACCGTTGTTGTCTGCGTACCATTTAATCAAAAGACCAGTGATTGACAAATGCCAGATGTCAAAGATGTCGACGTCAAGTGTGTCCGTTTTCTTCATTGCAAGCATCACAACGTTGACAATCAACATCACAAGCAAGAAGTAAAGTGTCCAAGCAGATCCCCAAGTGATGGTTGCAAGTGGTGCCCAACCAACGTCAGTGATGTTCAATTGAATACCAGTATTTTCAACGAATTTCGCAAGAGATGCTGAGAAAGCTCCGTTGAGCATACCGATGATAGCACCGATACCAGTAAGAGCGATGGCAAGTTTGATACCACCTTCAAGCGCTTTGGAGAATTTCACTCCAAAAAGTAGAGCCAATACTGTCAAGATGATCAGCATGATGATAGGACCACCCATTTCCAAGACTGGCTTGAAAATCTTATTGGCTAGTTCGATAATGACATCCATAATAGTTCCTCCCTTTATTTTTATGGAATCTTACAAAATAATAATTAACTTAGTCCGTGTTCTTTGATAGCTGCCTCAATATTGTCAAATACAGGAGCGCTCATTGCTGGAATACGGAACAAGATTGGTCCAGCTTCGATAACTGGAATACCTGGTTCAAAGCCAAGATCTGTTGCAGCGATTGGTGTAAAGATATCGTAGCCTTTCATAAGGTCTTCATTCACATCTTTTACCATAACTGCATCACAGTGAACATCGTAACCGCGATTTGCGAGTTCTTCTTCAAGAGCACTTTTAATTTGGTGACTTGAGTTTACACCTGCACCGCAGGCAGCGAGAATTTTAATCATTAGGATTTCCTCCGATTTTATTTTTTTAATAGACAAGATTAAGCTGTCGCTTCAGCTATATAAGCATAAAGTTTTTCTGGTTCAGAAATTTTTGATAAATCTTCCAGATGGCTATTCCCTGTGAAAAAGTCCATCAACTGAGCAAGAATGTTGGTTTGACTCGAACTTGAATTGTTAATGATAAAGAAGAGTAGAGATACTTCCACTTCCTTATCAGGAGCAATCATATTGTGAAAAGTTACTGGTTTTTCTAATCGAACAACCACCACTTTCTCAGCTAGATTGTGAACAATATCTGTATGAGGAATCGCTACATTTGGCAAGTCCTTTCCCAGAAATTCCATATCTAAGCCAGTTGGAAATGACTTTTCACGCGTGATCAAGGCTTCACGATAAGTTGGAGTCACTATTTCTCGTTTTTCCAACAGGGTTGCTACCTGATCAAAGAGTTGTTCTTGATTATCCGCTTCTAAGCAAAACACCAGGTTTTTGTCAAAGAAATGATCTAATCCCATAAGAGTTTCCCTTCTTTCAATTAACTTTTACGTTATAAGTATAACACTATATGAAATCGTTGTCAATACTTTTTGTTTTATTTTGTTTCTTTTTTGTTGATTGTGTTTTGTTAATTAATTATAATCATTATCAAACAATCTTTTTAAATTCTGTTTTCGTGCATTTCAAACAAAAAAAAGACCAAAATGGGTCTTTCTGTTACTAATTTCTAATGTTATTTAGTTAATGGAAGATAAAATTTCTTCTAGCTTTTGATAGTCCTTAACACTATCGATTTCATAGATGCTGTTGGCTTCTAATTCTTCAACATACACATCTAATTCTTTGATATTATCCTTAACCATGTTATCCCAATAGAGATCAACAAATTCACCACTTTCGTAAGCTTTGTCAATAAAGCCAACAATCTTTTCTGCAGTTGGAGCATCCCAGAATGATACGCCGCTCAGAATACGACCAGCCTTGCTATCAACGATGATGTCTTGAACTTTATAGTCATCACCATAAACCAAGAACCATTCATTCTCACAGTCTTCACGATAAACACTGAAATAGGTTGAACGTTTAAGATCGTCTCTAAACATATTTTTGAAAAGATAGTTATCCGCATCAATAACATAGCTGTTAGCTAAGTCTTCTTTAACGAGATAAAGTGAGTAAAAATTGTTGTAATCGGCATACTTATCGTTAAAGACTAAACGAACACCATATTTTTCTTTTAGATAATCAAATTGTTCTTTAAGGTAGCCGACAACAATGATAATCTCATCAATTCCTCGTTCTTTCAAAAATTCAATTTGGTATTCTACCAAAGGTTTTTGGTTGACCTTAACCAAGGCTTTAGGGGTATTTTCAGTCATAGGGCGCAGACGAGTTCCCAACCCCGCTGCCAAGATAATTGCTTTCACGCTATTCTCCTTTATTCTTTAATAATAATATAAACACCAGCCATAACAACAAGCGATGTAATAATGGTCACCATATCGAGTGGTGTACCTAAAAGCATTGCTGAGAACAATACTGTCCAAACGACATAGCTTACGTTCAAACCAGTTGCTTTTGCTGGTTGTAGCCGATTGATTGCAATGTAATAAGCCAAATAAGAAATCATATTACATGCTGCAAAGACTAACATCAAACCGAGTAATTGTCCATCTGCCACTTCTGCAAATGAATGGTGTGAAAAGAGCACAATCACAAGATAGGACAAGAATGAGGTTACTTGACGGATTAATAGTGCTTCAATTTCACTTAATTCACTTTCCATGGCGTAGGAACTAAGAACACTCTCACTTCCCCAAGCGATGGCACAAACTAATGCACAAAGAATTCCGATATAAAAAGAATTAACCTGCTCAACTTTGTATGTCTGGGCAATAATACCAGCGATAATCAACAGAATACCAAAGACAGTATTCTTAGATACCTTGTGTTTCAAAATGAAAAATGCGAGTAAAACAGAGACTGCTGGGTAGATGGCTGATACTGAAGATGCAAGAGAACTACCGATATACTTAACCGCATAAAGATTGGCCTGCATTCCTATTGGTCCAGCTAGCAAGGCTCCGATAATAACACTGACATTTCGGATATTTAGGAAAATTGAAAAGCGAACTTTCCCTTCTCTAATCAAGAGAAAAGCTAATAAAATAAAGATACTCAAGAAGTCATGCGCTGCTGCTACCACAAAGGGGGAAAGATTTGTAAAAATTGAAAAGATATAAGCACTGATTGTCAGTCCTAGCCCCCAGAAGATCCCTGAGAGCAGACCGAAAGAAACACCATTTTTATTCTTCATCCTAACCTCCATAATAGGCCAAACCGTCAACAGCTCTTTGGTAACGACTCACACCATACTCTCCAAAGTCAGCACCCTGAGCTTCTTTGTACACTGTCCACAAACTCCAGATGGTATCTTGCAAAATTTTATAGATTCGAATCTTTTCACGAGATACTGGAGTTTTGTCACTCTCATAGTAGGTTAGGAAATCTTCTTCTTCCTGATTTGTAAATTCAGACTCCAAAAAGAGAGCTGCCAAATCCCACATCGGGTCATTCATGGAAGAGTATTCCCAGTCGATCAAATACATGCGTCCTTGGGGTGACTCGATAAAGTTTTCTGGTACCAAATCAATATGACAAGACTTTCTGTCAACACCTAAGTCAGCCAATTTTTTCTCTAGTGAAAATACATCTTTTCTTACAGCTTCATAATTGGCGTAAGGGATATTCCCATCAATCAGGGCTTCGTATTTTTTGATTTCTTCAAAAGGTGCAAATTCCCCTCTTAGTTCTTTGCCTGATGCATGAATGGTCTGTAGAATCGGAGCAATCTTTTCAAATTTGGTCTTAATCGAAGTGGAATCAAGAGTTGTTGCAGAATCAATGTACTCATTTACCTTGATCCCTGACTCAATATCAAAAAGATAATTCTTGACATCAAGATTTAAATCTTTCAACAATTCAAGATTGTATTTTTCATCTTGACGATTGATGAGTTTTTCAGTCCCTTTACCAAAAAATTTCACAATATACTGTTTGTCGGTTGTTTTAACCAAATAGTTTTGGTTGGTCATGCCTCCCAGCTGTTCAACACTGAGTACTTCCTCTTCATCAGATAGTAAAGAAGAAATTTTTTCTTTGATGATTTTCTCCACAAATAACCTCCATCTTCTACACTTCCCACTTAAATACTGTTTTAAAAGCAGTATTTAGGTCTGTAGCAAAGACACGGTGAATGTCCTTGATTTCTCTCACTGGTTCCTCGATATAAAGGATATTTTTCAGACGATTCGCAAACTTTTTGACTTCCATCATTTGAATGGCCTTCTCAAAATCAATCCGTCCTGATCGTGACGAACCAACCAATAATAAACCTTTTTCTAAAGCATCTCGTGTATTGATATTGACCTTGTACTCGCTCACTCCCATCATGAGAATAGTTCCCTGAGGTCGAATGTAACGAATCAAATCATTGATAGCTGGTCCTGTTCCATCGCCACCGCAGCATTCAAATCCATGATCAAAGGTCAGATCCTCGGGAATATTATCCGTGATGTAGCACTCTTTTGCAAAAGAGAAGAGCTCCAGTTTTTCCCAATGGCGACCAATCACGATAATCTCTGCTTCTGGTAGAGTGTAATTGATAATATTGGCAACCACAAAGGCTAAACTACCATCTCCGATAACAGCTATGCGCTCTCGCTTACTATGAGCGAGATTCAAGAAACGGTCCATGGCATGCATACCCACACTCACAAACTCAGTAATGGCAGCAACTGTGTCCTCAATGTCATTATAAGACACAACACGATCTTTTGGAAGAGAGACAAATTCTCGCATAAAGCCATCATAACCACTAGATAGGAAGTAGGTTCCTGTCATGTAGTTCTCGTAGAACTCCTTGTCACTCTGCATAGGCGGTTGATTGGGAATCATAACTACCTTTTGACCGACTTCATAAGTACCAGTTGGATCTGAAATAACAGTTCCACAAGACTCGTGAATCATAGCCATAGGAAGCTTTTTAGCCAATATCTTTGGATCGCGTTTCCCTTGATAGTAACGTTGATCCGCATGACAAACTGCCATATAATTTGGACGAATCAGGATATGATTCTCCTGATCAATGTCCTCTTCTTGGTATTTTACATTGATAAACTTGGGTTTGGTCAGTTGATAAATTTGATTAATCATAGCCTTAGTCTTTCTCAATCATGCTTTTCGCGATTTTCAAGTCTGTTACAGTTGTGATTTTAAGGTTTGAATATTCACCTTTAGCTAGGGCAACGTCTTTCCCTTTGATAACAAAAATCTTACATGCATCCGTCAGGATTTCCTTTTCTTGATCAGATAGGGAACCATACAAATCCATAAAATCCTTGCATCGGAAGGTTTGAGGTGTTTGACCCTGATAGAGGTGAGCACGATTTGGAATATCCGTGATAAACTGACCATTGGTACTTTCAACAATTGTATCAACCGCTTCTACTACTGTGTCAACTGCATCATGATCTTGAGCGAGTTTGATATTGTCCTGAATCATGCGAAGTGTGATAAACGGACGAACAGAGTCATGCGTAATAACGATATCTTCAGGAGTAATTGGACGGTAGGCTTCAATGGCTTCTATAATCTTCTCGATACTGCTATTACGATCAGCACCACCTTTTGTAATGATGATACGGTCCTTGTGGAGAGAAAGATACTTGTCAACCAAGTCCTCAGCATGAGAGACCCAATCTCCATGAACTCCAATTACAATTTTTTCAATACTTGGTTCCAAAACAAATTTTTCAATTGTGTGGATCAAAATAGGACGATCACCCAACTCCAAGAATTGTTTTGGTAAATTACTGATTCCCATGCGTGTGCCAGTTCCTCCGGCTAGGATTCCTGCATAGATCATATATATTCTCCTTTAGTTTATTCTAAAAAACTTATCACCATCTATTATATCACAATCTGCCTTTATCATGAAGAAAAGACAGAGAACTATCTATCTAAATTTCAGAAATAAAATTAGATTTCCCTCTATATTTTTTACTTAACATTCGGTTAATATAGAGTTCTTTAGAGTATAATACAAACCTTAAAGAAAACTTAAAATCACTTTTAAGAATACAATAAAAAGCTAGGAAACTGCTCACCTAGGCCTAGACAGCTACAGTTCCTAACTTTCTTGTTTTTATGCATGATGATGGAATAAATTACTTTTCCTGATCTTGGTCACCAGCTCCTTTAACTGCCTTTTTAAACTCAGACAGCATTTTACCGATTGATTCACCAAGTTCTGGTAACCGTTTTGGTCCAAAGATTAAGAGTGCACCTAGGACGATGATAATCAATCCTGGAGCACCGATATCACGTAAGATTCCCATTCTTTTCTCCTTTCATTTTTTTCTTTACTATCCTCTTGCTAATTACAATACTAAGCTCATAGAGCGAGATTAAAGGAATTGTCATGGCTAGATCGCTAATAAAATCAGCTGGTGTCAAAAAAACAGCGAGTACCAATAAAATAAAGTAGGCATAACGTCTATAGGTAACTAAGAGCCCTGGTCCAATCAAGCCAATCGACGTCAAAAAAGCGATGATGACAGGCAATTCAAAGATGAAACCCAAGGGTAGGGTTGTTTGAAAAACAAAGGCTAAGTAGTTCTGCGCTGTTAATTGAGTTTCAAATAATCCTTCCCCAAGTCCTAAAAGCACTTGAAGTAAGGCAGGCGTTACAAAGTAGAATCCAAAGGCTAGTCCAAGTAGAAAGCAAATAAAACTAGCTGGAATATAGACAAATATTGCTCTTGCTTCTTCTGTTTTCAATCCTGGTTTGATAAAACTCCAAATCTGATAGACTGTAAAAGGTAGCGTAATGGTAAAGGACATCAGACTCGCCAAGCGCAAATAAATCCACAGAATGTCATTTGGACCTAATACAATCAACTTTTGATTAAAGGACTGAGTCAGATAGTAATAAAGCTGATCAGCAAACAATAAAGCTCCGCAGAAAACTATAGAAAAGCAGGCTATAACAGCAATGAATCTCTTTCTAAATTCTACCAGATGTTCAACGATTGTCAATTCTTTTGTATCCATCTACTTCTCACCCTGTCTCAATGTGACAACCAAAACAATTATCAAAAAGACTAGCTGACTTCCTAAACCTTCCCAACTTGGATAGATGCCCAAGAGGTCGATAGTTGGAAAACTTGATAGCAGGTGATTGGGTGTCATATTTGTCAGCTGCAGAGCATGCACACTAACTCCAAGCATCTTGAAGGCAAGAGCATAAATCATCCACGTCAGTAGGAAGAAGACCTTATGAGGTAGGAAGAATTGACTCGCCTTGTTCATCAGAAATGCAATAATCAGCAAGACTAACAAAGCTAGAAAAATACCTAGGATAAACTCAAAACGAGATATTCTCGGTAAAATCCCTACGTAAAATAGAATGGTCTCTGCCCCTTCACGGAAAACAGCTAGAAAACTAAGAGCAAACATGGAAATGAATGAACCTGCCTTGGTCACAGTTTTCATTTGATTATCCATAAAATCATTCCATTTTTTGACCGAGGATTTACTGTGAAGCCAGATACCAATCAAAATCATCATAACGACTGCGAAAATACCAACAGCTCCTTCGATGATTTCTCGATTGGCCCCTGATGTTACTGCAGGAAAGGCAATTTGTAGTATAAATGCAATCACTAGACTCGCAACGATACCTGTTAGGGCTCCACCATATACCCACTTGAGTCCTTTGCGCATCTTGGCTGCTTTTAGTGTTGTGACCAAGGCCATGACGATTAAGAGGGCCTCTACTCCTTCTCGTAGGAGAATGAGCATGGCATCAAAAGCATTGTAGCTTGCGCTAGTGTCAATTTGAGATAAATCAGCAATCAGTTTTTCTAATTTTTCTTGATATTCCTTCTCACTTCCCTTGACCATGATTACAGGACTTTCACTTTCAACTCGTGTATAGAGGGAAGGATTGGTCGTGCTAACAGAACCTTCAACAGTTGGCCATATAGTAATAAACTCTTTCATGGCAGCTGTCCCTGCCGTCGGGTTTCCAGCTTTAAATTCTTCCAAGGCTTTTTTGAGAAGTGAAATGCCATCTTTGAGACTTAGATTGGAGGAAGTTTTCGTCACTTCTTTGCCAGCTACGAAATTATCAATGGCAGTTTTTAAGTCATTAAAAGAAGACTGGATAGCATCATAATCTGTCGGCTCCATTTCAATACTACTGCGTAAGAAAGAGATAGCAGTCTCTACTTGACCGTAATGAGTTGTACTGTTATCGCGGACGACACTTTCATTGATGGTCCAAGTGGAATTCATCTTTTTATAGGCTTCTCGAATTTGCTCTATGTCTTTGGAAGAAATTGCCTTATCCAAAGTCTCAAAACGTGGTCTTAAGCGACTGACAAGCTTTTCCTTCTCCGCATTCAGATCTATTGGATTTTGTTCTTTTTCAAAAGCTAGAAGAGCAGAAGAGATTTATGTCAGATTTTCTTCACTAATCTCCCCTGACAGAGCAAGTTTCTCCTTGACAACCTTTCCAGCATCTGAATCAGCATGTTCTACTTTTTCAAAATCCGTCGCCATTTCTCTAACTAGGGCCTTGGCTTCTTCCTGATTTCCATTTTTTACAGCCTGAGAGGCATCGGTAATCTTTACAAAATAGGAACTCAGACTTTCCTTCGCACCGACAGGAGACATAGCTAACAAGAGAAAAGACAAAGTAACAAAACAAATACTAGTCTTCCAATAATTTCTGACCAATATAGTCTCCTTTCTTTACTCCACCAAAGCAGGCAAAAAGACCGCTACCGATGTGGGTTACATACTCATTCATCTTGTCTGTAGCTCCGAGGTTGGTTTGAACCTTGACAAAATGATCAGGATCCTTTTGGAAAGAGATAAAGAGTAAGCCTGTGTCAAATTGTCCAGTCTTATCATCAATTCCATCCGAGTATGAATAAGATCGTCGTAAGAGTGGCTTCTCTACCTCTTTGGCTAATCGAACATGCGAATCATCTGGTAAAAGACTCAAATCTACTTCATCAAACTCATTCTTCTTCCCAAAGGGAGCGCCACTTTCCTTATAACGACCAAAGGTATTTTCTTGCTCTTCAAGATTGGTTCGATCCCAAGTATCGAGAAACATCTGGATGCGGCGAACAGCCATATAGGATCCATTTTCCATCCAGTCCTTACTGTCAGCCCAGACAACACGATCAAAATCCTTTTCTTTGGTCACATTGGCAGTTCCATCCTTGAAACCAAAAAGGTTGCGTGGTGTCTCCATACGATCTCCAATAGCAGCAAAGCCAGATTGGCTCCAACGGAGGGTCACTGCATTTCTCCCTTTACGGATAAGGTTGCGAATAGCATGAAAAGCAACTTGCTCGTCATCTGCACAAGCTTGGATAACAATATCTCCCCCAGTATATTTTTTACGCAGTTGCTCCTTTGGAAAGGGGGGGAAATCCTTAAAAACCTGAGGACGTTTTTGCTCTAATTTCATCTTTTTCAGGAAACTAGCAGACACACCAAAAGTCAGCGTTAAACGATGAGGATTTAGCCCCACGGTTTCTCCAGTATCACTAGGAGGTAAGAGGGCATTCTGACCATCTTTTTTGACCAATTCTCCTTCTACCAACTTGCTACTATAACCTGTCCAATCCTTAAAAAGCTGAATAATCTTATCTTTATCTGTCGTATGCAAATCTAGGACAACAAAATAGATATTCTTTTGCATAGGGGTCGTGATACCCGCTTGGTGTTTCCCATAAAAGTCAATTTTTTCATTACCGTACGAGATTTTTTCCTGTTTGTCTAGCTTAGGCACTAAAAAAGCGGAGGCACCAGAGAGACCAAGTGCTAGACCAGCACCTCCAATACCCGCTTTTTTTAGAAATTCTCGACGGTCCATTTTTTTCTCAAAAAACTTTTCGTCTTTCTTAGTCATACCGCTTATTCTCCATCAAGAAATTTGCCCATTTGTGATAGAGGTTCACCAAGTTTTGTCACAGCTTCAGCCAATTCCTTGGTGTCTTCTTTTGTCAAATCAGTATAGAGTTTGTAGTGTTCCTTGTCTGTCATGTGTTTATCCAGCAAACTATTAACAGATTTGAAATCAGCTTCTAATTCTTTAACTAAATCAGCATCTGATTGTTCTAGTAAAGGTTTAAAGAGTTGGAATATCTTTTCAGCTCCCTCGATATTAGCACGGAAGTCGTACAAATCTGTATGAGAGTAGATTTCCTCTTCACCCGTAATCTTGCTTGTCGCCACTTCGTTAAGCAAGTCGACTGCCCCTGTCAACATAATCTTGTGATCGACTTCAACAGTCGCTACCTTAGCCTTCAACTCTTTGATATCGTTGACAAGCTGATCTCCATAACTTTCGGTTCCCTTAGTTGTGTTTTCTTCCCAAAGGATACGCTCGATACGGTGGAAACCTGACCAACCTTCCTCAGTCTTGTTTTCATCAACATAGTCTGCTAGACGAAAGTCAATCTTAACATCAGATTCACCAAAACTCTCAGCGATTGGTTCGGAGCGTTCGTAAGCCATACGAACAAGTGGATAAGCTTTCTTGGCTTCCTCCAATTTTCCGTCTTTTAAAAGCTGGACAAATCCTTCTGTATCCGTTAAAAGCTTATCAATTTGTCCTTGAACAAAAGTCTTATAATCTGCGGTTGCCTTATCAAGTAATTTTTGTTTATCATCTGATAAAGCTGTTACCTTAGAGGAATCATTTGTATCGGTTGATTTTTCAAAACGGACTGCACATGCTGTCAATAGCAAAGCAGAAGATAAAAGGACAACACCTAGTTTTTTCATTATTTACTCCTATTGGTTCAGGAAACCTGAATTTATTTTATGTTCCATTATAACATCCTTTCCTTAATTTTTTAATAAATTGTCAGAAAATTTAATATTTGAGAATTTGAAGTAGCATTTTCCGGTAAAATTAGAGGGAGCTTAAAAATTAGAATCGTAGAACTTTTTTCAGATAGTTTAAAAAGATTGTTTTCCCCTACTCTTTTCTCTATAATGGAGAGAAAGGAGATGACTATGATAGAATTGAAACATGAAATTGATGCAAACTTTGCAGGGCGACTCAATATCCTGCGTGCAGGTGTTCTCGTTGCCAATGATGGGATTATTTCCATCGCTGGAGTCGTTATCGGTGTTGCTAGTGCGACGAGCAATATCTGGATTATCTTTTTATCTGGATTGGCGGCTATCCTCGCTGGTGCTTTTTCTATGGCAGGTGGCGAATATGTCTCTGTATCCACTCAGAAAGACACGGAAGAAGCCGCTGTTGCTAGAGAGCAATTACTCTTGGATAAAGACATTGAATCTGCAAAACAATCCCTCTATGCTGCTTATCTTCAAAACGGTGAGTGTGAAACGTCCGCCCAACTCTTGACAAACAAAGCCTTTTTGAAAAATCCACTCAAAGCCTTGGTCGAAGAAAAGTATGGAATCGAGTACGAAGAGTTTACCAATCCTTGGCATGCTGCTATCTCTAGCTTTATTGCCTTTGTACTGGGAAGTCTTCCTCCTATGCTTTCCATTATCGTCTTTCCAAGTGACTATCGTATTCCAGCCACTGTTCTTATCGTAGCCCTTTCCCTTCTCATTACGGGCTATACCAGTGCTAAACTAGGCAAGGCTCCTACGAAAACTGCTATGATCCGTAACCTCTGTATAGGACTTCTGACCATGGGAGTAACTTACCTATTTGGACAACTCTTTAGTATCTAAGATAAAAGAAATACCTCGACAACGAACTGCACCCCAAAAGTTAGACAGAAAAAATCTAACTTTTAGGGTGCAGTTCATAATGTGTTTTTTTCTAATAACGTTTTGACGTCTTCTAAGATTTTGTAACATTACCAGAAAAGATCAGCCGCCTGAATAGTTGAAAGTTATTTACTTTATTTGCAATTATTTTAATCAATAACATCAATCATTAAAAGTGAGAGTATTTTCAATAATATCAAAGCGATTACTATTATAAGAGATAAACGCTTAAGCGGAAGCTACTCTATTAACCAACCTTGCCCCTTAGAAAATTATTCTCATTTTCTAAGAGCCACTGACTATAAAGTTCTTGATATCGTTTCTCTTCGTTATCACTGTAACCTTTAAAAAGAACTTTATCAATATTTTCTTTATTAAAATATAAAATTTGTTCAGCGTCAAGCCCCACTGGGTATATGCATCCTGAATAATCAAAAATTACTTTTTCTCCATCATTGTCAATGAAAGCTCCCCGATTAAGAATCATAATTTTACGGGTTCCATCTTTTAAATAAACAATACTTCCAATAGGTAACATAATCTTTTCTTCCTTTCGGTATTTAATTAATAACTTTATTTTTTTAACAAATTCTCTATTGTATGACAAATATATCTACGGATTTTTGCTAAAATGACATTTTAATTCTGCTATGGGTTATGATATAACTTCAACTATCTCATATTCCCGTTCATCTCCAGGTGCAAAAGCAACATTTATAGTTGCTAGAAAAATGAACATTGTTAAAATCATTATCAAAAGCATGGCAACATTTTTTATATAAATAAAAGCTAAGGCAAATATAAGAGCTAAAGCAAAAAAACATAGTCGCAATAGAAGCATTTTTACGTAAAAACGCAATGAATTTACTGGTTTTATTTTATAAAAAATAGATTGCTCCAATGATCTATTGAGTAATTTTTCTAAACTTTTTTTCTTTTTAGAATATAAAAGCTGAAGCAAACTAAAAGACAATAATAAACCAATAACTACTAAAAGCAAACTAGTTACTATCGAAAAATTCACATAAAAGTTGGCAAATAAATCAATATGATTCATACGAGCCCAGGCATTCACAAAAACTGCCAATCCTGCAGCTAATGATGTTGGAAGGATAAATTTGCTCGCCTTAGAGTTTTTTTCTTCGATTTTAAAAAGTTCTTCATCTGAGATAGCATAAACTTTCTGATAAAAATACCAGTTTAAAGGCAAACAGAAAGATCCGAGAAAATGTTTAGGAGATCTATCTAATAGATACTGTTTCCCCTGATAATGAAATAATAGGTATCGAAAATTCCCTTTATAATATAATTTTATTTTTTGCATTTTAATCCTTACTAATCTAAGAAAACATGAGTTTTCCCAAGCTATGAGGAGTATCTTGATATCGGCTACATCTTATTTTAGTATTTTATCATTTATTTTATATAAGTGATGGCTTTCAGTTCCAAATGCAACATTAGAAGCCGACAAATATAGAAAGATGATTGCATTGGCCATTAAGCCAAAAAGTAAGTTACCTGAGTAGAAATAATACATTGACATAAAAAATGCTAGCCCACCAATAACCACTATAAATCCTAGCAATTGTTTAAAGTCAATTTTTATTGGCGTGATTTTATAGTATTGTAAATGCCTAAGTTCGCGTCCTAGTACGGAAGTCATCCTTCTTTTCCGAGAATAGTAACATAATTCAACCAGAACATATGTTAAAAGAAAAGTCATTAAAAAAAGTGCCACTTTCGTAAAACTTGAAAGATTCGTTTCAAAATACTTAGTGATATCAATCTTGTTAACCCGTAACCAATTATATAAAAAGATACTCAGCCCAGCACCGAGAGAAGCTGAAACAGTGAGTTTTGTAGCACGTCCATTTTTTTCTTTTATTTTACAGTACTCATCCGATGTAATGGGATACACATGTTGAAAGAAAAGCCAATTTATAGGTGGAAAAAGATATCCTATCAAATGACATGGTCTTCTATCAAGTAGATAGTATTGATGATTGAATTCAAATACTAAATACCGAAAATTTCCATAAGCAAAACGAATTTTTTCCATTATTTCTCCTTAATCAAAGGGGTTAAGAGCACTTAGACTACCTGAAATGGCATTGCCTACATCACTTACCACCTCACTGGCCCAATTTTTTGCACTTTCAACACTATTTGATATTGCCTGACCTACGTTTTTCCCTACATCATCCAAAAATGCCCCTGTAGCATCTAAACCATCTTTAAGTCCTAAAAAGTTATTTTCATACGCAGCGTTAAATCCTAAGCTAATAGCTGTACCAACAAGAAAAGTTGTTGCTCCAGCAGCTAATGCAGCCCAACCAATAGGATTACTTCCAAAAAATACTGCAGCCGCGAGAGTTCCTCCCCCAACACTCAATCCTGTTGTTAAACCGCTATGCACAACAGCCTGACCAATACTTTTATCTTTGTTAACAATATCATCATACATTCCAAGACCAAAACCAATTCCTATTAAGGCACGGCCACCCCATTTACCCCAGTTTGCTATAGTTGAGCCATTTTGAACTAAAGCTTGACCTATACCATTTTGATTAACTAAAACAAATGAAGTTGAAGCTCCGTTTAAAGCAAAAGTACTAGGACCTTTAATTCCTTCTAAAATAGTAGCTAAACCACCAAAACGTTGAATTCCTAATCCAAGTTGCTCAATTGCAGTTGCAAGTAAGTCAAACTGCGTACTATTTTTATCATAATTCTCTCGAACTAACTCTAATGCACTTTTTAATTGCTGAATTAACTCAGGTGAAACTAACTCTTCTGGATGGTACTGAGCATAGGAAAGTAAAGCTTCAATGTCCTCTATTGTTAATCCCTCTCCTGATTTCAACTTTTCTTTATCAAATCGTCTTCCCCAAGACTCGTGAACCTGTTTAACCCACATCAATTCCTCTTGAGGTGGAATTACAAATGTTTTTGTTTCTTCATTCCAAGAGCTTTTTGCTTGAGATAACCCTTGCCTTACTACTTGATAAAGACCATCTATATTTGAAAAAAGACCTGATGATGAATTATGAAACGTCAAAAGTTTTTGAAGCTTCTCCTCCAATTTTTGTTTGACTTTCTGTTGGATCTCAATATGTTCTGTTAAACTATTAATAAAAAAATAGTCTGGTTGTTCCACACGATATTCCATATTTCGTAGTTTCTGATAGTAAACAATATTTTTATGTGCTTGCGCAATTTTTTGACGCAACTCATCTTCTTTTAAGCTTACACTATCCACCTCACTAATGAATTTATTCGGAAGACTCAATGTTGCTTTTTCTATTTCCTCATTTAACAAAATACAGGCTTTCGTTAATGGAATCAATATTTGGCTACAATAAACTTTTGCAGAATCATAGGCTAAGCCAGATAAATCTCCACTATTTGATGAAAAATCATTAAGAGCCTTATGTAAAGATTGATAAGCTTGATTTTGATTCTGTAGTGCTCTTGATGTACTACTAGCTTGATTCTTGGATTTCCATAAATACATATCAACACCCATTTTTTTCTCTCACCTCTCTTTCTAATTGTTTCAATTGTTCTTTATCAACTTCTAATAGTTTTTGTGACTGTTTAAGGGACTCTTCCTGTTCTTGAAAATAGGTTTGAAGTTTTTGCGATGCCTGACGATGTTGTGATTCTAAATCTTTAAAATAATAACTATCGTCAGATTGACTCATCAACTCTGCAACCTCACTAAAAAAGAATTTACTTTTTTTAGTAAGGTTCTCATATTCATCTCGTACGATATATAGGTGATGTTTCTTTGCTTTTAGAGATTCTTCTCTTTGTTTGAGTGATAACTCTAAATTAATGATATCACGATTAACCATTTAACGTAAACCTCGTGCTAGCATCTTCAATGCGTGACAATTGGTTTGCTACTCTCTGATCCATAGCATGAAAAGCTGTAGATAGATTATGAATATTCGTTGACATTGCTGATATTACATTAGCCATTTGACTCGCAGTAGTTTGCGCTAAATCAATTGCAGAGGAAGCTTTTGCATTCCCCGCTATAGTTGTCTGATTATCTTTTTCAATCGCTATACGATTAGCGAGACTTTCTGTAGATTTTGCAATCGCCGTTGCTCTTTGAACAGCTAAAGATGTTACACTTTTTATTTCACTCATTATCAGGTTCCTCTAAAACATTTAACTATCATGATTATATCATAAAAATTTTAAAAATATTGTAATATTCTCCAAATATGATTGAATACGACCTCAATATTTTGAAATTGGCAATGTATTGTGATTTCAGCTAGAGCTTGCAGTTCTTAAAAAAATTAAGAAAGCAATGATTAACTATATTTTTCTATAACAAATAAATTAAATTCAAACTAAAAAGACTTAGTCCTGTGCAATACAGAACTAAATCCTTTCAATAATTATTTGTCTAACTTTTTGGGGTCAGTACACAAGCATCGAGGTATCTTTTTTACATTTGCACAATCTTGCGATAGCTTCTTGAGGTAATCATAAAAATCAAAACGTAGACGATGAGGAAGATGGCACAAATCGACAAAGTTACAGTCAACATCATGGTTGCATCCAGCACGCCAATGACTTTTAGGATGAGGCTAAGCATATGATAGGCAAAAGCAAGGTGTAGGAAGGCAAAGAGCAATGGAAGGAAGAAAACAGTTAGAACCTGTTTGTTAATGGTTTGCTTGATTTGCTTTTGATCAAGTCCGACCTTTTGCAAAATGATGAAGCGTTCACGGTCTTCATAGCCTTCAGAGATTTGTTTGTAGTAGATGACAAGAACAGTTCCCACCATAAAGATGATAGAGAGGAAAATACCGATAAAGAAAACTCCACCAAAGAGAGCACTCACCTGCGCACTGCTATCAGCCAGATTGCTCCCGTAAACATAGCTTCCTTCTTTGTTTAATTCTCTATTAAAGTTGTTGACGAATTTTGAATAGTCATCTGCAATTTTAAGTTGCTCTTCCTCGCTAGCCGTTACGTTCATACCACCGTAGTATTGATTAAAGATGGAAGAATTAGGATGCTGGTCAAGAAAGGCTTGTAGGTCAGGAACAACCAGATAGTTATAATCCGAAGTTAGAATATTGTACTGATTTGGGACATGTTCAAGAATAAAATCTTTTTTGATTTCTTCCTTGATTGTGTAGGTCTGGTCATTTAGAGTCAGTTCTTTCTGTCCTTGAAGTTCTTTGTTTTTAGTAAACAATCCGACTTCCTTTCCTGAAAGTGCAAGTTTTTGCCCCGTCATATTCTCGTAGTCTTTTTGATCAAAGACCATAAAAATAGTTTTCGGTTGAACACGATTTTGACCTTTCTCAAAGATTGTCAATTTCGTACCTTCTTGGTTTGCCACACCAAAGTTACTATATGTAAGGACTTCTTTCTTTGTGACAGTCAATCCCTTATCACTAGCATACTGGTCTAGGAGTTTATTTATGTCTTCTTTTTCAACATTTTGCCCTGTAATCCCAAAATCATGCGGATTCATGACTTTCTTGAAAGTCTCTGAAGCCTTGAAGACGCTCGTTGTAGCAGACATAGTCACCAAGACCATGGTTGAGAGAATAGCAATCGTCGCCAGACCAACCGCATTTTTCTTCATACGAAAAATGAGATTGGATACGGAAATCATGTTGTTGGGTTGGTAATAATAAGTCTTGTTTTTTTTCAAGATTTGTAGGAAAACTGTGATTCCTGCATTGAAGAGAAGATAAGTTCCCAAAATTACCAACAAAACTGCTACGAAGAAAATCAAAACAGCAGAAAGTGGATTTTCAACTGTTACTGCTAGGTAATAACCCGCTCCCAAACTAATCAGACCTAGAATGGTTTGAAGGCCTAAGAAACGTCCTTTTTTCTCACCACTGGCTTTTTCACGAGAGAGCTGAAGGGCATTCATGCGTGCGATGCGAAAGGCATTGATAAAAATCAGACCTAGGAAGATAGCTCCAAAAATAAGGACAACTAGGATAAAGACACTTGGTTGGAAGGTCGCTACGAGCTCCACCTTCATATTCATTAGCTTCAGAAGCAGAGCAAAGATTAGCTTATCAAAGAGAGCTCCTAGGCCAAGTCCAGCTGTCAAGGTTAGAGAGCCAAAAATAAGAAGCTCCTTAAAGACCATGCTGATCAAATGGCGTTTTTCTAATCCTAACATGCCATAAATCCCTAGTTCTTTGGAACGATTTTTCATGACGAAACTATTGGCATAGAAGACGATGATGGCAGAGGCTATAGTGACAATCACCATACCGAGACCAAGCGTCATGGAGATGGTTTCTCCCCCTCGAATCTTGCCAATATTGGGGTTAAGTGTCAATGAGTAAAAGAGATAAGTGATGGTCACAGCTAAGAGAACAGCTAAAGCAAAGGGATAGTAGAGTTTGCGATTTTTGATTAAGTTCGAAACCGCTAACTTATTGGTCAATCGAAACATACTAATTCACCTCGCTTGCCATAACAGTCAAAGTATCAGAGATTTCTTGGAACATCTGACGTTCTGTCTTGTCTCCACGGTAGATTTGGTTATAGAGAATGCCGTCCTTGATAAAGAGAACGCGCTTGGCCCTGCTGGCTGCCGCGGTTGAGTGGGTCACCATGAGAATGGTTTGGCCGCGCTCATTGATTTCATCAAATACATCGAGTAATGCTGCAGATGACTTGGAGTCAAGGGCTCCTGTTGGCTCATCTGCAAGGAGAATTTCAGGTTCAGTGATGATAGCGCGGGCTACTGCTACCCGCTGTTTTTGACCACCTGAAATCTCGTAAGGGTACTTCTCTTGCAATTGGTTGATACCCAAATTTTCAGCAGTTACTACCAATTTTTTCATCATCTCCGTGATAGGTTTTCGAGATAGAACTAACGGAAGCAAGATATTGTCCTTAACAGACAGGGTATCAAGTAAGTTAAAGTCTTGGAAAACAAATCCCAACTTCTCACGACGGAAGCTAGAAGCCTGTGAATTTTTAATAGTAGCTGTGTCTGTTCCGTTTAGGTAAACCTGCCCACGAGTTGGTTTATCCAGCATAGCTAGGATGTTGAGCAGGGTTGACTTTCCTGAACCAGACTCACCCATGATAGCAACGTAGTCACCCTTTTCCACGGTAAAGTGAATGTCTTTGAGGGCCTCTACTTGGTTGCCTTGGAAACGTGTTTTGTAGATTTTTTGAACGTGTTTTACATCTAAAAGTGTCATGATTTTCTCCTTCTTAATATCCCATCAATTGAAACTGTGCTTGCATCATAGCGCATCCTAGTTGAACACGCTCGATGTCTTTTTGACTTGGTTTTCTTGTTTTCTTTTGTAAGATTCTTTTCATGGTTTTACTCCTTTGTTCTTTATGAGTCTAGTTTATCGCAAAAAAAGACGGCTTGCCATAACCTAACCTTACAAAAGAGACTTTAATCTTACATTTTTGTAAGATTGAGGAATTTTTTTGAAAATGGCTACTATAAGAAGTCCTGTCATTGCTTGTTTTATTCTTAAAAAAATAGTAAAATTAAGTTATGAAAAGGCTTTCCTTAACATCTTGTAAAAGAATTGGCTTTCTGCTAATTATTTTTAAAGGTGCTAAACTATCATTCGTATCACTGCTATAAGGAGGGAGGTTCAGCTCCCTCTTTTTTAGAAAGAGGTTCCTATGAAACGTGTTTTTCTCTTCATCAGCAATCTTCTTTTAACTTTCTTCCTCATTGCGACTCTGTCCTTTTGGAAAGAAGCTCTTCCTCAACGCCTATTTCCAGGTGTGGCTGTACACAGTGGACAAGCCGATTATACTACCCTCAAACAAGAATTAGACAGCCTTGCTAGAAAACATAATAGTCTTATCGCAAGAACCATTTGGGAAGTAGATAGTGATGGAAAATCACAAACTTACTACGAAGCTTTTGGAGATGGGCAACTCCCAGACTGGATGCCTCCAGCAAGTCAAGAAAGCATTCACAAGAGCGATCTTCTCAACAACTACAATATTATCAGCGGATCCCTAACTAGTCAAGAATTGGCTACTCATCTGAAAGAACTTGGACTAGAAAAAGCGAATGCATTTGAAAATGACAGAGTATCCTTCGTACTGGCCATCTTTACCCAACCTGATCAGCTCATCAGTATGTTAATCTTTTTGCTGACTTTCTTAGCTTTAATTGTTATCGGTCAGATTCAATCTCTTTCTCAGTCAGGGATTAGATTGATTTCTGGAGAGCGGCTGAGCTATCTCTTCTTTCGTTCTCTCGCAAGAGACGGACTTGATATCCTTCTTTTTGGTCTACCTGCTTTGCTGATAGCATGTATCTTGCTCATTTCCTTGGGATATCCTTATGAAGTTCAGACTTTTCTAGGAATACTTTTTATTCTTTACAATAGCCTACTTCTCTTACTTAGTCTTCTAATTGCCTTTCTTTTTACCATTTCTTTAAAAAAAGTCCATCTCCTCTCTATCATCAAAGGAAAATTACCAATCAAGTCAATTCTACGCATTCTCTACTTTGGTCAGGTACTTGCCATTCTACTGGTTATTGTAGGATTTGGACGTATGTCTACTTACTATCATATACTTGAGAAAAATGAAGCTGGACAAGCTACTTGGGAACAACGCTCCAATGTTGTTACTCTTCAAACAGGGCGTTCCAGTCAGATGAAAAATTTAGATGAACTGCAGACAAATGCTGATAAATGGTTTGACTTTATTCAGCATGCTATAGATAATGAGAATGCCTTCCTTATTAAACATAATCTAGTTGAGCAAGCTCTTAAGCAAGCTACCTCAAATCATAATGAAACTGAAAATAACCCTTATGGTGTGGAAGGAAAAAATATTCTCTACGTCACGCCCAGCTACTTCCAAAAGGAAGATATGGACTTATCATCAGAAACCTTTCAAAAAATCAACACCCTCAAAGATGGACAGATCCTTGCCATACTCCCAGAAGAACTACAAAAAAATGAAAAAGATATAAAATCAACCTTGCAACAAGAGTTAACCAACCGATTATACAGTAACAAGTCTAATCAAACTGTCGAAGTTAGTATAGCTTATACCAATCAAAATAATGATGTATTTCTCTATAATACCACCCATATTGCTTATGATCAATGGTTATCAAATCCCATCTTTCTTGTGCTTTCTCCTAAAGCACTTGGTAAGGCTTCCTCCATCTTCTGGTTTACAAATCTAGAATATCTCTATTTTACAGACCTCCACCAGACACAGGAACTTTTGAAACACTATCAAATTGATCAAATGGTCTCAAGGCTATCGTCTGCTAGGGAAACCTATCTCCAGTTAAATCAAAAAATTAAAATCGAAATTTTTAGTAACTTAGCGAGTGCTATGTTTGCTATTTTGACTTCAATTTTGCTGTTTACAAGTTTAAATCTGCTCTATTTTGAAGCCTTTCGCAAAACCATATTCTTGAAAAAAATAGCAGGCTATTATTTCTTTGAATTACACAATAGATATATCACTTCTCAAATAGCAGCTCTCTTTCTCGGAAGTGGTCTAGCTTTCATTATTTCTAAGAATATCTGGATTACCCTGATCCTATTTTTCAGCTTTTCAAGTTTAGCCGTTCTTCTATTGAAGATCTTTGATAAGAAGGAAAGCAAAACCTATGTTAGCATTATCAAAGGAGGATAGCATGATTGAATTGCAACATATTTGGAAACAATTTGGTTCTCGTATTATTTTTTCAGACTTGAATCTGAATTTTCAAAGTGGTATGGTGTATGCTTTGATAGGAGACAGTGGTTGTGGAAAAACCACTTTGCTCAATATGCTTGCAAAACTAGAGACTTTCGACAAAGGAGAAATCGTTTACAAAGGAAAGTCTTTGACTTCTCTAAAAAATGAGGAATTCTATCGTAACGAGCTAGGTTATCTCTTCCAGAACTTCGGACTATTAGAAAGTCAGACCATTCGAGAAAACCTTGAACTGGGACTGATTGGCAAAAAACAGAACAAGAAACAAGAAAAAGAGAGACTTCTTCTTCAAGCACTACAGGCTGTCAGACTAGATTATCTAAGTCTCAACCAAAAAATCTATGAATTATCTGGTGGTGAAGCTCAACGCGTAGCGCTTGCTAAGATTATCCTGAAAGATCCTCCTTTGATTTTAGCCGATGAGCCTACCGCCTCGCTAGATCCAAAAAATTCCAAGGAAATTATGGAAATTCTCCTTGAACTTCGTAATGCTAATAGAACAATTATCATCGCAACTCACAATCCTAGTATTTGGAAAATGGCTGATCAGGTAATTCATCTCTCTCAAGATGGAAAAGAATATACTTAAATACCAAAATCCCTTGTGGTTATTTAGCCACAAGGGATTTTCAGTCATTTATGCTGCTTCTTTTAAGTAACATAGTGCAAATAATAAATACTTCCTGTTAAATCTCACCAAAACCAGCCATCATTGTCATCAATAGCCTCGGCTTCCTTGCGTTTGCGTGGTCCTGTTCCGTACATTTCTGCTTCGATTTCTTCCTTAGTTGGCAGGATAGAGGCGAGGATGATGTAAATAATCACACCAATCCCAAAATTTGATATAGTAAAAATGGCGAAGAGAAAGCGGACTAGGGTTACATCAAGTTTCCACTTGTCTGATAGGCCAGCCAAAACTCCTGACACCATGCGATTTCGTCTCATTTTATAAAATTTTGTATTCATGATTGTTTCCTCTTTCGGTATTCTTACAAGTAGTATAGCATGAATCAGAACTATCAACATCAGTCCGTAGGCCGATTTAAGATGACGAGTTTACCTCGGCAGATGCCACATCGATAGCGCTTGGTATCAATCCTTTTCTTACGTTGATAACTTTGCCGGCAGGATTGGCACTGATAGACTAGGTAGGTACTTTTGTCCTTCAAAGGGGGAACAAAGCGCAGTCCATCCACTTCTTTCAACAGTTCCTTAAAATCTCGGTCCTTATGTCGATATCCTTTTTTCTGAAAATAAAGGTGATAGTGACAGAGTTCATGGCGCACGATTTTGCGAAAGACTTCCAAACCTAGTTCACTATAAACCTTGGGATTAAAATCCAAATGCCCATCCTTGGGAAAAAATCGTCCACCTGTCGTTCGTAGACGAGAATTCCACTGGGCTTGGTGTGTAAAAGGTCTACCAAAGTCTTCGAGTGAAACAGACTGAACGTACTCAGTCAGTTTCATCTGGAGCTAAGAGCGACAGATTGACTTTTTCACGTTCAGTATCGATTTTCTTGACCCAAACCGTTACCAAATCTCCGACTGACACCACTTGGCTGGGATGTTTGATAAATTTACGACTCATATGGGAAATATGAATCAAGCCATCCTCGTGAATCCCGATATCAACGAAGGCACCGAAGTCAACGACATTACGCACCACACCTTCCAGCTTCTGGCCGACTTTTAAGTCTTTGATATCCAAGACATCTTGACGAAGAACAGGTGCATCAAAAGAGTCACGAAAATCACGACCTGGTTTGAGAAGGTCAGCAATAATATCTTTAAGGGTTTCTGGGCCAAGTTCTAGCTCTTGCGCCATTTCCTTGACAGAAAGGGACTTAAGCTTATTTTGGGCTTCTTCATTTAAGTCCTTGATATCCAAGCATTTGAAGAGTTCCTTAACTGCAGCATAGTTTTCTGGGTGAACTCCAGTATTATCGAGGATATTGCTACTTTCCGGAATACGGAGGAAACCAGCTGCCTGCTCAAAGGCTTTGGCACCGAGACGAGGAACTTTCTTGATTTGAGCACGTGAAGTGATTTTTCCTTCTTCCTCACGGTATTTGACGATATTTTCAGAGATGGTTTTATTGAGTCCAGCTACGTGGGAAAGAAGAGCTGGGCTAGCTGTATTGACATTGACACCAACTTGGTTGACCACGGTATCGACGACAAAGTCCAGACTTTCAGACAGTTTCTTCTGACTGACATCGTGCTGGTATTGCCCTACACCGATTGACTTGGGATCGATTTTAACCAATTCAGCAAGGGGATCTTGCAAACGACGGGCGATAGAGATAGCCGATCGTTTTTCAACGGTTAAGTCTGGAAACTCCTGACGAGCAAGGTCGCTAACAGAGTAGACAGAAGCACCACTTTCATTGACAATAACATAGCTGACTTCAGGAAAATCTTTCAGAACTTCCGCCACAAAGGCTTCACTCTCGCGGCTTGCAGTACCATTTCCGATAGCAATAATTTCCACACCAAATTGACCGATCAGGTCGGCTAAGTCTCTCTTGGCTTCTTCAATCTGACGAGCAGAAGCTGGTTTAACAGGATAAATGACTTGGGTCGTCAGCATTTTCCCCGTCGCATCAACAACGGCTAGCTTGGCACCTGTACGAAAGGCAGGGTCAAAGCCTAAAACCACGCGCCCTTTTAGCGGAGCAACCAAGAGGAGATTACGCAGATTATCCGAAAAGAGTTGGATCGCCCCTTCTTCTGCCTTTTCGGTTAATTCTGTCCGAATACGGCGCTCGATAGCAGGCAAGACCTTTTTCTTAACAGATTGCTGAACCACTTCATCAACATAGGCATTCTTCACCTTGAAACGCGCTGCAAAGAAAGATAGGATACGATCCGTCGCATGTTCAAAGCCGACTTTTAAGACACCTAGTTTCTCCCCGCGGTTGAGCGCCAAGGTACGATAGCCTTGCATATTGCTAACTGTCTCTGAAAAATCATAATAAATCTGAAAAACTTGTTTTTCATCAAGACTTTCATCCTTGACCTGCGAAGTGATTTTAGAGTGTCTCAGCACTTCCTGATAGGTCATAGCACGTAGATTGACATCTTCGGATAAGGCTTCTACCAAGATATCAACTGCTCCAGCTAAGGTTTCTTTACCAGTCGCAAATCCTTCACAGACAAACTTCTCAGCTTCTTTCTCTAAGCCAGTTACATTTTGCAAAATCAAGCGAGCAAGAGGAAAGAGTCCAGCTTCACGGGCAATGGTTGCCTTGGTCCGACGCTTTTCCTTATAAGGAAGATAGAGTTCTTCAACGTCTGCTAATTTCTCAGCTGCCAAAATAGCTGCCTCCAATTCCTTGGTTAGCTTGCCTTGTTCTTGAATCTTAGCCAAGACAGCTTCTTTACGGTCGTTGAGATTTGTCAGACTTTTATCCAGGTCAATAATCGCCTTAATCGCCACTTCATCCAGACTATCAGTCATGTCCTTCCGGTAACGCGCGATGAAGGGAATTGTCGCCCCATCAGCCGTCAAACTTAGAACGGTATCGATTTGCTTTAAGGTTACACCCAAATCTTGGGAGATTTTTTCATATTTTTTATCCATATACCTATTATACCATAAGGGACAAGGCTTGTTTCGTTCTACCCTTTTTTACATCTTTGATTATCAAAATAATCCCATTTCTACAAAATAATAGTATAATAGAGGTAGAATGTAGAAAAGAGGTAGGCCCATGGCTGTTAAATTTACAAAAACGGATGACTTGGACAAGATGTTTGAAGAATTCGCCAAACTTCCTGACTTAACACAAGTCACTTTCCCAGATGACAAAGACAAAAAAGAAAAAGTTGAGAAGAAAAAATAGATGACGCTTTTTCAATCTCTTCCTCCTAGTGTATTACAAGCAGGGGCTATTTTTCTCTCTATCATGATTGAAGCCCTTCCTTTTGTCCTGATTGGGAGTCTCATTTCGGGGTGGATTGAGGTCTATATCACACCTGATAAAGTCACTGAGTTTCTCCCTCGCAATCGTTGGGGGAGGATTTTTTTTGGTACCTTCATTGGCTTTCTATTCCCATCCTGCGAGTGTGGAATCGTTCCAATCATCAATCGTTTTTTGGAAAAGAAAGTCCCCAGCTACACGGCAGTTCCTTTTCTGGTGACTGCTCCCATCATCAATCCTATCGTTCTTTTCGCCACTTATTCTGCCTTTGGCAATTCTTTAAAAATTACCTTCCTACGAGCTCTGGGAGCCATTGTGATTGCTTTGGTTCTGGGGATTTTCCTAGGATTTTTCTGGAAGGAACCCATTAAAAAAGAGAATCCTATCGCTTGTCATGAACATGACTTTTCACACTTGACTCCTGCTAGAAAAGTCTTTCAGGTCTTTATACAGGCCATTGATGAGTTTTTCGATATGGGGCGTTACTTGGTCTTTGGTTGTCTCTTTGCAGCTATCGTTCAGGTCTATGTCCCGACTCGGATCCTGACCTCTATCAGCGCTAGTCCAATACTTGCGATTCTCTTGCTCATGTTTCTAGCCTTTCTTCTCTCTCTTTGTAGCGAGGCAGACGCCTTTATCGGAGCTTCTCTCCTCTCGAGCTTTGGACTCGCTCCTGTCCTTGCCTTTCTGGTCATCGGCCCCATGCTTGATATCAAAAATCTCCTCATGATGAAACACTATCTCAAAGCTCGCTTCATATTGCAATTCATAGGCATCGTGACAGTGCTTGTCTTGCTTTATTCTTACATGATAGGAGTGATGCTATGATCCGATTTTTCATTCTACTGGGCTATTTTGCTCTTACCTTTTATCTGCAGCTATCTGGCAAGCTCAGTCACTACATCAACCTCCACTATTCCTATCTAGTCTACATCTCTATGATCCTTTCTCTTCTGTTGGCTCTGGTTCAATTCTACATTTGGATCAAGAAAATCAATTCTCACAGCCATTTGGAAAGTCGTCGAGCTAGACGAATCAGCATCCTTTTACTGTCACTACCTCTATTGATTGGAGTTGCCTTTCCGACAGTAAGTTTGGACTCGAGAACCGTATCTGCCAAAGGCTATCATTTCCCACTCGCTGAGGGAACCGACACAGCTATTCAGGCAATCGAAGGTACATCCAGTCAATACCTCAAACCCGATACCAGCACCTATTTTTCCAAATCTGCTTATGAAAAGGAAATGAGGACAATAGCTGATAAATATCTTGCCAAAACAACCATTCAGGTTACAGACGAAAACTATATGGAGGTCATGGAAGTTCTCTATGACTATCCTCAAGAGTTTGAAGGGAAGAAAATCGAGTTTACAGGCTTTGTCTATAACGATCCTAGTCATCCAGATAGCCAGTTCCTCTTTCGCTTTGGGATAATCCACTGTATCGCTGACTCTGGTGTATATGGACTCTTGACCAAGGGAAACTCACGCCAGTATCCTGACAATACCTGGATTACCGCTAGAGGAACTCTGACCCTCCACTACCATAAAGAACTCAAACAAAATCTCCCAATACTGGAAGTTGAGAGTTTCACAAAAGTAGACAAACCAGAAAATCCCTACGTTTATCGTGTGTTTCAATAAAAAGTGACCCAACAACAGACAAATTACTTTTTAAAGTAGCTTGTCTTTTTTGTTCTCCTAGTTCAACAAAATCAACACACAATCTTTCAAACAATAGAAAAAGTCCCAAGAAATAAGATTTCTCGAGACCATAAAAATGTTAACAAGATAGGGTTGACAATCATCACATATCATAGCTTAACTGCAATAGAGTTGTGATAGAAAACGTTGATTTACTAGAAAAAATAAAACTCATATTAAACTGAATATTTCAGTTTCTTACTGGCATAAAGCTATTTGAGTTTAATTTAACAACCACTAACCTCTATTAACGCCACCAAATGCTGAACCATAAACGGAAGTAGAATCCTAAGAACATAATGTACACCTCCTTTTAAAAACGTTTTTCCATCTCAACTATATTATATATTTTCTTGTGGAGAATTGCAAATTTTTTCAGTCAAATTACTAGCTTTTTTCAAAAAAATATGATAAAAGACAAAATTTTATATTAAAAATAGTTATTTACTTTCGGTTTCTGTAAAATGAAGACATAATATAAATGCACTAAGTCCCATAACTGGATTTTTTCTGTCAAACTTTTGAGGCTAGTTCATAACTTCCAGTTGTTGAAATTAGGAACTAGCCTCTTTTCTGCGCCATGAATCTCCGCTTTTTACTGCTTTTCTTCAACTCAGTTGGACTACTTCTCATTTTGTAATAAAGCTCTTACCTCGTCTGCTCCAATTTTATCCTCAGCTTTTTCAAAGAGTTGAATAGATTGATAAAAATAATCTCGTGATTTATTTGAATTTTGCTTCAGATAAATCTCTCCCATCCCTCTATAGGAACATGCTTGGGCAATGAAGTCCTCAGTTGTCAAAGCAAAATCTAGGGATTCTTGCATATATCTTTCTGCCTCTTCTAGATTTCCCAACTTTAAACGAAGGTGGCCTTGTTCATAGTTGTTAACAGAAAATTTCAAAGCATCATTGGGAAAATATTTTTTTATAATTTGTATTTCCTGATCGATATAGAGTAGAGCTTTTTGAAAATGACCCATTTCCCTGTAAATCATCGCTAACTGATGATAACCAATATGTTCATTTTCTTGGTCACTTTTAGTTCGGGCTAAGTCAATATAACGCTGGTAAATACTTAAGCACTCGCTATAATTTTGCTCTTCAAGATAGATATAGCCCATCAAATTTAATAAACTAAAATTAGTGCAAGTTTCCAAAGAAAAATCAGCTTCAACTAATTTTTTAGCCTCTTCAATTTTGCCTTCAAACAATAATTCCCATGCTTGATTCATGCTTATTCTCCTGCATCTTACGTTGTATAGAAATCTATTGATAAATCGCTATCAGACTCGTATTTTTCCCAAGCTAAGCCGAATCCATAATAATCTTCAAATTCAGGGTGCCAGTCATAATAAAGTGGGATACGACTATATTTTCTTGCAACAACTTCGTCTTCAAATTTTGGAGATTCTCCTGCAGTAATACCAAATTGAAGACCATTTAGTTCCCAGCTATTGCCCCAAACATTTTCATCCGAGAGAACATCGACCCATCTCGAGGCATCAATATCAAAATCTGCACATAATTCCAGCTCATAGAATCTTCTACAGTTAATCTCTAAAGGCTTTATATAAAGGGCGCCATCCACTTGGTACTTTTTATCTTTGACTTGAATCTGTGTGATTTTCATTGGAATTGGAACTCCATTTAATTCTAACCAGAAATAACCTAAGGGAGTTTTGATACCATAATATGTTTGCTGAGAGTTAGGTTTAGCATTTTTAGAGCAAGCATCAAGAATTCTTCCCAGCTTAATTAAACTTCTACAAACGATTTTCGAAGTGAATGGGTCGAAATGTGAATACCTACGGATGACTCGTTTTAACTTTTCAACAGGAAAGGTGACATCCTTTGGTAGGGCATGATACTTCTGTACAACTAAAGCCGTTTTTTCAGTATTTTCCTTTCCTACTGGGACAATAACAGCGTGCCCAATATGGATATTTGGGTCATCGCAGATATAAGTATAGCCATTCCCTCCCTCCTGAAACTCAACCACAACAAGATTTAGCTCTTGATCTGGATCAAAGAGAGGCTCGACCTTTTCAACTTCTTGGCGCTCATAAAAAGTAAAGCGATCTTCATCATCGTCTTCGCCAAAAACCATGAAACTTCCACACTCAGGGCACTTCCACATATAAAAAGAAGCTTCTGAAATATCATCATAAGAAATTTTATTATGGTTGTCAGCTTTATTCATGATTTCTTCAAACAACGTATCCGAATAAACTGAAAAAGCATTTGGATCGGGTGATCTATGGTTGTCCATTGCTTGCCCGCATCTACATGTCCATTTACCCATAAACAACCTCAGTCGTGACTTAATTCTTCAAGGAAAAATTGATTTAGAGCTTTCCAGTCTTTCTTCATCTCAGTAACGCTTTGAACGTATACATCAAGCTCTTGGATATTATCTAAAATATAATCTTGAATTGGCTTAATCGGATCAATTTCCATACCTTCAGGACCGTTTATCTTAATGTCAAGCAATCTTGAAACATGCTCCTTCATTTGAGACGGAAGCAATTCTTTCACCAAATCATCAAATAAAATTGGCGGAACAGAATGGTATTTTTCAATCCAACGACAAGCCAAAATAGGACGTAGCGCATAGAAATACTTTTTAGGTTTAACCTTATCTCCAGAAAGATACTTATTCATTTGAGTTCTAGCAGTGTTCAAGTAATGGTGGAGCATTTTTTTCTCTGAAAAATACTGGTTGGCAAATGGACGTATGCGTTCAATAAAATCCGTTTGTTGATAGACAATTGGTGACTGTAACCATTCAAATAGTGTTGGATTTGACTTATAAAGGAGTTTTAAAGTTTTGTCTAAATCCCAGCCACTCACATCCCAAGTATCGTCAATCGGTAGCTCGATAACGTCACGCTGTTCATTCAAACGGAGATAAAAATCTTGCTTGTGTTTGTAGATAAACCGTACATCAAAATCACTATCAGGAGACTCAAAGCCCCATGCACGACTACCAGACTCGATAGCCCACAAAACTGTAACATCATAATCACGCTCAATTTCTGCCAATTTTTCAGGTACCAGAACATTCATTTCTTCTTGCGTTTGCATAATAAAGCCTCGTCTATAATTTGAACATAAATAGTTGCTAACATAGGAAACTAGGGGAGCTGAAAGTGCATTATATCACACTTTCAAAACTACTACCAAAAGAACTAATCCTTCTAGTAGCTTTTTCACACGTTTTCTATACCTGAGACCCTTGAATGACAGAATCTTCATCCTTCCAGTTTCGAGCAATCTCTTCGTCTATCTTGAGTTGGTCTACAAGCTCGTCGATGGAGTCAAATTTGATCATATCGCGGACACGGTCTAGCCAGTAGACCATGACTGTCTCACCGTAAATATCATCTGAAAAATCAAAAATATTGACTTCAAAACGTGGCTCTTCTCCATCGAAAGTAACATTTTTCCCAACACTTGCCATGCCACGATATCTCTGACGTTGTACTTCTACATCGACTACGTAAACACCGTCTGCTGGCATATAAGTTCGATCTCTCAGGACTAGATTGGCTGTTGGATAACCGATAGTACGCCCACGAGCATTTCCGTGAACGACCATCCCACGGGTTGGGAGCGGTGTGCCAAGCAAGTGACCTGCCTCCCTCACATCACCATCAAGGATAGCTTGGCGGATTCGCGTGGAACTAATCTTGCCCTTTTCGTCCTCAACTGGAGGAACAATGATAATCTCTCCATCAAAATAATCCTTCAGGTCATCCGCAGTTTTCTTATCTGAACCAAACGTATAATCAAATCCTGCTACGATAATCGCTGGTTTTAAAGCTCTAACATAAGTATCAAAAAATTCTTGACCCGTTAAACTAGCAAATTTGCTACTAAAGTCAAGTAAGAAAAGAGCCTCTACACCGTGCCATTTCATCTTGTGTTCCCGTTCCTCGTGATTGACGATGTGGAGCATGAGCTCAGGTTGATAAGGTTGTAAGGCAAGTTTTGGCGACTCTGTAAAGGTCATCACGACAACTGGCAGATAGTCCTTCATCGAAGCCTTGCTGGCCACTTCAAAAAGTTTCTGATGCCCCTTGTGGATGCCATCAAAATAACCTAGTACAAGGACTGTTTTCCCCGGTACTGCAATATCTTTTTCGTTCTTAATAGGTACTGTTGTAATCATGAAACTATTATATCATAGAGCAAGCCTTTTCGCTAAGAGGAAATCCCAAATGTCGTTTTTTGCGCCTGAACTGATCTTGATAGACAATTCAAGGTATTCGTTTAAAAAAATAGCACCTCCTAAGAGATGCTATCGTTTGGTAACTAGTCTACTGTTTCTTCTAAATCTTTTAACTTAACCGAAACAATCTTTGACACACCTGATTCTTGCATGGTAACTCCATAGATAGAATCCGCTGCCGCCATGGTCCCCTTACGGTGGGTCACAACGATAAACTGACTATCCTTGTCAAAGCGGTTGAGATAATCCCCAAAACGTTTAACATTGGCTTCGTCCAGCGCCGCCTCTACCTCGTCCAAGATAACAAAAGGAATAGTCTTGACTCGAATGATAGAGAACAACAAGGCCAGAGCCGATAGGGCTTTTTCACCACCACTCATGAGGTTAAGCGACTGGATTTTCTTACCTGGTGGTTGAACAGAAATCTCCACACCAGCTGTTAAAAGATCGCCCTCAGTTAATATCAAGTCTGCCTGACCTCCACCAAACATCTGTCTAAAGGTCACTTTAAAGGACTCACGAATAGCCTCAAAGGTTGATTTGAAGCGTTCCTTAACCTCATCATTCATCTCTGTGATGATTTCAAGAAGCAGGTTTTTCGCAGATAAAATATCATCTCGTTGGCTATTTAGGAAATCCAAACGGTTGTGGACTTCTTCGTACTGTTCAATAGCATCCAAATTGACTGGTCCGAGTGAGCGAATGTCCTTTTCAAGATCTTTAACTTCTTGCTCTGCCAGATTGAGATTTTCCAACTCATGCGCTTTTTCTAGAGCCTCAGTGTAGCTGATCTGGTACTGATCAGTTAATTGAGCTTGTAGATAGCGCAAGCGTTCGCTGACCTTTTCTTTCTTTGCTTCAGCACGTGTTTGTTTGCGAATCCACTCCTCATTCTGCTGACGAGCCTGATCCAAATGACTGGCAATATCATCTAGCTGACCTTCAATATCATCCAACTCAAACTGCTTGCGAATCAAACCTTGTTGGAGGTTTGTTTTCTGAGTTTTGGCTTCTTCCGTCTGCTGACTTAGCAAATCCGTATCAACCTTCTCAAGATTATCAACCTTTTCTTGAAGGAGACGCTGGATTTCCTCTTGTTCAAGATTGAGGTTATCCAATTCCTTACCTAGACGTTCAATATCAGTCACTTCGTACCGCTTTTGTCCTTGCAGTTCTGACTTAAGCAAGCGTGCTTGAGAAACCTGTTCCTGCAAGTTTTGATAACGTTCTTGAATAGCGTTTTTGTTAGACTTAATTTCTTCAATCTCAGTTTCCAGATTTTGCTTTTCACTGGCAATGGTAGCAAGGCGCTCTTGGCACTTTTCCTGATCTGCTTGCCAATCTCCTTCAGTAAGACGATTTAATTCCTCTTCTTGAAGTTTCCAAAGCGTTTCTAACTCTTCTACTTGCTGACTAGTTTGCTGATAAGCGAGGGACAAGCCTTGCTCATGGATACGAGCCTGTTCTCCCTGAGATTTGATGGCTTCTAATCTTTCTGTCAATACCGTCATCCCATCTTGCAAGGTCTTCAAACTTTCTTCTTCCGAACGCAGACTAGCTTCTTCTTCAGCAATTTCTTTTTGTAATTGCTCCAGCTCTGGCTTGATGAAGATACTGTTATTTTGGCGATTGGCACCACCTGCGTAGGAACCACCTGTACGCAATTCGGTACCATCAAGTGTCACCATACGAACTTGATAGCGAACTTGACGAGCAGCGGCACGCGCATGTTCTACGGTATCAAAGATAGCAGTCGTAGCTAGCAAGTTCTTGAAAATGGCTTCTAGTCTCTTGTCAAACGACACCAACTCATCTGCCATTCCCAGAAATCCTGGACTTGCTGCGATAGCATCTTGATTCTGACTAGAGATCGTACGAGCCTTGATAGTCGTCAACGGAAGGAAGGTTGCACGACCGGATCTGTTACGTTTTAGGAAATCAATAGCCTTGGTTGCCGCGTTTTCATCTTCTACGATGATATGCTGACTGCTAGCTCCAAGTGCAATCTCCAAGGCAGTTTGATAATGCACATCAAAGGTCAAATGTTCACTGACTGCACCAATGATCCCACCCAGGCGATCTTTCTCTTGGAGAACACTCTTAACACCCGCGTAAAAATTACTATGATTTCTTAGAATGTTTTCTAAGCTTTGGGCTCTAGCCTGCTTGTTTTTGAGACTATCCAGACGATCAAAGAGTTGGCTCTGCTGAGCTTGGTAAGAAACTTTCTGCTCCTCTTGCTCCTTGGCACTAGTTTGGTAATCTGACAATAATTTCTGAACCTGCTCCTTGGCAGTTTCAAGCTCAGCCTGCTGTTGACTGGCCTTCTCTTTAGCTGTAGCCAGTTGTTCTTTCAGTTTCTCAACTTGATCTGCTTGTTTTTGAGATAGCTGACGGCTGTTCTCTAGTTCATTCTCTATTCGAGTCAACTGGTTTGAGACATCCGCTTCTTCTTGTAAAAGAGCGACAAAGCGTTCGCGCAAGAGTTCGATCATCTGGTCAGGATCATCTGAAAAAGCTAGCAATTCTGCCTCTAAACGATTGAGTTCCTTGTTATTTTCAGCTAGATTTTCCTCTAACTGTGCCAAGTTCGCTTCTTTTTCAGCCTTCTCTGTACTTAGAGTCTTTCTCTTATCTTCTAAAGCAGTCAAACGAGTTTGTGCTTCTTGTTGATTGAGGGCTACCTGCTCGGACTCCAGTTTTGATAGGGCTAATTTTCGCTCTAAGTCACTGATCAAACTAGTCAAATCCATCAAGCTCCCTTGGTCTTTGGACATTTGAGCTTGGAGATCTTGGCGTTTCTTTTTAAGAGTTTGATTTTCTTCTTCTAACTCTTCACGCTTTTGGTAATAGCCAGTCAAAAGTTCCTGAACTTGCGTTAGCTCTTCTTCTGTTAGCTCTAGTTCAGCCTTATTTTCCTTGATTTGGGCAACCAGTACATCCAAATAAATCGCCTTGCGTTGACCATCCAAGTCGAGAAACTTACGAGCATTCTCGGCTTGTTTTGCAAGGGGCTTGATTTGATTGTCCAACTCATAGATAATGTCCTCTAAGCGGTCTAGATTGTCCTGAGTTTGTTGCAGTTTGCTTTCTGTTTCTTTTCTACGAGTCTTGTATTTTAAAACTCCAGCTGCTTCTTCAAAAATAGCTCGACGCTCTTCAGGCTTGGAGTTAAAAATCTCCTCAACCTTCCCTTGGGAAATAATAGAGAAGGAATCACGTCCCAAACCAGTATCCAAGAAAAGGTCATGTACATCGCGCAGACGGACTTTTTTGCCATCAATTCGATACTCGCTATCACCACTACGGTAGATATGGCGTTCTACCTTAATGACTTGCCCCGCATCCTTGATAAAGCCATCTTCATTGTCCAAGGTCACGATAACAGAGGCATAATTGAGTGGTTTGCGGCTTTCAGTTCCAGCAAAGATAACGTCTGGCATCTTTCCACCACGAAGGCTCTTAACACTGGACTCTCCCAATGCCCATCGCAGACTTTCTGTGATATTTGACTTCCCAGAACCATTGGGCCCAACGACAGCTGTCACACCTTGATCAAAAACGACCTTGGTCTTGTCAGCAAAGGACTTGAATCCCTGGATCTCAATTTCCTTTAAATACATGAATCCAGCCCTTTCTCCACTGCATTTCTCGCGGCTTCTTGCTCTGCTAATTTTTTAGAACGGCCTTGGCCTTTTCCGATGCTCTTGCCCTCAACCAGAACTTCTACATCAAAAACCTTATCATGAGCAGGCCCTGTCTCAGAGATAACCTGGTAGCGAATATCCACATCCCCATTGACCTGGAGCAACTCTTGCAAGTGTGTCTTGTAATCCTTAATCATTTCAAAATCACCTGCTTCAACCTTGGGAATCATGACCTGATAGATAAACTCTTTTACCTTAGCAACATCCTTGTCTAAAAGCAAAGCTCCCAGAAAGGCTTCAAAAGCATCGCCAAGAATGGTGTCACGATTGCGCCCACCAGACTTTTCTTCTCCTTTACCTAGCTTGATAAACTGATCAAACTGGCAATCACGCGCAAAACCAGCCAAACTCTCCTCGCGAACAATCATGGCACGAAGTTTGGACAAATCTCCCTCTGGTTTCTTAGGATATTTTTTATACAGATATTCTGAAATCAATAATTGCAGAACAGCGTCTCCTAAAAATTCCAAGCGCTCATTGTGTGAAATTTTTAAGAGGCGGTGCTCATTGGCATAACTCGTATGAGTAAAGGCCGTTTCCAGTAAGTTTTTGTCTGCAAATTCGATTGCAAAACGCTTCTTCAGTACAGTTTGTAATTCTTTCATACTGACCTCTTTCTAATAATTACGATCCTTTCTATTATAACAAAAAAAGCCCTCTGAGTCACTTTAAAACGGGACTAGAGGGAATTTGAGCATTTTTTAGAAAAAGTTCTTCAATTCTAGGGGGCAGATTTGGGATAGTATAAAGAAAAAAGCCTTATTTAAAGGCTTTTTTAGGCTGTTTACATCCACCCTGAGGGAATCGAACCCCCATCTTAAGAACCGGAATCTTACGTGATATCCATTACACTAAGGGTGGAAACTTGTCTTATTATAACAGAAATTTGCTCTAATAACAAGTTTTTTATGGATGGACTAAGCGTCTATTAGTGGGATGCATCACCATTCCAGATAGAGTTTTTCACGATAACATAATCAACGTGCTTGAGGTCAGCAACCTTGCGTCCTCCTGCGTAGGAAATGGCACTTTGCAAATCTTGCTCCATCTCAGTAAGGGTGTCTTGCAAATGCCCCTTGGCAGGAAGTAAGATACGTTTGCCTTCCACGTTTTTGTAAGCTCCTTTTTGGTATTGAGAAGCTGAACCATAGTATTCTTTGAACTGTTCCCCATCGACTTCGATTGTCTTGCCTGGACTTTCGATATGTCCTGCAAATAGAGAACCAATCATGACCATGCTAGCACCGAAACGGATAGACTTGGCAATGTCACCGTGTGTACGAATCCCTCCATCAGCAATAATCGGCTTACGCGCAGCCTTTGCACACCAGCGAAGAGCAGCCAACTGCCAACCACCTGTCCCAAAACCAGTCTTGACCTTGGTGATGCAAACCTTACCAGGACCGATTCCAACCTTGGTAGCATCCGCACCAGCATTTTCCAACTCACGCACAGCTTCTGGTGTCCCAACGTTACCAGCAATGACAAAAGTATCTGGCAATTCCTTCTTGATGTGCTGAATCATAGAAATCACGCTATCCGCATGACCATGAGCAATGTCAATCGTGATATACTCAGGAGCATCAGTCTTGAGTTGGCTAACAAAGTCATACTCGTAATCCTTAACACCGACAGAAATTGAAGCAATGAGCCCTTGATCATGCATGCGTTTGATAAAAGGAATGCGCCCCGCCTCGTCAAAACGATGCATAATGTAAAAGTAACCGCCTTTAGCAAGTTGCTCTGCAACATTCTCATCCAAAATCGTCTGCATATTTGCTGGTACAACAGGTAGTTTGAAAGTGTGATTTCCAAGTGTGACACTTGTATCCGCTTCTGCACGGCTTTTAATCACACATTTATTAGGGATCAACTGAATATCTTCGTAATCAAAAATTGGAAATTCATTTAACATATTGCTGTCTCGTTTCTTTTGTAATGACCTACCTATGCTTGCGCATCCCTACGCCTTTTGCGACGTTTCCTTAATTTATTATAAACCAAAGTACAGTTTTTGTCAAATAATTTCAATTATAAAACAATAACGTTCGGTTTTTATAGTTTAAATATAAAAAGTGAGGAGATTAGTTTCTCCCCACTTCCTTATCAATATTTCTTTTAAAAATTGCTTCGGAGCTTTCCATCATTTCACAAAATTCATTATAAGATGAAGCATTCTGAGGGATTTGGATAGACAATTTCTTCAACAAAGCTCCATAACCTGCTAGCTTTCCTATCTCATTATCAACAACCTTGTGCTTGCTCGGAAAAACAAGACCAGCTTTCTCAGCTTTTAAAATATAAGAATAGGAAATCAGTTGGAATAAGTCCTCACGGTTGATTCCTTTTTCAGTATCTTCAAGTTTTTTATATTTTGCATCTAGAACAATCTTTCGTTCTCTGTCATAAAAATCTGGATATACTTTTCGTTTCCCACCAGAAAATATTAGGATGCCGCCTTTCTTTTCTTTATTTCGAGGATGGATGAAACCTTTTGGCAACAAGGTATAAACATACTCTTCCCAAAGCCAGGCAACATCAAAGAGAATACCATGTACCTTTTGGGCTTGAGGTCCAAGACCATGTTTTTCTCTACTCAGAATCATCAAGCAGAGTTCCTGTAATTTTCTATACTCTCTAAAATAGGCGTGTCGGATGGGTTTGATTTTATTCATTCTAATAATCTTGGCACGATCAGCTAGTTTATAAGCTGGAGTTACGCGAATAATTTCTGTTATATTTTCACGATTCCTATCGAGCAGAACTCCAAAACCTTTCTGATTCTTTATGTACTCAATCGTATGTCGAATCAACTGCATGAGTGGATTATCATAGGTAAACTCCCTAGTAGTATAGGCAATATTTCCCGTAAAAGGAAGATTTTTTTTCAGATGATTTCCAACATCAACGACTCCCTTTATATGACTATCGTTATGGAAAAATCTCTGGTATTCCTTATAAAGACCTTTTCGGAGAGCAGCTTGCAGATACTTGGGAAAGAGGTAAACCAAAAGCTGATAGAGCTTATCTTCAGGAGATAGACCGACATCCAAACTAGTCAGGTTAATATTGAGAACCTTTTGTAAAAGATAATGCAAAAAATGGTCGTTACTTTCATCAGAAAAACGAGAGGAAATCGTTAATCTTTCCTGACCATATCCAAGAAAACCAATCACGTTCCCTGTCTTGATTTCCTGATTAACTGTTTCCAAAATCTTTTGGTCCTTGTCTAAATCAGGAGAATTCATCAAATCATTCGGGAAAATAAAGATACGGTCCTCTCGAGATAGGTTATCTAGTGTTCTATCAAGGAGCGCTTGACTTAGGTTGGGATATTCTGCGACAAAGTCTTCTCTAGCAATTTTATGCTGATTATCAGTTATCCGCATCATTATCACCAGTATCTTGCCGATCTGTTTCCCCGTTATTTGTCAGATTAAATGCTTTTTTCAATGTATCTAGAGTTTCAGCCTCTTCATAAGAACCTCGTAAGTAATCTTCCAAAAGCGGTTTAAGGTAATCAGACCAGAGTAATTCATAGTCAAAATCTACATCCTTCAACTTAAGGAAATAACTTGGTCCGATATGATAATGACTATTTAACTCCTGAACGTTTTCGATAGCAGCATTCAAATTTCTTAGACGAAGTTTTGCTTCTTCTGCATGGATATCTAGTTCTTTATCCAACATAGCAACTTGGCTTTCAGCAGTAACTTCAATAAAACGGAAACGACGACGCATAGCAAAATCAAAGGTATCTACTGAACGGTCAATATCATTCATTGTTCCGATGATGTAGACATTTTCAGGAATATAAAATTTGTCATCCGTTTCATGTAAATTAGCATACTGAGTAGAAATACTCCCCCTTTCACCACGATAACCAGGATCAATAGAGAAAAAGAGTTCCCCAAAAATCTTAGAAATCTCCCCACGGTTGATTTCATCGATGATGAAGACGAAGTTTTTCAATTCATTGTCTATTTCTATTACTTCCTCCTGAATACTCTCATTTTTTATCATTTTGTAAAGTGTCAAATAATATGAATACTCTTGGGTAGCATTATTTTTGTTAAAAAACCGAGTTATATCTTTAACTTGTTTAAATTGAGATTCCGAAGTCAACATTGCTTCAATATCTTGAATTTTTAATTTTACTTTTTTTGATACCTCATTTTCAGGAATAGATATATAAATGTAGTCTTCATCAATTTCTGTAATAAAAAAAGACGAGTTACGTGTTGTATATAATTTGTCAGATGGAAACTCCATACTAGAAAAATATTTTGAAATCTTTGCTGTTGATTTTTTTTCCTTTTCTAATTCAAACTTATCTTTCTGTGAATAAACCCAATTTTTCTCTGCTTTCTTACAAAACTTCTTAAAGATACCATCTTGTAATTCAAAACTTATCTGGCTATTGTTAGAAACAGGCCTCAACCCCTCCACAAAATCCGTATAATCATAAGATGGGTGAAACTGTACAAATCCGATTTGGTCTTCGTTGCCATCCGTTAATTCTTTGGCAATTTCTTTAGCAAGATAAGTTTTTCCTGTACCAGGAGCACCACGAAGGATGAGGTTTTTGGATGAAAGTAAAATATTCTTATACTCGTTGATATTTTCTGAGGCATTTTCCTCGTTTTGAATATCTGAAATCTTATCTTTTTCAATATTAAAATCCACATATAACTCATCAAGACTTGAATATGGTAATGCGGATACTGTTGTATTGTCCCATTTCTTAGTTTCAAGAGAATTTAACTGGAAATCACCAAATTTACTAATCGGAATGATTTTAAATCGTCTTGGAAACCCTTCGAACTCACTATTTTCAACATATTGATAAGGACCAATTATTTTAGCCAAAAAAGAAGCCCGTAGATTCCTCCTAGGAACTACTACTAAATCTCCTATACTGACTCCATGTTGAAGGAGTGCTACTTGATTCTCTTGTTTTCTAGGTCTTTCTTCCCCATTATAAGGATAATTTTTTTCTTCTATATTATCAAATCCGATATATAGAACATTATCCTTAAAAGATTTCTCATGCAATTTTGTGTTATTGGTTCCGCCAACTGAAATTTTCCAGACTCTTATATTCGACATAAATTCCTCCATTTTCACATTAACATATAATACCTTTTTATATAATAACACTATTAAAGAAACAAAACAAGGAATTAAACAAAAAGCCCAGTGTAGAGAGCTTTATTCCCTCATAACACTAGACTTCTTTTTTATCTTAATAATACTCACCCTGACGGTAGTCCCATGAGTTAAAGGTATCTGACAGGTGCATCATGATTTTATCAATGTCGAGTCCTTTTCGGATCACAACAGGAGCTGGTGAGATTGAACGGGCTCCTCCTTGTTCTGGGATTAGTTTGCCGTCTTTATCAACCATAGACACCATTACACCTTGTTCGTAGCGCGTTTCAATCGTTTTGTCCGGTTGGATGGATGCAACATAGTCGTCTGCTTCGATGACAAGGTCCACTGCTCCTTCGATACGTTCTCCGATTCCTTCTACCTTACCACGGTTTCCTTTTCCAGATGGGTTAGCTGATGAGGCGTAGACCATTTTACCTTCTTCCCAAAGTTTAGCAGCCAACTGTTCACCAGCTTTACCAAACTTGATGACAAAACAGCTAGTACCACGCACGTCGGTCATGAGCTCTTCACGACCATCACCATAAGCTTTGAGTTTTTCAAAAGCTTCTGGTTTCCATGGAAGGATACAACCTAGAAGAATATCTTCGTCCCAATGTTTTTGGTAGAAAGCTTCAATTTCTGGGTTGAGTTGTGCTAAAGCGCGAAGCTCATCCATGCTACCGCAGAGAACCACGCCTGGCTTGTTACGGTTACGTTCTTTAGCTTCAAATTTGCGTTCAAGTCCTGCCTTGTCGCTGGTCATGATGATATAGCCGACTTTGGTAGGGCAAACAATACAACCGCCCTCACCTTTTAAAATGTCATAGCCTTCTTGTGAAAGTGTTCCCTTCCATTGGATGTGTTTTGTCATAGTTCTAGTTCCTTTTCTATTCCTGCCAGTAGGCTGGTCGTTGTTTTTCATAGACAGCAATCAAATCTTCATACTGCAAAGTAATACCGATATCATCTAAACCATTTAAGAGCTTGTGTTTCCATTCACTATCGATTTCGAAAGTGAATTCTCCGACTGGTGAGATGATTTTCTGTTGTTCCAAGTCCACAGTTACCTGATCAGTTGGTTGCAAGTTGGCTAGTTTCTCTCTAACCTCCCTAGGCTGAACAATAGGCAACATGCCATTATTGAGTTCATTATTGTAATGAATGTCTCCAAAAGACCCTGCAATCACGACCTTAAAACCATAGTCGGCTAGAGCCCAAGCTGCGTGTTCTCTCGAAGAACCTGCCCCAAAGTTATCCCCTGAGATGAGGATACTGGCTTTTCGGTATTCAGGTCGATTAAAGACAAAGTCTGGATCCTCTGTGTAGTTATCGTCTAGATAACGCCAAGCATACATGAGGTACTTACCAAAGCCTTTTTTATCAATCAACTTGAGAAACTGCTTGGGGAGGATTTGGTCGGTATCAATGTTATCATTCATAAGAGGAACGGTCGTTCCCGTATAAACTGTAAATTTCTCCATATCCTCTCCTTACTGGGCTTCTGGCATCTGCCGAACATCTACGAAACGCCCTGCAATAGCTGCTGCCGCTGCCATGGCTGGACTACAGAGATGGGTCTTAGCGCCAAATCCCTGTCTATCTTCAAAGTTTCGATTACTGGTTGAAGCACAGTGCACGCCATCAGGTACCTTGTCTGGATTCATCCCTAGACACATGGAGCAACCTGGGTCTCTCCACTCAAAGCCAGCATCCAGAAAGACCTTGTCCAAGCCCAACTTCTCAGCCGCTCGTTTCACAGGACGAGAACCTGGCACTACTATTGCTGTTAAGTTGGGAGCAATCTTCTTCCCTTTAACAAATCGAGCAGCCAGTTGCAAATCACTGAGACGAGCATTGGTACAAGATCCAATAAAGATATAACCTAGTTCAATATCTGCTGGCTTTTGACCAGGCTCCAAATCCATATAATTATAGGCGCGCTCATCATTTATATCCTTTATTTCAGGAAATCTACTGTCAAAGTCAACTCCCATAGCTGGATTGGTTCCCCAAGTCACCATAGGAGCCAAGTCAGAGACATCCATCTGGATAACCTTATCATAAACAGCATCATCATCGCTGACTAGGGTTTTCCAATCGGCAACCGCCTCCTCGAAAGCTTCGGGAACACATTCCCGTCCCTTGAGATAGTCATAGGTAGTCTGATCTGGATTCATGATTCCCATCTTGGAGCCAAATTCGATGGACATATTGCAGATGGTCATTCTCTCTTCCATGGTCAAAGCATCAATCGCTTGCCCACGATATTCCACCACATATCCTACACCACAAGCAACGCCATACTTGGCAATCAAGGCGAGAATGTAATCCTTGGAATAGACTCCTTTTTGAGGAACACCAGTGAATTCCACCAACATTTTCTTGGGTTTTACCTGCCAGAGTGTCTGTGTAGCAAAGACATGCTCGACCTCACTGGTCCCAATTCCAAAGGCGATAGCTCCAAAAGCTCCGTGAGTTGCCGTATGACTGTCTCCACAGACGATGAATTTCCCTGGTTGCGTCCGTCCTGTTTCTGGACCTACCATGTGAACAATCCCCTGCTTTTCAGAACCGTGGGCCGCATGTTCAATCCCAAACTCCTCAACATTTTCAGCAAGCTTATCAATTTGAGCCTTAGAAATCACATCTCGAATATCGTAGATATTGACGGTCGGAACATTATGATCAAAGGTTCCAAATGTCAAGTCTGGCCGTCTCAATCTGCGACCTGCATCTCGTAATCCTTGAAAAGCCTGGGGACTAGTCACTTCATGAATATAGTGCTGATCCACATACATGAGTTGGGGCTGCCCCTCTTCTCCTGTGATGACATGGCGGTCCCATAATTTATCAAAAATTGATTTTCCTGCCATCCATTACCTCCAAATAAAATATAAGGCTACTAGTGTGGTTACCATCCCGAGAAACCAAACTGTTTTAAAATACCATTTTCTAGTCTTGTGGTGAAAGGTGATTCCTGCCAACCAGGCACCAAAACCACCACAGACAAGAGCTATAGTCAAGAGAATTTTCTCTGGGATGCGCCAAGCACCTCTCCTTGCCTTGGATTTGTCAATGCCATAAATCAAGAAAACCATGACATTCCAAAGCAAAAGGACTAGAGTAATTTTTTCATCTAACTTCATAACCTTGCAATAATAGCTTCCGTCATTTCCTTGGTCGAAGCCTGACCTCCTATATCTCTTGTTAAAATTCCTGCTGCCAAACTAGCTTCTACCGCATGTTCGATACGCTCCGCATCTTCAAAACGTCCAAAACTATCTCTCAGCATCATGGCCACTGATAAAATCATGGAAATAGGATTGGCAATTCCTTGACCTGCAATATCAGGCGCTGAACCGTGAATGGGCTCATAGAGACTTGGTCCATTTTCAGAGTGACTGGCTGACGGCATGACCCCAAGTGTGCCAGATAGAACGCTTGATTCATCTGATAGAATATCTCCGAAAAGATTCTCCGTCACGATGACATCAAACTTAGCAGGATTGGTAATCATGAGTATAGCAGCTGAGTCTACTAGCTGATGCTCTAAGATTACATCTGGGAAGTCCTGTGCGACTTCCTCAGCTACTCTGCGCCAGAGTTTTGATGTCGCTAGAACATTCTGCTTATCTATACTGGTAACGATTTTTCTACGATTTCTTGCAATTTCAAATGCCTTGCGAATAATCCGCTCTACTTCCTCATAGCTGTAGTCGTTGATATCACGGGCTTTGCGCTCTTCAAGGATATGATCCCCAAAGTAAATACCACCTGTCAACTCACGCACAACGACAAAGTCAACACCAGCAATTCGTTCCGGTTTGAGTGGTGACAAATGCTTGAGACTATCAAAGATTTTTACGGGGCGAATATTAGCATAAAGATTGAGTTCCTTACGAAGAGCCAGCAAGCCTTGTTCAGGACGAATCACTGCCCCATCATATTGAGGACTACCGATAGCTGCTAGGAGAATAGCATCTGCATCTCTACATGCCTTGAGGGTTTCATCAGGTAAGGGATGCCCCTCAGCATCAATACCTGCACCCCCAAAGGGGCATCTGTCAATCTCATAGTCAAAACCTGTTTTTGAAGCTAGAGCTTCCAGAACCACTAAACCAGCTTCCATAATTTCTGGGCCAATTCCATCCCCTGCTAGAGCTACTATTTTCTTTGTCATAGCCTTCTCCTTTACACACTAGGCATGTCTCGGTAGGAAACACTACGCCCCATCTCACCTGCATTCTCTTTTTGAACAAAGGTATTGGCATTTATATAGGCAATAGCCGAAGCCTTCAATACATCGAAGTCAAGACCTGCTGCGTTAAAGATGGTTTCTGTATCTCTGTTTTCAACAGTGACCAAGACTCGAGCCTGGGCATCGATCCCATCTGTTACCGCATCGATAGTGTAGGATACCAAACGGACGGATTGGTTAAAGAACTTATCGATAGCGTTAAAGATTGCTTCAACGGAACCTTGCCCTGTCGCATTAAATTCGACTTTCTCACCATCCATATTTGCTAGGCTAACGAGTGCTTCAATGTCATTGTCTGCATGAGTTTGAAGTTGTAAATCATCAAAGTGAAAGCCTTCTGGATTTTCAACCATGGTTCCAGCGACCAGCGCACGAATATCTGCATCTGTGATTTCTTGCTTTTTGTCCGCTAGTGCCTTGAACTTAGCAAAGAGTGGTTTGATGTCTTCTTCAGTAAAGTCTAGAGCCAAATCTCTTAGTTTTTCAACAAAGGCATGGCGACCAGACAATTTTCCAAGCGGAAGACTATTACTCTTAACACCAACCAATTCAGGTGTGATGATTTCATAAGTGAGAGGATTTTTAAGGACTCCATCTTGGTGAATACCAGACTCATGAGAGAAGGCATTTCCACCGACCACCGCCTTGTTTTTAGGAACAGGAATACCTGAGAAGCGAGAAACCATTTCTGAAGTATTGATGGTTTCGTTTAGGACAATGCTTGTCTCTGCTTGGTAGTAATCTTGGCGAATATTGAGCGCCACTGCAATTTCTTCCAAAGCAGCATTGCCAGCACGTTCCCCGATACCATTGATGGTTCCTTCGACTCGTCCTGCACCGTTCTTGACAGCAGCAAGGCTGTTAGCCACTGCCATTCCGAGGTCATCATGACAGTGAGGCGAATAGATGATCTGACGATTGGTCTTGACATTCTCAATCAAGTGTTTGAAGATGGCACCATATTCCTCTGGCGTCGTAAATCCAACCGTGTCAGGGATATTGATATAAGTTGCCCCAGCATCCACTGCTGTCTGTACAACTTGCAAGAGGAAATCCAACTCGGTTCTGGTCGCATCCTCTGGAGAAAATTCTACGATTTTAAACTTAGAACGGGCATAGGAAACATGCTCACTAATTGCTTCCAAAATCTCTTCCTTGCTCTTATTGAGCTTATACTTGCGGTGAATCGGACTGGTCGCGATAAAGACGTGAACCTGTGGATACTTGGCATCCTTGAGCGCCTCATAACAAGCATCTATATCAGACTTGACCGAACGTGCCAAACCCGTCACTGCCGTTTTCTTCAAGACCTTAGCAATTTCCTGAACCGCCAAAAATGAATCTGGACTCGCCGCCGGAAAACCAGCTTCGATTGCTGAAATGCCCCATTTCTCCAGCTGTCTTGCAATGGCGACCTTTTCCTTGATTGAAAAATTAACACCTGGTGTCTGCTCACCATCACGAAGACTGGTATCTAGAAACTCAACTCTACGCATGAGAATTCCCCCTTCAAAATTTCAGTATAGAAAAAACATCTCGCTCGGAAACCCAAGCGAGATGTTGATTTACTCCCGCTTGGTAAGCCAAACAGGACTAATGCTTCTGCACTAGCCCGAGTACCTCAACAACAAAGCAAATTGATTAAACTTAGCTGTTTTCATGTTTGACTTTCTCCTTCGTTTGATGTCTTGTTAAGTATTTTAGCATAGGAAAAATCTCTTGTCAAGAAAAAATCCAATATTTTCTGAAAATTTCTTCAGTAAAGAATATTTTGCTAATTAAAAGTATTTGAAAACACAAGGGAATTTCCTTACTTTTTCAAAGTCAAATTCCAACTGATTTCTAGCAAATCTAGAACGTCATCATCAGATAAACTATCATCAAGAGTAAGACTAATCCAGTAACGTTTGTTCATATGAAAGGCTGGATAAATGCCCTTTTTTGAAAGTAAATGAGCCACTTGGTCGTGTTTGATATTGACTGCTTCGACTAGCCCTTCTCTGCCCTTTTCCAACTTATCCCAAGGAATTCTCATTAAAACTGCATACCACTTTTGATTGCCTTCATGGCGCAATACAGCTGTATCAGGCGACTTTTCCCACAGATACTCCAACTGATTACCATACTTTTCCTGAACTTTAGCCATGATACGCTTAGTCTGAGGGCAGATAAAATCCTGCACGTCAAAACAAGCCTTCCGAATCTGGTAGAGAATCTCCAGACAAGCCTGACGGACACTTCCAACAAAAGTCCCTCTCATACTTTCCATATGGACTTGAGGATAGAGATCACCCGTTTCCTGGTCAAAAACCTGAAAACTCACATTATCAGGAGTGATGGAGACTGTCATGATAAAGTCACCCTGTAAAATCTGGCAACTATAGGTCCAGACTTCTCCATTTTCTACAAAACCATAGGCATGAGCTTTTTCTTTATTAAACTGATAAGATTTAAAAATTTCAAACATAAGTGAAAACTGCTACCAAAAGCTAGCAGTTCCTTTCTTTTTTTTAAAAGACAACCTTAGTTCCATGCAATTGTGTCACGCCCAGCTGGTCGATAAAGGTTTGACGGTTATCTAAGTCAATTCCCCCACCTGGTAAGATTTCAATTTTACCAGCAGCATGTTCCAAAATTCTGTGATAGTGGGCAAAACGTTTTTCTAACGAGTCGCCAGACACACCAGCACGAGTTAAGATACGGGTGACACCAGCTTGGCTGAGCCAGTCAATGGCTTCCAACTGGTCTTCATCACTTAATTCATCAAAGGCCATGTGGAAGACAATTTCCATTCCTTTTGATGCAGCAATCAGCTTCTCAAGATTAACCTTGTCCAACTTCTTATCAGCAGTTAAAGCACCAAAGACGACTCCTTGGCTACCTGCTTGAGCAGTTAAACGAATGTCTTCCAGCATAATTGCTATTTCAAGATCATGATAGACAAAGTCGCCACCACGTGGACGAATCATAGTCATGATGGTGGTGTCGTAGTTAGCTGCCAGTTCAACCGCTGCCTTGGTCACTCCATAGCTAGGTGTTGTTCCTCCCACTGCTAGATTGTCACAAAGTTCGATTCGACGAGCTCCAGCCTGCATAGCTTTTTCAAGCAAGGTCACATTTTCAGCACAAAATTCGTAAATCATTTGATTCTCCTTGATGTTTTCTTTAAATTTATTATATCATATTATTTAAATATGCTTTCATTTTTATCAAAGGAATGATCAAATTTCTAAAACTAATCCTTATCAGGAATTACTTTAAAGAGATAGTAGGTGATAAAGACAGTCAAGGCTCCCAGACCAATTTTGACTGGCAAAAGAGGGGCAAAATAAATAGAAATCCCCATCAAGATATAGATGGATACGATGATTTTTTTCTTGCGTTCTCGCGCGATAGACTTAGTTTCCCGAAAATCAGCTACATAAGTCTGATAGAGCTTGGTATGGTAAAGCCAGTCTTCAAAACGCTTAGAGGATTTTGAAAAGCAAGCGATTGATAATAAAAGAAAGGGCGTTGTTGGCAAGAGCGGCAGGACAACACCTACAAGAGCTAGAGCCAAAGAAATAAAACCAATACAGAAATAAATAATGCGCATGTCTTCTCCTAATAAAATAATCTTCTACTAGTTTCCCACAAAATGAGGAAATTTGTCAAGTTTAAACTAAAAAGAGCCTGAAATTCATTTTCAGGACTCTTCATTTTATTTAATCTTTTCCTCTTCGTAGTCACCATTACTACATACAACCTGCTTACCACCACCACGGACCTTTTTCTCCACAAGGAAGTGTCCGCATTTTGGACAATCACGTCCAATTGGTTTGTCCCATGAAGTAAATTCACATTCTGGATAGCGATTGCAACCATAGAAGATACGATTGCGCTTGGTTTTGCGTTCAATGATTTGTCCTTGATGGCAGCTTGGACACTCGACTCCAATCTCTTTGACAATTGCTTGAGTGTGACGGCAGTCTGGGAAGTTGCTACAAGCATAGAATTTACCAAAACGACCGAGCTTAATCACCATCGGACTACCACAGACCTCACAGTCAAATCCAGCTGGCTCATCCTTAATCTGGATTTTTTCCATTTCAGCTTCAGCCTTTGCTACTTCTTTGGAGAATGGTTTGTAAAATTCGTCAATAACACGTTGCCACTGCTCTTTTCCAACTTCGACATCATCCAGTTTTCCTTCCATTTCAGCTGTGAAGGTCACATTGACGATGTCTGGGAAGTATTCAACGATGAGTTTATTAACAATTTCTCCCAACTCTGTTGGTTCAAAACGTTTAGCTGCCAGACGAACGTAGTATCGTTTTTGGATAGTTTCAATGGTCGGAGCGTAGGTTGACGGACGTCCAACTCCATTTTCTTCCAAGGTCTTGATAAGAGTCGCTTCCGAATAGCGAGCTGGCGGTTGAGTGAAATGTTGTTCTGGCTTGCTATTGACCTGCTTGACCACATCTCCAACTGCCATATCTGGCAACATTTTGTTCTTGTCAGAGTCATTGTAGATAGCAAGGTAACCATCAAACTTAACTTGGCTTCCATTCGCTGCAAACTGAACCCCATTTTGAGAGAGCTTAACAGCCATGGTATCAAAGATAGCTCCCGTCATCTGGCTAGCCACAAAACGGTTCCAGATAAGGGTATAAAGTTTGAGCTGGTCTTTGTCCAAGTACTTAGCGATGCTTTCAGGTGTGTTAAAGACACTAGATGGACGAATGGCTTCGTGGGCATCCTGAGCACCTGACGCATTTTTGACCTTGCTACCATGCTTGGAATACTTGCTACCAAAACGGTCGTTAATGTAGCTTGCCGCTTCATTCTGAGCCACAGGACTGATACGAGTCGAATCTGTACGCATATAGGTAATCAAACCTTGCACGCCTGATCCGATATTGATCCCTTCATAGAGCTGTTGGGCCACCATCATAGTCTTTCGAGTACGGAAATTGATTTTGTTGGCAGCATCCATCTGCATGGTTGAAGTCGTATAAGGTAGGGGCGCATTGCGTTTGCGTTCTTTCTTGTCTACCTGATCTACTGTAAAATCTTTGCTAGTCAAATGGGACAAGACTTCTTTGACTTCTTCGTTGGTGGTCAATTTCATCTTTTTGCCATTCATACCATAGAATGAAGCCTGAAATTGCTTGGTTCCCTTCTTAAAGACACCATCAATTGTCCAGTATTCTTCTGGTTGGAAGGCATTGATTTCATTTTCACGGTCAATGATGAGCTTAAGGGCAACCGACTGCACACGCCCTGCTGATAAGCCCTTCTTGACCTTTTTCCACAAAATTGGCGAAATCGAATACCCTACCAAGCGGTCCAAGACACGACGAGCCTGTTGGGCGTCGACCAAGTCCATGTCAATCTTGCGAGGTTCTTTAAAGGCATTTTTAACCGCATCCTTGGTGATTTCATTAAAAACCACACGGTTAGCATCGTTCTCATCTAAATCGAGAATATGAGCCAAATGCCAAGAAATTGCTTCTCCTTCACGGTCCGGGTCACTCGCCAGAAAGACTTTATTGGCCTTTTTAGCTTCTTTTTTCAAGTCATTAATGAGAGGGCCTTTTCCACGGATATTGATATACTGCGGTTCATAGTTATTTTCAATGTCAACTGACATGCTGGATTTCTTCAAATCACGGATATGTCCGACACTGGCTAAAACCTTGTAATTTCTGCCTAGATATTTTTCAATCGTTTTCGCCTTAGCAGGCGACTCCACGATGACTAGATTTTTCTTAACTGTTGATTTTTTCTTCTTTGTTGCCGTAGCCACACTATCACACCTTTTCAAAGTAATAAACTTTATAAAGTGTAAACCATTTTTAAAGACCTGTCAAGACTTAACTCCTATAGTATAGAAGAAAAGTTTATCTGAGTGAACCATTTCTCCTTAAAATTCAAACTCTGCTAGTACATCTTGCCCACTTGTGACCAGTTTTGCTCCCTCTTGGATCAGGTGGTGACAGCCATCTGAATGGCCATCAAGAATGTTCCCAGGAATGGCAAAAACATCGCGCCCTTCTTCCATGGCACGCTCACATGTAATGAGACTCCCCGAGCGCATCCTTGCCTCTGCTACAATAACTCCACGACACAGTCCTGCTATAATACGATTACGAGCTGGAAAGTGAAATTTCAAGGGTTCTTCACCTGGACCGTACTCGCTGAGAATCAAGTGATGATTGCCTATGTACTCCTGCAAGCGTTTATTAGCACGTGGATAGAAAACATCCAATCCTGTTCCAATAACAGCAATCGTTCTTCCTCCATTCTGGAGTGCAGCCATATGGGCGGCGGTATCGATTCCTTTGGCCAAGCCACTAACTACGATTAACTCGTTTTCCAATCCTTGGATAATTTTCTGAACCGACTTAGCACCTTGGCTCGAACAAGAACGACTCCCTACAAGAGCAAGCTTTGGAAATTTCAACAGGTTCAGATTCCCTTTGTAAAACAAAAGAGCTGGAGGGTCATAAATCTCACTCAAATCCCAAGGATAACAGTCGTCTAGAATCGAGAAGGATGGGAATTTTTGAAACTCCTTCTCCAACTGTGCATCATCTATCTGGAAATAGCGTTCCATAAAGATAGCTGGATTACGGCACCCAGATATTTCAGCAATATCACCTAGCAAGAGCTCCTGATCTACAGTCTCGTCATATTCAAGAACAGTTAAAATTTGTTGATTGGTCAGCCCAGCTTTTCTCAATTTGTAAATCTCATAGTTTGTGATCTTCATATACAACTCCATTTCTTTTTCTACTCATCTATCTATTCGTAAAAATAATAAAAAGAAGACCAGTTGATCTTCTTTTTTCATTTATTCAGCTTTAGTAGTTGACCAGCTAATTTCAACCATCGGTAAGATTGTTTTTAAAGTTTCCCCATCCCCTTCAAGTGAAACATAGCGGATTTTTCCATCATTTGATCGGAAAACCCAGGTAACGAGGTATTTTCCTGACTTAGCAATTGCATTGACAACATAGGCTTCATAACCTCCAATGGTCGATTTAGAGCCCCAAACCTTACTGAAATCAGAGCTTTGTTCTTTGGAAGTTAAAATACTAGATGAGACAGCCACAACATCCAGTTTAGCATATTCTTCTTCGCTGATATTAAACTGCTCAGCCTTGAAGGTATTCAGCGTAACAATGTTGATATCTGTTCCATCGCAATACTGTATATCATTTCCGCCTGCTACTTCATGGAATCGAACCCATGATTTGGGTACCTTGACAAAACCATATTCATTCGAACCGATAATTTGCGTCTCTTCCTTTTTCGCTTCAGAAACGGCAGAGCTAGAGCTACTCGTTTCCTGACTGCTAGAAGAACTAACAACTGCAGACGAACTTTCTTCGGTTGCTGTTTGTGATTTATTGGAGCATGAAGCTAAAAAAACACTAGCAGTAACAACAGTACCTAAAATCAATAATTTTTTCATCCTACCACCTCTCCATCTGCATTATAAGAAAAATAAGAACTTCTGTCAAATTCTGACCTAATCTATTCTGTTAGTTTCCGATTTTATTGCTCACATTTAAAGCAAAAACTCTTGAGAAATCTTCAAGAGTTTTGTTTCAACTTTCTATTCTTCATCCATACTCAAGACGCTGAGGAAGGCTTCTTGTGGTACTTCTACTGATCCGATAGCTTTCATGCGTTTCTTACCAGCTTTTTGTTTTTCAAGGAGTTTACGTTTACGAGAAACGTCACCACCATAACATTTGGCAAGTACGTTCTTACGAAGGGCCTTGATATCAGTACGAGCCACGATTTTGTGTCCAATAGCTGCTTGGATTGGTACTTCAAATTGTTGACGAGGGATGATTTTCTTGAGTTTATCAACGATGAGTTTTCCACGTTCGTAGGCAAAATCCTTGTGAACGATAAAGCTGAGGGCATCCACCTTGTCTCCATTGAGAAGGATATCCATTTTGACCAGCTTAGATGGGCGATACTCTGACAATTCGTAGTCAAAGCTTGCATAACCACGCGTCGAAGACTTGAGCTTATCAAAAAAGTCAAAGACGATTTCAGCGAGTGGAATTTGATAGATGACATTGACACGATTATCATCAATATAATCCATGGTTACAAAGTCACCACGCTTACGTTGAGCCAATTCCATCACTGCTCCGACAAACTCCTGCGGTACCATGATTTGCGCCTTGACATACGGCTCTTCAATAGTCGCGATTTTAGTCGGATCAGGAAACTCAGAGGGGTTAGACACATCCATAGACTCACCGTCAGTTTGGTTAACCTTATAGATAACAGATGGAGCTGTCATGATGAGGTCGATGTTAAACTCACGCTCTAAACGCTCTTGAATAACATCCATATGGAGAAGTCCAAGGAATCCACAACGGAAACCGAATCCCAGCGCCTGAGATGTTTCTGGCTCAAACTGCAAGCTAGCATCATTCAGTTGCAATTTTTCTAGGGCTTCACGAAGGTCATTGTATTTATTTGACTCGATTGGGTAAAGTCCTGCAAAGACCATAGGGTTCATTTGCTTGTACCCATCTAGCGCTTCTGCGGCAGGATTGGTTGCCAAGGTAACTGTATCACCCACACGAGTATCTTGAACCGTCTTGATAGAAGCCGCAATATAACCAACGTCACCTGTCGCTAGGAAATCGCGCCCGACTGCTTTCGGTGTAAAAATTCCGACCTCAGTCACATCAAAGGTCTTGCCATTGCTCATGAGCTGAATCTTATCGCCAGGTTTGACAACTCCATCCATGACACGCACTTGGAGGATAACCCCACGATAGGCATCATAAACTGAGTCGAAAATCAAGGCCTTGAGTGGCGCCGTCACATCACCAGTTGGGGCTGGCACTTTTTCCACGATTTGTTCGAGAATTTCTTCAATACCAATACCAGCTTTGGCAGAAGCTAAGACAGCTTCACTGGCATCCAGTCCAATGACATCCTCAATCTCTGTACGAACGCGCTCAGGATCGGCTGCTGGTAGGTCAATCTTGTTAATAACTGGAAGAATTTCCAAATCATTGTCCAAGGCTAGATAAACATTGGCAAGAGTTTGCGCTTCAATCCCTTGGGCCGCATCAACCACCAAAATCGCTCCTTCACAGGCAGCTAGCGAACGTGAAACTTCGTAGGTAAAGTCCACGTGCCCAGGTGTGTCAATCAAGTGGAAAATATAAGTTTCTCCGTCTTTAGCAGTGTAATTCAGCTCAATAGCATTGAGTTTAATGGTAATCCCACGTTCCCGCTCTAGATCCATACTATCCAGAAGCTGGGCTTGCATTTCACGACTAGAAACCGTCTCAGTCGCCTCCAAAATGCGGTCTGCAAGCGTTGACTTTCCGTGGTCAATATGTGCGATAATAGAGAAATTTCGAATCTTCTCCTGTCGTTTCTTTAATTCTTCTAAATTCATGACGCTCTTCCTTTCAGGGTATCTATTTATTATAAATTGTTTTTAACATTTTGACAAGACCATACCCTGCTAGGAGTACTAATCTTCGGCAATAAAGCCATCATTTTCGATAAAGTGGTGTTCTGTCATTCCTTGGTCTGTAAAGACGATCCCATGAAGGACACCACCATAGACAGCTCCTCCATCCATGCCAATCTTGCCATCTTCTGTAACCCAAAGCTCAGCAGTACCTCGGTCCTGCTTGAGCAAACCATAAACCGGTGTATGCCCAAAGACAATGGTTTTTCCTGTATGATTGACCGCTTCGTGGAATGGTTTTCTGAGCCAGACTTTCTTGTAATCAGTCGTTTCATGCCAGTCATCCAAGGTCAAATCAATACCCGCATGAACAAAGATATACTTGTCTGTCTCTACTACAAATGGCATTTGACGAATAAATTCCACCAAATCTGCTGCTTCTGTCGCAACCCGTTTAGCATCTTCTACGCCATCAACTGGTGCATCCAAGGGACGACCTAAAATAGAGTTAATGGTTGTATCACCACCATTGCGACGATAATGGTCATAGCTTTCTTCTGGATCATCGAGCCAAGTCAGAAACATATACTCGTGGTTTCCTGATAGACAGATAGCTTCATGATTTTCCACTAAGTCCTTAACCATTTCTAGAACACGGCGACTGTCTTCACCTCGGTCAATCAAATCCCCTAGAAAGAGCAACTGAGTGTGACCATCCCATGTTTTGAGAAGGTCTTCTAGCATACCTGCTTTTCCATGGACATCTCCAATTACATAATAGTCTGTCATTTATTTCTCCCTCGTTTGCAATAATTCTCTAGCTTGGGTAAGAGCCGCTTCGGTTACATTTTCCCCAGCCAACATTTTAGCTACTTCCTCTACTCGCTCTTCTAAAGTCAAGAGTCGAACCGTCGACACCGTTGAGTGCTCATCGCTAATCTTCTCAATAAAGAATTGATAGTCCGCGATGGCAATCACTTGTGGTAGGTGAGAGATTGCTAAAACCTGACCATGCTGACCAATCTTATGAATCTTCTGAGCAATGGCTTGGGCCACACGACCTGAGACTCCCGTATCCACCTCATCAAAGACAATACTGGTCTTACCTTCCTTACGAGAAAAGGCAGACTTGATAGCCAACATGAGACGGGATAATTCCCCACCAGACGCAACCTTAACCAAAGGCTTAAAGTCTTCACCAGGGTTGGTCGAAATGTAAAACTCGACCATTTCATTACCTTCTCGACTGAATTTGCCCTTACTAAAGCGAACCTGGAACTGTGCCTTCTCCATATAGAGGTCTTGCAATTCTTGCTTAATCTCAGCTTCAAGCTGCTGAGCCAAATCATGACGAGCAGATGCAAGCTGGCCTGCCAAATCAACAAGATTAACTTCCAATTTCTTGAGCTCTGCTTCCATATCTTCGGAAGAAAGGTTATTACCCGTCAAGAGATTGTACTCATCCGTAATCTTAGCAAAATAAAGCAGGACATCGTCTACAGTCCCACCGTACTTGCGGGTAATAGTATTCAGAAGGTCTAAGCGATTCTCAACCTGCATGAGGCGATTGCCATCAAAATCTAGATCTTCAATAATATCTTCCAAACGCTTGGTAATATCTTCTAGAACATAGTAGGTCTCTGATAGAGAACTTGAAATTTCACGGTATTCAGGGTCATATTCTTCGACACTTTCCATGTCATTCATGGCCGAACGCACATTGGCAAGACTGGAGAATTCCTCATTGTCCAACATAGAGTAAGCATTTGTCAAGGTATCTGCTATATTCTTGTGGTTTAGGAGTTTATCTCGTTCTTTGTTGAGAGCCAAGTCTTCACCAGCCTGCAAGTTTGCTGCTTCAATCTCTGCCATTTGAAATTCCAACATCTCAATGCGAGACTTGTGTTCCTGCTGGTTTTTCTTGACTTCAAGAACTTGTTTACGCATTTTGCGATAGGCATCAAAACTCGTCTGATAGGTCTCTTTCAACTCCAAGAAAGCTGCATCACCAAACCCATCCAACATCTGGATGTGCAGTTGAGGACGCATTAACTCCTCTTGGTCATGCTGACCATGGATATCTACAAGATGTTGCCCAATGGCGCGCAAGACAGAAAGATTGACCATCTGGCCATTCACGCGACTAACACTACGTCCGTTTTGGAGAATTTCACGGCGGATGATAATTTCATCACCCATTTCCAAACCTTGCTCTTCAAAGAGTTCTTGTATAGAACGGCTATTCTCAATCGAAAACAGTCCCTCAATCTCTGCCTTTGTGGCACCATGGCGAATAACATCCGTGGCAGCTCTTGCTCCCAGCATCATGTTCATGGCATCGATGATGATCGATTTCCCAGCACCCGTTTCACCAGTTAAGACTGTCATGCCTTTTTCAAAGTTGAGGGAAATGGCTTCAATAATGGCAAAGTTTTTAATCGAAATTTCAAGTAACATATAAACCTACCAATTTTTTACTTGTTCAAACATTTCCTTGGCGTCTTCTTCATTTCTCAAGATAATCAAAATTGAGTTGTCGTCTGCCAGACAGTTGAAAATTCTCTCTGAGAAAGTATTCATCAGCTGACTCTTGACAAAGGCAGTATTCCCAGGAATGACATCCAGATTGATCATATTTCCCATGCGCTCAGAACCTACTATGTTATTCTCAGCCAACTGCAAACTTCTTACAATTGTTTTTGGCAATTCATAGATGTATTTATTGTTCTTCAAAGGAATTTTTACGATGCCCAGTTCCTTAATATCTCGTGACACCGTCGCTTGAGTGGCAGAGATACCTGCTTCTTTTAAATGCTCAACGATTTCTTCCTGTGTTCCGATTTGATAATCTGTTACAAATCTTCTAATTTTTTCAAGTCTCTCTTTTTTATTCATCTTTAAATTCTCTATGTGCTCTCTCTACAACTCTTTCTATTTCAGGGGCAACTTGGTTACTTGCTCCCTCTTCCTTTTTCAAATATGCCAAAAATTCGATGTTTCCATGTCCACCTTGGATGGGAGAAAAGTCCAAACCAAGCACTGAAAAACCTTGTTCAACTGCCATAGCAGTGACAGCTTCAAGGACAGTTTGATGAACCTTGGCATCTCGAATGATTCCATTCTTTCCAATCTGCTCACGACCTGCTTCAAACTGGGGCTTAACCAGAGCCACAATTTGACCTTGATCAGCCAAGACACGGTGCAATGCAGGCAAAATCAGACTGAGGGAAATGAAACTCACATCAATACTGGCAAAGCTCGGTTCCTGCTCAAAGTCAGTCTTGTCAGCATAGCGGAAATTAAACTGCTCCATACTGACAACCCGTGGATCTTGACGCAATTTCCAAGCCAACTGATTGGTACCAACATCGACTGCATAGACAAGCACGGCACCATTCTGCAACATGACGTCGGTAAAGCCCCCAGTAGAAGCCCCAATATCAATCGTTGTCGCTCCTTCCACTGATAGATCAAAAACCTGCAAAGCCTTTTCCAGTTTTAAACCACCACGGCTGACATACTTGAGTTTTTCACCTTTGAGTTTTAGCTCGGTGTCGTCCGAGATTTTCTCTCCTGGTTTGTCAAAACGCTCCCCATTAAGGACTGCTACGACTAGACCTGCCATGACACCGCGCTTGGCTTGTTCTCGTGTTTCAAACAAACCCTGTTTATAAGCTAGTACATCCACTCTTTCCTTAGCCATTGATTCTCAAACTTTCTACTATTTTCACAATCGGCTCTGTTTCAAAACTGACTTGCTGAGCAATTTCTTCTAATTTAGCCTCGGCTTGATCCAGAGTTTGGTTACAAAAGGCAGTGGCCTCTTCCAAGCCCAACAAGGCTGGATAGGTTGATTTTTCAGCCTGCAAATCCTTTTGTGGAGTCTTGCCGATTTCCTCAAAACTAGCGGTCACATCCAGCACATCATCTCGAACTTGAAAGGCCAGCCCAATCAATTCACCAACCGATTTCAGTTTTGCCTGCATTTCAGGAGCTAATTCTGCTATGATAGCAGCTGCTTGGAAAGGATAGGCAAGTAACTTACCTGTTTTATTGGCATGAATAGTTTGTAATTCTTCCAAAGACAAGCGCTGGTGTTCACCCTCCATGTCCAAAACCTGCCCTGCAACCATGCCCAGACTCCCTGATGCGAGGGATAAGTTGGCAATCAAGTCCACCTTGATCTGACTTGGCAAATCTGCCAGAGCTATCAAGGCGTAAGGATCTAGGAACAAGGCATCTCCTGCCAAAATAGCCATTGCTTCACCAAATTTCTTGTGATTTGTCAAGCGCCCCCGACGGTAATCATCATCATCCATGGCAGGAAGATCATCGTGAATCAAACTTCCTGTATGAATCATTTCCAAGGCCGCAGCCACCTGCGCGTGAGCTGGTTGGATTGCGACCTGCAAGGCTTCCAGAACTTCTAGCAAGAGAAAAGGACGAATACGCTTGCCACCAGCATGAATGGAATAGAGAATGGACTCTCGTAAACTAGAAGCAATCTGCTGATCTCCATAAAAATCTTCCAAAGCCGACTCAACAAGAGCTAATTTTTCTTGCTTCTTCATTCAAAATCACTTTCTGTTCCGTCTTCTTGCATGACCTTGACCAAGGTCTTTTCAGCCTTATCCAGCGTCGCTTGGAGCTCTTTTGACAAGACCATGCCTTTTTGAAAGGCAGCAATCGCATCTTCCAAAGCAATTTCACCATTTTCCAAACTTTGGACAATGGACTCAAGTTCTGCTAGATTTTCTTCAAATTTCTTTTGTTTTGACATCCTTAACCTCTAATTCTACCTGACCATCTCGCATCAAAAGCGTTACTTGGTCTTTTTTCTTCAACATCTCAACCGAATCGACTACGGACTCTTCTTTTTTGACAATGGCATAGCCACGCGCTACGATTCGACTAGTATCCAACATCAACAAGGCTTCTGAAAGTCGCTTCACTTCAGCAACCTTGGCATCATAAACCAGCGCCATTTGGCTACGTAGGAGCTTGTCCAACTGACCAAGCCAATCCTGATAGCGTTGGATTTTGGTTATAGGTGATAATTGGACTAGTTGATGAGTCCTTGCTTGAACTACTTGTTTGTTATCAGAAATTCGTGTTCGCAAACTTTGTTTTAAGCGCAGTTGTAGTTGATCTAATCGTTGCAAATAACCATCATACAAGCGCTCTGGTTGCCTAAAGATAACAGACTGACTGCATTTTTTCAGAGCTTCTTTTTTTCTTGACAGGACATTTTGTACAGCTGTCGCCATCCGTTTTTCCTGATTTTGCAAATGGGTCAAGAGATCCAGCTTAGTTACAGGCGTTGCCAATTCTGCTGCAGCTGTTGGTGTCGCCGCTCTGCGATCTGCCACAAAGTCTGCCAAAGTCACATCAGTCTCATGCCCCACACTAGAAATGATTGGCAAACGAGATTCAAAAATAGCTCGTACCACAATCTCTTCGTTAAAGGCCCAGAGATCCTCGATGGAACCTCCACCACGACCAATAATGAGCAAGTCCAAATCATCCCGTTGATTAGCACGAGCAATATTCCAAGCTATTTCCTCAGCAGCTCCATCTCCTTGCACCTTGGTCGGATAGAGAAGGATATCGACACCAGGAAAACGTCTGCTCACAGTTGTGATAATATCTCGAATAACGGCTCCACTGCGGCTGGTTACTACACCAATTCTCTTAGCAAACTGGGGAAGAGGTTGCTTGAAGCGTTCTTGAAAAAGGCCTTCTTCCGTTAGTTTTTTCTTGAGTTGTTCAAACTGAATCGCAAGCGCACCAACTCCATCAGGTTCAGCCTTCTCAATGATGATAGAGTAGCTCCCGCTTGGCTCATAAACCTGAACTCGTCCAATCACATTGATCTTCATTCCTTCTTCGAGGTCGAAGCCTAATTTCTGATATATCCCTGACCAGATGGTCGCTTGAATAACCGCATGGTCATCTTTTAGAGAGAAATATTGGTGAGTAGGTCGTTTACGAAAGTTGGAAACTTGACCAGTTAAATAGACCCGTTCCAAGTATGGGTCTTTATCGAATTTCATTTTCAGATACTTGGTCAAAGTTGTTACCGATAAATACTTTTCCATCTCCACCTACTATTCATTTTCTTGCTTTTCCATGGGTATTATTATACCAAAAATATGATTAAAAATCTCCTTTTGCATACCGAAACTACAGGAAAAATAGAAAAAGGAGGCCAAGCCTCCTCATCTGATTATTTGCTGTTTCGAGCTTCTTCCAAAATCTTTGCAATCTTGGTGGTCAACAGGTCGATAGCCACTGTATTGCTGACCCCTTCAGGAATGACGATATCCGCATACCGCTTGGTCGGCTCGATAAACTGATGATACATAGGTTTAACCACACCCAGATATTGGTCAATCACGCTATCCAAACTACGGCCACGCTCTTCCATATCGCGCTTGATACGACGAATAATGCGCACATCATCATCTGTATCCACAAAAATCTTGATATCCATCAAATCACGCAGACGCTTGTCCTCCAAGACCAAAATCCCCTCAACAATAAAGACATCTTGAGGCTCCTGACGATAGGTCTTACTGCTTCGTGTATGCTCTGTGTAGTCATAAGTCGGAATGTCCACCGGACGCCCTGCCAACAACTCCTTAATCTGCTCGATCATCAGATCTGTATCAAAGGCAAAAGGATGGTCATAGTTGGTTTTGACACGCTCTTCAAAGGTCAAATGAGACTGATCCTTGTAGTACGAATCATGCTCAATCATGGAAATCTTCTCATCAGGAAAATGCGATAAAATGGCTCTTGAAACACTGGTTTTTCCTCCACCAGAACCACCTGTAACCCCGATAATGATTGGTCTATTTTGCATGCTATCCTCCGTTTTTTTATCCGTCGTCTATTCTATCACATTTTTTGAAAAATTTATAGTCTAGTTTTGGATTGATTATGGGTAACAATTCTAATACTTGCACCTAGCTAGACTATCCAAAAACCTTCCTTGGCTTATAAAGATTACCCCGTTTTTCTAGAATGGCAAGTAATTTTTCTTCTTCAAAGGCAGCCAATTCCTTATCCGACTGATCTAGCTCGATAAAACGACCAAAGCGAACTTCCGTAGCCTGTTCTGGAGTTAGGAAAACTTTGACAAGGTCCCCTGTTCCAATCTCTAGAGGATGGAGAAAATCCAATTGGCCAGACTCTACTCTTTCAGCAATTTCTTCCAAGGTAAGAGCATCTTCTAGCTGTAAACCGGCTGCACTAGTCCGTGTCAAATGGGACATATGAGCCGCATAACCCAGCTTCTCTCCCAAGTCAACTGACAAAGTACGAATATAAGTTCCCTTACTGCATTTTACACGAAAGGTGAAACGTGCAAGTTCGCCCTCATAAGAAATCGGACTTGTCCGTTCAAAGCTATAAATAGTCACCTGACGTTCTGGACGCTCCACTTCCTGACCTGCACGCGCATACTCATAGAGCTTGCGACCATTAACCTTGACAGCCGAATACATGGGAGGAATCTGAGTAATAGGCCCAGTCAGGCTAGTAATTGCTTCATCGACGAGCTTTTCATCTAAGGGAGATAAAACAGGTGTCTCTGCAACCACTTCCCCACTAGCATCCTCGGTCGTCGTGGAATATCCCAGAGTGATTTCTCCCTCATAGACCTTGCCCTCATCCTGCATAAACTCGACCATGCGTGTCGCCTTGCCAACTGCAATGGGCAAAACACCCACTACATCCGGATCCAAGGTCCCACCATGGCCAATCTTCTTAGTCCCTAAAATCTTGCGCAATTTAAAAACCGCATCATGCGAGGTCATCCCCGCTTCTTTTTTTAAGTTGATAATACCGTTCATGTTTGCTTTCTGATTTCCTTTCTCATCATGTGGTTAATAAATTTTTTTTAATTCGTTCCAGTATCATTTAAACCATCCTCTCATGTCTTTAATCAGGCAATTAGAACCTTTTTTAGATTTTTTTATGTAGCATCAATAACAAATCTATAGGTAAATACCCTACTATTCACCTCTGTCTCTCCAATTTTTTAAGATAGTATAAATATAATGTATTAGTAATCCTACTAAAAATGCGAACAAAGGGCGTAATGATACCAAGCTTACACCCACAACAAGGAAGGCTGATAAAAAATAAATGATAAACGCCTCTAACTTAGAAGGTCTTCTCTCCTCTGGAAGCATATCTAAATGTTCCTTCGTTATAGCTGAGCGATCATCGAATTGATAAAAGAAACGATATCTTGCAGATAAAGAATCAATATTTAAAAAGTCATATCCCCTAATATAATTAATTACGTAAAACATCAGTAAATTGTCAATTTCGTCAATATTTTCAGTATAGAGAGAAATGTTTCTCTTTCCAGCAATTGCAATATTACTTGCAGCATAAACGGCAATCGGAATGCCATCTTTTGTGACAGGTGAAATATCTCCTTTACTACCTGAACCTACACACGTCATTTCATAGTTATTTAAATTAAATTGAAAAACTCCATGCCAGTATGCTTGTTCCCATAAATGATCAAATCTTTTTTCTTCATAATAAATCAAATCCTTATTTAACCCTCTTGCGACTATTCTTTTCTTCTTAGAAATGAATTCTGATACTTTCAAGACAAGAATTTCTACATCTTTTGCATATAGACGATAACCTTCCTCTTCTTGAACGATTTCAATTCTTTCAGTCCAATGTTCATCATCAGGTAATTTTGACTGAAGGATAAATCCTTCTGAGTTTCCACGTAATTTTAATTGTATTTCCATGTTTTACCACCCTATTAATAATCCTAATCCAAATGGTCCTAGTTTCATTTTTGCCTCTGCTTTTTAGTAACTGGATAATGATTAACAATCATGACAGGCTCCACACCTTCTCTCACCCGAACAACACTCCCAATCGGTAAAGTAGTACGTTCTGACATCAGTTTTCTCCTTCTAAATATTTCTTCGCTTCCTGAACATAAAAGAGTTCTGGATTTTCATGGGCAATGCTTTCAAACAAACTACGGGCACGTTCTTCATCTCCTTTTAATTGAGCATTGAGAGCTCCGTAATAAGAAAACATGATTCGGGCTAATTTATTTTCTGGTTCAGCGGTGTCGAAGTAGTCATTCGCTTCTTGATTAAACACTATATCTTTTATGGCTTGGGCTTGAGCAACGAGTTTAGCCTTACCATCTTTCGAATCTGGCGCCTTGGACAACTGTTCCTCAAAGAAAGTGATAGCTGATTCATCTTGAAGGTAAGTAGAAGATAGAAATTCATAATATAATTTCTTCAATTCAAATTTTTCTCTATTTTTTTTAGAAATACTAGAAAAATTGATATTTGAAAATTGACTAAGCGCTAATAAAAAATCTCCTCTCAGGTAAGCTAATTCTCCTTTGATTAGTTCTAAACCAACCTCGTAAACTTTCTTATTAGACTTATAAGAATGATGAACACTATATTCAAAGAAAGATTGATATTTTTCAAAATCCATCAAACCTTCTTTCCAATGAAGTATAACTTTACCAATTAATATGCCCAATAAGTATCCTAAAAACAAAAATAGTAAAGATAAAAATAGTAAAAAACGAACTGCAAAAATATTTTGTTTAAACAATAAAAACAAACCCAAAATTGCCAAAAAAACAGAAATAGTAACTGAAAATCTAGATACTTTACTGATATAAAAAGTGATTTTTGCATTTTTACTGGCCAACTTATTAATTAAATCTTTCATCTTTTTTCTCCGAACTTTTATCTTCATTAGATAGCAAAGCTATACCAGTTAGAACCGCTATCACACTACCTATAGCAGCTTCAACAGGAGCAAAAGCTATCACTACAGTAACTACAGTAATAAATGCAACTCCATAAAATACAAACTCAGCATTCTCAAATGTTCTTTGGAGATGATCCTCCGTTCTCACCCCTGTTTCAGTGGTCGTCTTAACTGTTGCGTAGTCTTGTTTGACCTGATTATGTTCCTTCACATAGGTGACGTACGGTAAGAACTTATATCAGTTTTATCTTTCTAAATAGCTCTTCGTTTCCTGTACATAAAGTTGTAAATATTTAATGTAGACATACGACTATTTTAAAGTTATTTCATATTTAAGGCTACTCCCCCTTCAGCGCTTCAAATTTCGCTTTCATGGTTGGATTTTTTCGGGTCAATTTTTTGACGGAAACATCTTCCAATTTATTGTTTGCAAGGCGGAGCTGGTTTTCGGATGTTGTCAGGAACTTCTTGACTTCCTCCATACGCTTTATAGCCTTGTCGATTTCATCGATGGCTTTACCAAAGTTGGTCGAAGCAGAGTTGTAGTTCTTGGCAAAAGCTACTTTGAAGGCATCCAAGTCTTCCTCAAAATGTGTAATATCGATATTCTGCTCACGAACTAAAGCCAACTCTTGCTTGTATTTTAGGGAATTAAGCGCCGCATTTCGCAAGAGACCAATCAACTGGATAAAAAACTGAGGTCGGACGACATACATCTTTTCATACTCATGACTGACATCCACGATACCCGTGTTGAAATAATCGTTATCCGCCTCAAGCATGGTCACCAAAACGGCATATTCACAGTTTTTCTCCCGGCGGTCCTTGTCCAACTCCTTGTAAAAATCTGCATTCTTATGCTTCTTCTCTGTTCCGTCCGCTTCATTTTTCATCTCAAACATGATAGAAATGATTTCTAGCCCATTTTCATCACATTCACGGAAGATAAAGTCGCCTTTAGAACCGCGCGCAGAAACCTTGTTATCCTTCTCAAAGTAGGCATTTGGAAAGGCAAAACTGCGTACCTTGTTAAACTCACTCTCAGCATACTGTTCCAGACTTTCTCCGACAGCTTTTGTAGATTGTTGAGCTTTGAAATTCTTGTAAAATTCGACTTGTTCACTAGCCGCCTTGAGCTGGGCTTCATAATTTTGCTTGAGGGAAGCTAGAGATAACTCATTTTCCTTTTCTTGCAAGAGGAGCTGATTTTTGACCTGATCGCGCTCTTTTTCTAGGTCAGAGAGGGTCTTTTGCAGTTGATTTTCATGCTCTAAACGCAAGGTAGCCAGTTGGTTTTCCAAGGTCTGTACTTCCTTATCCTTAGCCAGTAAAGCCTCATGACTTGTCTGTTCAACCTCTTTTTTAGCTAGCTCTTTCTCTGTATCAAAGTTTTGGATTTGACTCTGCAATTGCGCAATTTCTTGGTCTTTTTGAGCCAGTTTAGACTGTTGCTCATTCAAGGCCTTTTGCTCAGCTAGAGCAAGCTCCTGCTTCATGCGATCGTGTAATTCCTTATCAAACTCAGCTGTTCTCACTTGAGATAAAAGTTCAGCATACTGGCTTTCATTTACTGTAAAGACTTCTCCACAGTTGGGACATTTGATTTCGTTCATATATTCCTCTTTCTAGACTTCTGTAACCATTATATCATGCTTAAAGGAAAATCAAAAACAGTGAGTCGAAACTCACTGTTAATCTGTTTACTTTATACTTTTTCCAAGGCCAAGCGCAAATCTTCAATCAGATCATCTACATTTTCAAGACCGATAGACAAGCGGATTTGGTTTGGTGTGATACCTGCAGATTCTAGGTCCTTTTCAGATAACTGTCCATGAGTGGTTGTCGCTGGATGGACCACGAGGGACTTGGCATCTGCAACGTTTGCTAGGTCAGAAAAGATTTCCAAATTATCAATCACCTTGCGGGCTTCTGTCTCTCCACCTTTGACATGGAAGGTAAAGATTGAACCTACACCTTTTGGCAAGTATTTCTCAGCCAAAGCACGGTAAGGACTGTCAGCTAGTTTTGGATAGTTGACTTTTTCTACCTTAGGATGGTTAACAAGGAAATCAACGATTTTCTCTGCATTTTGCACATGGCGTTCGACACGAAGCGAAAGCGTTTCGAGTCCTTGAAGTAAGAGGAAAGCATTAAATGGTGACAAGGCTGCACCAGTATCACGAAGCAATTGAACTCGAACAGCGATAATAAAGGCTGCTGCCCCAACATCACGAGTATAGCTCAAGTTGTGGTAGCTAGGATCTTCCTCTACAAATTGAGGAAATTTTCCTGAGGCTTCCCAGTCAAAACGACCGCTATCCACGATAACACCACCAATAGTCGTACCATGACCACCGATAAACTTAGTTGCCGAGTGAACAGCAATATCTACACCGTGAGAGAAGACGTTAATCAAATACGGTGTGGCAAAAGTATTGTCCGAAACGAGAGGAATCTGGTGTTTATGCGCAATCTCAGCCAATTTTTCCAAGTCAGGAATGTTAATCAAGGGATTCCCCAAGGTTTCAATCAAGACAAGCTTGGTATTGTCACTGATAGCTGCTTCTACTTCCTCCAAATTATCCACATCCACAAAGGTTGTTGTGATTCCATAACGAGGAAGGGTTTCTTTCAAGAGATTGAAGGTTCCACCGTAAATGGTTGACGCAGCCACCACATGGTCGCCTGCGTGAGCAAGCGCCAAAATAGTGTAGGTTACAGCGGCCATACCTGATGCTGTTGCTAGTGCTCCAACACCACCTTCAAGAGCAGCGATTCTTTCCTCAAAGGCTGCTGTTGTAGGATTTGTGATACGAGTATAGATATTGCCTGGTTTTCTCAAGGCAAACAAATCAGCACCTTCCTGCGTGTCATCAAAAACGAAGGATGTTGTTTGATAAATCGGTACTGCACGAGATTTGGTCGCTGGATCAACTACTTGCCCAGCATGTAATTGTAGAGTTTCAAATTTAAAATCACGAGTCATAAGACGACCTCCAAATAGCTTCATTAAGGATATTGTATCATCTTAGGTTAGCCTTTTCCAATACCGTTCTTCTATATTTTGATATAAGGAACAACTATGACTAGTCTTACACCTCAAACAAAAAAGCACGATTGACTCGCGCTCTTTTCTTTAATCGACATAAGCATCTTCGTTTTTATTGAGGAAGGCGTATGGTAATCCCATCAAGAGGCCTCCTCCAATGAAGTTCCCAATAAAGGTCACACCCCAGTGACGAAGGATATTAGGAATGTCAAAGTTTGCGATGGAATCAGCTGCAACACTGAACTTAACAATCGCAAAAGAAGCAAAGTTCGCAGCAATGTGTTCGTTTGTTAAGAATACAAACATGTAAATAGCTGACAAAACAAGCCAAAGTTTGGCCCCACCGTCTTTCACCAAAACAAAGGAGAGAATGGCAATGTTTACAAAGATATTGGCTAAAATACCTTCAAGCAAGACTAGCTCATTGGAACGGCCTAACTTCATCTCTACAACCCCTGAGATGAAACTATCATGAGTCAGATTTGCATAGGCTGCTGAGTGGGCAAAGCCCCAACCTGCTATCAAAGCCCCGATAAGGTTGAACAAGGTACAGTAAAGTAAAATCTCAGCTGTTTTTCTCCAAGAGATTTTTTTCAAGAAACTACCAGCAGTCAAAAACATCATGTTTGAAGTTACCAACTCAGCATTCAAGAAAACAATGTAGGCCAATCCCCAAGCAAAAATAAATGGGAAAAGGAAACGTCCGCTACCTGGCGCTATTTTATTAATCAAGTCAGCTCCAACTGCACCCGCAGCCGTACTAAATGTTAGAAAGGCACCTGCAAACATAGAACGAATCGCATACTTAAATTTGCTTTGACTATAAAGACTTTCTTTCTTCTTGCAAGCAAATTCAATCTTTGAGATAAATTCTGAAGAGACCATAAAAAACTCCTAAAACTTTTATTTGTGAATATTATAACATAAAGAACGCATTTTGAAAAGCCTTTCTTGTATACGTTTTCTACAAAGAAAATCAATGCATTGGGGAATTCCATAAATCTCTCCTTTACCCATTAACAGAAAAACATTCCAATGTTTCAAATTGATCATCCAAAAATTCAAACTCAAATAGGTGCCAGTCATCGAAGGTTTGCTCACAATAACTAACTGTTCCTTGATTGTAGTCAATGATAGGTTTCCCCAGCTTGTTCTTCACATCTTCCTCGCTGACTTCTCCATACATTTCCTTAAGATCAGCTAGCATGAAGTTGATAATTCTATTGAGATTTTTCTGATAATTTTTTGATAACAGTTCAACTTTATCTATAAAGTCACAATCAGGCTCTTCGTCCCAAACAAAGGTCACTCCCTCATGCTCATAAGTGTATTGCTGTAAACTCTCATCAAAATTCATTGTTCACTCTCCAAATCATTATCATTTACTAAAAATTTATTAACATTAATCAAAATGTTCAAATGATTTCATAAAAATGTCTTCCACACACGCGTACGATAAAATAACAACACTTGCAATGATTAGAAGATATCATCATAATGTTCACTCGCTTGTTTCACAAACTCGAAAATATTCAAAGATATGGGTTTCATTTCCAGTGAACCTAATGCCCCCAAATCATTCATATAAATAGTGTCGTCAGAATCTTTCTTTATAAAAAAAGCAACATCCCCATCTTGCCCAATCAGGAAAAAATCAGGTTCCCACTCTTCTATTTGGTAGGTGGAGTTTCTCTCTAGCAAATCTAGCCTCGAGTATAAGGTGATACCTGTATTCTCTATTACGAAGCCTCCTTACTTTTCAACTTTGGACAAAAATACTTTGTATAAGTTGGGAAATACTAAATCAATCTGATGATGCATTGACAGCTCCTATTCTATTTTTCCGGCTGTAAAAGTCCTATACCTCATCTTCACCTAGTTCTCTAAAATGTGAAATATGATATCCAAAATAACACTTCCCCCGATTTTCCTATGAAGATTCAGTGTCCAGCCATATTGGCAATTCCTCCCAAGAATATCATAGGAAGATCCTTGTCAAATGGAAAACTACTTGTTATGTCTTCTTTGAGCCTAACTAAATACTTTTCTCTTAACTGACTCATTATCTATCCTCTCTTATACTAGGCATCCTTCGGTTTCTTACTATAAATCTTTCAACTTATCCATCACTTACAATTCCAATATGGTAGTTTTTAGTTTCATTCTTTAGATTCTTGACAAGCATATCATTCTGTTTTGATTTGCCAAAGAAAAATGATAGAGTCTTTCTGTCTTTCTGTTCAATATACAAAAGATATCTTCCCCCATTCAATTTGACACTTCGAATATATTTGACTTCAATCCTTTTGATGTTATTCAGCGGAATGATTCGCTTCACAAATACGAAAGCATTGTGAATATAAAGTCTCCCATTGGCAATGTGAAACGGGGCAAAAAAATTACCACCACTACGACGGACAATTATAAAACGTCGCCAAAAGATTAGTAAAAGAATAGAGGTTAATAAGTAAAAGGCAAAACTAAAGACAGAACCTTCCCACATCGTTTTCATTCCAATCCAAAAATATTCAAACATGATTATTCTCCTTTGACCGACGATTCTATTTGACAAAAAACCAGCGAAAAATACAATTCACTGGTTTTTGAGGTTAATAACGTTGTTTATATGGCTGATTAAAGGCGTTTAGGATATCATCAGATGTTTCAGAATATGCTTTAACTTCTTTAAAATCACCTTTAACAATAATCCGCTCTGTCGCATTATAGTCGACACAGGTTACCAATGTGATTTCTTTGATACCATCACGGTCTTCAATTTCGTCTACGCGATCAGGCGTCACGTGCTTCACCTCACGAATCTCATAGGTGTATACTTTATCTTTATCAGTCAGATAAATCTTCATCCCCGCTTTGGCATTGACCAAAGGTGAAAAGAGCATCTGACTTGCATTTTCAGCAGTAAAGATATGGTGACTAGCTAGAGAATAGTTACCCTCTCCCATTTTCTGATTTGCTTTCATGGTTCCTGCTCCGTAGAACAAGTTTACATTATCCAAACCTTTAAAAATAGGCAGGTTGATCTCTACTTCAGGAATGGCAATCCCTCCTATGACTGGAAGTTGTTGAGCATCCCACTGGGCAGCTAACACCGCTTCTGATGAGATGGATTTGACAGATTCAAAATCAAAATTTCCCTCTGTCTCTTTATTCTCTTCAATCTTTTCCTTAGTCACCTGACTGACTTGGTATTTATTGGTATTCCAAACCATAAAGATGTCACGAATTTGAGCATTAAAAATCAAGACCAAGGACAAGAGGATGAGAAAGACTGCTAGGATATTGGTCAGCAGATTCCTGCGTTTCTTTTTTTTCTTTTTACTATCTTTTTCAGACATTATACTTCACTCTCTGTTTCAATTTCAGTCCTAACTTCTTCTTTTTCTGCTGCGGCAACCGTTGTGAAGGTCACAATCTTAGCATCCTGGTCTAGACGCATCACCTTCACTCCCATAGTTGAGCGTCCTGTTTGTGAAATATTGGTAACGTTTGTTCGGATCATGACACCTGTATCTGTGATAATCATCAGGTCTTCATCCCCCTTAACAGTGAGGAGACCTGCCAGAGGACCATTCTTCTCAGCAACATTGGCTGTCTTCATCCCTTTACCACCACGGCCTTTAGTTGGATACTCAGTTGCAACTGTGCGTTTCCCATATCCTTTTTCAGTGATGATAAGGACCTCATCCTGGTCAGTGATGACACTAGCACCAACTACAGTATCTCCTTCACGAAGGCTAACTCCTCGAACACCTGTCGCGATACGGCTCATGCCACGAACAGCTGACTGATTAAAGCGAACAGCATAACCAAACTTGGTACCAATGATGATATCGGTATCTTCTTCTGTCAGTAAGACATTGATCAACTCATCCTCATCCTTGAGATTCAAGGCCTTAAGTCCATTTTGACGAATATTAGCGAACTCTTTGACACTGGTTCTCTTCACGATTCCGTGACGAGTTGTAAAGAAGAGATAGGCGTCATCACTACGTTCAGACTCAACGTTGATGATGGTCTGAATACTCTCACCTTCGTCCAACTTCAATAGATTGACAACTGGCAATCCCTTAGCTGTACGCCCGTATTCTGGGATTTCATAACCTTTTAGTCGGTATACTCGTCCTTTATTGGTAAAGAAGAGCAAATGATCATGGGTGCTGGTTGAAACCAACTCACGCACAAAGTCATCATCCTTAACTCCAGTACCTTGAACGCCACGTCCACCTCGTTTTTGAGCTGTGAACTCACCTTGGTCCAGACGTTTGATGTAGCCTTTGTTCGAAAGGGTAATCAAAACATCTGTCTCCTCAATCAAGTCTTCGTCCTCAAGTGTCAAGACTTCTCCGACCATCAATTCTGTACGACGTTTGTCACCAAACTTGCGTTTGACTTCGTCTAGCTCCTCTTTGATGATTTGCGCCACACGCTCTGGTTTGGCAAGAATATCTGCCAAATCTGCAATCAAGGCAATCAATTCATCATACTCTGACTGAATCTTATCTCGTTCCAATCCTGTCAAACGACGGAGACGCATATCAAGGATAGCCTGACTTTGACGTTCAGAAAGCTTGAACTTGCTCATCAACTCAGCTTGCGCTTCCGCATCCGTTTCACTAGCACGGATAATACGAATCACTTCATCAATATGGTCAAGTGCGATTAAAAGACCTTCTAAGATGTGCGCACGCGCTTCTGCTTTTTCCTTGTCAAAACGAGTACGACGAACAACCACTTCTTTTTGGTGCTCGATATAAGCATCCAAAATTTGACGAAGGGATAAGATCTTCGGTACACCATTTTGAATCGCCAGCATATTGAAACCAAAGTTGGTTTGCATCTGGGTCATCTTGAAGAGGTTGTTAAGGATAACATTCGCAGACGCATCGCGTTTGACCTCTATCACAAAGCGAACCCCTTCACGGTTGGACTCATCACGTACAGCTGTAATGCCCTCAAGGCGTTTTTCCTGAACCAAGCGAACAATATGCTCATGGACCTTGGTTTTATTGACCATGTAAGGGAATTCTGTTACAACGATGCGCTCACGACCCGTCTTAGTGGTTTCAATCTCTGTGCGAGAACGAAGTACAATCGATCCTTTACCAGTCTCATAGGCCTTATGAATCCCTGATTTCCCCATAACAAGGGCACCAGTTGGAAAATCGGGACCAGGTAAAACTTCCATCAAGTCCTTAGTTGTCACATTCGGATTGTCCATGACGAGCTTTACAGCATCAATGGTTTCACCCAGGTTGTGAGGTGGAATATTGGTTGCCATCCCAACAGCAATCCCAGTTGCCCCATTTACCAAAAGGTTTGGAAAACGGGCTGGCAAGACCAAGGGTTCACGTTCATTAGCATCGTAGTTATCTACGAAATCAACTGTGTTTTTATTGATATCACGAAGCATTTCAAGAGCAATCTTGCTCATACGTGCCTCAGTATACCGCTGCGCGGCAGCACCGTCTCCATCCATGGAACCAAAGTTCCCATGCCCATCGACAAGCATGTAACGGTAGCTCCACCACTGGGCCATACGGACCATGGCTTCGTAAATAGAGGAATCCCCGTGTGGGTGGTATTTACCCATAACATCCCCTGTGATACGGGCTGATTTTTTATGAGGTTTGTCTGGAGTAACACCTAGTTCATTCATTCCGTAAAGAATACGGCGGTGGACAGGCTTCAAGCCATCTCGAACATCAGGAAGAGCACGCGCTACGATAACACTCATGGCGTAATCGATAAAGCTGGTCTTCATCTCCTTTGTCAGATTGACATTCACTAAATTTTTATCCTGCATTAATAAATGCCTCATTTCACTATTAGTAATTAGATATATTATACCATAAAATGTCCTTTATTTCAGGCTTCTGAAACTACTAAAACGTTTACATCTATAACCGAATAGAATATTCGTGACAAAGCTTTTTAAAAGTGATAGAATGAAAGTGTCTGGGGATTCCCCTAAAAAAAATGAAGGAGATGTTTAGATAATGACTTCAACTAAACAACACAAAAAAGTGATCCTTGTTGGTGACGGTGCCGTAGGTTCATCTTACGCTTTCGCACTTGTTAACCAAGGAATTGCACAAGAGCTTGGAATTATCGAAATTCCACAATTACACGAAAAAGCTGTTGGTGATGCGCTTGACCTTAGTCACGCCCTTGCCTTCACTTCACCTAAAAAAATCTACGCTGCTCAATACTCTGACTGTGCAGATGCTGACCTTGTTGTTATCACTGCAGGTGCTCCTCAAAAACCAGGTGAAACTCGCCTTGACCTTGTAGGTAAAAACTTGGCTATCAACAAATCAATCGTAACACAAGTTGTTGAATCAGGTTTTGATGGTATCTTCCTTGTTGCAGCTAACCCAGTTGACGTTTTGACTTACTCAACTTGGAAATTCTCTGGATTCCCTAAAGAACGTGTTATCGGTTCAGGTACTTCACTTGACTCAGCTCGTTTCCGTCAAGCACTTGCCGAAAAATTGGACGTTGATGCTCGTTCGGTTCACGCCTACATCATGGGTGAACACGGAGACTCTGAATTCGCTGTTTGGTCACATGCCAACATCGCTGGTGTAAACCTTGAAGAATTCCTTAAAGACACTCAAAACGTTCAAGAAGCTGAATTGATTGAATTGTTCGAAGGTGTTCGTGATGCTGCTTACACAATCATCAACAAAAAAGGAGCTACATACTATGGTATCGCCGTAGCACTTGCTCGTATCACAAAAGCAATCCTTGATGACGAAAATGCAGTACTTCCACTTTCTGTATTCCAAGAAGGTCAATACGGTGTGAAAGATGTCTTTATCGGTCAACCAGCTGTTGTTGGTGCACACGGTATCGTTCGTCCAGTAAACATCCCATTGAACGATGCGGAAACTCAAAAAATGCAAGCATCTGCTAAAGAATTGCAAGCAATCATTGATGAAGCATGGAAAAACCCTGATTTCCAAGCAGCTTCTAAAAACTAATTAAAAGAAGGTTCTCATTTCATGGGAGCCTTTTTCTTTTTGCACAGAACGATAAAATCATATTTCCCAAAACAAAAAAGCCTGTCTCACAAGCTCAAATGCTTGATATGACAGGCTTTTTGAAAATTCATTATTTAACAGCGTCTTTAAGAGCTTTACCAGCTTTGAATGCTGGAACTTTAGAAGCTGCGATTTTGATTTCTTTACCAGTTTGTGGGTTGCGACCTTTACGTGCAGCACGCTCACGAACTTCAAAGTTACCAAAACCGATCAATTGAACTTTTTCACCAGCTGCAAGGTATTCAGTTACTGCTGCGAATACAGCGTCAACTGCTGCTGCTGAATCTTTCTTAGTCAATTCTGTAGCTTCTGCTACTTTAGCGATCAAATCTTGTTTGTTTGCCATGTTAATAATTCCTCCAAATAATTTCTAATTAACAAATATAATCATATCCTAAAATTGCCCACAGGTCAAGTCAAAAACGCTATTTCTAACGATTTTTCTCTATTTTTTTAGGAATGATATCGAACCAAGACAGCCCACGCATTTTCACCTGTATGGGTTTGAATGATGGAGCCTGTTTCCAGTACTGAGATTGGTTTTTCGACATAAGTTTGTAAAACACTTTTCATCTCATGGGCCCATTCATTGGTACCAGCGTAGGAAATTCCAATTTCCGCAACGGATTTATGAGAAAGGGTCTCGGCCAACTCGTCAAGCCATTTTTTAAATGTCTTAGCACCGCGCCCCTTTACAATAGGTTGGAGTTCATGGTTCTTCATTTGCATGACGACACGAATATTTAACAGAGAACTGATCAAGCCTGTCACACGCCCAATACGACCACCCTTGACTAGGTTTTCTAATGTTGAAACACCGATATAGAGTTCAGTATGATTTTTCACATCTTCCACACGTGCTAAGATAGTTTCTAAATCTTTTCCTTCTTGAGCAAGTTTAGCCGCTTCAACAACTTGAAACTTCATCGCCTGGTCTGTAAAAGAACTATCAATAACGGTCACATCAGCGCTAGAGAGGCTTGCTCCTTGGCGAGCAGCTTCAACAGTACCAGATAGTGCATGGGACATGTGAATAGCGAGAATCTGGCTACCATCTTTACCTAGCTCTTCAAAAACTTCAGCAAATACTCCCACTGGAGGCTGACTGGTTTTGGGTAGGTTTTTACTTTGTTGCATGAGATGAAGGAATTCCCCCTCTTTCAAATCTGCATCAGAATAAAGGATACCATCAATCATCACAGATAAAGGAACAACGGTGATATTTAATTCTTTAACCACTTCTGGTTCAATAGTAACAGAGGAATCCGTTACAATTTTTACTTGTGTCATATCTTCAATCTTTCTATTCTTCTCAATAAGATAGGGATTTATCACTTTTATTATATCAAAAAATTGTTAAAAAATCATGATGAATCCAATGAAAAAGCTTGGAATTTTGGTATAATCTATCTATAGAAAAGCGAGGAAGAGTCATGATCCGAAAAGTCCAGCCTATTATCACTATCATACTTGGGGCAGCTATTTATGCCTTTGGTCTTACCTACTTTGTAGTTCCTCATCATTTGTTTGAAGGCGGAGCAACTGGTATCACATTGATTACCTTCTATCTCTTTAAAATTCCTGTCTCAGTGATGAATCTCTTGATTAACATCCCTCTCTTTATCCTCGCTTGGAAGATATTTGGTCCGAAAACTCTCTACTCCAGCCTTTTGGGAACCATTTCCCTCTCGATCTGGCTTGCTGTCTTTGAACGAATTCCTTTACAATTTGACTTGCAAGGTGATCTCATTATTGTCTCTTTAGTTTCTGGTGTTTTACTAGGAGTTGGTTTAGGTATTATCTTTAATGCTGGTGGTACAACAGGTGGATCAGATATTGTTGCTCGCATCCTCAACAAATACACCAATATTTCAATTGGAAAATTGCTTTTCTCGCTTGATTTCATTATTCTAATGTTGATTTTGATTATCTTCCAAGATTTGCGCCTAGTGACTTATACCCTCTTATTTGACTTTATCATCGCTCGTGTTATTGACCTGATCGGTGAAGGAGGTTATGCTGGTAAAGGATTTATGATTATAACTCAATTTCCAGATCGGTTAGCCGAAAAAATTAACGATGAACTCGGACGCGGCGTAACCTTTATATCTGGTCAAGGTTACTACAGCAAAAAGGATTTAAAAATTATCTACTGTATCGTCGGTCGAAATGAAATCGTTAAAATGAAGGATGTGATTCACCAAGTCGATCCTCAAGCCTTTATCACCATCACAGAGGCTCATGAAATTCTGGGGGAAGGATTTACTTATGTAAAAGATTAAAAAAGCTGGGAATTCCCAGCTTTTATTCTTCTTCAGAAAGTGTAGAGTGACGATAGCCATAAGTAAAGTAAATCACTAGTCCAACCAACAAAGCAAGTCCAAAGGCAATCCATGTTTCCTTGCTATACTGAAGCATAAAGGAAAGACAGATAAGAATAGAAAGGATTGGCAAAAGCGGCACTAAAGGAGTTTTGAATTCTCCTTCTTTTGGCATGCCCTTATCCTTTCTGAGCTTGATAATACCGTAGGCAAGCAAAATGAGATAAGCTAGCGTACAGATATTTAAAAAGGCAGCGATACTGGCTAGCGGAAAGACTCCTGCTGCAATGGCTGAAGCAACTCCTGTTAAGATGGTCGCATTCTTTGGAACTCGGCTGCTTTTACTTAGTTGTTTAAAACTTCGAGGTAATAGCCCATCACGTGCTAGGCTGTAAATCATTCGAGACAGAGCGTAGGTCATGGAAATACATACGGTTATCAGGGTTAGAATGGCTACCAGTGAAACATAGTTGGCTGCCCAGCCTATTCCGATACTACGTAATGAAAATGCTACTGCATCGTCCACATTGAGTTGGCTATAGTGAACAATCCCAGTCAATACTATTGTTACCAAGGCATAGAGAATGGTGACAATTGTCAGAGAAAGCACAATTCCGCGAGGAATATTTTTTTGCGGACTTTGAATTTCATCAACCGCCATGGAAATAGACTCAAAACCGAGAAAACCGAAGAACATCAAAGATGCACCCGCCATAATCCCAGTACTTCCACCATATAGTTGACCAAAACCAAATGGAGCAAAATTCGACCAATTTTCAGGTTTGATATACCAAATGCCAACTAGGATAAATAAGGCAAGAGCTGAGAATTTCAAGACCACTAAAAGCGAATTAAAGCGTAAGGCTGCCTTGGAATTTAATAAAACCAATCCTGTTACCAAAGCAAGCACCAAAATAGGTAAAAGGTCGATATAGGTGCCTTGTTCGGGGTTAAAAGTACCATTTAAGGCTTGGGGCATGGAAATACCATAATTACTGAGTAAGCCCTTAAAATAAGCTGCCCAACCAGACGCCACACCTGAAACAGCTGTCATAAATTCCATGATGGTCAACCAGCCAGCAATCCATGCTGGTAATTCTCCTAAAATCGCATAGAGATAACTATACGCACCCCCAGTTGCAGGCACACGCGAGGCAAATTCTGCGAAAAAGAGAGCTGATAAAGAAACACATAGGGCAGAAATCACGATGGAAACCACTAGTGATGGACCAGCTAGTGTAGCTGCTGCTGTTCCTGTAATGGTGAAAATCCCTGTCCCCACCATGGCACCAATCCCTAGAAGAATCAAATCCCACAATTTCAAATGGCGATGCATCTCTGTCTGTCTCAGACTAACATCCTTGGTTCTAAAAATATTCATACTTCATCTCCACTAAATGTAATTGTTTTATTTTACCATATCAAAGCACTTTTGTGAATATTTATTAGGTTCTTTTTTGAAAAAAATCTGAACAGAAAGGATTCCTGTTCAGATTTTGCATATTCTTATCCGACTGAACCTTCCATTTCATAGCTAATCAAGCGGTTCAGCTCAACTGCGTATTCCATTGGAAGTTCTTTGGTGAAGGGCTCGACAAATCCCATGACAATCATCTCTGTTGCCTCAGATTCTGACAATCCACGACTCATGAGGTAATAGAGTTGTTCTTCCGAAATCTTAGATACCTTGGCTTCGTGTTCCAAAGCAACTTGCGAGTTGTGGATTTCATTAAATGGAATGGTGTCTGACGCTGATAAGTCATCCATGATAATGGTATCACACTCGATGTGAGAAACAGATTTCTTAGAGTTCTTGTTGAAAGTTACTTGTCCACGGTAGTCCACCTTTCCTCCGCCTTTAGCGATGGATTTAGACACGATAGAGGAGCTTGTGTGTGGAGCGTTGTGGATCATCTTGGCACCCGTATCTTGGTGTTGCCCTGCATTGGCAAAGGCGATCGAGAGCATGGTACCACGGGCCCCTTCTCCATCCAGATAAACAGATGGGTATTTCATGGTTGTTTTAGCACCCAAGTTACCATCAATCCACTCAACAGTCGCATCTTTCAAAGCTTTGGCACGTTTCGTTACCAAGTTATAAACGTTGTCAGACCAGTTTTGGATGGTTGTATAACGCATATAAGCTCCGTCCAAGGCAAAGATTTCTACAATGGCAGCGTGCAAGCTGTTACTTGAATATGTTGGTGCTGTACATCCTTCTACGTAGTGGACACTTGCTCCCTCATCAACGATAATTAAGGTACGTTCAAACTGACCAGTATTTTCATTGTTGATACGGAAGTATGTTTGAAGCGGAATGTCTACCTTGACTCCTTTTGGTACATAGATAAAGGTTCCACCAGACCATACTGCTGAGTTAAGGGCTGCCAACTTGTTATCAGTCGGCGGTACCAACTTCGCAAAGTATTGTTTAAACAAGTCTGGGTATTCCTTGAGGGCAGAATCCGTATCTGTAAAGATAATTCCTAACTTCTCAAATTCTTCTTTCATGTTATGATAAACCACTTCCGACTCGTACTGGGCAGAGGCTCCTGCTAGATAAGCACGCTCAGCTTCAGGAATCCCTATACGTTCAAAGGTTTCTTTGATTTTTTCAGGAACGTCATCCCAAGAACGGGCTGGTTTGTCAGATGGTTTTTGGTAGTAGATCAAATCATCAAAGTCAATCTCTGACAAGTCCGCTCCCCAAGTTTGCATAGGCATTTTCTTGAAGGTTTCATAAGATTTCAAACGGAATTCCAACATCCACTCTGGCTCACCCTTGGCAGCAGATAATTCACGAATAACACCTTCGTTGAGTCCTTTTCCTGTCGATAGGACAGGCTCTACATCATCATGGAAACCAAATTTATATTCACCAAGGTCAATTGGTTTTGGTTCTACTCTTTCTTCAGCCATAATATCCTTTCTTTCATTCTTCATTTTTAATGATTTATAAGACAAAAGAAACTTGTCTTACTGTTTTTCTTGATCTTCAATTGTTTTCTTAAGGGCATTCCAAGCTAGGGTTGCACACTTAATTCGTTGCGGGAATTTGGCAACACCTGATAAGAAGGCTGTATCACCTAGTTGGTCTTGACGCTCATCCTTTTGACCTTGAACCATTTCAGAAAAGATGGTTGCAAGTTCTAGAATTTCTTGCTTGGTCTTCCCTAAAACAGCATCTGTCATCATACTAGCAGAGGCAGTTGAAATCGTGCATCCTGAATTTAGAAAAGCAATATCTTCTAAACGGTCCTCTGCATCAAACTTGACAGAGAGGTTGATGACATCCCCACAGGTCGGATTGTTGAGACTGATTTGCTCAGCATCATCCAACTTCCCTTGGTGATGTGGATTTTTCGAATGGTCTGCCACCACTGCCATATAAAGGCTATCTAATTTAGAAAGTGCCATTGAAAAACTCCTTTGTCTTTTGTAGGGCATCGACTAACTTGTCACAATCTGCCTTAGTATTGTAGATATAAAAACTTGCACGAGCTGTTGCTGGAACTTCCAAATACTGGAGCAAGGGTTGCGCACAGTGGTGACCTGCACGAACAGCCACTCCTTCATAATCCAGAGCCGTCGCAAGATCGTGAGGATGAAGATCTCCTAAGTTAAAGGCAATGACACCTGACCGTTGAGCCAAGTCTTGCGAACCGTAAATGGTCAATCCCTCAACTGCCTGCAATTTTGGATAGACGTATGCAATCAATTCTTGTTCATGGGCTTCGATTGCATCCATGCCAATATTTTCTAGGTAATCCACTGCTGTTGCAAGTCCAATAGCACCTGCCATATTGGGTGTCCCAGCCTCAAATTTCCAAGGCAATTCCTTCCAACTAGCAGATTGCTCATAGACGAAATCAATCATCTCGCCGCCAAATTCAAGAGGTGACATTTGTTCCAGGTACTTCTCTTTGCCGTAAAGGACACCGATACCAGTCGGACCAGCCATCTTGTGACCTGAAAAGGCAAAGAAGTCTACATCCAAGTCCTGGACATCAATCTTCATATGGGGTGTAGATTGAGCACCATCCACCACCATGATGGCTCCAACTTGGTGGGCCATTTGAGTGATTTCTTTGATTGGATTGACCACTCCAAGAACATTGGAGGCCTGAGCTAGGGAGACAAATTTGACTCTATCAGTCAATTTAGCTCGCAAGTCATCCATATCCAGAGCTCCATCCTTGAGATAGACATAGACAAGCTCAGCTCCAGTCTTACGGCAGGCTTCCTGCCATGGAATGATATTGGAATGGTGTTCCATGACAGAAATCAAGACCTGGTCTCCCTCAGTCAGGATTTCCTCAGCGAAGCGTGCCACCCAGTTAAGACTGGTTGTCGTTCCTCTGGTAAAGAGAACTTCCTTTGTAGAGCCTGCATTGATAAACTTACGAATGGTTTCACGAGCAGCTTCATAAGAAGCTGTTGCTCGCTCAGCCAAGGTATGGACACCACGGTGAACATTGGCATTGTCCTGCTCATAGTAGTGATTAATTGCTTCCAGAACAGCTAATGGTTTTTGTGTTGTCGCAGCATTGTCCAGATAGACCAGAGGTTCATCGTTAACAATCTGGTCTAAAATCGGAAAATCCTTGCGAATCGCTTCTACATCTAACATAGGCTTCCCCTTAGCGTTTTGACAATTTTTCTTCGATGGTTGCAATCATTTCATCACGAACTTCCTTGACTGGAATCTCCACGATAACAGAGCCAAGGAAACCACGAACAACCAAACGCTCTGCAGTTGCCTTGTCCAAGCCACGGCTCATGAGGTAGTACATGTCTTCTGGATCTACCTGACCGATAGAAGCCGCGTGGCCTGCAGTAACGTCATTTTCATCAATCAAAAGAATTGGGTTGGCATCTGAACGAGCTTGGTCTGAAAGCATGAGAACACGACTTTCTTGTTGGGCATCTGCTCCCTTAGCTCCCTTGATGATGTGACCGATACCGTTGAAGGTCAAGGTTGCTTTTTCAAGAATAACCCCATGTTGGAGAATATTTCCGATTGAGTTGCAACCGTAGTTTGTTACGCGAGTATCAATCCCTTGCACCTGACGGCCACTTGAAAGAGCTACGACTTTAAGGTCAGCATGGCTACCATTCCCAATCAAGTCGCTATCAAAGTCCGCAACGACATTCCCTTCGTTCATGACACCGATTGCCCAGTCAATACTTGCATCATTGCCCAACTTACCACGACGGCTGATGTAGGCAGTGACATTTTCTCCTAGACGGTCGATAGCTGAAAATTTCACTTGTGCGCCAGAGCGAGCGATGACTTCTACAGTGATATTGGCAGTTGCCTTAGTACTACCTCCGCCACGTGATTCTAAACGCTCCAGATAACTAATCTTAGAATTTTTACCAGCAATAATCATAATATGCTTGTTAAACGGCACATCGCTGTCGCTATCTTGGTAGAAAATCCCTTCGATTGGTTCAGCAATTTCAACATTATCAGGAATGTAGAGAACAGCGCCACTATTAAAGTAAGCTGTGTGATAAGCTGCCAACTTGTCATCGTCGTATTTAACTGATGACATGAAGAACTCCTCAATAAGCTCTGGAATTTCTTCTAAAGCTGAGTGGAAGTCTGTGAAAACAACACCCTGTTCAGCTAACTCAACTGGAATTTGTTCAAAAACAGTTTGGGTGCCTACTTGAACCAATTTCAAGTGATTGTCTAGAGCTGTGAAATCTGGAACATTTGCTGATGGTTCGCTTTCTGTAATGGTTCCATCTCCCAGATTCCAACGGTGAAATTTCACACGCTCGATAACTGGTAATTCCAAACTCTCAATCTTATCAAAAGCTTTTTGACGAAGGTCAGCTAACCAGCTTGGTTCAGCGTGCATTTCTGAAAAAAGTTTAATAGTTTCTTTAGTCATTTACTTCTCCTAAAAGATACGAGGGAATTACAATTCTTCCTTGTAGTCATAGCCAAGTTCTTCAGCTAGTTTAGCGTATCCTTCACGTTCCAAACGGGCAGCCAATTCTGGACCACCAGAAAGGACAACACGACCTTCCATCATCACGTGTACCACGTCTGGTGTGATGTAGTTCAAGAGACGTTGGTAGTGAGTAATGATCATGGCACCAAAGCCTTCACCACGCATGGCATTGACACCTTTTGATACGACTTTAAGAGCGTCAATATCAAGACCTGAGTCAATCTCATCAAGAAGAGCGAAAGTTGGTTCCAACATCAAGAGTTGAAGAATTTCATTGCGTTTTTTCTCACCACCAGAGAAGCCTTCGTTAAGGTAACGCTCTGCCATTTCTTCTTTCATGTTGAGCAATTCCATTTTTTCGTCTAGTTTAGTGATGAACTCACGAACTGAAATCTTTTCATCGTCTTCTTTACCAGCATTCATAGCTGCACGAAGAAATTCTGCATTGGTAATTCCAGGAATTTCAGACGGATATTGCATAGCAAGGAAAAGTCCCATGCGCGCACGCTCGTCCACTTCCAACTCAAGAATGTTTACGCCATCAAACAAGACCTCACCTTTTGTGACTTCGTAGTTAGGATTCCCCATGATAGCAGCAGAAAGAGTCGATTTACCAGTACCATTTGGTCCCATGATAGCTGCGATTTCTCCTGTTTTCAGAGTCAGATTGACCCCTTTTAAAATTTCTTTTCCTTCAATCTCAACGTGAAGATCTTTGATCTCTAATACTGACATGATAATTCCTTTCTTTTTCAAACATTTTGCTCAATACTTTAGGAAATTGCTTACAATCCCTAAAAAATAGGACAAAAGGTCAATAAATATACTCTACTAGTATAACAAAAAAAAGCCTAAAAGGCTTTGATTTTGTCCAGAAGCTAAGGGCTAGTCCTTGCGGTTTAAATGTTGATCAATGGCGTCTATGATTTTCCCCATCACGTAACTTAACCTAAAATTTCGAAAGAGTAGAATGGCCCAAAAAGCTGCCATAATGTAGCGACCAGTCATCCAAGCTTCATTGAAAAAATAAGTCTCAGCAGCCGTGAATAACGCTATAATGATAAATTGTTGTCTATTCATAAGATTATTGTATCATGAAATCCACTTTTAGTCTTCTTCAACCATAACTTTATCAGCCAGAAATTCAAATCCTTCTGGAATCAGACTCTCTTCTTCCACCTCTTGATCAGCTTGAGAAGACTTGTTTTTAGCTGAAAATGCTGCTCGAACCTCTTTCCATTCCTCTAGGGAAATAGCCAGAATCTCAGGTGAAAATCCAGCTGCCTGGCTGAGAATATTGCCAAACATGGTATTGAGGTTATCACGTTTCATGGTTTGACCAGCATTGAAATTAGACTCAAAGGCTAAAATAGCATGGTGTTCATTGGCCGCAACTGGTTGAGAACCTACGAGAAGAGCCTTATCAGGTCCAGCTAAACTTTCAATCACTTCTCCCCACGCATTTTGGAGGCGAATCAAGTTTTGTCGTGCCAAATCAGGATTTTCGACAGCTTCTTGCAGGATAGACTGAACTTTGTTGCGATCCACTCGATAGACTGTCTTGGAAGGGGCTGGACGACTAGGAACTGCCACAACTGGTTTAGGAGCTGTGCCCGCATTGGCAAGTTCTTGTTTGAGACGGGCGACTTCCTGTCTCAGTGCAGAAATTTCACTTTCAACAGCTCCTGAAAGCAAAGATTCAGGCTTGATTTCCGCTAAACGAATGGTCATCATCTCAGCGTAAATCTTAGGTTGCAAGCTGGCCTTCATATCTGCTAGACTCACTGTCGCTAGACGAATCATTTCAAAGAGACTTTTCTGAGAAAGAGCGAGATTGTCCATAAAAACTGGACTATGATGAGTATTTTCACCACCTGTCTGAACAACCAGTAAATCACGCAAATACTGCAAGAGATCCGTCACAAACCGAGTCATGCTTTTGCCATTTTCAAACAAAAGATTCAAAGAATCTAGCGCTTTTGGGACATCCTGTTGGGACAAAGCAGCCACATAGTCATCTAGAGCTGATAGACTAATAGTGCCTGTAATCTCCTCAGAAATAGCTGTAGTTAAAGCATTCCCTTGTGTCAAACTCAAGGCTTGGTCCAAAATTGACAAGGCATCCCGCATACCACCTTCAGCTCGTCTGGCAATGATTTCCACTGCCTCTGGTTCAGAACTGATATTCTCTTTTGACAAAATGGTTTGGATATGGTTCTTAATATCTTGCGTTCTAATCGATTTAAACTCAAAACGTTGGACGCGCGATAAAATAGTTGCTGGAATCTTGTGCAATTCGGTGGTCGCTAAAATAAAGACAACATTTTGAGTTGGTTCTTCTAGAGTCTTCAAAAGCGCATTAAAAGCTCCTGTAGACAACATATGAACCTCGTCTATGATATAGACCTTATAACGTGCCAAACTAGGAGCATAGGTGGATTTATCACGAATTTCTCGGATTTCATCAACTCCGTTATTCGAAGCCGCATCCATTTCGATAACATCTTCTAAGCTACCTTCTGTCACAGCCTGACAGATATAGCAGTTATTACATGGTTCTCCGTCTACCTGGTTTGGACAGTTCATTGCCTTGGCAAAAATCTTGGCTACACTGGTTTTCCCAGTTCCACGAGGGCCTGAGAAAAGATAAGCATGACTAATCTTTTCCTGCTCGACTGCCTGTTTTAGGGTTTTAGCCACAACCTCTTGTCCGACCAATTGTGAAAAAGTTTGGCTTCTATATTTTCGATAAAGTGCTTGATACATTAGGCTTTCTCCTCAAACATTGTAAAGTTCCATTCTGTCTTCTCAAGCAAAATAGCGACAAATTGTTCCAAGTAATCACGGTCAATGGCATTGTAATCATCAATAAGTGAAGAATCCAGGTCTAAGACACCCAGAAATCGACCATTCTTGAGCATGGGAACTACGATTTCACTCTTGGCCATACTATCACAAGAAATGTAGTTTGGATAGGTGCTCACATCGCCAACTAAAACAGTCTCTTGAAACTCAGCAGCTTCTCCACACACGCCTTTTCCAAGCGGAATGCGAATACAAGAAACACCACCCTGAAAAGGCCCTAAAACTAACTCGCTACCATCAAACAGATAAAATCCTGCAAATACAGTATTGGGAAAGCGAGATTTTAGGAGGGCACTAGCATTCGAAAGATTAGCAAGAACATTGCTCTCACCGTCAAGCAAATAAGAGAGTTCCTCATTTAACAATTGATATTGTGATTGTTTTTCTGAATCTAACATAGAACTATTATATCAAAAATGGGAAAGAGACAAAAGAAAAATCCCTTGTTTTAAACAAAGGATTTTGTGATTAACAATCTGATTAAAGTTCGATATCACCGAACAAGTCAGCCATTGAGAATCCTGTTTGTGTTTCTGGAAGTTCGAAATCACGTTTTTCTTGACGTTTTGGACGACGTGGACGAGCAGCACGTTTTTCTTCTTTTTGTCCTTCTTCTTGAGCTGGACGTTCTTCAAGAGCTTTGATAGAAAGTGATACGCGTTCTGCGTCAGCGTTAACATCAAGGACTTTAACAGTAACTTCTTGACCAACAGTAAGAGCTTCTTTTGGATTTTCGATACGTTTGTGTGAAATTTGTGATACGTGAACAAGTCCATCAATACCTGGCAACACTTCAACAAATGCACCAAAGTCAGTCAAACGTTTAACTGTTCCTTCTACTACATCACCTTTAGCCAATTTTTGCTCAACACCGTCCCATGGTCCAGGTGTTGTTGCTTTAAGTGAAAGTGATACGCGTCCTTCTTCTTCGTTAAGATCAAGGATCTTCACTTCAATTTCTTCACCAACAGTTACAACTGATTTAGGTGATACGTTACGTTCATGTGACAATTCAGTCAAGTGAACCAATCCGTCAACACCACCAAGGTCGATGAAAGCACCAAAGCTTGTGATACGAGCAACTTTACCAGTTACTACATCACCAACAACCAATTTACCGAACACTTCAGCACGAGCTGCTGCAGTAGCTGCTTCAACAACTTCACGACGTGAAAGGATGAAGCGGTTTTCTTTAGGATCAACTTCTTTGATTTTAGCATCAAATTCTTGACCTACGAAACGCTCAGTGTTACGTACGAAACGAGTGTCCAACATTGAAGCTGGGATGAATCCACGAACACCCTCAAATTCTACTGAAAGTCCACCTTTAACGGCACGAGTTCCTTTAACAGTAACAACTTCTTCTTCGCGTCCTACAAGTTTGTCCCATGCTTTGCGAGCTTCAAGGCGTTTTTTAGATACAAGGTATGTAACTGTATCAGTATCTTTACCAACTACTTGACGAAGTACAAGAACATCCAATACTTCTCCTACTTTCACAAAGTCATTGATATCTGCATCGCGATCGTTTGTCAATTCGCGAAGAGTCAAGACACCTTCAACACCAGTCCCAGAGATTGCAACGTTAGCTTGAGTCGCATCAACTGTCAATACTTCAGCACTAACAACATCACCAGGCTCAACTTGGCTAACGCTATTTAGCAAATCTTCAAATTCGTTCATCTAAAAAATCCTCCAACAATCAAGTTTTTCCAAACTTGACATACTTATAATTTTTTTCCTAAGCACCCGCAAGAACATGTCCGTATTGTTCACGTCTTTCAATATAAAAATAAAATACCCTAAGATATTTTTCTTTTTATCTTGAATTTATTACCTAAGAACTGGGGTAGCTGGATTCGAACCAACGCATGAGGGAGTCAAAGTCCCTTGCCTTACCGCTTGGCTATACCCCAATGATGAGATGGAGAGAGAGGGATTCGAACCCCCGAACCCGAAGGAGCGGATTTACAGTCCGCCGCGTTTAGCCTCTTCGCTATCTCTCCAATGCTTAACAAAAACTATTATATCATGAAATTTTCAAAAAAACAAGCATTATTTTGTTAAATTATAGTTTTCAATCAAAATTTCCACAGCTTTTTCAAGTTTTTTATAAAAATTATCGACATTTCCATTCTTTATGATGACAAATTGGTTATCTAATTCGGCAATTTCGCCAATGACCTTTTTCCCGATTGTCAAAACGTAGCCTTCATAACTGTCTTTTCCAACAGTCACTTTAGCATCTGTCAATTGAATTTCAATTTTCTTATCTTTTTTACTCATACTGTACCTCTTTTCACTTTTTCTATTGTACAAGAAAAAGCTCAAACTAGCAAGAAAAAACTCCATTTCAGCCATTACAACTGCTATGGAGTTCTTCTTTACTTCGTGTCTTTTAGTCCACTTTGACAATCCATCCCTCTGGTGCTTCCACATCACCAAATTGGATACCGGTCAATTCATCGTAGAGTTTACGTGTTACAGGCCCTACTTCTGTTTCACTATAGAAAACATGGAAATCGTCACCGTGTTGGATTCCCCCAATTGGAGAAATAACCGCTGCTGTTCCACAAGCACCTGCCTCTACAAAACGATCCAGATTGTCGATTGGGACATCGCCTTCGATAGGTGTCAAGCCCAAGCGGTGTTCTGCCAAGTAAAGCAAGGAGTACTTGGTAATAGACGGCAAGATTGACGGGCTTAATGGCGTAACAAATTCATTGTCTGCCGTGATTCCAAAGAAGTTGGCTGATCCGACTTCTTCAATCTTTGTATGTGTAGATGGGTCTAGGTAGATAACGTCAGAAAAGTTGCGAGACTTGGCCATTTTACCTGGTAGAAGACTGGCAGCATAGTTCCCACCTACCTTAGCAGCACCTGTACCATTTGGAGCTGCACGGTCGTATTCATCCTGAATCAAGAAGTTGGTAGGAACCAATCCACCCTTAAAGTAATTTCCAACTGGCATAGCAAAGATGGTGAAAATATACTCTTCTGCTGGTTTAACCCCGATAATATCCCCAACACCAATCAAAAGTGGACGAAGATAAAGGGTTCCACCTGTTCCATATGGTGGGACGTATTCTTCATTTGCACGCACAACTGCTTTACAAGCTTCTACAAACATTTCTGTCGGAACTTGTGGCATCAAGAGGCGGTCGCAGGTACGTTGCAGACGCTTGGCATTTTCATCTGGACGGAAAAGTTGAACACTGCCATCTTTGGTACGGTAGGCTTTTAATCCCTCAAATGCTTGCTGTCCATAGTGAAGACTTGGAGAAGACTCTGAAATATGCAAGGTTGCATCCTCTGTCAATTCTCCCTGATCCCATTGACCATTCTTGTAATGAGCGATATAGCGATAAGGTAATTTCATATAAGAAAATCCAAGATTTTCCCAATCAATTGCAACTGTCATGTGTTTCTCCTTTATACTATTCAAACTATGTGTTCTATTCTACACTTTTCTAGTAAAATTTCAAGTATTATTTGTAATTTTCTGAAAATTTTTTCAACATAAAGAAATCAGCCCTCTGGACTGATTCTTTTTATGAATTTGTTTTGTCCTCTTTAAAGAATTCTTTGAGGTAAGCATCGAAAACTTCCTCATCTGAAATGGTGTCTGAAATAAAGCTTCCATTGCTAGTACGTTCTGACAAGTTCAAATCTTGCAATCGACTCTCATAGATTGTTCCCTTGTTAGATTGGACAAACAAAATTTGGTCGTTTTCTTCTACTTCTGTACTAAAGAGATCACCAACGAAACCTTGCTCTGCAACTGCTCCTGCTAAAAAGACACGGTGCGGTTTGTTCTTCAACTCACGCAAGACTTGTAGACCTCGTTTGGCACGGCTGGTTGCTGGAATTTCCTCAATAGAAACACGTTTCAAACTTCCACGTTGGGTCAAGAGGTAGAAGGATGAGGTATTACAGATAAAGGCTGCCTGAAGCCTATCATCTGCTTTCAGGTTCATAGCCTTGACACCTGCTGCCTTGGCACCAACAACTGGTACTTCTTCGATATTGAAACGAAGGGCATAACCGTTTTGACTAATCAAGAGAACATCATCTAGTTTAATCGGTGCCACTGCTACAATCTGGTCTGTCTCGTCTTTGAGTTTAGCGTACTTAACAGACTTCGACTTGTAGGTCCGCCATGGAGAGAATTCTTTGCGTTCTACACGCTTGATTTGACCAAGGCGAGTTGCTGCAAAGTAGGTTGTCGCATCATCAAACTGATCCACTACTTCTGCATAGAGAATTTCTTCGTTAGTTTCAAAGTTTGTGACAGTTTGGCTCAGATGCTCTCCGATATCCTTCCAACGAATATCTGCCAATTCATGGATTGGTCGATAGATGACATTCCCAAGAGTCGTGAACATCAAGAGGTGCTGGGTTGTCTTGGCAGATTGAACAAAGATTAAACGATCGTCATCACGTTTGCCAATTTCTTCCAGAGTGGAAGCCGCAAAGGAACGAGGACTGGTACGCTTGATGTAACCTGCCTTGGTCACGCTGACATAGGTATCTTCCTCGGCGATCAAACTAGCTGTATCAATCTCGATGACTTTTGCTGTATCTTCTAAAGAACTCAAACGAGGAGTCGCAAATTTTTTCTTGACCTCACGAAGTTCTTTCTTCATGAGATTGTACATAGTCCGCTCGTCACCAATAATCGCCGCCAGCATAGCAATCTTCTCACGCAATTCTGCTTCTTCTTCTTGCAAGACAACCACGTCTGTATTGGTCAAACGGTAAAGTTGCAAGGTAACGATAGCTTCAGCCTGTTCCTCAGTAAACTCATAGCTGACCTTGAGGTTTTCCTTGGCGTCAGCCTTGTTCTCAGAAGCACGGATAAGGGCAATGACTTCGTCCAAAATCGAAATCACGCGAATCAAACCTTCAACGATATGAAGACGTTTCTCAGCCTTTTCCTTATCAAAGCGGGAACGTGCCAAAATCACTTCACGACGGTGGGCAATGTAGCTAGACAGGATTGGAACAATTCCAACCTGACGAGGTGTGAAATTATCAATTGCTACCATGTTGAAGTTGTAGTTAATTTGTAGGTCGGTGTATTTGAAGAGATAGTTGAGGACAAGCTCCGTATTGGCGTCTTTCTTGAGCTCAATAGCGATACGAAGACCGTCACGGTCAGACTCATCACGCACCTCAGCAATCCCTGCAACCTTGTTATTGACACGAACATCATCGATTTTCTTGACCAGATTGGCCTTATTGATTTCATAAGGAATCTCAGTTATAACGATTTGTTCCTTACCACCTTTTAACTTTTCAATCTCAGTTTTAGAGCGAACAACCACGCGCCCTTTTCCAGTTTCATAGGCCTTCTTGATTTCATCACGGCCTTGGATGATCCCTCCAGTCGGGAAATCTGGTCCAGGTAAGAATTCCATGAGTTTATCCACCTTGGCTGTTGGGTGGTCAATCATGTAGACTGTCGCATCGATAACCTCAGACAAATTATGCGGAGGAATATCGGTGGCATAACCAGCCGAAATCCCAGTCGAACCATTGACTAAGAGGTTTGGAAAGGCTGCTGGCAAAACCGTCGGTTCTTTCTCGGTATCGTCAAAGTTCCAAGCAAAGGGAACTGTCTTTTTCTCTATGTCCTGAAGAAGATAACCAGCAATCTCAGACAAACGTGCCTCGGTATAACGCATTGCCGCAGGCGGATCCCCGTCCATAGAACCGTTATTACCGTGCATTTCAACTAGAATCTCACGATTTTTCCAGTCCTGTGACATACGAACCATGGCATCATAGATAGAACTGTCACCGTGTGGGTGGAAATTCCCCATGATGTTCCCGACAGACTTGGCCGACTTACGGTAGTTCTTGTCAAAAGTATTGCCATCCTTATTCATCGAATAAAGAATGCGACGCTGAACCGGCTTCAATCCATCCCGAATGTCTGGCAAAGCCCGATCTTGAATGATGTACTTGGAGTAGCGACCAAATCGCTCTCCCATGATGTCCTCAAGGGACATATTTTGAATGTTAGACATAATAATTCTCTTTTTAGTGTTTTTATTGTAAAGTAAATCTATATTTTATAAATTTAACTGTTTCTTTGTAGGTAGTGAGAAAAGAAGAGCAATCCCACTAATCCTAGAATGAATAAAAGATTAATTTTAATAACAAATAAGCTAAGTAGGGTATTAATTAGGCCGTGAAAAATGGCGCAATAAAGGATCGACTTAGTCTTTTTGAAAACAGCTGCTAGAAGAATACTGAGATAAATTGCAAATAGACTGAATAATATAAAAGGCATCCTACTTTGAGAACTTCCAATCACAAACCATAAAGGTACATGCCATATTGCCCAAATACAACCTGTTATCAAACCGGAAATCCAAAAGGAGAATCTAGTTTCCAAAGTTGGTTGCAAGATGCCTCGCCATCCCAATTCTTCTTCGCCACCATAAACACAGACTGCACTCAAAAAAACAACAAACAAATTTCCTAGTGGAAAAGCCGGATTAAGCTCCTTAGATGAGAAAACAATGACACCTGTCTGCACGAAAATTAGTAAAAGAAATAACAAAATATATTTCTTTGAGTCTCCTAAGATAAAAGAGACTATGCTTTTAATGGATTTTTGAGGCAAACAAGAAATGGCTGCAATGGTTGGACCGAAACCTCCTAGTAAATGGAGAAAAACTCCTAGTGGACTTGTTAGACTTAAGAGGCTCATTTGCGTCAGAAAAGCGAGCAATCCCCAACCAAATCCCCAAGAAATGAGAAAACTAATCAGTAAAAATTTTGTTATCTTATTATTTTGTAAATGTTTCATTTGTTTCGAGTCTCTCCTCAGCATACTGAATCATCTTCTCAGCTGCTTCCCTATCATAGTTAAAGCCCATTTTTTTAGCAAGGCTTTGAGCCTCTTGGTGGAAAAGTTCCATGGTAGCAAATAAAGACTGAGTGACTTTGTCACTACATGAGAAATCAAGCAGATTCGAGAATTCCTTCTCTTTCTCAGCAGACAAATAGTTAAAGAGATACTTGTAGTTCTTGCCGATGTCGACAGTCCCCCTATCACTTGCTACCTGCCAGGCTAAGACCTTCAAGAGTTCTTGTTGACATATACCGTAGAGATGATCAGTGGCATAGAGAACTTGCTTACGACAAATTCCTTTAACCACGTAGGCTGACACCCACCAAAATTCATTGCAGGCTTTTTCAAAATCAATCGGGCTAGCTGGATCCGTCCAGTAACGTTGAGGACTTGTAGTATAGGACTCAAACAAGCCTTTCTCATCTTTCAAAACTGTATAATCGGCCTCACTATCCACCCACTCTTGGATGTGGTCTTTGGGGCAAAGGGTCAAATCAATCCGATTGCCATCTTCAAAAAGCATGAGATAGAGACGACGGTTGCCTAGGATATTATGCTGCTCAATGATACGTGTTCCAAACTGGTCCAACCAAGAAAAGTCACTCGTCAGATTGTCTAAGTCGTCCACAACATAGACTACATCATAGTCTTGAAACTCATCTTTTGGCGCTCTTGTATCAGTTCGTGAACCAGACATGGCGACAGCCTCAATTTGTAAAGTTTCAGCAGTCTGTAAAATCAATCTCAGCATTTGCGCTTCACTTCTATGTTGTCTGCACATATCTTTTATAGAGTTATTTTTCATTGCCGTCTTGCTCCTCTTGTTTTTGGATGCCTCGTATTCTTTTCTTCTCAAGTTCGCCTATTATCAATTGGATAGTTGAACAAATCCCCAAAACGATTAAAACAAAATAAAACAAATTAATATCGTTTCTATGATATATTTGAAAGCTTCTCCATAATACAAAAGTATTTACTAATGAAAGAAGGAAAAGTAAAATAGCATTGAATAGGAGTGTTATAGCGAACTTACTCTTAAAATACCTATAATGTTTTCCAATCCGATAGAGAGTATATAGTGAAAAAACAATCATCAAAGGTGTGAAGGCAAGTGCATAAAATAAGATAAACCCTATTCCTGAGTATGGTTTACTTTCCATTGGTAGATCTAATAGACAGATACAAATAGTGAGGATGTTCAATATAAACAAAGATACTGTGCGAGCACACTCTTTTCTACCTTTATTGGTCATTAAGTCATATATAATTCCAAAAATGGCTAGGAGAACAAGGAAAAAAGGTATCATTAATAACGTAATCAATACTGCACCTCCAATAGTTTTAGCGATTATGTACAGCTTTAAAACTGCTCATCAGAAAAACAATCGTTCATCTTTTGTTCAAAAACTCTCGCTCGTTTTTCTGCCAAATAGAATTTACTCCAAAACGCTCCGTCAGAAATTCTGGTGACCTCACTTTAGCCCTAGTGAGCTTGTCAGAAATTCTGGTGATTTGAAATTTGATGAGTCCAATCTATCCGTTTTTTAAAACAAATCGATTGTTTCCAGTATATTATACACAGTATTGCGTACTTCCTCGTTCTGTTCTCCTTTGACTTGACATAATAGAATATTTGCTTTTAGAAGCCATTCATATTGGCTGTTTTTTAAAAGTTTACCTTTTTCATTAAAAAAACAAATTTCTTTATCTCTCAATTCATCAATAATATCAGGAGAAATTATAATATTTTCTGAACTATCAAAAATGTAATATTTTATAATATTTTCAAAAGAAGCAGTATCTTTTTCGTTCTTATAACCATCATACTTATCATTAAGTAACTTCAGCAATTTATCTTTCAAATAATCATTTTCTTCGTTTGGTACAACACAATAAAAATATGCTGGAAAATCTCTATTTTGTGGGATTAAACCAAAACTGCAGCCTAAATGATTCATAACTCCAGTATCGTTATAAGAAAACTCTGTACAGCCGGCACCACACCACTGAATATCGTTTTTCAATTTATAACCGTATACTTTAAAATGTTCATCAATTTTAGCATCACTTGGTAGAGTATGATTCATTACTTGATCAAATTTAATCTTTAATACATCTAAATTTGTTATATTTGTTTTAGTATTTGCAATTTTTGTTGCATTAGCATAAATGGAATTTCTTTTATTTCTTGTATCTGAAGAAAGTGATTTGCCTACTCCTTTTTCTGAGGCAATCACATCATGGTAATCTATCAAGGCATATTTTTCTTTAGAAAAATGGTATAAAAAGAAACGATAAGCATATAAAAATATATATTGTTTTTCGGTAGGAATGGGTTTAAAAGTTTCTATTGGCGAAAAAATCTGATTGTCATGTTCTTCACAAAAAAGTGGCATAGTTCCAGCATCATTTATATTGACTTCATAAAATAATTCACTATATGATCTAGGATTTTGTAGATTACTAACAATATTTTTTATATCGGTCGAAAAAACCGAATATCCATTATCAGTTTTTCTTGCAATCTGCTTTTCTAATATATTTCTAGGAAAAGTGTGTGATTTAATCGGTTTTCTATCACAGTTGGAATACAGGCACTCTTTTCCTTTAGAATCGAAAAGTTGCTTGACTCTATTCCTATCGTGGGATTGAAGTTGTTTTCTCTCACTTTCTGAAATATCACGAAGATTATTTCGTTTCATTTGTTTTCGTAACTTCTCTATTTTTAAATGGCAATGTTTGTATTTTTTGCCTGAATTGCATGGACATTTATCGTTTCTACCGATAGACACCTCTCCACCTCCTTTCTATAATGTATATTTATTTTTTTATTGCAGCACACTCCTAAAACACCATCTCCCCACTCTCCTCAAGAGTAAACTTAACATTATCCTCAATCCACTTACGGCGTGGTTCGACCTTGTCTCCCATGAGGACATTGACGCGGCGTTCTGCGCGGGCCAGGTCTTCAATCGTGACACGGATGAGGGTACGCGTTTCTGGATTCATAGTTGTTTCCCAGAGCTGGTCCGCATTCATCTCACCAAGCCCCTTATAGCGTTGGAGGGTAGCGCCTTTGCCGAATTGCTTGCGGAGTTCTTCTAGCTCTCCGTCCGTCCAAGCGTAGGCCACTTCTTCTTTCTTGCCTTTTCCTTTGGACATCTTGTAAAGAGGCGGAAGGGCGATATAGACATGTCCTGCTTCAACTAGCGGACGCATATAGCGATAAAAGAAGGTTAAAAGGAGAGTTTGAATGTGGGCACCGTCTGTATCCGCATCGGTCATGATAATGATCTTGTCATAGTTGGCATCCTCAATAGAGAAGTCTGCTCCGACACCCGCGCCGATGGTATAAATCATGGTGTTGATTTCCTCATTTTTGAGGATATCTGCCATCTTGGCCTTGGCTGTATTGATGACCTTACCACGAAGAGGCAATATAGCCTGGAATTTACGGTCACGACCTTGTTTGGCAGATCCACCGGCAGAGTCTCCCTCGACCAGGTAGAGTTCATTTTTTGTAGGGTTTTTAGACTGGGCTGGCGTTAATTTCCCCGACAACAAGCCCTTATCTTTTTTATTTTTCTTGCCATTTCTGCTCTCATCTCGCGCTTTTCGGGCTGCTTCACGCGCATCACGCGCCTTGATGGCCTTGCGAATGAGATTTGAAGCCAGCTCCCCATTTTCCATGAGGAAGAAAGTTAATTTTTCAGCAACAATACTATCCACAATCGGGCGAGCCAGTGGACTGCCTAGTTTGTCCTTGGTCTGACCTTCAAACTGGAGGTGTTCTTCAGGAACTAGGATAGAAAGAACGGCCGCTAGTCCCTCACGATAGTCTGAACCTTCAAGGTTTTTATCTTTTTCCTTGAGAAGTCCTGTCTTACGGGCGTAGTCATTCATGACCTTAGTGATAGCAGACTTGAGTCCCGTCTCATGGGTTCCACCGTCTTTGGTACGGACATTATTGACAAAGGATAGAATGTTATCTGAGAATCCATCATTGTACTGGAGGGCTACTTCCACTTGGAAGCCATTGTCTTCGCCTTCGAAGTAAAGAACTGGTGTCAAGGTTTCCTTGTCTTCATTCAGATAGGAAACAAAGTCCTGAACTCCATTTTCATAGTGAAACTCGATTGCTTCGTCTGTTCGTTTGTCTGTCAAGGACAAGGTCACATTTTTTAAGAGAAATGCTGACTCATTGAGGCGTTCTGAAATGGTGTTATACTTGAAGTCTGTCGTAGAAAAGATAGTCGCATCAGGCATGAAGGTAACCTTAGTACCTGTCTTAGACTTGGGTGCTGTACCAATTTTCTTCAAGGTTGTGACGGGTTTCCCACCGTTTTCAAAACGCTGTCTATAGACTGCACCATCACGGGTAATTTCAACTTCCAACCAGCTTGATAGGGCATTAACGACCGAAGAGCCCACTCCGTGAAGACCACCAGATGTTTTGTAGCCACCTTGACCGAATTTCCCTCCGGCGTGGAGAATGGTAAAGATAACCTCAACGGTTGGAATTCCCATGGCGTGCATCCCAGTCGGCATCCCTCGACCATGATCCTCTACTGTTAAACTGCCGTCTTTATTGATGGTCACATCAATGCGATCACCAAAGCCAGACAAGGCTTCATCGACTGCATTGTCCACGATTTCCCAGACTAGGTGATGGAGACCCGCACCGTCAGTTGATCCGATGTACATCCCCGGACGTTTACGAACCGCATCCAACCCTTCTAGTACCTGAATGGCATCATCATTGTAGTTATTAATATTGATTTCCTTTTTTGACACAAGGAACCTCCTATTTGTTCATCTTTACTATTTTACAGGTTTTCTAGGTATTTTGCAAAATTTTTCCCATTCAGCTGTCACAATTTCACAAGATATTCTCAGCCTTTCTACACCATTTCATGGTATAATAGACACATGATGACATTTGTATTATTAATACTAGCTTATTTGCTAGGTTCGATTCCGTCTGGTCTATGGATTGGACAAGTTTTCTTTCAGACAAATCTGCGCGAACACGGTTCTGGAAATACTGGAACGACCAATACTTTCCGAATTTTAGGTAAGAAAGCAGGTATGGCAACCTTTGTGATTGACTTCTTTAAAGGAACATTGGCAACTCTCCTTCCTATTCTTTTCCACCTACAAGGTGTATCACCTCTCGTCTTTGGTCTTTTGGCCGTAATTGGACATACCTTTCCTATCTTTGCAGGATTTAAAGGGGGCAAGGCTGTCGCAACCAGTGCTGGGGTTGTTTTCGGATTTGCGCCTGTTTTCTGCCTCTACCTAGCAGTCGTTTTCTTTGGAACTCTCTATCTAGGTAGTATGATTTCCCTATCTAGCGTTGTTGCTTCTATTGCTGCTGTAATTGGAGTTCTCCTATTTCCACTATTTGGTTTTATCCTGAGCAGCTATGACCCTCTTTTTATCGCTATTATCTTAGCACTTGCTAGCTTGATTATCATTCGTCACAAGGATAATATCACACGCATCAAAAATAAAACTGAAAATCTCGTCCCTTGGGGATTAAACCTAACTCATCAAAATCCTAAAAAATAAAACGCCAGTTTGAACTGACGTTTTTTGTATGCTATTAATAAGCCTGTTATTTTGACTTGATATAGTTGATACCATCTGCCTTAGGTGCAACAGCTTTTCCAAAGAAGGCTGCCAAGACAATAACTGTCAAAACATAAGGCGCAATTTGAAGGTATACCGCAGGTACTCCTTGCAAGAAAGGAAGCTGGGAACCAATAACGGCCAAACTTTGAGAGAGTCCGAAGAAGAGACTTGAAAGCATAGCTCCGATTGGATTCCATTTACCAAAAATCATAGCGGCAAGAGCGATGAATCCAGGTCCTACAATGGTTGTCACTGAGAAGTTGACTGAGATTGATTGGGCGTAGATAGCTCCACCAATTCCGCCAAGGAAACCAGAAATGATAACTCCAAAATATCTCATCTTGTAAACATTGATCCCCAAGGTATCCGCTGCTTGAGGGTGTTCACCGACAGAGCGAAGACGAAGACCAAAGCGGGTCTTGAAGAGGATAAACCAAGCAAGGAATGAGAAGGCAATGGCTAAGTAACCAAGCAGACTAGTTGACTTGAAAAAGATATCGCCGATTACTGGGATATTTGCCAAAACTGGGAAATCAAAGCGTCCAAAAGTTTGGCTCAAATTGTCGGTTTGTCCTTTGTTATAAAGAACTTTGACCAAAAAGACTGCTAAAGCTGGTGCCATCAAGTTCAACACTGTTCCACTGACAACATGGTCCGCACGGAAGTGAACGGTCGCAGCTGCGTGGATAATTGAGAAAATTGCTCCCACAATTCCTCCGACCAATAAGGCAAGCCAAGGAGTTGCTGATCCAAGTTGTTCTGCAAATTCAAGGTTGAAGACTACCCCAGAAAAGGCACCCATAACCATAATTCCCTCAAGACCGACATTGACTACCCCTCCACGTTCAGAGAAGACCCCACCAATACTCGTAAAGACAAGAGGTGCTGAGTAGATCAACATAGAGGATACCAAGAGGGTTAGCATTGTTGTAATAGACATCTTTACTTACCTCCTTTTGCTTGTTTCTTCGGTTTGACAAAACGCTCGATAATATAGTGAACGCTGACAAAGAAGATAATAGACGCCGTTACGATGCTAACAAGCTCTGATGGTACTTGCGCAGCATTCATACCAGGTGCTCCGACTTGGAGAACTCCAAATAGGAAGGCTGCAAATAGAATACCGATTGGAGAGTTTGCTGCAAGGAGACTAACTGCCATCCCGTTAAATCCGATAGCCAATGACGAACCTTGAACATAAACGTTTTGGAAAGTACCCAGACCTTCAACTGCTCCACCCAAACCTGCCAAGGCTCCTGAAATAATCATAGATAGGATAATTGTGCGTTTGGCAGAGATACCTGCGTACTCAGAAGCATGTGGGTTGAGACCAACTGCACGGATTTCAAAACCAAGAGTTGTTTTCTTGAGCAAGAACCAGATGACAACTACCGCAATAACCGCAAAGAAAATTCCGATATTCATACGAGAATTTCCAGTCAACTCAGACAACCATGGTGTCTGGTAGGCGGCGTTGGCACCGACACGGATTGTCGAGTCTGTACTTTGCATCAATTCTTTAGGGAAAGAGCGGATAAAGGCATTTCCCACATACAATACAATGTAGTTCATCATGATGGTCACGATAACTTCCGATGTTCCGAGATAAGCTCTGAGGATACCTGGGATAGCTCCGACAATCCCACCAGCAATAAGGGCAATAACAACTGTCGCAAGAATCATCAAAGGACGTGGCATATCAGGATTTGAAAGGGCAAACCACCCACTCATAACCCAACCTGCAAGAGCCTGTCCAGGAAGACCAACGTTAAAGAAGCCTGCACGACTTGCTACTGCAAAACCAAGACCAATCAAGACAAGAGGTCCCATGGCACGGAAAATCTCACCTATACCACGGAGACTACCGAAGGCTGTGTAGAACAACTCCTCATAACCCCAGATAGCATCGTAGCCGAAGATCCACATGACAATGGCTCCGAGTAAGATTCCTAAGAATACGGAAATCATGGGAACCGAAATTTGTTGTAATTTTTTAGACATCACTCTTCTCCTTTCCCAAGTTTCCACCAGCCATCAAGACACCAAGTTCTTGTTTGTTAGTCGTTTCTGGCGACACAATACCTTGAATCTTCCCATCGTGGATAACAGCAATTCGGTCTGAGACATTTAAAATCTCATCCAGTTCAAAGCTGACAACGAGAACAGCCTTGCCATTATCACGTTCCTCAATCAAGCGTTTGTGAATGTACTCAATGGCACCAACGTCCAAACCACGTGTCGGTTGGCTAACGATTAGGAGATCAGGATCTCGGTCAATCTCACGAGCGATAATTGCTTTTTGCTGATTTCCCCCTGAAAGAGCTGCTGCTGGAACAAACTCGCTAGCAGCACGGACGTCAAATTCTTCCATCAGTTTCTTGGCATGAGAAGTGATATTGGCATAGTTCAAGATGCCATTTTTACTGAGTGGTTCTTTGTAGTAGGTTTGAAGAGCGATATTTTCCGAAATCATCATATCCAAAATCAAACCATCGCGATGACGGTCTTCTGGAACATGACCTACACTCATCTCGGTAATTTTTCGAGGGTGCAGACCCGCGATTGATTTGCCTTTTAATTCAATACTACCTGACTCAACCTTGCGAAGACCCGTGATGGCTTGAATGAGTTCTGACTGGCCATTTCCATCGATACCCGCAATACCGACAATTTCACCAGCACGAACATCCAAAGAAAGGTTCTTCACAGCTGGTACACCACGGTTTTCATTGACAACTAGGTCTTTGATAGACAAGACCACATCTTTTGGCTGGGCTGCTTGTTTGGCTGTCTTAAAGGATACCGAACGTCCCACCATCATTTCTGCCAAATCTGCATTGGTGGCCCCTGCAATCTCAACGGTCTCGATCGATTTACCACGACGGATAACCGTAACACGATCGGAGACTGCACGGATTTCATCCAGCTTGTGGGTAATCAAGATGATGGATTTGCCTTCCTTGACAAGGTTTTTCATAATGGCCATCAACTCATCAATCTCCGAAGGAGTCAATACGGCTGTAGGTTCGTCAAAGATAAGGATATCAGCACCACGATAGAGTGTTTTCAAGATTTCTACACGTTGTTGGGCACCAACGGAAATATCCGCCACCTTAGCAGCAGGGTCAATCGCCAAGCCATAACGTTCTGAAAGTGCCTTAATTTCTTTGGTAGCCCCTGCAATATCTAGCACACCATTTTTGGTGACTTCACTCCCCAAAATGATATTTTCAGCCACTGTGAAAGCTTCGACCAACATAAAGTGTTGGTGAACCATCCCGATTCCCAAACTAGCTGCTTTAGAAGGCGAGTCTAGTTTTACAACTTGACCATTCACCGCAATCTCACCACTAGTTGGTTCAAGAAGCCCCGCTAGCATGTTCATCAGAGTGGATTTCCCTGCTCCATTTTCTCCTAAAAGTGCATGAATTTCACCTTTCCGTAGGTGCAAGTTGATTTTATCGTTGGCGACAAATTCACCAAACACCTTGGTAATCTCACGCATCTCAATGACATTTTCGTGTGCCATATGCTCTTCCTTTCAGAGGTTTATTTTATTTCAATAAAACCTGTTAATCACATTAACAAGCTCTATTGAGACAAAAATTGCCTCAATTCTTAAAGAAGCGACCGATGGCCGCTTCCTAAGAAATGACTTTTATCCATTATTTTTCAGGAACTTTTACGCTTCCGTCAAGGATTTTAGCTTTTGCGTCTTCAACAGCTTTTTTACCTTCTTCTGAAAGGTTTGTTACTGCCAAGTCAACCCCTTTATCTTTCAATGAGAAGACGATAACTTGTCCACCAGGGAATTCACCTTTTTCCGCTTTATTAGCGATATCTTTTACAGCTGTACCAACTTGTTTCAAAGTTGAAGCAAGAACAAAGTTTGATTCTTTACCATCTTTAGAAGTGTATTTACCTTCTTCTGCTTGGTCACGGTCTACACCGATAACCCAAACTTTTTCATTTTCAGGACGGCTTTCGTTAAGTGATTTAGCTTCAGAAAAGACACCTGCTCCTGTACCACCTGCTACTTGGTACACGACATCAGCACCTGCAGCATACTGAGCTGCAGCGATTGTTTTACCTTTAGCTGCGTCACCAAACGAACCAGCGTAGTCTACTTGAACCTTGATAGATGAGTCTACTGAAGCAACACCTGCTTTGAAACCAGCTTCAAAACGTGAGATAACTTCGGATTCCATACCACCTACAAAACCAACTTGTTTTGTTTTAGTTGTTTTTGCGGCAGCAACACCTGCAAGATAACCCGCTTCGTTATCTGCAAAAGTAGCACTTGCAACGTTCTTTTGATCTTTGATGACGTCATCGATCAAGACATAGTTCAAATCTGTATGTTCTTTTGCTGCCTCTTCAACTGCATTTTTAAGGGCAAAACCAACACCAAAGATCAAGTTATAGCTTCCTGCCGCTTGTTGTAAGTGGTTCGCATAGTCTGCTTCACTTGTTGATTGGAAGTAAGTGTAACCGTTATCTTTAGAAAGGTTGTGTTCTTTCCCCCAAGCTTGCAAACCTTCCCAAGCTGATTGGTTGAATGATTTATCATCAACACCACCAGTATCAGTGACGATTGCTGCTTTTGTCTTCACATCTGATGAAGATGAAGCTGCGTTACGAGAAGAGCGGTTACCACATGCAGCAAGACCAATTGCTGCTACTGCAACTAGACCAAGGCCTAGCCATTGTTTCTTGTTCATTACTGAACCTCCTAAATAAGATGTGCAACGATGTTGCAAGTATGGATTGTTTGGTCACACAGACCACAGCCACTACAAGAGCGACCCAGACTAGTTTAAGTCTGTAAATGAGTATGGAAGTAACTCCCCGACCGTCATCTCGACCGTCGATTTATCTTTGGCGACAAGTGTCACCTTTAGATCTTGTTCAAAAAATTCAACCATGACCTGGCGACAAGCACCACATGGCGAGATGGGTTTTTCAGTTTGACCATAGACAATCAATTCTGAAAATTCGCGTTGACCTTCAGAGACTGCTTTGAAAATAGCTGTCCGCTCTCCACAGTTGGTCAAAGGATAACTAGCATTCTCGATATTCACACCCGTATAAATACTACCATCCTTGGCTACTAAAACAGCTCCGATAGGAAAGTGAGAATAGGGTACATAGGCTTTCTTGCTGGTTTCAATTGCTAGTTCGATTAACTCAGTAGTCGCCATCAGCCAATTCTCCTTTTAAAATGGCTACACCAGCAGAAGTTCCGATACGAGTAGCACCTGCCTCGACAAAGGCAAGAGCGTCCGCGTAAGAACGCGCTCCACCTGCAGCCTTAACACCCATATCAGTTCCCACTGTCTGACGCATCAATTTAACATCTGGCAGAGTTGCTCCTCCAGTTGAGAAGCCAGTCGATGTTTTAACAAAATCAGCCCCTGCTTTTTGAGCAAGTTGACAGGCCACAACCTTTTCATCGTCGGTCAACAAGCAAGCTTCAATAATAACTTTTACTAACTTGTCACCACTTGCTTCTACAACCGCACGGATGTCTGACTCAACTAAATCAAGATTGCCCGATTTGAGAGCTCCAACATTGATAACCATATCAATCTCATCTGCTCCATTTTGGATGGCTTCCTTGGTCTCAAAAGCTTTTACAGCTGAAGTTGTTGCTCCCAACGGGAAACCAACTACTGTACAAACCTTCACATCTGAACCTTCAAGCCCCGCCTTTGAATGAGCAACCCAAGTCGGATTAACACAGACACTGGCGAAATCATACTCTCTCGCCTCAGATAGCAAACGATTGATTTGTTCTTGACTTGCATCTTGCTTTAAAAGCGTATGATCGATATATTTATTTAACTTCATATTCGGATTCTCCCTGGTTTTATGAGATAATTTCTATAATTTCTCGTAAACTTTGCACTCCATCATTCATTTTAACATATTTTTGAAATTCTGTAACTAGTTCAGAAGAAATTTTTCCATTTGTATAAACTTTTGCAACAATTTCTCCTTTTTGGACGGAGTCTCCAACTTTCTTTTCAAAAACAATCCCTGTTTCATAGTCCAAATCATCAGACTTGACTGCTCGACCAGCTCCCAATCTCATGGCATAGAGCCCAAATTCCATCGCTGGAAGGGCTGAAATGACGCCTGAATCTTGAGCTGGAATATCTACCACATGGGCAACGTTAACTGGGCGATAGAGATCTTCTAAATCACCACCTTGTGCTGCTACCATTTCTTCAAACTTAGCCAGTGCTTGACCATTCTCGAGATGTTTACGGATTTCTTCAACGGTTTTCTCAATATCAGCTAAACCAAGCATAATTTGAGCTAGTTCACAGATAAAGTGGGTAATATCCTGACGGCCTTGACCTTGTAAAATTTCCAATGCTTCAAGGATTTCCAGACGATTTCCAATCGCTCGTCCCAAGGGTTGGCTCATATCGGTAATGACTGCTACCGTCTTTCGACCAACGGCCTTACCGAGATCCACCATGGTTTGAGCCAATTCGCGCGCCTCATCGACAGTTTTCATGAAGGCACCCTCACCAACTGTCACATCTAGCAAAATGGCATCTGCCCCAGCAGCGATTTTCTTGCTCATGACAGAACTAGCAATCAAAGGAATAGTATCGACAGTCGCCGTCACATCACGAAGAGCATAGAGAAGTTTGTCTGCTTTAACCAACTGATCAGACTGGCCAATGACAGATACACCAATATCTTGAACCTGTTTGATGAAATCCTCTTGACTGCGCTCAACTTGATAGCCCTTGATCGCTTCTAACTTATCTAAGGTTCCGCCAGTGTGCCCTAGTCCACGACCACTCATTTTTGCAACCGGCACACCAAAGCTGGCTACTAAAGGAGCTAGAATCAAGGTCACCTTATCACCAACACCACCTGTAGAGTGTTTATCTACTTTGATACCCTCTATGGCTGACAAATCAAACTCTTGACCGGTCTTAACCATATTCATCGTCAAGTCAGAAATCTCACGTGTGGTCATTCCTTTAAAATAAACAGCCATAGCAAAGGCAGACATTTGGTAATCTGGAACAGTTCCTGCTACATAGCCTTCTACCAACCACTTAATCTCACTTGAAGACAGTTCTTGACCATCTCGTTTCTTTTGGATTAAATCAACTGCTCTCATTCTTTCACACTTCTAAGGATATAATAACCCTTGTCCTTCTTTATGATTTCACAATTTCCAAAAGTGTCTTCCATCTTGCTTTTGGCACTAGGAGCCCCTTGCTTTTTCTGAATGACGATGGTTAAATCTCCTCCGTCTTTCAAGAATCCTCTGCTCTTTTCGATAATCTCATGAACAACCTGCTTGCCCGCTCGAATAGGTGGATTGGAAATAACATGGTCAAATTTCCCTTCAACTTGTTCATAGATGTTGGACTGGAAAATAGTTGCTTCTACTTTATTTCGTTCAGCATTTTGTCGCGCTAGGTCCAAGGCGCGATTATTGATATCGACCATGGTTGCCTGAACTCCATAAGCCTTGACCAAAGAAAGTCCTAGGGGACCATACCCACAGCCGACATCAAGGACCGTTTCTCCTTTGTTAACCTCTAGACACTTCAATAAAAGCTGACTCCCAAAGTCAACCATTTTCTTGCTAAAAACACCCGCATCCGTCAAAAAGGTCATTTTTTCTCCCAACAACTCCACTCTCAACTCATGTATGTCGTGAGCAGCGTCAGGATTTTCTGCATAATACATTTTACTCATAAAACTATTTTACCATAATTTGGCTTGAATTGTAAATCGTTTACAAAGTGATGATAGAATGAAAAAGACTGAAGAATCCTAGTCAAAAAACCTTTTCTTCAATCTCTTTCAATTATTAGAAATACATTACAATCTATCGGGAACTACAAATTATCATAGTCAGGAAAAAACAGATCGTTTGTAATTAGACGCATTTTTATCACTATTTCTTAATCTTAAAATACTTTATTATCAACAGGATTCCCAATATGATGTTTAGATAAAAGCCCAACTGATAAGTTTGTGTCAAGATTTCCAAACTTGTCCAAAGTCGTATCAAATCTTCTAGTGACATACGGAATAAATAACCCTCTGTAGCAATCCATAGGACTAAAAAGAAATAACTACCCGCAGCAAGCCATTTCGTCCACTGCTTTTTTACTAACCAAGCAATCAAGAGTGAACAGATAAAGATAACTGTTACAAGGAGATGATCCATTAAGAAGGTAAAACCGTAATAGATTTCCACAAAGCGTCTACCATTATCTGCATTGACTCCTTTTATAAAAGGTAAGGCAAAACTTAAAATAAAACAGAGTTCCAATATATAACTTTTTAAGATTTTCATGACACACCTCCTATAAGTTGTGAACCAAAAGGCCCACTTCCAATAACTGATAAGTCTTCAGAAACTATTCCCTATCTCATCATTAAATTATTCAACCTCCATCTACCTCTATTATACGATATTGACTTACTACCATCAAGAAACCGCTTTATTTTTTTAACTTTTTATGGTATGATAAACAAAATATCTAGGGGAAAACAAATGACCAACGAATTTTTACATTTTGAGAAAATCAGTCGCCAGACTTGGCAATCATTGCATCGCAAAACAACTCCTCCCTTGACGGAAGAAGAACTGGACTCCATCAAGAGTTTCAATGACCAGATTAGTCTGCAGGACGTAACGGACGTCTATCTTCCCCTTGTCCATCTTATCCATATTTACAAGCGCACTAAGGATGATTTGGCATTTTCAAAAGGAATTTTCCTCCAACGTGAAAGCAAATCCCAACCTTTTATCATTGGGGTTTCTGGAAGTGTTGCTGTGGGGAAATCGACCACTAGTCGCTTACTTCAGATTCTTCTATCACGTACTCTCCCGGATGCTACTGTAGAATTGGTGACAACTGACGGTTTTCTCTATCCCAATCAAACCTTGATTGACCAAGATATCTTAAATCGCAAAGGTTTTCCTGAAAGTTATGATATGGAAGCCTTGTTGAATTTTCTTGACTGCCTAAAGAATGGGCAAGATGTCGATATTCCTGTCTATTCTCATGAAGTGTATGACATCGTTCCTAGGGAAAAGCAACGTGTCAAAGCTGCTGACTTTGTCATTGTCGAGGGAATTAATGTCTTTCAAAACCCTCAAAATGAGCGCCTTTACATCACTGATTTCTTTGATTTCTCCATCTACGTTGATGCAGCAGTCGAAGACATTGAAAGTTGGTATCTGGATCGTTTCTTGAAACTGCTCAGCTTTGCCCAAAATGATCCCAACAGCTACTACCACCGCTTTACGCAAATGCCGATTGGAGAGGTCGAAGCCTTCGCTCATCAGATCTGGACCAGCATTAATCTAATAAATTTACAAAACTATATCGAACCGACAAGGAATCGTGCCGAGGTTATTCTCCACAAGACTAAAAACCACGAAATCGATGAAATTTACCTAAAAAAATAATTTTCCCTTGTCAAAACCTAAGTTTTCATATATAATGGTATAGTTAGTAAATATGGAGGTAAGAACATTGGCAAACATTAAATCAGCTATCAAACGCGCTGAATTGAACGTTAAACAAAACGAAAAAAACTCAGCTCAAAAATCAGCTATGCGTACTGCTATCAAAGCTTTTGAAGCAAACCCTTCTGAAGAACTTTTCCGTGCTGCTAGCTCAGCTATCGACAAAGCAGAAACTAAAGGTTTGATTCATAAAAACAAAGCAAGCCGCGATAAAGCTCGTCTTTCAGCTAAACTTGCTAAATAAGAAACAGTCCATAGAGGCTGTTTTTTTGTCCTTGAATACAAAAAGGTAGAAAATGAAAATCGCAATCATCGGATATTCTGGAGCTGGTAAGTCAACTCTATCTGAGAAGTTATCAAACTACTACTCCATTTCTAAACTACATATGGATACGCTCCAATTTCAATCTGGTTGGCAAGATAGTGACCGCGAATGGATGTTGACCGAGATGAAAAACTTTCTCACAAAGCATGAATCTTGGGTAGTCGATGGCAACTACTCTTGGTGCTATTACGAAGAAAGAATGCAGGAAGCTGACCAAATCATCTTTCTCAATTTTTCCCCATGGACTTGTCTTTTTCGAGCCTTTAAACGGTATCTCACATACAGAGGTCAAGTTCGAGAAAGCATGGCGGCTGGCTGTCCTGAACGCTTTGACTGGGAGTTTATTCGATGGATTCTCTGGGATGGGCGAAGCAAATCCACTAAGGAACGCTACAAGTGGGTTCAAGAAACCTATCCAAAGAAAGTAATTGTCCTCCGGTCGCAAAAGGAGATAGACCACTTCTTAGAAAATCTCGTACATAACAAGAAAAACCAACGTGCCTAACGTTGGTTTTTTGCTTTTAGCCAATCACACTTCCGTTTGGTACAGCTGGATCCACTGTGAGAAGGGTTAATTTGCCATCATGTTCAGCTGAGAGAATCATGCCTTGGCTGACATATTTTTTCATCATCTTGCGTGATTTGAGGTTGGCAACGATTTGTACCTTCTTGCCGACCAATTCTTGTTCGTTTGGATAGTATTTGGCAATTCCTGAGAGGATTTGACGGTCTTCGCCATCACCAGCATCCAGGCGGAATTGGAGCAACTTATCAGAACCTTCCACTTTAGAAACTTCTTTGACTTCTGCGACACGGATTTCAACCTTATCAAAGTCTTCAAACTTGATTTCATCCTTGTTTAGTTTGAGTTCGACTTCATCTGGATTCCATTCTTTTTCGACTGCTGGTTTGTTGCCTTCCATTTGTTCTTTGATATAGACGATTTCTTCTTCCATATCGAGACGTGGGAAGATAGGTGTTCCTTTGGCAACTACAGTCACACCTGCCGGGAAGTCTGCCAAGCTCAAGTTTTCAAGACTAGAAACCTCTGCTAGACCAAGTTGAGTCAAGATCGCGCGACTGGTTTCCGTCATAAATGGCTCAATCAAGTGAGCTACGACACGAAGGCTGGCTGCCAAGTGGCTCATAACACTTGCTAATTGGTCACGAAGAGCTTCATCCTTGGCCAAGACCCATGGAGCTGTCTCGTCAATGTATTTATTGGTACGAGAGATAAGAGTCCAGACTGCTTCAAGAGCACGTGGATAGTCAACTGCTTCCATGTGTGTATGGTAGTCAGCGATTGATTGTTTCGCAACGTCAGCAAGAGCATTATCAAACTCTGTTACACCCTCCACATAGGCAGGGATTTGACCATCGAAATACTTGTTGATCATGGAAACCGTACGGTTGAGGAGGTTTCCTAGGTCATTTGCCAATTCATAATTGATACGGCCTACATAGTCTTCAGGAGTGAAGGTTCCGTCTGAACCAACCGGAAGGCTACGCATGAGGTAGTAACGAAGTGGATCCAGTCCATAACGCTCTACCAACATTTCAGGGTAAACAACGTTTCCTTTAGACTTAGACATCTTGCCGTCTTTCATGACAAACCAACCGTGAGCAATCAAGCGGTCTGGCAATTTGATATCCAACATCATAAGAAGGATTGGCCAGTAGATAGAATGGAAACGAAGAATGTCTTTTCCAACCATGTGGAAAACTGTTCCATTCCAGAACTTATCAAAGTTTCCATGCTCATCTTGACCGTAACCAAGAGCTGTCGCATAGTTAAGGAGAGCGTCAATCCAAACATAGACAACGTGTTTTGGATTTGATGGGACTGGTACTCCCCATGTAAAGGTTGTACGAGAAACTGCCAAATCTTCCAAACCTGGCTCGATGAAGTTACGTAGCATTTCATTAAGACGGCCATCTGGAGTGATGAAGTCAGGGTGAGATTTGAAAAATTCAACCAAACGGTCTTGGTATTTGCTGAGGCGAAGGAAATATGACTCTTCAGAAACCCATTCGACCTCGTGACCTGATGGAGCGATACCGCCCGTTACATTTCCAGCTTCGTCACGGAAAACTTCTGCAAGCTGGCTTTCTGTAAAGAATTCTTCATCTGAGACTGAATACCAGCCAGAGTATTCGCCCAAGTAGATATCATCCTGAGCAAGTAAGCGTTCAAAGACTTGAGCCACTACTTTTTCATGGTAATCATCAGTCGTACGGATGAATTTATCGTATGAGATATCTAGTAATTGCCAGAGTTCTTTGACTCCAACTGCCATCCCATCAACATAAGCTTGTGGTGTAATGCCAGCTTCTTCCGCTTTTTGCTGGATTTTTTGACCATGCTCGTCAAGACCTGTCAGATAAAAGACATCGTAGCCCATGAGGCGTTTGTAACGTGCTAGGACATCACAGGCGATAGTTGTGTAAGCAGAACCGATATGAAGTTTACCAGATGGATAGTAAATCGGTGTTGTAATATAAAAATTCTTTTCAGACATAATATTTCCTTTCCAGGCAAATGAAACCTGTTTTTCTAACACTTCATTATATCATATTTTTAGTGATTTTCGATAGGGAAATCCTTACAAAAACAAGATAGACAAATGTCCATCTTGTCTATCTTATTCATAGCGAAGGGCTTCAATTGGATCAAGCTTAGACGCTTTATTGGCTGGTAAGACCCCAAAGATCATACCAACGCTGGCCGAAACAGCCAAGCTAAAGAGAGCAATCGGTAGCGAAACACCAATTTCTATTCCTTCCATCATATTTTTTAACAAAGCGCCTGCTAGCGTGGTCAAGCCCGCTGCACTTACTAGGCCGATGACTCCACCTAGCAAGGTCAAGATCATGGACTCAATCAAAAACTGTACCAAGATATTAGCCCGTGTAGCTCCCAATGCTTTACGAAGACCAATCTCACGAGTACGCTCCGTTACAGAAACCAGCATGATATTCATAACTCCAGTCCCTCCCACAAAGAGAGAGATTCCTGCGATAGCACTAATAATAGCGGTCATAAAACCAAAGATTTGCTGAACCTCTGCAAAAGCGGCAGTTTCGTCTACAACCTGATATTCTCCCTGCTGTACTCCTGCAATTTCTGTCATCTTGCGTGCGAGTTCTGGCCCCAAAGTCGGAGTTAGACTCGTATCATTCACACGAAAGACAATATTAGAAATTTCCTCTACATTAAAATTAGCTGCTACAGAAGCATTGGTTGTAATCGGTAAGCCACCTACACCAAACATCTTAGCACTTTTAACAGCAGGACTAGAGTAAACACCAATCACGCGATAGCTATATCCATTGGCTGAAATAATTTGATTGAGTGCTGCCTGAGGTGAGTCAAAAAGACTTTTAGCAAGTTCTTCATCTAGCAAAATCACACTTGCAAAATCTCGGTAATCTTGTTCTCTCAGATCCCTACCTGCAATAATTTTATTTTCTACAGCAGACATATAAGTCATATTTCCACCTGTCAGACTTGCTCTCTCTACCTTTTTATCCTTATAGGTCAAAGTAACATTTGTACTATTAGTCACATAATAGCCATCTACACCTTTTAGTTTGGCAGTTTCCTTAACCCACGATTCCTGTGTTTTAGGTGGTTCTACGTGAACATCTTCTTCTTTACCAGATAGTGTCAGTGCAGATTGCTTTTGTGTAAAGGAACCGTCCTTACTTTTAATTGGTGAGAAAAATACCTGAATATTTTTCTGAGATTTTGTCATATTTTTATTGACCTGACGAGACATAGAGTCCCCTAAAGCCATGATGACAACTACTGAAGAGACTCCGATGATAATACCAATCATGGTCAAAAAGGAGCGCATCTTGTGTGCCATAATAGATGAAAAGGCAAATTTCAGATTTTGCATCTTAGTTCTCCTTTCCTTCCAAACGAGCGCTATCAGACGAAATAACTCCATCACGGATTACAATCTGGCGTTTTGCATAGGCTGCAATTTCGGGCTCGTGCGTTACCATAATAATAGTCTTGCCTTCTTCATTTAACTCAACCAAGAGTTCCATGATTTGACTTCCTGTTTTCGTATCCAAGGCACCTGTTGGTTCATCAGCTAGGATGATTGAGGGATCGTTAACAAGAGCACGCGCAATGGCCACCCGTTGTTTTTGACCGCCAGACAACTCCGAAGGAAGGTGATGAATACGATCAGTCAACTCTACTTTACTCAGATATTCCTCTGCCATCTTGCGACGTTGGGCAGCTGGAACTCCTGCATAAATCAAGGGCAACTCAACATTTTGAACAGCATCCATCTTTGACAAAAGAAAGAACTGTTGAAAGACAAAACCAATTTGTTGGTTACGTACCTGTGCCAACTGCTTTTCACCTAGACGGGCCACTTCTTGGCCTTCTAGATAATATTCGCCGCTAGTTGGGGTGTCCAGCATTCCGATGGTATTCATCAGAGTAGATTTACCCGAACCAGATGGTCCCATAATGGCAACAAATTCCCCTTCGCCAATCTCTAAATTAATATTTTTCAAGACCTGCAGTTCCTGTTCACCATTTCGATAGCTCCGGCAGATGTTTTTTAGACTAATTAGTTGTTTCATCAGCCTTCACCTCTTTTCCTTCTTCCAAGGAAGTCGTTGGATTACTGATGACTTTGGTTCCGTCTGTCAAACCAGATGTGATCTCTTGGTTTTCTGCGTCAGCATTTCCTAAGCTAACTTCAACCTTCTTAGCCTTATTCTCTTCGTCAACAACCCAAACGTAGTTTTTCCCGTCTTCAGTAATGACACTGGTTAAGGGTACGAGGATTGATTTCTTGTCACTTTTAACCTCAACACTAACGGTAAAACCTGGTTTTAAATCACCAATCTCACTCGTCACTTCAATCGTATAGGGATATTTAGAACCAGTATTCCCCCCAGTTATAGTATTCGTTCCTTCTCCACTATTTTTAGGGTAAGCTGAAATATAGCTAATCTTCCCTGTCCAAGTTTTATCTTGGTAAACTTTGGAAGAGAAGGTCACTTCTTGGTCAACAGAAAGATTGGCAAGATTGTACTCAGAAAGTTCTCCCTTGACTTGTAGATTGTCGTTACTTACTACATGAACCATCACTTGATTTGCAGTAGTTGTAGACTTCGATACATTGTGATTAACTTCTACAACTGTACCTTCTAGCGTACTCAGAACCTTTGTTGCATCCAATTGAGCCTGCGCCTTTTTAAGTTGTGCCTCTGCATCAGCACGACTATCACGAGCATCACTAATCTGAGAATCTATGGAGGAGACTGAAGAACCCTGCGCTCCATCATCATATCCTTCCGAATCAGCTAGAGTGTTGTTTCGTGACTCCTTCAAGTCATTGATACGACGATCAGCCTTGGCTATGGCACGGTTAGCTGCATCATAAGCAGATTGCGCTTCTGTGCTGTTGTATTTTACGAGCGCTTGTCCTTTGTCAACCTTATCTCCAACAGAAACCAAGATTTCATCTACCTCACCCTTACTTGCATCCAAATAAACATATTGTTCATTTTTTGCGGTGACAGTACCCGATAAAAGAACAGAGGAGGCAACTGTTCCTTCCTTTGCGACTACGAGATGCGATGTGTCATCCTTACCGGCAGCCTGAGAGGGCTGTCTAAATAGCAAAATACCCGCTGCACTGATTATAATAATACTTGCAGCACCAATAGCTGTGTATAGTTGCCATTTTTTATTTTTCTTATTCCCCTTCATCACAAAACTCCTATTTTATTTTCAATACAAAGACTATTATAGCAAATTTACCTACTCTAAACAATGATTGTTCAGAGAGAAAAGAGAACAATTCAGGAAACATGCCTTGTTTCCATTTGATTTATGCGAAATTGTACTAGTAACATCATACACCTTATTTCTATATTTAGCAAGTGATTTCTGCTATTTCTTTAGGGCGTAGCAGATTTTTGCATTCAAAAAATAAAAACGATAGAATATGACTATCAAATCTATAAGGAGTTTTCTATGAGAGAATATGATATCATCACCATCGGTGGAGGGAGCGGTGGCATTGCCACTATGAACCGCGCTGGCGAACACGGTGCTAAAGCAGCTGTTATCGAGGAGAAAAAATTAGGTGGAACTTGTGTCAACGTTGGCTGTGTTCCTAAGAAAATCATGTGGTATGGAGCGCAAATCGCTGAAAGCTTCCACCACTACGGTCCTGACTATGGGTTTACGAGTTCAGATGTTCAATTTGATTTCGCAAAACTTCGTCAAAACCGTGAAGCCTACATCGACCGTGCTCGCTCATCTTATGATGGAAGTTTCAAGCGTAACGGCGTTGATTTGATTGAAGGCCGTGCTCATTTCGTTGATTCCCACACAGTCAGCGTTAATGGTGAATTGATTCGTGCCAAACATATCGTGATTGCGACTGGCGCTCGTCCAAGCATCCCAACTATTCCTGGAGCTGAACTCGGTGGTAGTTCAGACGATGTCTTTGCTTGGGAACAACTTCCTGAATCTGTTGCGATTCTTGGCGCTGGCTATATCGCCGTTGAATTAGCAGGTGTTCTCCACGCACTAGGAGTAAAAACTGATTTGTTTGTCCGTCGTGATCGTCCCTTGCGCACTTTTGACAGCTACATCGTTGAAGGACTTGTCAATGAAATGGAAAAAACAGGTCTACCTTTGCACACGCATAAGGTGCCAGTCAAGCTCGAAAAAACAGAGCATGGCATTACTATTCATTTTGAAGACAGTTCTAGTCACACTGCGAACCAAGTTATCTGGGCTATCGGCCGCCGTCCAAATGTAGACGGGTTGGAGTTAGAAAAGGCTGGAGTTACACTCAACGAACGTGGGTTTATCCAAGTGGATGAGTATCAAAATACTGTTGTAGATGGTATCTATGCCCTTGGAGACGTTACGGGTGAGAAGGAACTAACCCCAGTAGCCATCAAGGCAGGACGCACCTTATCTGAACGCCTTTTCAACGGAAAAACAAATGCCAAGATGGACTACACGACTATCCCTACTGTTGTCTTCTCACACCCAGCAATCGGAACAGTCGGTTTAACTGAAGATCAAGCTATCAAAGAATACGGCCAAGATCACATTAAAGTCTACAAGTCAAGCTTTGCATCTATGTACTCAGCCGTTACAAACCATCGTCAAGAATCTCGCTTCAAACTCATCACAGCCGGTGCTGACGAAAAAGTTGTTGGACTTCACGGACTTGGTTACGGAGTGGATGAGATGATTCAAGGATTTGCTGTTGCCATCAAGATGGGAGCAACAAAGGCAGACTTTGATGCTACAGTAGCTATCCACCCAACCGCTTCAGAAGAATTTGTAACCATGCGCTAATTGTTGAAAGAGACTTTAAAGAGTCTCTTTTTACTTGCAAAATCGGCTGTTACAAAATTGTTACCTTTATTTCAAAAACGGGTTGACTTTTGTTTCTGAATTAGTATAATAGTTACTATAATTTTGAAAAGAGGTTAACAGTTTTGAAAAAAGCTCATATCTATGCTATCCCTGCTATCGGTGCTGCACTCATCGCCGTATTAGCACAAATCAGCCTGCCGATCGGTCCTGTCCCCTTCACTCTACAAAACTTTGCGATCGGTCTGATTGCAACTGTTTTTAGACCAAGGGAAGCCGTCCTATCTGTTGCTCTCTATCTCCTGCTGGGTGCCATTGGTCTACCTGTCTTTGCAGGGGGAGGAGCTGGATTTCACGTTTTAGTTGGTCCAAGCGCAGGCTATCTCTGGTTCGACCTTGTCTATGCAGGACTTACATCTTATCTCATCCATCAAAATAGTGGCCATATCCGCATTTTCCTAGCCAACCTCTTGGGTGATTCCCTCGTCTTTGTCGGGGGTATTCTCAGCCTCCACTTCCTTGCTGGTATGCCATTCGATAAGGCACTAGCAGTTGGTGTCCTTCCTTTTATCCTCCCTGATCTTGGTAAGATCATTGCGATTAGTTTCATTGGTCGCCTACTATTACAACGACTTAGGGGACAAGCATACTTCTCAATTTAACCCAAAAAGGATACTGAGTCAAAAACTCAATATCCTTTTATTGGTTTCCTTTAAAGGCATCTACCATTACCTGAAATTCTTCATTGGAAAGAGTAATTCCTTTTCCCATTTTGGTATGGTCAGGGCTCCAAGAACGAATATCAAACTTTGCTGGCGCACCATTAAAGCTAACTCGGTTTAGTTCTTTTGTCCATCCTTTTTCATTTTCAGACAAGGTCAGTAAGTGTTCTTCGATTTCAAATGTAAATTCTGCCATTTTTAACTCCTTTTTGTGATATGCTTTCTCTAGTCTATTCGTAAAAATCTTGTAGTTTTTAGGAAAATTTTATATAATGTGGATAGATAAGAAGGGAGATGCCTATGACGTACACATTCAAGCAAGTCTTAGATAAGATACAAGACTTTCTCAGTGGACATAATGAACAAGATTATTCTGAAAACGACTCCCTTATTAGCACAATTGAACAGGCCATCCAGAAAAAAACGGCTGTTCATGTCATATTTGCTGAGACAAGTTTTACAGGTGATATTGTCAAATATGATACCAGCCGTCAGCAAATTGTTGTCAAAAATTTTACAAAAAATGTAACTCGTATCATCCGAATCGCTGACATCAAAAGACTTCGTTTCGTCCCTTCAACTGTACAAACAGCTCAGAAAAATAGATTTAAGAAAGAGTGAGATGCTTTTCATCCCACTCTTTTTCTTAACGGATTTGTTCAAAATGAAGGTGAACTGCGATATGGTCACCATAACCACTTCTCTCCAAATCACGTTGCAAGCGGTAAGAGATGTAATGTTCTGCGATGGTGATGTAACCCGCTCCCAACAAACGATTTTCAACCATTGATTGGATCATACTGATAGTTGCACGTTCTACTTTTGCTTCTTCCAAGTCCAAGACTACTTTTTTAGTGACTTGAGCTAGGTTTTGACGTAGATCATCTGTCAAAACATAAACTGTCTGAGCTGCTTTTAGGACAGCTTGGTAAATTTTATCTGGATCAAAGTCAGCAACTTCTCCGTTACGTTTGATTACTTGCATAAGGTTCTCCTTTATTCTTTGTTTTCTTTGATTTCAGCCAGCATCTTTTCTTCTTCGGCTGTTAGTTGATAGTTTTCTAGCAAGTCTGGTCTGCGCTCGTAGGTTTTCTTTAAACTCTCATAAAGTCGCCACTGACGAATCTTCTCATGGTGCCCACTCATAAGCACATCTGGAACCACCATGCCTCGATAGTCATAAGGACGTGTGTATTGGGGATATTCGAGGAGTCCTGAAGAAAAACTATCGTCTTGATGACTAGACTCCTTGCCAATCACTTCAGGAATCAGGCGAACCGTAGCATCAATCATGGTCATGGCAGCCAACTCACCACCAGTCAAGACATAGTCTCCTAGAGAAATCTCGTCTGTTACCAAGGTCTTGATGCGCTCGTCATATCCTTCGTAGTGACCGCAGATAAAGATTAGCTCATCTTCCTGGGCCAAATCTTCAGCATAAGCCTGATCAAACTGTTTCCCAGCAGGATCGAGAAGAATGACGCGGGGATTTTTCTTTTCAATGGCGTCAAAAGCATCGAAAATAGGTTGGGCGCGGAGCAACATTCCCTGACCGCCTCCGTAGGGCTCATCGTCAACATGACGGGCCTTTTCAGCATATTCTCGAAAATTATGATACTGGATATCCAAGAGCCCTTTTTCTCGAGCCTTTCCAACAATCGAGTGCTCCAGCGGAGAAAACATCTCAGGAAAAAGGGTTAAAATATCAATCTTCATCATCTAGTCCTTCTAAGATTTCCACTTGGACCCGCTTGTTTGGAATATCAACATTGAGAACTACTGGCGGAATGTAAGGCAAGAGTAGGTCGCGTTTTCCTTTTCTCTTGACCACCCAGACATCATTAGCACCTGGTTGTAGAATCTCCTTGATAGTTCCAATCAAGTTGTCACCCTCGTAAACTTCCAAACCAATAATCTCGTGATAGTAGAATTCTCCATCGTCTAAGTCATTCAGGTCTTCCTCAGAGACCTTGAGACTGTAACCCTTGTATTTTTCAATCGCATTGATATGATACATGTCTTTGAATTTGATAATGTCAAAATTCTTATGCTTACGGTGGTTAGCGATGGTCACTGTTTGAACAAACTGGTCTTTTTCATCGAATAAGGCCAGCTCTGCCCCTTTTTTAAAGCGTTCCTCAGCAAAATCCGTCACAGACAAGACTCGCATCTCACCCTGTAGACCCTGCGTATTGACGATTTTTCCAACATTAAAGTAGTTCATCTTGTCTCCTGTACTCTCCTTCTTTCCATCTTATTCTGACAATTCTCGAATAATAGTCGCAATTTTTTCTGATTCTGACCATTGTAAATAGTGGTGATTCCCTCCCAAAATGAGTTTAGTATTGGAAGTCCAATATTCTGAGTCTCTGTACTCTTTTTCTCTATAAGCCTGACAAAAAATAAATACAGGGACATGAGCTTCTATAGATACATTCTCAAAATCTTCCTCAGTAATCTCTCCAGATATTCGAAATTTTGTATCTTGATTTTCCAACTCTGAGCCTTTTTCTTGCATTATTTTCCAGATTTCTTTATTAGTTTCAGGACTAAATGTTGCTTGAGTTAAGTTCTTAAAATAAAGTTCAGGACCACACTCGTCAATCAACCTCATCTGCTCTTCCATTTCTGGATAGGGATTTTCTGAAAAATCAGAAAACATTACTTTTTTAGTTGTTGGTTCAATTGCTAGTAAAGCCTTACACTTAATTGATTTGTTGAGCAATTTGCAAGCTAAAATTCCACTCAAACTATGTACACAAAGTATATATTCAGAAATCGCCAATTCTTCAAGTACTTCATAAACCGCGTCTATAAGATTGTCCAGATTTTTTCCAGATTGGTCATGAATCGGACTCCTACCTGTGTTTGGAAAATCAATTGTCAAATAACCAATTGTGGAAGGAAGTTTTTCAAGTATAAGTGAAAAATTTTCATAACTTGGTAGCAAACCTGCGCCATTTAAACAAACAAGCACTTTCTTTTGCTTTTTATAAGTAACAGAGAGACTGCCAATTTTTGTAGTTACTTCAAACCGTTTCATAAAGAAATCCACTCATTCTATAACAATGATTTATTAAAAACCCTTATCCTTTATTTTATCACGTTCCAGGGATTTTCACAAGTTGGATAGGTCCTATCTTACAAGGCTACTACCTCTTCAAAAAAATCACCAACTATCTGATTAAACTCTTGAGGATGGTCATTCACCGGTTGGTGTTTGCTGTCTGAAATCGTTACTTGACGCGCATTGGGATTTAGAGCAATAATACCATCATAGATTATTTTTAGGTGTTTGGGAAAATCATTTTCTCCTCTTACTAATAGCATGGGAGGATTTCCTTTATATCCTTCTATCTCATGGACTGCCAAGAAACCTGTGATTCCAAGATTCAAGAAAACATCTCGCCCAGTTTCTATAATGGCCGTCTTGACCAATTCTCTTGTGATAGGGTTATCAGTACACATTTTTGAGTTTTTATCAGCAATCATCTTCCAAGGAATCGTTTTATACATAAGAGAACTATATTTGATTCGACCTCTTTCTTTATCTGATAGGTAACGATGCTGTCCCCAACTATCTACCATGACCAAGGCTAGAACTCGTTCTGGATGACGATAGGTGTACTCTTGAAGTGGATTTCCTCCCCAAGAATGACCAACCAATATCACCTTATCTAGCTGGAAATAGGACAAAATAGCATCTACATCTTGAACAGCACCTTCTAAGTCAGGTAGGCCAACTTTCATAGGTGATTCCCCCTGCCCTCTAACATTCACAAAGTAGAGGTCAAATCCTTCAAAGGCATCATACTGATGAGCCCACATCTGACTACGACCACAAGCTCCATGATAAAAAATAATATGTCCTTTACTTGCGTTTCCAGGACGATGATAAACAACCAAATCACAATCTACGACTGCTATAACGTGACGTTTCAACATCTCGGGCTCTCTGTTATAAAAAGCAATAGCTTCAGCAATATCATTTGGCTTCATTTCTACACTCTCTCCTCTTTATCCTGATATCATTCTTTGTATCTATTTTATCATGCTATATTAAAATCATCGCTTTCTAAACTTGATTTCATTAAAAATTTTGAATTTTCTGCATCATTTGGATAAAGAAAAAGACTGCTAAGCAATCTTTACTTTTTTCTCATCAGATTCATGCCTAAAATTCCAGCAATAATCAAAGTTGCTCCGATGACATGGTAGCTATAAATTGGTTCGTGGAGGATAAGGGCTCCGGCTAGAATGGTCAAAACTGTTCCAAGATTACCAAAGACACTGACGGTTGATGCCTCGAGGCGAACGATAGCATAGATAGAGAGACTACCAGTCACAATAGAGGCTAGTATTCCCAAATAGAGGATGGAAAGCAGATAGGGTAGCTTTCCAAGCGGCTCTAAGTAGGCTAATATGTTTCCCTCTAGATAGTGCGAGGTCAGACTCAGCGTATTAAAGGTGACGAAGCCAACAAATATCACAACAGCTGTCATATCCATGGCCCGATAGCGACCTCCTTTGGACTTGCTGAGGATATTGTTTATTGCATTGGCGAGAACAGATCCCAACATCAAGACAAAGCCCAAGCTAGCAGTATCAGCACCAAAGTTCGCTCCTTTGCTAAGGAAGATGAAAACTACTCCTGCTACGGATAGAAATAAAAAGAACTTTTGAAGCAAGCTTGTCTTTTCCTTGAGAAAGACCGATGCTAGAAAGAGAGTAAAAATAGGGACAAGCGCTTGTAAAATTCCCGCTTCAGAAGACGATATATACTGTAAAGCAAAGGATTGGAAAATAAAGAAGAGGAGTGGATAGAAAAGACTCATAGGCAGAATTGAAAGGATATCTTTTCTACTTAAACTCACATTGATAAGTTTTGTTTGATGAAGGATGACCAATACCAAAGCAGCGATTGTATAGCGATGTGCTAAGTTGGTGAGAGGACTAGCATAGCCCAAAGCAATCTTAGTAAATAAAAAAGAAAAACCAATGATTGCTGAAAAGGATAAGGCTGCTAGGTATGCTTTTGTTTTCTCGTTCATAGATTGTTACTCCCTTTAAAAATAGCTATTCTCAAGATTAATTGACTAGAATTCTTTGAGACTGTCTATCCATTTTAGCATAGTAAAATCCTAGATGCTATTTCTAGGATTCCTATTTTGTACCTTCTTTCTCCCTTTATCTACAACATAGCTTAAAAAGGACTCTGCGAGTCTAATCTGCTTTTCTCGTTCTTGTCTCACAAGTTCTAACTTGTCTGCCTCTTGGAGATTCCTTACTTTGATAGCATAATCCGCGGAAACAATGGCATGTCCTCTCATATGAGCAGTTGAGATGGCTTGTACAAAAACTCTGGCAGCGTACTTAGCGATTTGATTTTGGGCATTTTTAGAGAGGAGATTTGCTGCGAAACCTGCTTTTCTCAACTCATGAGGTGAGAACTCATTTCTCAATCGTGCATCAAAAGCCTCATAAGCTTGCCGAATTATTTTATTTTTCTCACCTTCATCACCGATATCAATTAAAGATAAGAAATTTCGCGAGTTCTCTAATGCCCATCGAGCTAGTTCTTTCTGAGGAAGTCTATCCAGTATTTGTTCTAGTTCCAATCTTTTCTCAGAGTCGTCCCAAATGGCAACTTTGTAAGGACTGGGTAGGTGATTCATTTTAGTCTTATAGGCAGTTCGTTCAAACTCATTCCATGCATAGTCCTCTGGTCTCATTGCTTTCTCATTCTTTCTTACTAGCTACCGTAAGCTAGGAGAAACCTTTCATATTAGTGAAAAGAGATTACTCCTAGTTCTCTTGGAGGTTTTCCAAAAATTCTTCCAAATCTCGTTCATGCTGATACTTAATGGCAGCCTTCTTATCTTTCTCAAAGATGGTTTTGGTTAGGTCAATATCGTTGATAGCTGCAATTGCGACGGTGTAATGAATGATATCAGCCAGTTCTTTGGCTAGTTCCTCGTTTGAGTCCTGAACGCCCTTTTTTCGACCGGAGCGCCCATTCAAGACCTCGGCTACTTCTCCGACTTCCTCCACTAGCTTGATAAAGAGGCCTTCCTCAGTCCGAGACTGTTGGTAATGTTCGAGTAAATAGGCTTGTAATTGTCTAAACGTTAAATCCTTCATCTTCTCCTCCTAACAAAAAAGCGAGACATCTGTCCCGCTTTCTTTATTTTTCATCGATAACGATTCTTACTTTTTTGTCTTCAGTTGGGACAGAGTAGACAATCGTTCTTATCGCAGAAATAGTACGACCCTTACGACCGATAACACGACCGACATCGCTTTGGTCAAGATCCAAGTGATACTCCAAAAACTCTGGTGTGTCTTCGATCTTGATAGTTAAGGCATCTGGTTGTGAAATCAAGGGTTTCACAATCGCAATAATGAGATTTTCAATCGTATCCATCTGTCAACCTACTTTAAACTTATTTTGAGAATTTAGAATCGTGGAATTTCTTCAATACGCCTTCTTTTGAAAGGATGTTGCGAACTGTATCAGAAGGTTGAGCTCCATCAGCCAACCATGCAAGAACGCGGTCTTCTTTCAAAGTTACTTGGTTTTCAGCAACAAGTGGGTTGTAAGTTCCAACTGTTTCGATGAAACGTCCGTCACGTGGTGAACGTGAGTCTGCTACGTTGATACGGTAGAAAGGTTTTTTCTTAGAACCCATACGAGTCAAACGGATTTTAACTGCCATTTTTTAATGTCTCTTTTCTTATTTTTTATTTCGGTGAAATAGCTAAGCTATTTAGCACATGTTCTATTATAACAGATTTTCGAGAGGTGTCAAGAAAAAAACTTGACAGAGTTAAAAATTTTTAAATTTTTTAGAAATTTATTAGACTAATAGAGATAAATTAGAAAGAAAAAATTTATGAATACTACTTTTGATAACTACCCTGTCAAGCCCTATATCTCTCTTAATCGTGATGTCGAAGCTTGGCTACTAAATCTCAAGCCCGTTCCCAAATGACACATGGACCTATTAGCAGATGATTTACTAGCAGGAGATATCATTCTCCTATGGAGAATCAACTTTGGCACTTTTACAACCGAAACATGATTTTAAAAACTCCCATTCGAATATGATTCAAAATTCGCTTAAAATCAATGTTTTCCCACTTTTTCAGAAAACAAATTTTTATCTAATTTAAATAACTTTCAATTAAATGGTGTGAATTTTGCTTAAAATCATCAAAAACACCCCATGGTGTGAACCATGAAGTGTTGTAAATGCTGTATTGTAGCTAGTTTTTAACGTTTAGAAAACTACCTAGCTTTACGAGCTTTCTTAAAATCTGGTTTGGAAAGTATGCGTTTCAGTTGGACTAAAAACAGCGTAATATCAAGGATTTTCAGAACGATATCTACTTTTTAATTTCATAAAATATGAATCAATAAATTATAAATAGGGGAATAGTTTAGGTCTGTAATCATTAAAATAATACACCTAACTTTGGTCACCGTTTTTTAGTTATTCACTCTTTTTTCAGATAGTGTTTTTAAAGTTATGATGTAAAATGCCGCAATTAAAACACTATACATCATAATCGGAGGATAGAGAATTAAGGATAGAATCAATCCCACTCCTTTAATTATTAGGTCAGGTATCAATAACTTTCTATATTGTGCGGTAGCTTCAAGTAATTCTTTCTGATCTATATTGGGTTTATCAATTACTTTATGTAAAAACCAGTTTGCTACCGTTGAAACAATAACGATCAGTCCATAAAAGAGCTGTGCCGTATGGTTCATGAAATGACTACTAACGATTCCAGTAGCATAGGGCATAAATGAAACAAAAAATAAAAGAAACAAATTCCACCAAACAATTTGTGGGGAAATTTTCTCAACCTTTTCCCATAGTGTGTTTAGTGCCATCCATAACGATCCTAACCAGAAAAAGGAAAGAAAATAAGCAAAGAAATTTTGCCGTAAATCCCAAAAAGCTTGAAGACTTGGTGTCGTTGGTTTTTCTAATTCTAAGATTAGGATAGTCATTATAATTGCTAGAACCGCATCTGTCAATGCAATTAATCTATCTTTCTTCATCAGATTACATCACCTTTCATTTTGTAGCATTCTATCTCATCGTATAATATTTATTAATCTTAAATATTAGATATTCATTTCATACTTTGAGTACAAACAAGATACACTAAAAAACATGTATCTGTCATATTTTATTTAACTTTAGAAATATTCATCCATCTAATTAATAAATATATCATATTTCACAATAAATGACTACTATCAAAGATACATTTTCTTTCAAATTCCTCCCTTTTCAACTTGGCTAACTTGAGCTGCATTGCCTAGTTCGCTTTGTGTAATATTGTATTTTTTTCTTAAATTTTTGATACGAGTAGGTATTTCTTGTGAATAATTTTCTTCAAAAAATTTCATATATAATCCCCCTATAATCATGGAAAAGTAGAAAGTAGTAAAAATAGTTGTTATCCTAGTTGATTAAAAAAATCTCTGATTTCCTCATCTTTTATAAAATAATATATAATTTTCCCCTCTCTTCTAGTGTCCAAGATGTTTTGATTGGCTAGTTTACGAAGATGGTGGGAGGCAGATGCCATACTGAGATTTAATAAACAGGCTATATCGCAGACACAGAGTTCTTCGACGGCAAGGAGATAAAAGATGATATTTATCTGTTTATTATCGGTAAATTTTGATAAAATGCGAAGTGATTTTTGGACTTTTTCCTTTTCAAGGTAGTTCGTTGCGGTTGTAACATTTTGTTGATTTATAACATCCACTTGACAGATACTATCTTTTTTCATAATTTATTCTCCTAGCCTTACACAGCCCATAGCATGTCAAAGCTGTTGTTTTCAATCAGGATATACATCCCCAATCCTAAATAGACAACGGCAATAAACCATCTGCTATATTTTTCCAAAGTTTCTCCAACAGAAGGGACTTGTGCTAATTTTTGGGCAGAAAAAACCAAGAGATAAATCAGGACTAGAAAAGTAAGTAAAGTCACTATCAAATTCGCTAAATTTAAGGTGGTAAAATATGGGACAAAGACACCAATATTGTCAGCGCCACAACTTGCAAAAGTGATCATAGCGACTAGAAAAATCAGGTTTTTATTGTCTTTTCGCAAACCATCTTTTGCAATAGCTTCTCCATCAGAATCTCCTAAAAGCAAAACTTTGAGCCCTAGGAAAATTGGAATCAAACCGAGCAAACCTAAAATCTCTTTACTAGGAATATAATTTAAGACAAATGCAAAAAGTAAACTTAGCAATATTAGACTAACAGAGCCTAGAAATTGTCCTAAATAGATGTTAATGATGTCTTTTCTGCTTTTTCTTTTGGCAAAAAATAACATTAGGATAATAAGTAAGTCTACGGCTGTCCCAGAATACAGGATTATTGAAGTAACAACATTTTGAATCATAAAACACCTCATTCAAATATATTTTTGAATGAATTTTAACATTAAACTTTGTAGATGTCAACTTCAGCTCCATCAAAGTATAGATAAGAAGGTAGAGATTAGACTGAAATATAGTGATATGTATTAAAATTGAAAAAAGAAAAAACGCTTGAAATCAGAGTTTTTCTTATGTATTGATTCGTATTGAATGCTTACTTCACTTCTGTAAAAATTAACTTCTACACCTACAAAGCCTATTCTGACAGACTTTATAAAAGCCTAAGAAAAAAAGTAGAGATTCATACAGTGTCTAGATTTTCCAAAAATTCTTTATCATCAAATATTATTAACGAAACTATCAAACCAAATACGATGCATTGCTTCAAAGAATTCTTTAGTTGTTTGACTAGCGAGGTCTTTAATTAAAAAATTTTTTCAAATAATTGCCACATTGACACATAAATTCTTGCTTTATAAATTTAAGTGTGATATATTTATAACACAAAAAAGGAGTCTATCATGAAAAAAAGTCAAAAAATGCGTGGCCTCATTGCAATGATTGCCGTAGCTCTCTTTATTGATTTTATTGTTTTATTTGGTTCTAATCTTAGTTGGGGACCCAAGTTAGTTATTGCTGGTATTTCAGTATCAGGTCAAATTGTAGCTATTTGGAGCTGGCTACATATGAAACCATGGCCTCATAAGAGTCAGAAAGGTAAGGGAAAGATTATTTTTGACTTGTCTGCTAAGCTTTACACGATACTTTTGTTTGCAGCAAGCATTTTTTATACAGTAGGGATTTGGGTTGCGACCCCAAGCGAAAGTTCTGGTATTAAAGAATGGATTTTGGGAATTGGCCTCGTTATTGAAGTGATTGTATTTGGTTTTTTCTCTTTAAAAAATGTCAAGGAAACTCCGGACGAACGCTTTTATGCTAATTTAGCAAAGGCAGCTAGCTTAATGTTTGTTTTTATACTAGGCGCACTGATGATCCTAGCAGTTATCATTGGGTATATGGGGTCTCTCACTCTTTACATGGGACAGATATTTATTAGCATAGCTGCCTTGATTTGCATCTTTTCGGTTGTCTATCTTATCTTGGAACGTAGAGGATAAGCATGGCCAAAGAAAGCAAAATTATTACTAATCTCAAATCTGTTCGTGAGTCCACAGGCATGACCCAGCAGGAGTTAGCCGACCTCATCGGCATGCGACGCGAGACAATTCTGCACTTGGAAAATAACCGTTACAACCCTTCGCTGGAAATGGCTCTTAAAATTGCTCAAGTTTTTAATCTTAAAGTAGAAGGCCTCTTTGAACTCAGACAGAAAGAGGAAGCATAATTCTTTTCGAGACCTGGTTTCCTAAATACTTTGAGTACACTTATGATATTGATACCCCAAAGCATCTAAAAACTCTGTGGAAAAAGGTTATGCTGTCATTAAGACAGCTTTTGATTCACTTGACCATCTAAATGCCACCATAAAAAAGAATATTCTGAAAAGCAAGGGAATGACAGGACTGTCTAAGATGAGGGCTCCATATTTGGACCAATCCCTTCGTGACAACTTTTCAGAAGAAGAATTAGCAAGTTACTTTTCAATTCGTGGTTACAAATTGACTCCAAAGGGGGAGCAGATACTGGAACAGTACCAGGACATTATCGACCGTCATCCAAAGAAAAATCTCTAAGCAAGCGACTTTCTGTCGGCTTCCTCTTAAACTACCTTGTCACAAATATTTGAAATCACCTCCCTTTTAGGGTACAATGATAGAAATGAATTTTTGAGAGGAAAACAATGAAAAAACTAGCAACCCTTCTTTTACTATCATCTATTGCCCTTGCAGGATGTACTAGTATCCAACGTGGTCTCCGTGGTGATGACTATGTCGACTCTAGTCTTGCAGCAGAAGAAAGCTCAAAAGCAGCTGCTCAGGCTGCCAAAGATTTGAATGACGCTTTGACCAATGAAAATGCCAACTTCCCTCAACTTTCTAAGGAAGTTGCTGAAGATGAAGCCGAAGTCATTCTCCACACAAGTCAGGGTGATATTCGCATCAAACTCTTCCCCAAACTAGCTCCTCTAGCAGTTGAAAACTTCCTCACTCACGCTAAAGAAGGCTACTATAACGGAATCACCTTCCACCGTGTCATCGATGGCTTTATGGTCCAAACTGGAGATCCTAAGGGAGATGGTACAGGGGGCCAATCCATCTGGCATGATAAGGACAAAACGAAGGACAAGGGAACTGGTTTCAAAAATGAAATCTCTCCTTACCTATACAATATCCGCGGTGCCCTTGCTATGGCTAACACTGGTCAACCAAATACCAACGGTAGCCAATTCTTCATCAACCAAAACTCGACAGATATTTCAACTAAACTTCCTACCAGCAAGTATCCTAAGAAAATCATCGAAGCCTATAAAGAAGGCGGAAATCCTAGTCTAGATGGCAAACACCCTGTCTTTGGTCAAGTCATCGATGGCATGGACGTTGTTGACAAGATTGCCAAAGCTGAAAAAGATGAGAAAGACAAACCAACGTCTGCTATCACTATCGATAGTATCGAAGTGGTGAAAGACTACGACTTCAGCAAGAAATAAACCATCAACAGATAAGGAGACGATGATATGATTCTATTTTGGGGTTCTAAAGGTTATCAGAAAGATTTGGGACATACGCAAACTGCGATCGAATGTGGTCACTGTAACAATGTCGACACGTGGGAAATTGTTGAAACAGGGCGCAAATTTACCCTCTACTGGATTCCACTTTTTCCTTATGGTAAAAGTTACTTCGTTTCTTGTCCGATTTGCCACTACGGTAAAGAAATTGAGAAATCTGAAGTTGAAAACTATTTAAATTACTAGTCAAAAAAGGCCAAGTCATTTCGACTTGGCTTTTTTAGTGCTTTTAAGTTAACTTGTTAAAGTCCCAGATTTGGTCCATCCAGCCTTCATAGAAGTCTGGCTCGTGGCAAACCATGAGGATTGAACCCTTATACTCTTTCAGAGCACGTTTGAGTTCATCCTTGGCATCCACATCTAGGTGGTTGGTTGGCTCGTCCAGCACTAAAACGTTGTTTTCACGGTTCATCAAGAGACAGAAACGCACCTTGGCCTGTTCCCCACCTGACAAGACCTGAATCTGACTTTCGATATGTTTGGTTGTCAAGCCACAACGAGCAAGGGCTGCACGGACTTCTGCTTGATTGAGTGCTGGAAAGGCATTCCAGACCGCTTCTAGAGGCGTCTGACGATTGCCCCCTTCTACTTCCTGCTCAAAGTAGCCAAGTTCTAGATAGTCGCCACGTTCGACTTCTCCAGCAATTGGTGGAATAATGCCCAAGAGAGACTTCAAGAGGGTTGTTTTCCCGATACCATTGGCTCCAATAATGGCAACCTTTTGATTGCGTTCAAAGGTGAGGTTTAATGGTTTGGTAAGTGGACGGTCATAACCAATCTGTAAGTCCTTGGCTTGGAAGATAAATCGCCCTGGCGTACGAGCCGGTTTGAAATCAAAGGATGGCTTTGGTTTCTCGCTTTGGAGTTCGATAATATCCATCTTATCCAATTTCTTCTGACGGGACATGGCCATATTACGTGTTGCAACACGAGCTTTGTTTCGAGCGACAAAGTCCTTTAGTTCCGCTATCTCTTTCTGCTGACGTTCGTAAGCTGCCTCCAGCTGAGATTTCTTCATGGCATAAACTTCTTGGAACTGGTAGTAATCACCAGAGTAACGCGTCAGCTGTTGATTTTCCACATGATAGACGATATTAATCACATCATTGAGGAAAGGAATATCGTGCGAAATCAAGACAAAGGCATTCTCATAGTTTTGGAGATAACGCTTAAGCCAGTCAATGTGTTCAGCATCCAAGTAGTTGGTTGGCTCGTCAAGCAACAAAATATCTGGTTTTTCAAGGAGAAGTTTAGCCAAAAGGACCTTGGTTCTTTGTCCACCTGATAATGCTGTTACATCCGTATCCATGCCAAAGTCCATGACACCAAGGGCACGCGCCACTTCATCAATCTTAGCATCCAAGGTATAGAAATCACGACTCTCCAAACGGTCTTGGAGTTCGCCAACTTCTTCCATGAGTGCATCGATATCCGCTCCGTCTTCGGCCATTTCCATATAGAGGTCATTGATACGTGCTTCTGCTTTGAAAAGCTCATCAAAGGCTGTACGGAGCACATCACGAACAGTTTGACCTTCAGCCAGAACTGAGTGTTGATCCAGGTAACCAGCAGTCACATATTTGGACCACTCAACTTTCCCTTCATCTGGTAACATCTTACCAGTTACGATGCTCATAAAGGTTGATTTCCCTTCACCATTGGCACCGACCAGACCGATATGTTCACCCTTGAGGAGACGGAAGGACACATCTTCAAAAATTGCACGGTCACCAAAACCATGACTCAGATTTTTAACTTCTAAAATACTCATTTTAATTCCTTATCTTGTTTTTATGCAGTCCTTTATAGAGGAGCCAAGCCAAATAGCCTCCCAGGGTATTGGTCCACAAATCATCAATCTCAAAGACGCGATTAAAGTCGAAGAAAAAATCTAAAACTAGTTGCGTACACTCAATTCCTAGACTTAGTAAAAAACTGAACAAAATCACTTTCTTAGTATTTCTTAGACCAGGCATAAGATAGAGAAGTTGGAAAATCAGTGGGAAGAGCAAGAGTATATTTAAGGCATTTTGCAAAAATATCCAGAATAGCTGCAGAAAGCTAGTCACTTCACCCAGATTCCAAAGGGAGTTTAAGGGAGTTAAAAGAAAAACCAGGCGTCCAAAAGTTTGAATACCTGGAGTTTCCACTCCTGTAGGAAGTTGAGGCTGGGGAGTGAAGCAAAAACAGACAATGCAAAGACTGTAAATAGCCACTCCCAATCTTAAGATTAATTCTCTTTTTTTAGTCATTTTATGGATTTACCGCTGCGACTGCCTTCTGGCGGTCACGTTTCATTGTATTGGAGCGTAATTGTCCACAAGCTGCATCAATATCTGTACCATGCTCTTGACGGACAACACAGTTGACCCCTTTTTTCTTGAGGGTATCGTAGAAGGCCATCACGCGCTCTTTAGGACTACGGCTATATTGGTCATGCTCACTAACAGGGTTATAAGGAATCAAGTTTACATAAGACAATTTCTTGATGTTCTTGAGCAACTCCGCCAACTCCAAGGCTTGTTCTACACTATCATTGACTTCATTGAGCATGATATATTCAAAGGTCATACGGCGATTGGTTGTTTCGATATAGTACTCAATAGCTGCAAAGAGCTTTTCAATCGGAAAGGCACGGTTGATCTTCATGATGCTTGAGCGCAATTCATTATTGGGTGCGTGAAGAGACACAGCCAGATTGACCTGTACGCCTTCATTAGCAAAGTCACGAATTTTATGGGCCAAACCTGAGGTTGAAACCGTGATGTGACGAGCACCGATAGCCATCCCCTTGTCATCATTGACGGTACGGACAAAATTCAAAACATTGTTGTAGTTATCAAATGGTTCACCAATTCCCATGACAACGATATGGCTGACACGTTCGTCCTGACCACGCTCATCAAAGTATTTCTGAACCAGCATAATCTGCGCTACGATTTCCCCGTTATTAAGATCGCGTTGCTTCTTAATCAAGCCTGATGCACAGAAGGTACAACCAATATTACAGCCAACCTGAGTGGTCACACAGACTGACAAACCGTAGTGTTGACGCATGAGTACTGTCTCAATCAACATCCCATCTGGCAACTCGAAAAGATACTTAACAGTACCGTCAGCCGACTCTTGTACGATGCGTTGTTTCAATGGATTTACCACAAACTGGTCATTGAGCTTGGCAATCAAATCCTTGGAAAGGTTGGTCATTTCTTCAAATGACTGGACACGTTTACGGTAGAGCCATTCCCAGATTTGATCTGCTCGGAATTTCTTTTCTCCTTGTTCTAATACCCATTCTTGCATGGTTTGACGTGTTAAACTATAAATAGACGGTTTCATCTCTTCTCCTTATTCTCTATCTATTTCTGACGAATGACAAAATGGCGCTGTCCCTTGTCCTCTTTCTGAGACTTTTGATCCTTATGACGACGTCTATTTCTCTTATCCGCATTTGGTTTTCTCTTGTTTTGCGAAGGTTTCTTGCCTCTTCTAGGAAGGTTTTCCTCCTCCTTTTTACGCATTTTCTTGTCAAATGAAGCCCGCTTAGGTGCTTGGTTTTCTAGAACAAAATAGGCACAACCATAACTACAGTACTCCAAAAGATAGTCCTGTAAGCGACTGATTTTTTCAATTTTTTCCTCTGTTCGATCGTCTTTGTAAAAACCACGTAGGCGGAGCTGTTCATTACTCCAGTCCCCCACGACATAATCAAACTTGGTCAACACTTCTGAGAAGCGTTGATTAAAGACTGTCACATCGAAGGCATCCTTGATATTTTCAACCAAGGTAAAAGCAATCCCTTCAGTCTCAACCTTATCCCCATTCACATGAAATTCTGGGCCAGGAAACTTGTTATAGTTGTATAATTCAGGTGCAATTTCTTTACGCATAGTCTTCCTTTTCCATGATTACTTAACACTCTATTTTACCATATTTTCTACAAGTTGGCACGAATATCCTTTAAATGAAAAAAGTCTGACGATTTTGTCAGACTTCTGCTTTATAACCTTAAAAAGAGAAGATTGACTCTTCCCTCCATATTTTTTATTTAGCTGCTGCGTAAAGCTCATCTACTTTTTTCCAGTTAATCACTGAGAAGAAAGCTTTGATATAGTCAGGACGAACATTGCGGTATTTCACATAGTAAGCATGTTCCCAAACGTCCAAGCCCAAGATTGGTTTTTTACCTTCTGAGATTGGTGTGTCTTGGTTTGCTGTTGAAATCACTTCAAGCTTCCCTTCTTTGTTAACAACCAACCAAGCCCATCCAGAACCAAAGCGAGTTGTAGCTGCTGCAGTGAAGGCTGCTTGGAATTCTTCGAAAGAACCGAAAGCTTCATTGATTGCTGCTGCAAGTTCTGCTGAAGGGGCTGTTTTTTCAGGAGTCATCAATTCCCAGAAAAGAGCGTGGTTCAAGTGTCCACCACCATTGTTGATAAGCGCTTGGCGGATATCAGCTGGGATAGATTCTACATCAGCAAGCAAAACTTCAAGGTCTTCACCGATTTCAGGGTGTTTGTCAAGAGCTGCATTTGCATTGTTGACATAAGTTTGATGGTGTTTGTCATGGTGCAAGTGCATTGTTTCTGCATCGATGTATGGTTCCAAAGCGTCGTATGCGTATGGAAGGTCTGGTAAGATAATAGCCATCTGTAATACCTCTTTTTCTTTCTATATGAAAATGATAACGCAATCATCCTCTTTTTTCAAGTTTTTTGCTCAATTTGCTTCTGCCGCGATCTGCAAAAGTGCCTTTTCAAACAGGTAGCCTTTTTCATAGACACCTGTCTTAATCTGGTAGTCTGTTTCAATCAAATAAGAAATCGATCGCTTGAGAAAATCTAAGGAAATCCCTCTCGAATCTCTCAGTGCAAACTTGATTTGATAAGGATTAGGATTGCGCCCCAAGTAAGTTCCCAAACTGCTTACAATCTGCGATTCCGTCTGACCAGATTCTGATAAAATCTTCACTTGGGTAAAGGTACGAAACTGTCCTAACATGACAGCTATGAGCTTGATTTCATCCTCCCCTTGCAAGGTCAAGTCTCTAACCAGGTCACGGGCCTGATCGATCTTTTTGCCCAAGATAAGCTGAGTCAAATCAAAAATATTGTCCTGCAGAGTCTTTGGAATAGCCTCGACAATATCCTTCTCCTCTATCATGCCATCTGACTTATAAGACTGTAAAAAGAGGAGATTTTTCTGGATTTCGCTAAACTGAAAACCAGACTTGATGAGTAGATTTTCAAAAGACTTTTCCGCAAACTGCAAACCTTGTTTTTGGCTCCATTTTTGGAAATATTGGCGGAGTTCTTGTTCCTTGGGTTCAATAGCATCAAAGACAGTCGCATCTCGTTTGAGCAATTTGACCAGCCGTCTCTTACTATCTAGCTTTCCTTCTGCAAATATCAATAACTTGGTTGTTGGCGAAGGGTTATCAAGGTATGCCTCAAACGACTTGAGCTCATCATCCGCTAAAAATCGTTTCTTGGCTGTTGTGATATCGACAAAATGGTCTAATATCACGATTTTCTCATCCGCAAAGAAGGGGAGACTGACCAGCTCCAACTCTAAGTCTTTATAAGCTACTTCTTTCATATCAAAGTAAGCAAAGTTGAGATCAGCTGGATCATAACCAATCTGTTTCAACACTTGACTCTTCATAACTTCAAACTGACCCTGGTCTGTCCCAGTAAATAGATTCAAGCTAGATAGATTTGATAACGTCAACTTCTGACTCTCTTCTATGGCTAGCATCTTCTCTCCTTTCTTCTGATTTTTTATTAAACTTAATCAATATAGCGTAATTTCCCACGGAAATCTTCTAGTCTCTCGTACCCTTTTTCCTCCATAATAGCTTTCAGTTCATTGGTAATGCGTTCAAAAGCACCTACGCCTTCTTTGTGAAGAGTAGTTCCTACTTGCACCATACTCGCACCGCAGAGGATATGTTCAAAGGCATCACGACCCGTAAGAACGCCACCCGTTCCGATGATTTGGATTTGGGGATTTAAACGTTGGTAAAAGGCGTGCACATTCGCTAGAGCAGTCGGTTTGATATACTCTCCACCAATGCCTCCAAAACCGTTTTTAGGGCGAATAACGACAGACTCATCTTCGATATAGAGACCATTCCCGATAGAGTTAACACAGTTAACAAATTTGAGTGGATACTTGTTAAAAATAGCTGCCGCTTGGTCAAAGTGGACAATATCAAAATATGGTGGCAACTTGATTCCAAGAGGTTTGGTAAAGTAGGCAAATACCTCTGACAAGATACGGTCTGTTGTTTCAAAATCATAGGCAATCTGAGGTTTTCCTGGAACGTTTGGACAAGAGAGATTAAGCTCTGTCAGTCCTTTGAATTCACTCTCTTGAACTTTTTTCAAGATGGCATGTGTTTCTTCTGGAGACATGCCAACTAAAGATAGGAAGAAAGTTCGGTTTGGCTCTTTTTCTTGCAAGTCCAAAAGATAGTCCAGATAGTAGTCTAAGCCATTATTTGGTAAGCCCATGGAGTTGATAGAACCAAGTGGAACATCCTGATAACGTGGTTCAGGATTCCCCTGACGAAAGTCCAAGGTCGCTGTCTTTGTGACAAAGGTTCCCGCCGCTGAGTTTTTGACTCCTTCAAGCTCTTCTATCGTCATACAAGCCACACCTGCTGCATTCATCAAGCAATTATCAAACTCAAAGCCAGCTATTTGTGTTTTCGTTGATACCATGATTCTGATCCTCCAGATTCCTTTTATTTCTAATATTATACCATACTTTAAGATTTTCTCTTTGAGAAACTAATTTCTATATAAAACGTTCGGTTTTGTAAATTGAAAGAATTTTTAGAAAATTTCTGTTTTTTTCTTTACACTCAAAAAAAATTCTGCTATAATGGCTCATGTAATAAAATATAACAACAAAAAGGAGAACGATATGACATCTGCTAAAGACTATATCCAAAGCGTGTTTGCAACTGTGAAAGCTCGTAACGGGCATGAGGCTGAATTTCTCCAGGCGGTTGAAGAATTCTTCAGCACTTTGGAACCTGTATTTGAAAAACATCCTGAGTATATCGAAGAAAACATCTTGGCACGTATCACTGAGCCTGAGCGCGTGATTTCTTTCCGTGTTCCTTGGGTGGACCGTGAGGGAAAAGTCCAAGTCAACCGTGGTTACCGTGTTCAATTCAACTCAGCTGTTGGACCATATAAAGGCGGACTTCGTTTCCACCCAACTGTAAACCAAGGGATCTTGAAATTCCTTGGCTTCGAACAAATCTTTAAAAACGTTTTGACTGGACTTCCAATCGGTGGAGGTAAAGGTGGATCAGACTTCGATCCTAAAGGGAAGACTGATGCTGAAGTGATGCGCTTCTGCCAAAGCTTCATGACTGAATTGCAAAAATACATCGGACCATCTCTTGATGTACCTGCTGGTGATATCGGTGTTGGAGGACGTGAAATTGGTTACCTTTACGGACAATACAAACGTCTTAACCAATTTGATGCGGGTGTCTTGACTGGTAAACCTCTTGGATTTGGTGGTAGCTTGATTCGTCCAGAAGCAACTGGTTATGGATTGGTTTACTACACTGAAGAAATGCTCAAAGCTAATGGTAACAGTTTTGCTGGTAAGAAAGTGGTAATTTCAGGTTCTGGTAACGTAGCTCAATATGCTCTTCAAAAAGCGACTGAACTTGGTGCAACTGTTATCTCTGTATCTGACTCAAATGGTTATGTCATCGACGAAAATGGTATTGACTTCGATCTTTTGGTTGATGTTAAAGAAAAACGCCGTGCTCGTTTGACTGAGTATGCAGCTGAGAAAGCAACTGCTACTTACCATGAAGGTTCTGTATGGACTTACGCTGGTAACTACGACATCGCTCTTCCATGTGCGACTCAAAACGAAATCAACGGTGAAGCAGCTAAACGTTTGGTTGCTCAAGGCGTTATCTGTGTATCTGAAGGTGCTAACATGCCTAGTGACCTTGATGCGATTAAAGTCTACAAAGAAAACGGAATCCTTTACGGACCTGCCAAAGCTGCCAACGCTGGTGGTGTAGCTGTATCAGCGCTTGAAATGAGCCAAAACAGCCTTCGCCTTTCATGGACCCGTGAAGAAGTTGATGGACGCCTCAAAGACATCATGACAAACATCTTCAATACAGCTAAAACAACTGCTGAAACATACGGACTTGGTACTGACTACCTTGCAGGAGCAAATATCGCTGCCTTCGAAAACGTAACAAACGCTATGATTGCACAAGGTATTGTTTAATTAGTCGATACATCCTATCGGAGAACAAATGATGAACTTACGGCCAATGGAAGTAAGAGACAATCCAGCTGTAGCACAACTCATTCGAGCTAGCCTAGAAGAATTCGGGCTTGACAAACCAGGAACTGTCTACTTTGATTCTCATCTAGATCATTTGGCCGACTATTATCAACATCAAGAGAGAGCAGCTTACTTTGTTCTGGAAGATGAAGGACAGCTGGTTGGCTGTGGTGGCTTTGCACCTGTGTCCGATAAGATTGCTGAATTACAAAAACTGTATGTCACTAAAAACAGTCGTGGCAAAGGTTATTCCAGCCGGTTGATAAAGCGGATATTCCAGGAAGCCCGTCTAGCTGGTTATGAACAGCTTTATCTAGAAACCTCTACTGAACTGGCTACGGCTGTGGCTATCTATCAGCACTATGGTTTTACAGCATTGCAACAACCACTTACTAACGCCGCCGGCCACCCAGCTATGAATATCTGGATGATAAAATCCCTCTTATCAGATGAATAGATGTCAATATACTCTGGTCGAGTTGAGGGCATCAGTACAAATACCCTCAACACAGCTAAAACAACTTTTAAAAATGTAGCCAAGGCTATGATAGTTAAGGTATTGTTTCAATTTATTTTTCAATCCTCAATCGCTCTGATTGGGGATTTTTATATTGGTTTTAAAAAAGCTCACTATTTTTAATAGTAAGCTTAAAAATCAAAATTCACTTTACTTCTACTAAGGCAAAAGACAGGCATTCAACTATTTCATTTACTGCTTCATCTATGTCTAGCTCCTCATTATTATTCAACATCATTGGAAGAGCATAAGAAAGACTCAAAGCTAAAATATAACGAACGATTCTTTCATTTGACCAATCTCGGATAACACCATTTTCTTTAAACTGATTCAGAACTGGACTAATTGGCTTAATGATAGAGTGAACAATAACATTCCCTAACTGATCAGAAATATTTTTATCAATAAAAGAACGGCTCAAGAGAATTTTAACTTGCATTTGATTCTCCTGAATAAAGACTAGTCTATCTCGAACAATGATTCTTAAAAATAGCGGAAAAGACTCTTGGTTTGCTGTAAATTTCTTCTCAGAAAAATCAGCAATCACATCTGGAATAACTTGCTTAAGAAAAGTCGATAAAATTGCTTCTAAGATGCCTTCCTTAGTTTTAAAGTAACTAAAAACTGTCCCTTCTGAAACTCCAGCCTCCTTAGAAATAAGGCTGGCTGTTGTATTTTCAAAGCCAATTTCTGAAAATAACTTTAGACTTGATAATAATACTTGACGTTGTTTTAAACTTAAGTTGCTATTTTCTAATGTCTGAGCATACTTTTCTTCTAAACTTTCCATTACTAGCACCTCTCTTCTACTCTCTTACTTTTACAACTTTCTTACCTCGAGTGTGTCCCGACTTCAGACTACGATATGCCTCTCTAACAGACTTTAGAGAAAAATTATAAACCTGATCAATATTCAGCCGAATCTTCCCGCCTGAGACCATTTCTGCTAGAGTGTTCAAATCATCATATGTGGAATGTCTCGGACCCGTGAACTGGGCACCTTTTATCATAACATATGGTGAAGGTACTAGCGTTCCAATAGCCGTGCCCTTCAATCCCAAACTGAAAGCCAATTTAACATAATCACTTCCATAGCAATCCAAGAATTTTGTAATTGGCTTTGCACTTGCTGATAGAAGAGCATTCTGGATGTTCTCTTCGTAGGCTACCGGTATAGCACCTAAAGACTTCAGATAATCTGAATTTTTCTTACTCGCAATTCCAATAACTATCGCACCTTTAGCAACCGCATACTGTACTGCGATACTTCCAATACCTCCTGCTGCTGCTGAAATAACTACAACATCTTTAGAGTTTAGCTCAATCTTTCTAAAAGCACCTCCCACAGTTAGAGAGGCTACACCCATAGTAGCTGCATGCTTCATATCAATCATCTCTGGCTTCAACACAATTTCTGATTCATTGACACAAATTTCTGTTGCCAAAGCTCCCCTCTTGGTGCCTAATCCAGGGTCACTGATCATTGTTCCAAAAACCTTATCCCCTACTGCAAACCGACTTACTCCTTCACCAACTTCTGTGATAACTCCAGCAAAATCCCGACCAATACCTCTTGGAAAAAGAGATGATTTTGACTCAAACCAATGACTTGGCTTCCTTAGTTTCGTCATAAAAGATAGAAAACGAAGTGGCTTTGCACCCTCAAAAGTTTTATAATCAATAGGATTTAAACCAACTGCATAAACTTCTACCCTAACTTGATTCACTTTCAAAGAATCAGATTTAATGTTCACTAAATCTAACACTTCTTCATCACCGAAACGACTATATTGTATTGTTTGAACAACCATTGTATGAACTCCTTACACATCTAAAAAAATTGAGTGAGCACTCAATCATTTTTCTTAATTATATGCTTATTCCCCATAGATGTCAACTATACTGTTTCCAAAAGTTCTAACTAAGTTAGCTGTTCATGATAAAAATAGATCTATTTTTCCTTATGAAAGATTATCAAACTATAACTCAAAGAAATCCGACTGCTTATAATAGCAGCCGGATTTTTATATATCTAATTTTTCAAAAAATTTGCCTGTTGACTGCTTTTCTTTTAGCTTATCCAGTAGCTCATTCTCCAGAAAAGGACTTAGTTCGTCAAAGTCTTGACAAAACTTAAAAACAGTCTCTCTGTCCAACTGGTCATAAGCTAGTTCGTAATAGTCCTTATGATGTTGCCAATTCTGCTCATAATTGATATCTGTTCGTTGATAGTAAACAATATTTTGCTTCTGTGTTAGAATGCTTTTCTGATCTTTGGACAATTTACTGCGACTAAAAATCTTAACACCTTGAAAAATCTTACGCTCATGGACACCTTGATTTGTGACTTTTAATTCAACTCTTTTATAGTGCATATAGTCACCTCCAAAAATTACTTTCATTATATCAGACTCTGGAAGATTTTCAAGCAAAAGTGTCATTTCCAAAAATCTTTAGTCACCTCTAAAATCTCTTCCGTTGGTGTCACAGTAGCCGCAATAATGCTCTTACCAGTCTTTTTCAGATAGGCTTGTATCAGATGATAACCATAAGCATAGCCCGCAGCATAGGGCATTCCAACTAGTATCTGACCCTGTATCTCAGCTATTTCATCACCGTAAAGATAAGGAGCCATTTCCGCCATCCCTGTTAGCTGAAGCTGACTTGAGATGATGGGCTTAATCTCCTCGGAACTAGTTGAAGTGACCCAGGATCCGATGAGCTCTTTACCATAGAGCTCAGCAGCAAAAGACTCTGCTAATCCTTCACTGACTACCCAGTCTGCTAGTGTTGTCTGTTGGTTCCATTTGATAAATTGGAAGCGAACATTGTGGTTGTACTCGTGAGCCAACGCGGCTTGCACACGTGGTAAAGTATAGTCATTCGGCAACAGACTAAGCATGAGGTATCCTGGAATTCCTCCATCTCCACTGTATCCCTTATTAAGCTGTAGCATAGGTTTTTCTGGATTGCCCAGTAAAATAGTAAAATGGTAATCCTCAACCTCTAAGTCATAGCCAGCTTGCTTAAAAAGATCTATACTCCTCTTGATAGTATCCTGACAATCTTGCCAGAGTTGATCAGAGCTCAGAGAGTCGATAGCTGGTCTATCCTTTTCCGAGAGAGTTGCGGGCAACAGATTCATAAAGCCAAGTAGAAATAGAGCATCAAAACCTCCGAGATACTTGGCTTTCAGAGGAATATGTTGAGTTTGGTATTTCGTATCAGAAGGTGCCAACATGCCAAGTGACCTAGATGCTATCAAAGTCTACAAAGAAAATGGTCTCCTTTACGGACCAGCAAAAGCAGCCAACGCTGGTGGTGTTGCTGTATCTGCTCTTGAAATGAGCCAAAACAGCCTTCGCCTCTCATGGACTCGTGAAGAAGTTGACGGCCGCCTCAAAGACATCATGACCAATATCTTTAACACAGCTAAAACAACCGCTGAAACTTACGGTCTTGGTACTGACTACCTTGCAGGAGCAAATATCGCTGCCTTTGAAAATGTAGCCAATGCTATGATTGCACAAGGTGTTGTCTAAGAAATATGCTAAAAACCTCAATCAAAACGATCGAGGTTTTTTTGAAGCTTCATCTTCTATCAAAACTTCTTCTTCCATAGCATTTTTTATTTTTTTGCCCAAAGATAATAACGTTTCTACATCAGAGGGTTTGCTTGTCCCGAGAGGATTCCAAGTAGAAGATGATAAATTTTCATATTCCTTAGACCGAACTCGAAATTTAATATTATTCCCCTTGGTGTCTATGTCTACATTTAAGGCTCTCGCCCCCAGTTTAGGCTCCTTATTTTTTATCCTACAGAAAATAACTTCTCCTGATACAATCTCCTTTCCATTACACCAAATCCCAATATTTCTTCCAGATAATTCTACGACAAAATTCTTCACTAGACTACCTTGTATTTTTTTAATTAAAAGAAAACTAATACCAAAAAACACTAATACTATCGTATAAAGAAAAAGAGGTTGTGATTTAAAAAAATCATTCAGTTTTAAATAGAATATAGCCAACTGTATTCCCAATACAGGAAGCATGAGGAACATGGGAAAAAGGATACCAATTATTATATCTGATTTTGCTGTTGTCGCTGTAAATTCATATCTTTCCATCAATATCACCTTTATAACATTTCTTTTTATAGAACATTAATCCCATACTAAGACGGATGCATCAGGGAATTCAATCTCCCTTTCCCCTAGCAAAGATAAATTTTGAACTATTCTAAGGATATTGTACCACTATTTCTGCAAAAAATACCTTAGCAAACATAATCTCCTTCCACAGATACATCATCGCTTTATCGAGCGCTGGAGTTTGATTGACATGGTTCTCTAATCAAACTCCAGAACTTTATGATGAAAATCTTATGGAACAACTGGAGACACTTTATAAATTTTCTCTTTTCAATTATAAAGAAAAACCGCTACTCCTAAGAATAGCGGTTTAATCATGTTTTTAAGCTACTAAAGTAGTCGCTCTATTATTTAAGAGTAACTGAAGCTCCAGCTTCTTCCAATTTAGCTTTGATTTCTTCTGCTTCTGCAGTTGGAACGCCTTCTTTGATGACACCTGGTGCACCATCAACAAGTTCTTTAGCTTCTTTAAGTCCAAGACCAGTGATTTCACGTACAACTTTGATAACGCCGACTTTCTTGTCGCCTGCAGCTGTCAATTCAACGTCAAATGAATCTTTAGCAGCTTCTTCAGCGCCACCAGCAGCAGCTACAGCTACAGGAGCAGCCGCAGTTACACCAAATTCTTCTTCGATAGCTTTTACAAGGTCGTTCAATTCAAGGATTGAAGCTTCTTTAATTTCAGCAATAATGTTTTCAATGTTCAATGCCATTGTTATTTCCTCCAAATATGTTTTAAATTTATAATAGTTTTTCCGTAGCTAGGCTACGCTGCGTAGCTTAAGATTAAGCTGCGTCTTCTTTGTTGTCTGCAACCGCTTTGACTGCAAGAGCAACGTTGCGCACTGGCGCTTGAAGTACAGAAAGGAGCATAGAAAGAAGTCCTTCGCGGTTTGGAAGAGTTGCAAGAGCAACGATTTCTTCTTTAGATGCGACAGCGCCTTCGATTGCACCACCTTTGATTTCAAGTGCTTCAGCGTTTTTAGCAAAGTCGTTCAAGATTTTCGCTGGTGCGATAACATCTTCGTTAGAAAATGCTACTGCAGATGGTCCAACAAATACTGATGCAAGATCTTCAAGACCAGCTTTTTCAGCTGCACGACGCAAGATTGAGTTTTTAATGACTTTATACTCAACTTCGCTTCCACGAAGCTCACGACGAAGAACTGTATCTTGCTCAACTGTCAAACCACGAGCGTCTACAACGACGATAGATGCAGCAGCTTTCATTTTTTCAGCTACTACGTCAACTAGTTCCGCTTTTTTAGCAATAATTGCTTCACTCATTAGTGTGTTCACCTCCGTAATTATTTTGCTTGGGGAATTTTTCCAAAAGAAAAACGCGCCCAAACCTAGACACGAAAGTACAATACGCTTCTTTTTACATGATACGTTTTGTCCTCGGTAGGATTTTTATGAGTCGAGCTCCCCTACTGTCTTAGGCAGTTTTTTCAAACCGTATATAAGTATAGCATAGACAAAAAAAGAATGCAAGATTTTTGCAAACTTTTTTTGAAATTTTTTTAAATCTCTACTGTCAAAACTTTGCCTTGCTTAACCACCTGTTCTCCAGCGATATAAACATCATCAACATCACTGGATTTGACTGCATAAACGAGGTGGGACAGCATATTTTCCTGAGGTTGGAGATGGATTTTCCCTTGTGGTTGGATGACCAGAAAATCTGCTTGCTTACCGACTTCTAGGCTTCCTATCTGCTTTTCCATTCCTAGAACCTTAGCACCTTCTATCGTCAGAGCTTTGAGGGCTGTTTCAATAGGAAATTGGCTGGCATCTCCACTCTTCATCTTCTGTAGGAGAGCGGCTGTCCGTCCTTCCTCAAACATAGCAAGATTGTTATTGGAAGCAACCGAATCAGTCGCAATACCAACTAGAACTCCAGCCTTTTGGAGTTGGATGATTGGAGCAATCCCTGAGGCTAGTTTGAGGTTACTAATAGGATTATGGGCGATAGCCACATGAGAAGTTGCCAAACGTTCAATTTCCCGCTCGTTTAACTCTACCCCATGAGCAAAGACAGACGGATGATTTAAGTAACCTAGTTCTTCTAGAAAGGCGAGGGGGCGTTTGCCATAGCGTTTCAGGATAATTCCTGATTCCTCCTTGGTCTCCGCTACATGGATATGGATGGGAATGTCCAGCTCTTTTGCCATATCCAAGCTCGCTTCCAGCAAGTCTCTACTACAGCTATACGGAGAATGTGGGGCTACCATAACCTTGAAATTTGGGTTTTCATATCCTAAAATTTCCTCTATGATGGTTCGTGTTCTAGCAATTGTCTCAGCAGTTGTTTCTGCCTCTTTGACTGCCTTGGTAGTCATGTCGGGAGTAAACTCAGCTTCTGCTGGCCAGATGTAGTCATTGAGCCATTCATGGAGATTACTATCATCCCGAATCCCTCGCAAACCTGTCATAGCAGAATGAGTATGGCAATTGACCAAACCAGGCATGATCCAGGCTCCCTGATAGTCTATAATCTGCTCAGCTTGCTCTAAAACCTCTGGCTTCTCTTGACCGACATAGACGATTTGAGAATCCTTAACGGCTAAGACACCATCCAAATAAATATGGAAATCTTGGTCACAAGTCACGATATTTACATGCCGATAGACTTTCATTATAGGCTCCTTTTCTATAAGACAATTTACATTGAATAATTTTTCTAGCTATTGTAACAAAAAAGTCACCCGAAGGCAACTTTTTTCGTCCATAAACTTTCAAAAGAGAATGGCTTATTCAAAGCTAAAAGCGGCAGCTTGCTGCATTTGATAATACTTACCCTTTCGAGCCATGAGTTCCTGATGGCTCCCATACTCAACAATGTCGCCATCCACCAAGACAAGAATCAAATCCGCATCCTGAATGGTTGACAAGCGGTGGGCAATGATAAAGCTTGTACGCCCCTTCATGAGTTTAGCAAAGGCATCCTGAACCAGCACTTCTGTCCGTGTATCAATGGAAGAGGTTGCCTCGTCTAAGATAAGAATCTTTGGAATAGCTAGAAAGACTCGGGCTATGGTCAAGAGCTGAGCCTGACCGACAGAAAGAGATTCTCCAGCATTTTCCAACTTGGTATCATAACCTTGAGATAACTGTTGGATGAAAAAGTCTGCATTGGCTGCTTTGGCAGCAGCAATCACCTGCTCTCGACTGGCATCCGGATTTCCAAAGGCAATATTGTCATGAATGGTTCCTTGCTTGAGCCAGGTTTCCTGTAGCACCATCCCAAACTGTTGTCTCAATGATGCTCGGGTATAATCATAAATGGATTGCCCATCCAGCAAGATATCTCCCGAGTTAATGGGATAAAAACGCATGAGGAGATTGATGAGGGTTGATTTTCCAGCACCCGTAGGACCAACAATAGCAACCTTGCTACCAGCTGGGATATCGGTGGATAAGTCCTTAATCAAGATCCTTTCAGGATTGTATCCAAAAGAAACATGTTTAAAGGAAATAGCCCCCTTCACTTGGTCACTGGTCAAGACTTCCTTACCTGTTTCAGCAACCTCAGGACTTTCTAAGACAGCATAGACGCGCTCTGCGCAAGCGAGAGCACTTTGCAACTCGGCTAAAACAGAAGAAATATCGTTAAAGGGCTTGGTGTACTGCTGGACATAGTTCAAAAAAGTCACTAAACGACCGATAGTCAGGGTGGACCCCATCATGACACGATAGGCTCCCACTCCAGCAAGAAGAGCGTAAATGAGAGCGTTGATAAAGCGGGTCGAAGGATTGACCGTTGATGAATAAAAGATAGCTGACTGAGAATAGCTTGCGTAGTTGTCATTGGCCTCACGCAGTCTTTGGATAAACTCTGCCTGAGCATTAAAGGACTGGATAATGGTCTGCTGGCTAAGCGATTCTTCAATCAACTGAGTCTGAATTCCCCTCGTCTCTGTTTGCTTTTGGAAGAGATGATAAGATCTCTTGGCAATAAAACGTGAAATCACCATGGACAGGGGTGTCAACAGCAAGACCAAGAGGGTCATGAGGAGATGAATTTGGAGCATGGCTAGAATACTGACCAAGATCATCAAGACACCAATGAAAAATTGATTGAAAATCATGGTCAAGCCAGCTGCCAACTGTTCGATGTCTGTGGTCACACGACTGACCATCTCTCCACTTCCTTGCCGATCCACAAAAGCAATCGGTAAACGATGGAGCTTATGAATGATTCGCTCTCGCAAGTCTTTGGTATAAGAGAAGATTAGGCGATTATAGAGGAGAGGATTGGCCCATTGAACGAGGGTATTTCCTATGACTACCACTATCATCTGAATAAAAATCTGCCAAAAAACTGGTGAAGAGCCAGCCACCAGGACTTGGTCAATGACCTGCCCAATCAGAATAGGTAGGTAGATCGATAAGCCAACTTGGGCAATAGTTCCTAGAAAGGCTAGGAAAAGGAGGAAAGGATGACTTGCAAGGTCTTTAGCCAAACGTTTGAGCGTCTGGTTTGCAGTTTGTCGTCTCATGCTCGTCCTCCTTTCCATGTTGGGATGCATTGATTTCCCGATAGACTTGGCTATTTTTCATCAAGTCCTCGTGCTTGCCGATAGCTAGGAGCTCACCTTTTTCCAAGAGGAGAATCTGGTCAGCCATCTGTAAAGTCGAGGTTCGTTGAGAAATCAAGATTAAGCTCGTGTCTGGCAGATTTTCTCGGATAGCTCTCAAGAGCTTGGACTCGGTAATGGTGTCGAGGGCCGAGGTTGCATCATCTAGGATGAGAAAAGGTGCTCGGCGCAAGACTGCTCGGGCAATAGACAGCCTTTGTTTTTGTCCACCTGAGAAATTTCGCCCTCCTGCCTCAACTATGGCATCTAAGAGTTCTTCCTTATCACTGACAAAATCCTTAGCTTGCGCAATCTCCAAGGCCTGCCAGAGTTCTTGGTCAGTTAGTTCTTGATTGAAACCTAGAGTCAAGTTGGTACGAATGGTTCCCTTAAAGAGTTCGACTTTTTGAGGCACATAGGCAATCCAAGATCGCCACTGCTCAAGATTACAAGGACTACGCCCATCTCGATAAAGGGCAATACTCCCCTTGTCGACTGGATAAAGTCCAAGCAAAACTTGTACCAAGCTTGATTTACCAGAACCCGTTCCCCCGATGATGCCAAGTATTTGACCTTGAGTCATATCAAAAGAAATGTCTTTCAGAGAAGGCTGGGCCGCATCAGGATAGGTAAAGGTCAGTTCTTGGACATGTAAAACCTGATTACTGGTAGCTTGCTTTTGCTCTAATTCTGAATGAATATCTTCTGGAGCCTCAGCAAAGACTTCCTCGATTCGCTTAGCTGAGATGTAGGACTGGTTGAGAGAATTTATCAGCATGGCTAGCTTGACCAATTCCACTAAAATCTGTAAGAGATAGTTGATAAGGGCAATCAGAGCACCTTGACTGAGTAAACCTCCTTGAATTGAAATATAACCCTGCCAGATGATAACAAGGAGAGTCCCATTCACAATCAGATAGGTTAGAGGTGTTAATAAACTAGACCAGAAACCCGTCTTTTCTTGTAAACTGGCATAGACTTGGTTAAGGGTTTGAAAAATCTGTAACTCTCGTTTTTCCTGACCAAAAGCACGAATAACTCGCATCCCTTGCAATTGCTGGCGCGTTTCCTGAACCAGTTGGTCCGTTTTCTTTCTGAGACTGCTGTAGAGAGGATTGACCAGTCGAGAGAGCCCCACAATGACAATCGTCAAAATGACAACCATGACCAAAAACCAGAAAGTCAGCTCAGCTGAGATGCGATAGGCCATAAAAATGGCTCCAAAAACGATAATAGGCGCTCGCAAAAAGAGACGCAGGAATTGATTGATACCAGTCTGAATCTGGTAAGTGTCCGAAGTCAAGCGAGTCACCAAGCTAGAAGTTGTCAGACGATCTCTGCTATCCTTGGGTAGGCAAAGAATATGACGATAAAGGTCGTCTGTCAGTTCTTTGGCAAACCCAACCGCCGCCTTGGCTGAGTAAAACTGGGCTATCAAGGCCACTAAAACGCCAATCACTGCAAAGATAAGGAGCAGGCCAATCTGCATCCAAAGATGACCTTGATCCCTCTGGGGCAATGATTGGTCAACAATCCCAGCAATCACCATGGGAACCAAAAGCTCAAAAATAGCTTCTAGCAGCTTGAACAGGGGGGCAAGAATCGATTCCTTGATGTAGGGTTTGAAGTAAGATAGTAAGTGTTTCATAGATCTCTTCTATTCTTATTCTGGAAATGAAGAAAGTGGGAAGTGCCCACCGTCTCTGTTTTATTTGTTTAAGTAAGGTAATAGATAGCCATATCCTGCTTTTTCCATCTCATCCTTGGCAACAAAGCGTAAGGAAGCAGAATTAATACAGTAACGCAGGCCACCTAACTCCTGAGGTCCATCTGTGAAAACATGACCCAAGTGAGCATTTCCTGAGCGAGAACGAACTTCGATTCGCTCCATCCCATGACTCAGGTCTTTGTAATAATGAATCAATTCCTTAGAAATCGGACGACTAAAACTCGGCCAACCACAACCTGAAGCAAACTTATCCTTAGCGAAAAAGAGTGGCTCACCCGTCGTGATGTCTACATAAATTCCTTCTTCAAAGGTCTGGTCATAGGCATTGGTAAATGGCGTCTCTGTAGCAGCTTCTTGGGTGATACGGTAGGATTCTTCAGATAAACTTTCCTTCAACACTTCTTGACTAGGTTTTTCATAGTGAGAGGCATCAACTAATGGCTTCTCCGCATCGGTCACATCGATATGACAGTAACCTGAAGGATTCTTCTTAAGATAGTCTTGGTGGTAGTCTTCCGCCAGAATGTAGTGGCGGAGTTTTTCAACCTCCACTGCAATTTTACGACCGATGAGGAGTTCTTGTTCTCGAACCACTGTATTAATCGTCGGTATATCTGCTTCATCTTGGTAATAAATACCAGTACGATATTGGCGACCACGATCATTCCCCTGCTGGTTAATAGACAAGGGATCAATGACACGGAAATAATAGAGCAAAATCTCTCGAAGTGATACTGTTTTCTCATCGTAAATCACTTGAACCGTTTCTGCATGATCTGTTTCCTTGAGCAGCTGGTAATTGGTCGTTTCGACTTGCCCATTAGCGTAGCCAACACTGGTTGCTAGCACTCCAGAAATTCGGGAAAAATACTCCTCTAAACCCCAAAAACAACCACCTGCTAGATAAATTTCTGCCATCTTCGTTTCTCCTTTATCAAGTTTTTAACTAGACTTCTTTTCAAAAAAAGGACAGGAAGCAGCCCCCTAGTCGAGACTTTCCCCATCCTATCTGCTATTCTTTACTTTGTTTCGACACGGACACCTTGGGTATCAACCTTCAAATCATGAAGTTTGCCTTTGAAAGACTGCTTTTGCAATTCAGCTTTAATCTTGGGCATCTTGTCATGAGAAGCCAGAACCATAACTGTCGGACCAGCCCCAGAGAGATAGGTTGCATAGGCATCATTTTCTTTAGCCACTTGCTTAATCGTCGCAAATTCCCTCACCAGATCCTGACGATAGCGCTCGTGGAAGAGGTCTCCCTCAATCGCTTGGCCAGCAGTCACCATATCTCCTGCCAACAGAGCCGCAACGGCTACATTGGCAATCGAACTTGCCGCAACAGCTTCCTTGTAAGACAATTTCTTAGGCAAGACACCACGGCTATCTCGAGTGCGTAGTTCATAGTTAGGAATGTAAGCTAGAAAATCACACTCTGGGAAGTCAGCCACGATAGCAGAGACTTGACCTTCAACGGAACTTGCAATAACGAGATTACCGTAAATTGCTGGAGCCACATTGTCAGGATGTCCTTCAATCTTGGTAGCAAGCTGCAATTTTTCGTGGTCAGATAAGTTGAGCTTACCTAATTGATTAGCCAGTTCAATCCCAGCAACAATAACAGAGCTGGAAGAACCCAAACCACGCGCTAGGGGAACATCACTGGTCATTTTCAAGCGTCTCGGTTGTAAGTCTGGCGCAATTTGCAAGGCAATTTTAAGCAAAAGATTACGCTCGTCATGTGGAATCCATTTGCCAATCTGGTGTTCAATCAACCACTCATCTCGTTCTTCACAGACCTCAATTTGAAGATACTTGGTTACAGCTACACCGACCGAATCAAAACCTGGCCCGATATTGGCACTTGTTGCAGGTACGATAATCTTCATCCTATTCTCCTAACACCTTGAAAGTATTCAAGAGGTCAAATTCTGAAGCTTTGGCCAACTCTGATGAAACATTCTCAAGTTGTGCTTTATTAATCTTATGAGTAATAATCACTACACGCGCCTTGTCATCCTCTTTTCCATCTTGGAGGATTTGCTTGAAGGAAATATCTTGAGCATTAAAGATTTCAGCAAGTTTCAAGACCTGACCTTTTGAGTCTGGTGCCAAGATTGAGAAATAGTAATTTGCTTTAACATCTTCTGGATTAGCCAAGACCAAGTCACGATTATACTCGTTAAAGTCTTTACCAATGGTACCATCATTCAAGCGACGAACGATACGGACAATATCCGCTACAACACTTGTTGCAGTTGGTTTTTGACCCGCACCTGGTCCGTAGTACATAGACTCACCAATACCTATAGATTCTACAAAAACAGCGTTCATTACCCCATTCACACTGGCAAGTGGATGTGCTTTAGGAAGGAAAGTTGGAGTCACTTCTGCAGCAATACCTGAAGGAGTTTCCTCGATAGAACCAACCAATTTCACTACATAGCCAAGGTCTTGGGCTACAGCTACGTCTTCTGGTGTGATGTTGCGGATTCCCTTGTGGGCTACATCGTCAAAGGCAACCTTCATACCAAAGGCAAATTGGCTCAAAATCACCATCTTGTAAGCTGCGTCAATCCCATCCACGTCATTTGTAGGGTCGCTTTCTGCAAATCCTAGGCGTTGCGCTTCAGCCAGAGCATCGTCGTAAGACCAGCCTTCTTCGACCATTTTAGTCATCATGAAATTAGAAGTTCCGTTCACCACGCCAAGGACACGAGTGATTTTATCAGAAGCCAGCGAATTTGCCAAAGTACGAAGAATTGGAATTCCACCAGCAACTGCCGCTTCGTAGTAAAGTGCAACATTGTGCTCTTTAGCGATTTCTAACAATTCAGCACCATGGACAGCCAAAAGGTCCTTGTTAGCAGTAACAACGTGTTTTCCAGCTTCTAAGGCACGAGTGATAAAGGTTTTAGCTGGTTCGATACGCCCCATCAATTCCACTACGATAGTAATGTCCTTGTCTGATAAAATATCGTCTACATTGGTTACAAAGTTAAAGTCATTCCCTGCTGCAAGTAAGCGGTTCTTCTCATCTTCATCCTTAACCAATACCTTGGCTACTTCAATCTCTGAATGAGCTGACTGGATGATTTTTTCTCCGTTTTCCTTTAGGAGGAATGGTACACCACTTGCAACGGTACCAAATCCAAGTAAAGCAATTTTAACTGTCATGTTTGTCTCCTAGAAATTTTCTGATATAGCCATTATAACAGAATTTTGTGAAAATTCCTATTATAGTAAATCACTATTTCAGCCTAGTAAAGAAAAAACGAATCATGGGATTCGTCTTTTCTGATAAGTAAAACTTGATTTCTAAAAACTATGAATTAATTTTTTGCAGACCAAGAACTGCATCGTGATTGATCAAGATGCGACCATACTCTTGCAAGACTGAACGACTAATATCACTGTCGTCAGCAAATTCACGCATACGAGCCAAGAGCCAGGCTGGGTATGGACTTGGATGATTTTCAATATCGACTAAAATTGTCAAATAATAGTGCCCATTCATCTTATAGAGTTCAGATGTTTCCATCTGGTAGTTAACCGTCTTTGCAAAAGCAACTAAGTCAGCAAGATTTGCGAAACGCAAGATATAGTAGATATAAGGTTCCTTCTTGTTCTCCGTTTCCTTTTCTGTTTGCTCTTGCTCCTCTTCCTTAGCCTCGACCTGTTCTAGGGACTGGATGGCCTCAATATCATCCTTGGTCTTTTCTGCGATACTCTTTTCCAAGGTTTTGAGAAATTCGTCCGGCGACATTTGGGCCAATTCTTCCATGTCAGGCAGGTCCGCCAAATCTTCAAAATCTAGGTTTTGGTCAATCTTAGACTTGGTCACAAAGACATCGACCTTATCTGGTTTTGGCGTCACACGAAAACTGAGCATGCCACTATCCAAGAAATTGTCGGGCATCTCTAACTCATCTAAAATAGCATAGAAAAACTCTTCGGTTTTTTCCTGAGGAACGAGAAAGTCTGCAATCTCCATTCCCCGATCCATCAAATCATCTAAAGTCATCGTGATTTTCAGTGTTGTATCACTAATTTGTTTCATCTTCATATCTAGTAACCTCATACTTTCAGTCTATCTATTATACTAGATTTTTAGGATTTTATCAAAAGAATGAAGCTGGAATGTGATATAATACTAGAGATAATGTTACATTTAAGAAAGAAAGTTCAATGAAAAATATAAAAGTTAATGCATTGGCTAGCTTGCTGGTCAATATCCTCAATATCGTTTTTCCGCTGATAACCAACCCTTATCTGACGCGGATTCTCAGCAAATCCAACTACGGTTACTTCAATACCGCTAATACCTGGGCCAGCTTTGTCATTCCACTAGCTGCCTTTGGTATTTACAACTACGGGATTCGTGCTATCAGTAAGGTTAAGGACGACAAGAATAAAATCAACTATGTCTTTTCTAAGCTGTTTTATATTTCTGTTTTCACATCTCTTCTGACGACTGGTATCTACTTCCTCTTTATCTTCTTTGACACCAGCATTGAGAACCTTAAAGTCCTTTACTACATCCTAGGAGCTCAGGCACTCTTCCAATTCCTCAATATCGAATGGATGAATGAGGCCTATGAAAACTATGCCTTTATCCTTTACAAGACATTGATTATTCGGATTACCATGCTGGTCGCCATCTTTGCCTTTGTCAAAACTGCTAATGATATTGTTCCCTACGCTATCGTCATGACAGCGACCACTATCCTCAACTACCTCCTTAGTTTTCTTTGGATCAAGAGAGAAGTTTCCTTTGTCAAAATTGGTTTCATCGAGTTAGCTAAGGCTTCTAAACCACTCTTTACTATGCTTCTCTTGGCAAATGCCAATATGCTTTATACCTTGCTAGATAGAATGTTTATCACCAAGGGACCAGATGAAAACTATATTTCTTATTATACAATTGCCTATAGCATCGTTATGCTGATTGCAGGTGTCTTAAGTGGAGCTATCAGTGTCAGCATTCCACGTCTCGGCTACTACCTCGGGAAAAAGGATTACAATTCTTATAATTATCTTGTAAATCAAGCGGCATCATTATTCTATTTTCTCATGATTCCAACTAGTTTTGGGATTATGATTTTGGGAAAGTACGCAACGGTTATCTACTCTTCTGAAAAGTATCTTGAGGCAGGTATCGTGACCAGCGTTTTCGCCTTTCGAACCATTATCTGGGCTATTGAATTGATTCTTGGTAAGCAAATTATCTTTATCAATGACCACGAGAACCGCTTGACTGCTTTCTACTTTGCTGGTGGTGGAGCAAATCTCCTCTTCAACTGTATCTTGTATATCAATAATATTTTTGCCCCTGAGTATTATATTGCTACTACCATTATTGCGGAAGCCATCGTTGTTCTCTTAGAAATTCATTTTATTAGGAAACACCAACTAATCAATTTAAAAGAAATTTTTGTAACCTTAACACGTTATGGTCTCATATCCCTTGGATTTATCCCGATCTTCTATATTTTCAAGATGATTTTCCAAATCAGTTCCTATACGGTGAACCTCAACATGATCCTCATGGTTCTCTCTACCATAGCTACTTGTGGAATCTACTATCTCTTAACACTCTTTCTCACTAAGGATAAAACACTTCACTATGCACTGAACCTAGTACTAGCTAAGATCAAAAGAAACTAAAAGAACACCCTACTGATAAACGAGCGTTTATCAGTAGGGTGTTTCTTATTTATTCTTTTTCTTTCTTGTCAGAAGTATTGGCTTCTAGATTTGAATCTTGTTTTGGCTCTTCAGCAATAGAGGAATTAGCTTCTTGCTTCTTTTCTGACTGATCTGCTTCGCCATTTACAGCAGCAACAGCCTGTCTCCAAATGCCTTCCTCGTTTACCTTATAACCATCAGGCGTAGTTGCATTTTTCAACAAGGAACCATCTGTTTGGAAATAGTACCAATTACCATCAAGTCGTTTCCAACCGGTCTGCATAGCTCCTGAGTCATCAAAGTAATAATGATCACCATTTACTTTATGAAGGCCAACCAACATGATGCCATCTTCAGGATTGAGATAATACCAGATTCCTTTATCCTTTATCCAACCTGTTTTCATTGCTCCACTTGCTTCAAAGTAACGATAATGATTATCAAACCATTTCCAGCCTGTTTGCATAGCTCCTGATGCACTAAAGTAATACTGCTTACCATCTACTTGTTGGAAGCCGACCAACATGATACCTTCCTGATCTTCAAGATAATACCATGTTCCTTGTTCTTTCAACCAACCGGTTTTCATAGCCCCTGAGTCAGCGTAGTAATGCCAGTGTTTATCAAGCCACTGCCAGCCTGTTTGCATGGCACCACTAGGACTCAAATAGTAACGCGTACCGCCAATCGTCTGGATTCCAGTTAACATAATACCATCTTGATTTAGGTAATACCATTTCTCATTATCCTTAATCCAGCCTGTTTTCATAGCGCCTGAGTTCGCATAGTAATACCAATTATTCTCTAGCCATTTCCAGCCCGTTTGCATTGCACCGCTAGCGTTCAAATAGTAACGAACACCATTTATATCTTGTTTTCCAGTGAGCATGATACCATCTTTATCCAGATAATACCAAGTATCCTGATCCTTGATCCAGCCAGTTTTCATAGCTCCAGAACTTGCAAAATAGTTCCAGTGACCATCAACAAAGGCCCAACCGGTTTGCATCACACCTTCTTGATTAAAGTAATACGTGCTTCCATTGATATTCTTTTTGCCAACAGTCCGTAGCCCATCCTCATCATAGAAATACCAATCTGAATCAATCTTTTGCCAAGTTAAAGGTTTACCTGCTGTTTGGAGTGCACCACTTTCGCTAAAGAACATCTTCTTGCCATTAAAGAATTGATTTCCTGTTAGCATCTTTCCATCTGCTGCAAAGAGATATTTCTTCCCTCCAATTTCAGAAAGCTCACTAAATCGTCTAGCACCATTTGATTGGATATAATACCAATGACCATCCAGCTTGAACCAACCACCAGTTTGCATTTTACCATTTTGGTTCAAATAGTAGTCATTTCCCTTGGCATTTTCTCCCCAATCATCATTAAGGTGAAGCCAGCGTCCTGCTTGCATTTGCCCTTTTCCATTAAAGAAGTAAGTGGCTCCGCCAATCTCTTTCCAACCGATAGCCATTTCCCCGTCACTTAAACGATATTTCCAGTAGCCACCTTCTTGATACCATTTTTCGTCAACTACAGGGATGTTCGGGAAGAGATTAGAAACATTGGCAAATCCGCTATCACTAATATCAAAAACGGTAGCATCTTGAGTTTGACTAGAAGCTCTGAGAACTTGAATATTTTTCTTTTGGAGATATTCTCTGGTTGAAGCAACATTAATATCACCACCAGTTGTCTGAATAATCATCTTTGGAGATAGGTTTTCAAGAAAATTAATCGTATTTGAAATTGTCGCATCATAATGATGATTCCATTTCATCATATCAACCTTGCCGATAACTGGGCCTAACTTATCTTCTGCCCCTTCGGCATTATCCAAATCTCCACCAAGGTAGATTCTCTTTCCTGCCACAGTCACCACTGAAACGATAGAGTTGGAGTTATCATCTAGAACTTTTTTCAGATTCCCCTCAGCATCATATTCATTCTTATAATTATAGAGTTGGATATCCATATCACCTAATTTAAAGTGACTATCCTCGTCTGTAATATTCTGAATAAGAGTAACTCCTCGTTTTTGAGCTGCTCTCAAAGCATTATCATAATTGAAAAGATTATCCCATAGTCCCCAGTTCGCTGTGATCCGATCATCTGAATATTTTTTCAAATAAAACTTATCAACTTGGTAACGATTAAGTATCTCATCTGCTCCGCCGATATGGTCACTATGTACATGGGTTCCCAAAATAAAATCTAATTTTTTAACACCAATCTGATCAAGATGGCGAATCAAACGGTCTTCCAAGACTTGATAATTTCTCATGGAAATTCCCCAGCGGCTTGGATAGCGTGGGTCACTTCCATCAGGAAAGTCATAATCTTCCCCCATATCAATCAAGGCATAATGACCATTGCTTTCCAGAAGGATAGCATCACTCCCGGATTTTGCTTTAGTATTTATGAAATGGATACGATTACCTGAACCAGCAGTAATGGTGTTCGCATCAACTTGTTGCGATAAACCAACCAACAAAAAAAGGAAAGCAAATAAACTATAACTGACTGATTTAACTAATCCTTTATTCTTCATTTTGAACACTCCTTTCTCGATGAAAACAATCTCTTACTAATCAATCCAATAATTCTTATCAGTTCCTGGAACCTGCTGTTCAACAGGTGGTGGAGTCATATAGTCTGATCCAAATTCGTAGACAAGAATTTCATGGTATTTTCTCGGAGCCTTCACTACGATGTTTTCGTATGGCATATCAATCAGATCATAGAGCCATTCTTTTTTGATTCCCTCTGGAAAGCTTGGATCAAATATCGTACAGGTAAGATCTGTAGCTTGATTTACACTATATTTCAAAGCAAGGTTCTCTAATTTTTGATTCCAAGTTTGTGGAGAGCTTAGACGGAAAATAGCTGATCCAATATAACGAGGCAGATTTTTTAGCCCCCCATTTTCTGATTTAATTCCTTTGAAATTCAAAGAAGAAAGGCGGACAAAATGTTTATAGAGCTTCATTTTCTTACAATCACTTTCCTCCGTCACGACACCATCGTATGGAAAAATGTCAACACAAGTTCCCAATACGACTGTCGGGTCCAGAAGATTGGCATCTCTACGTGTTCTAATATCATGGACACGCATATAACTGTACGGATAGCCTTTTATTTCTCTAAATGAAATCAATTTGTAGTAGGGATGATTCTCATTTTTTAAAACCTTATAAAGCTTTTCAAATTCATCTCGCGCCAAAGAAATATCCGTATCATCATCCCAAGGGATAAATCCTTTATGGCGGACAGCTCCTAGTAAGGTTCCAAAATCAATAAAATATTTAATTTGATGCTGTTCACATAATTCATGTAGATACTTTAAAATATCCAACTCCACTTGTTTTATTTCTTCAAGACTTAAAACTCTCTCAGACATACGTTCTATTCTCCTAATTTTGACTAATTTTTTAAACGATTTTTAACTGCGATTTGCTTACTTAGAACTTTTAGTGATTTTCCACAGTTTGAAATCATGGTGAGATACTCTCTGTTCAAGAGGGGGCAATTGCATGTAATCTCCATAGTCAGAGGTCAAAATTTCATGGTAGTGTTTTGGAATCATAAATTCCTTGCCTTCAAACGTTCCCACAATCACTTGTTCTAACCACTCACGTTTCCAAACTGGCTTATTCATATCCTTGTAAATCAAATAGTCAACTTGCTCGTAGTCAGCAACTGCTCTAGATTTAGCAAGCTCATCAATTTGCTCAACATACTTATTCGTATTTGTGAAATAGAAAATGACAACAGAAATATAACGAATCAAAGAATTCAGTAGACTTTTCGTGTTGGTAATTCCTTTAAAAGTGTAACAACTTAATTGACGTTTCTTTATCAGTTTCGTCATTTTATTTTTAAAGTCCGCATCATCTTCATAACCATCTACAGGGAAAATATCCACATAGATTCCCATATTGGAATCAATTCGTACATCTTCTTCTAGCAAGTAGGTATGGTTATCCTGCACTTTCATAAAAGGATAGACATAGTTGAGATTATTTTTATGAGACATGACCTCGTAACGCTCATCAGGGTTAGCGATAAGGTAATCTTGCAACTTTTCATAATCTTCTCTTAGCATGCAGATGTCCATGTCATCATCCCAAGGAATAAAACCTTTATGGCGAACCGCACCAATTAGACTTCCATATGCTAGGAAATACTTGACACCAATTTTCTGACAAACCTCATGAATGTACTCCATGATTCCAAGTTCCATCTGTTGAATTTCATTGACATCTGTTACTTCTTGGTACCGAACTCCTTCATCTCGTTTGCAGACTACGAGTCCATAGCCAATCGCTAGCCAGAAGATGATATTAATAAAGTTGGTTGAATACATAATCTGACTTTCAAATAATTGACCAAACAAGATACCGAAGAAAAGAATCATGATCAATTTATCGGTATTTTTCTTGGAAACAATCAAATACGTTAAAAAGCGCTTGATGACATAAGCCAGTATAAGAAGGAAGGATACCAAGCCTAGAACTCCTGAACTGACAAATATGGTCACAAGAATGTTATGGAAATTCCCACCGATAAGGGAGTTTTGAATCTCAAATTTACTGAAATATTCTGTGTAATAATCTGGGACATTCCGTACACCGTAACCAAAAATTGGTTTGGCACTTCCCATCTTGATGGCATTTTTCCAGATATAGGTCCTACCACTTGGTGTTGTTTCAATTAGATGGAGTTCACCATTCTTCTTGGTAACAGACGAATCTGTCTCAGCGTAGGACTGTCCTTTATTTAAGTCAAAAACAGTCGCAGTTTCAGATGAGATATAAATTGAAGTTGCATAGCTTAATCCAATGTTGGTAGCAGTAACCAGCGAACTAGCAACAATAAAAGTAAGAAATCGTTTAATGAGACTTCCTCTAGTAGCAAAGAAACTATAAAGCCCAATCATGAGGAGTAAAGAAAGTAAGGCTCCTCGACTTTGCATAGTAGCAAAGTATACTAATTGAATCACATTGTTCAGTTTAAGATATACAGAATATTTACTTCCTTTATGGATCAGATACATAGCCAAAATAATGCTAATGTATGAAAATATCGCACTAGCATTAGGATTGACAATCCCCCACAGACGTCCATTCATAACACCATAGTAATAAGATTGTTCGCCAATCTTAAATAGGATAAGGACTCTACTTACCAATAAACCAAACGCAAAAATTGCTGAAGAAAAAGATACAATTTGAACCGTATAGGCAATCCAGTCAAATAATTTTTTAAGTTGCCCCGATTGTAACATGGTAAATAATAAAACATAGGTTACCATGAAAAGGATTTCAATCACATTTCCAATCAAATGTCCAGAGCGATTGAATACTGCCGATAGCAGATGACTCCCAGATAACAAGCCAAATAAGACCAAAAACTTTCGATCTACTGTAATCTGTTTCCACTTAAACAACAATGTGTAGCAAATATAAAGTACAACAATCGCTGACAATCCCTTATAGATTGGATTTGCTACCTTATAAACCAGTGAACTCATACTTAAAATCGAAATAAAAACAAATAGATATGCAATCCATAGTTTTGATTTTTCAAAGTATTCATCCATTTTTGAAAAATTCATTTTCAACTCCTTCTCATGATATTAGTTTTTTAATCCAACAATTTTCTTATATAGCCATGGAGAAATGACAAGTGAAAGGATCGCTACCTTGCGAAATGTAGTAAAATAAGCATCCTTCCATATTTCGTGTCGATGCTGAACAATCCAAGTTCGTAGTTCGGCTTTCTCCTTTTGATACTCTTCAGATGAAGTAAAGATAATTTTATCGTAAACTGTGATGTACGACCAACATTCTCTATTTTTTAATTCAGGTTTTAAATCAGGAAAGGCTTGTAAAACTTGAGCAATTATGTGCTGATAAACTTTTATCGTGTCAAATACATGCTGATTAACAGATGTTGTTGCACTTCCCTCACGATGATCATAATAATAAACAGGTTTGTCAATAAATACGCTACTACATCTTGTTTTTAGTAGCAATTCAGTTAGAAATAAGGCATCTTCAGCTAGATGATAATTTGTATTAAACTTTTCATCCGCAAGCAGGTCTCTCTTAAACAGTTTTGCAACTGGAAAAAATGACGTTCTGGTAGTCATCAATAGTTCCTTCATGGTTTCTTCTGTTGACCAGAGTTCTGTTTTTCCAGAATGTGGAGGTAGGTCTGTTACAATGCCGTTTTTGATATGGTGCAGAGGAGCGATTGTAAATCCTACGGATTCCTTATCATCAACTGCACCAATCAAGATTTCCAGATAATCTTTAGTAACGAAATCATCGCTATCAATAAAGGTAACCCAAGAACCCGTCGCTAGCTGAACTCCCATATTTCTAGCATTTGAAACACCAGCATTTTCTATATGATAAACCTTGATATTCTCATACTGAGATGCTAAGTGATCACAGATCTGTCCGCTGGAATCGGTAGAGCCATCATTGATTAGAATTAGTTCAAAATTGGTATAAGTTTGATGAAGAATTGACTCCACACATCGTTCCAGATAGGCTTCTACATTGTAGACTGGAACGATAACGCTAATTTTTTCTCCCATCATGCCCCATATTCTCCCTTATACTCTGTGTAACTCTTGTCCATGTCTGCTATTATCGCATCATGATGCGGTACTTGCTTGTCCGCTGGTGGCGGTGTCATATAATCGCCAAAAGCAGTTCTGAGATAAGCATCATAGCCGACTGGGATGGGCATCTCAGTTCCTTCAAATGGCAAGAAGAGATTATCTTCAAAGGATGCGATTGGGTATTTGTTTCTCATGTAGCCAGGACCTGAGCATAATTCCGTGATTCCATCGCTCTCAGCTAGATTGTATTTGGTCATTTCTTTCTCAGCTTTTTTCCAAATGCGATAGCGTAGAGATTTGGGAGTCAAACCGAGTAAGATACGACTTCCCCATTTCATGACTGCACCATGCTTTTCTGGGATAGTTTGGGCGCAAAAAAGGGAATAAATCAAGGCCCAGCGAACCTGTTTCTTACGCTCAGCTGGATTTTTAGGATAATAATCCAAAGGCAAAACGTCCAAAGCCAAACCATGTGGCAAATCCAAATCCTTCTGATAAGGCTTGATACAGGTCGTTTCTTTATCACGAATGGTAATAAAGAGGTTTCGATCGACAAACTCCTTGTGACTTTTTGATAAGAAATAGCGCTCATTTGCATAACGAGGCCACAGTTGTGCTAATTTTTCATAGTCCTTGCGAGGCATAAAAAAATCTAAGTCATCATCCCAAGGAATGAAACCCTTATTACGAAGGGCGCCAATAGCACCCCCTCCACAGAGATAGCACAACAAATCATGTTCTTTACAAAATGCGACGAAATATTCAGCCATTTCCAGACTACGAGCCTGAATCGCTTTCAAATCACTCATGTCTCTCCTCTTCTGTCCAATAACGAGTTATATCGTTTTATTATACCATAAAAAAGCCTTAAAAATCCATCAGATACCGTAAAAAATCAAAGCCCAATCCACTCTTTTCACCAGTGAATGAAGCTTTGATTTTCATTTATCTACCTCTTATCTCATTCCCATCTGGGCGAGTTTAGTCCGATATTTGTTTTGGTCGACAAGTAGACCTTGTCCTCCGTAGACATCATAAGCATCTACCCAATCGCCAAGTTCTGGCACTGTCAATCTTTCAATACCATTCTGTGCACCTTCGATAACTGACAAACCATTGGTCAGCAGGAAGGTATAAGGTAGATTGGTTGAGGTCATTCCAAAGACCTTTCCAAGTGCCTCTGATCCTGTAAAGAGTTTGGTTGGATCTTTGATTTGCTCAAGAACAGCTGACATGACTTGCTGCTGACGTTTGGTACGACCATAGTCTCCTTCATCATCATCACGGAAACGAGCGTAGTTGAGCAAGGTCGAGCCATTCATCTGCTGTTTCCCAACTTTAATAGTTTGAGTTGGTGATTCGGTTTCTGTTGCATGTAGGTCATCTCCAACTGTAGCTTCTGTTAGAGGCTGGCCATTTAACGTTGAAAACTTAGCGTCTATAGTCACTCCATCAGGAAATAGTGTATCAATGGCAGTTGCGAAGGCCTGAAAATCCACTAGAGCATAGTACTTAATGTCCAAATCAAAGTTATCTTTTAAAACCTTGCGGACCATTTCAGCCCCTCTTTGCCCTTCCTGTTCCCCAAGTTCATAGGCCACGTTGAGTTTATTATCCGTTTGTTTCTTGCCATTCACAATCTGGCTGTATCCATCAATATAGACTAGGTTGTCACGCATGAAGCTGACTAGCTTGATTTTCTTATCCGAACCACTAACATTCAACACCATAATCGTGTCTGTGCGAGTTTCTGCACTATTTTGACCAATCCGACCATCTGTTCCCATGATTAGGATATTCACCCCGTCTTTAGTATCTTGACCATTAAACACCTGTACTTGTGCCGCTTTTGCATCAGCTGGCTTATTGCTAGTAGTTGCCGACTGGAAACCTCGAAGGAACATAATAATCATGCCCGCAGCCACACAGGTTACCAACAGTAAAAGCCAAATTAGAACTCGTTTAAAAAATCTTCTTGGTTTCTTTTTTTTCACTTTTGGAAGAGAGGAAAATTTCTGATATCTATTCGAGCGACTTTGATTGGAATACTGTGGAATCCCAATGTCCTTCCCTAGATTTTTTTCCCTTTCAACTTCATTAGAGGGAAATCCACCGTCCACTTTTCTTTTTAAATAGTCAAATTCTCTCTTTTCTCTGTCATTTAGGTAATGAATATTCTTAAAAAGGTAGTCATAGCGTAACTGCTCATGATGACTTAAAGGGCTTTCTTTGCTCATAGGTTCTCCTTTCCTAGATCCCTTATGGTGAAAATAGGGTAGGTTCCCAGTATCTTGTACTGGATTCCAATTGCTTCTAGTTCTTGTCTGGCAAAATGAACCAGCTCTTTATCACTATACTCTACATCGATAATGAAAAAGTATTCTCCCAAGGCTGTTTTCAAAGGGCGACTTTCAATCTTTGTTAAGTCAATCCCTCTCCAAGCAAAGGTCGAAAGTGCCTTATAAAGTGCCCCAGGAAGATTGTCTGGCAAGGTTAAGGCTAGGCTCATTTTTTCTGAATAGGCATCCAAAGGAATGAATGGTAAATCTACACCCAAAACCCAAAAACGAGTGAAATTGGCTTCCATTTCTTGGATATCTTCTGCTATCAGCTCCAAACCATACTCTGCAGCTGAGTTTCTAGGGGCAATAGCTGCAAAAGGTTGGTCTGGATGTTCAGCAATAAAGCGAGCTGCATAAGCTGTACTTGCCGTCACTTCAAGCTTGGCTTCTGGATAATGCTCCTCTATGAATTTCTTTCCCTGAGCCAGAGCCTGAGGATGAGAAAAAATCTTCTCAATTTTTGACTGACCTGGAACTGCCATCAACTGCTGATGAATGGGCTGAACGATTTCTGCAACAGCCTGAATGTCCGCCTGATGAAAAAGGTAATCCAAACTTTCATGGACACTACCTTCAATGGAGTTTTCAACTGGTACCACAGAATAATCCACCAAGCCCTGTTCATAGGCCTTGATAACATCTGTGATGTTGGCAAAGGCTTGTAATTCCTCATTAGGAAAAGCAGTCTGCACAACATGGTGCGAAAAAGATCCCTTAGGACCTAGATAGGCAATTCTCATCTCAGTTCCTCTATAATTTCCTCTGGGCTTAGCTTGGTCACATCTAGAACACGACTGGCTACTTCCTCATACCAAGCCTGTCTTTCTTGGAAAATACTGGCTAATTCTTTCTTGCTTTTGTTAAGAAAGAGCGGGCGCTGATTGCCCTTATCAGCTGCGATACGTTGGTAGAGAGTTTCAAAATCTGCTTTTAGGTAGATGTTATCAGGATTGGTCTTGATCAAGTCACGATTTCGCTGAGAAATAACAACTCCTCCGCCAGTTGACACAACTCGGTCCGTTTTTAGTAAATCAGCTAGAACTTCTGACTCCACCTGACGAAAGACTTCTTCTCCATTTTCAGCGAAAAAATCCGCAATGGACATTCCTAAGCCTTCCTCAATTAAGGCATCCATATCTAGGTAGTCTGGATCCAAACGTCTAGCGATTGTGGATTTCCCAGCTCCCATAAATCCAAGTAATACCTTAGCCATGAATCAAGCTCTCCAAATCATCAAAGAAGCTAGGATAGCTGGTATTGATGGCTTCAGCACGGTCAAGTTCCACTTCTCCATCTGCAACCAAGAGAGCAGCAATGGCCGTCATCATTCCAATTCGATGGTCACCAAACGTATTGACTCTAGCACCATGAAGGATTGATTTCCCTTTGATAATCATCCCGTCTGCTGTAGGAGTGATATCCGCCCCCATACTATTTAAGGCGTCTGCCACCACCTGAATGCGGTCAGTTTCCTTGACCTTGAGTTCTTCAGCATCCTTAATGACCGTTACACCTTGCGCTTGGGTCGCTAGAAGGGCAATAATCGGCAATTCATCAATCAATCGTGGAATCAAGGCTTCACCAATTTCTGTTCCTTTCAAGTCAGAGGACTCGACAGTTAGGGTTGCAGATTTTGCGACCGGATCGATATCAGTTATTTCTAGTTTTCCACCCATAGCGCGAATGACATCAATGATACCAGTACGCGTTTCGTTAATCCCCACATTCTGTAGCACCACACGAGAATCTGGAACAATCAAACCAGCAACCAACCAAAAGGCTGCACTGGAAATATCTCCTGGAATGATAACCTCTTGTCCTGTTAGTTTTTGCGGTCCTTGGACTGTGATTTTCTTGCCATCCACACTTAAATGACCACCAAATTGTTGTAGCATATCTTCGGTGTGGTTACGAGTGCATTCTTTCTCGATAATAACGGACTCCCCCTGAGCCTGCAAGGCTGCAAATATCAAGGCAGACTTGACTTGGGCAGAGGCGATTGGCAACTCATAGTGAATTGGTGTTAGGTTTTTAGTACCTTTTAAGTGCAGAGGAGGCAAATCTCGCTCTGTTTGACCAGAAATACTGACTCCCATTTTTTTCAAGGGAAGGGTCACACGATCCATAGGGCGTTTGGAAAGACTGTCATCTCCAAACATCTCTACTTCGAAGTCTGCTCCAGCAAGTACACCTGAGATCAGGCGAATCGAGGTACCAGAATTCCCCATATCCAAGGCGTTTTGCGGAGCTTTTAAGCCATCCATGCCAACACCTTGAATCGTAATAACCCCATCTTTGTCCTCAATTTTAACACCAAGGTCACGAAAAACCTGCATGGTTGAGAGCACATCCTCTCCACGCAGAATATCATAAACCTTAGTCTTGCCCTCAGCCAAACTTCCAAAGATAATCGAACGATGGCTGATGGACTTATCACCTGGAACTCGGATACTGCCATGTAAGTGGCGAATGTTTGTTTTTAGTTTCATACCGGACCTCATACTTGCAATACTTTTTCTTATTTTATCACAAAAAAGCCAGAAATTCCTGAAATTTCTGGCTTTTATACAGATAAAATACTATTTCAATAATTCTGAAACGGGTTCAAAGACAATTTTTTCAATGTCTGAAAGGTAAATAGACAATTGTTGCTGTTTGGCAAAGAAATCAGACAAAAGAGCGTTCTCTTGGATTTGCTTGCTGAAAGACTGCATCTTTTCTTGGAAAGAGGCATCTGGCATTTGTCCAGTTTGCGCCATGACTTGGATTTCTTGCTGGAAAGCAAGATAGTCTGCAAAAATCTTGCTGGCTTGATCATCTGCTTGGATGGCATCTTTCGCTGCCTTGACAGCCTTGTATTCTGGTAATTCGCGTAGACCGCGACTGAGTTCATTTGCACTATCGTAAATATTTGACATGATCTTCTCCTTATTTGATGACGACTGTGTAGTCCGTATTTTCTGAAATTAAGCGCTCAGCTCGTTCTAAATCTTGAGCATTTTTAAATGAAATTTGTAGAATCCCGTGAACATCCTCACGGTTTTCTTCGTTGATGTGGATATTAACCAAAGAAGTTCCTCGTAGCAATTCCAAAATCCGCAAGATAACATCTTCTTCATCGGGAACGTCAACATAGAGGTCATAAGAACTATCCACACCACCACGTTTATGGATTTCCATGGCCTGACGTTGCTCACGCGCTTGGTTGAAAAAGTTCCAAATCTGCTCTTCTTCCCCCTTGCTAATAGCTTCTCCAACCTCATCTAAGCGTTCCTTGAAATCCTCAATTCGCTCTAGGATGGTCTCGCGATTGGACAAGAGAATGGAAGTCCACATACCTGGTTCACTCTCTGCAATCCGTGTCATATCTCGAAAACCACCCGCCGCAAAGCGCCTTGTCATCTCATGTTCTTGAGCATAGACAGCTGTTTGCTCCATGAGACCTGATGCCAAGATATGGGGAAAATGACTAATCTGAGAAGTGACCCGATCATGCTCCTTGGCATCAATCTCGATAAAACGAGCATGAAGTCCTGAGAGCAAATCCTTCATTTCCTCAAGTGTGTCAGGACTTGTCAGGCTCGAAGGTGTGAAGATATAGTAGGCATTTTCAAAGAGATTAACATCCGCAGAAGCAGCCCCTGTCTTGTGGCTACCAGCCATGGGATGGGCCCCGACAAAGCGAACAGACTTGCCAGCCAAATACTGCTCTGCCGTGTCCACGATGGCTGACTTGGTTGAGCCAGCATCCGAGATAATGACGCCTTCTTTCAAGTTCAAACCTGCCAATTCCTGAATAAAAGCAATGGTCTGTTTGATTGGCAAGGTCAGGATGATGACATCTGCTAGGGGAGCGAAACTAGCAAAATCATCCGTCGCACGGTCAATCATCCCCCGCTCCAAGGCAATGTCTCTCGAAGCCTGACTGCGATTATAACCTAGAATTTCATAATCAGGATGATCACGCTTGATACCTAGGGCCATAGAGGCTCCAATCAATCCAAGACCTGCTATATAGACTGTTTTTGCCATAGGAACTCCTTAATAGTTCTTTGTATAGTCTCGGTGTTTAGCTACCGCTTCTTTTAATTCCTCTAGATTGTCCGATGAGAATTTTTCAAGAATTTCTTGTGCCAGAACCGTTGCTACAACTGCTTCCATGACTACCCCAGCTGCTGGAAGAGCGGTGGGATCACTTCTCTCCACCGTTGCCTTGTAGGGTTCATGAGTCTCGATATCCACACTCATGAGTGGTTGGTAAAGTGTGGGAATGGGTTTCATGACACCACGGACAACGATTGGCTGACCATTGGTCATGCCTCCTTCAAAACCACCTAGATTATTGGTACGACGGGTATAGCCGTCTTCTTTAGACCAGAGAATTTCATCCATAACTTGGCTGCCTTTTCGGTAACCAGCTTCAAATCCAAGACCAAATTCCACCCCTTTAAAGGCATTGATAGAGACAACTGCCTGAGCCAATCGCGCATCCAATTTTCTGTCCCATTGAACATAGGATCCAAGGCCAACTGGAACACCTCCGACGACTGTCTCCACAACTCCACCGATGGTATCACCATCACGCTTGATTTGATCAATATAGTCCTTGATTTCCTGTTCCCGTTCTCGGTTGACAATAGAAACTTCAGACTGGGCAGCTTGTTCCTTAATCTCCGCAACTGTCAGATTTTCAGGAACATCGATTTCCTTACCACCGAAGACAACAACGTGGTTTGCAATCTCCATATCCAGCTCAGCTAAGAGACGTTTGGCTACCGCTCCAACTGCCACCCGCATGGTTGTTTCACGAGCTGATGAACGCTCCAAGGAATTGCGCAAATCATCAAAACGATACTTGATGCCACCTACCAAGTCGGCATGACCTGGACGTGGATGGGTGATTTTCCGCTTGTTTTTAAGGCGGTCTTCAATGTCCTCAGCAGACATGATGTCTAGCCATTTTTGGTGGTCTTTGTTGATGACATCCATGGTAATGGGGCCCCCTGTCGTCTTCCCGTGGCGAACGCCCGATGTAAAGACAACCTGGTCGCTCTCAATCTTCATACGACCACCACGACCGTAGCCACCCTGACGGCGTTTAAGGTCCCCATTAATATCCTCAGCTGTCAAAGGAAGTCCAGCTGGAATTCCCTCGATGATAGCTGTCAGACGGGGACCGTGTGATTCTCCTGCAGTTAAATATCTCATACGTTCTCCTTATTTTACCAAGTAGTCTTTCATCTCTTCCAGAGAAACTGGGTGAATGGCCGCTGAACCAAGCTCTGGTACCAAGACCAATTTCAAGGTATTGCCACGCGCCTTCTTATCATGAGTCAAAGCTTGATAAAGTTTATCAACATCCCAGTTTTCATAGTCAACAGGCAAACCAAATTTCTGACACATAGCTGTGATGGACTGGGTTATTCCAGCTGGCATGAGGCCTTTTTCCTCAGCAACCTTGGAAATCTGAACCATGCCCATGGCCACAGCTTCTCCATGCATGACCTTGCCATAACCGGCAGTCGCTTCAATAGCATGGCCAATAGTGTGCCCAAAATTGAGGTAAAGGCGAACACCGTTATCCAACTCATCCTCAACCACCATCTTGCGCTTAACCTGACAAGAATGTTCTATCAAAGTCTCCGCATGTTCCAGTATACTCTCTACAGAACCATCTAGCTCCGTTAAGAGAGCCCATAGTTCTGGATCCTCAATCAAGCCGTACTTGATAACCTCACCCATTCCTTCAATCAACTCTCTTTTTCCGAGTGTTTCAAGTACAAGCGGATCAATCAGAACCCCATCAGGTTGGGCAAAGGTCCCCACCATATTTTTAGCAAATGGAGTGTTGACTCCTGTCTTACCACCGATAGAAGAATCAACCTGGGCTGTCAAACTAGTCGGAATCTGAACAAAGTGAATGCCCCGCATATAGGTGGAGGCTACGAAACCAGCCAAGTCCCCAACGACACCACCACCAAGAGCCACGATTCCATCGCTACGAGTCAGACCTTGCTTGACTAAAAATTCATAGACTTTCTGAACAGTGGTTAAATTCTTTCGTTCTTCGCCTTCTAAAAAGTCAAAAACAGCTACCTGAAAACCAGCATCTTCTAGGCTGAGTTTAACCTTCTCTGCATAGAGAGAAGCTACATGGTTGTCGGTTACAATAACCACTTTTTGAGGTTGCCAGAGTTCTTTCAACCATTGACCTGCTTGCGATAGACAACCCTTTTCAATCTGAATATCATAAGGATGATGCGGAATATCGATTCTGATTTTCATAGTGGGGTCTCCTTTTCACTATTTATATTTTTCTGTTAAGGACTGCCAAATCTCGTCTGTCGGCATTTCTTTACCTGTCCACAATTGAAAAGCTTCAGCAGCTTGATAGAGCAACATTCCCAGACCATTGACGGCTGGATTGCCCTGACTTTTAGCCCATTTCAAAAATGGCGTTTCAAAGGGTTGGTAAATGACATCGGCCACCAAGAGAGTTTCTGGTAAGACTATGCTTTCAGGAACTGGGGATGATTTGCCATCCATCCCTACACTGGTCGCATTGACGAGCAGATCCGAGTTGGCAATCCTTTCTTGCATTTCAGAAAGATCTTCTAAAGCATACAAGTCCACTTTAAATCCTGTTTGCTTCTGCAACTTGTTTAGATAAGGTCTTGTTTTTTCCATAGAAGCTGAACGCACAAAGACAGAAATTTGACTGACGCCGTCCAAAATAGCTTGAGCCAAGATTGATTTGGCCGCACCACCTGCACCCAAAATGGTCATTGTTTTACCTGAAATTGTAAAAGAAGGCAAGCTCTTAAAGAATCCCTTGCCATCTGTATTATATCCAATTAACGTTCCGTCTTGATTGACAACTGTGTTGACCGCCCCAATCAAACGAGCTTCATCACTCAACTCATCCAGATAAGGAATCACTTGCTCCTTGTAAGGCATAGACAGGTTGATTCCAAACATCTGGTAACGCCGAATATTGGCGACTGTTTCTGCCAAGTCACCCGCTTCAATTTCCCAAGCCACATAGACACCATTTGTCGCTGTCGCCTCAAAGGCACTATTGTGGATGAAAGGGGAGATAGAGTGTTTGATGGGATTTGCAACGACAGCCGCCATGCGTGTAGAGCCATCAAGCTTCATCCAAAATCTCCCTGATTTTCTTCATGTTTGATAGAGAAATCTGACCTGGAGCACTCGCTTCATCAAGACTCGCAAATGACCAACTTGAACCCGTCACATCTGAAGTGATACGAGATACTTTGCCCATTTTCCCCATGGAAATGGTCACGTACTCTTGCTCAGGGTTGAGTGTTTTAAATCCTCGTGTGTAGTTCATCAAGTCTAAAACATCTTGCTCCGTATGGGCCATAACAGATACTTTGACCACTTTTGGAGAGAGACTGGTCAACTCCGACAGGATTTCCATCATGTTTTCAGGTGTCTCCTGGAAATTATGATAGCTCAATACGAGATTTGGAAAATCCAACATCTCCTCAAAAACGTCCTTGTAGCTGAAGTACTCAAAATCTACATAATCCGGTTGATAGAGCTGGGTAACTTCCTTGATGATTTGAACATACTCTTCAGAAGACAGTTCGATTTCTCCTCCCTCTGTGCGAGTCCGAAGGGTAAAGACAAGTTCACGTCCTGCGAATTTCTCAAAGATAGCGGGTGCTACCTGTAAAATAGCGTCCTTGGCAAGAAAGTCCGCACGCCACTCAATGATATCGGCATCTTCATACCGTGTGGCATCCAGCTCTTGCGCTTCTTCTAAACTTCTTGGCATCACTGAAACGATTAATTTCATCTACTAACCTTCATACTAATCACCTTGAGGTAATTACTGCTTTCATCTTTTTTATTATAGGCAAAGTCTGCTGGAAGTCCGTATTTATTCAGGACTTGATACCTTCTTCCTGCAAAACCTTTATCAATTTGTTCTGTAAATTTCTGGCGGGAAACATTGGCAGCATTGTTACTAGCAATGATAATGCCTCCCGGATTTAAAATTTCTAGACTCTGGGAAATCAGCTTGTGATAGTCCTTAGCCACAGAAAATGTTTGTTTTTTATTGCGAGCAAAGCTCGGCGGATCCAGGACAATCACATCGTAGGTCAGACCTTTTCGCTTGGCATACTTGAAATATTCAAAGACATCCATAACGATAAAACGATGGTTTTCTGTGCTGAGTCCATTTGCCTGAAAATGAGCTTCTGACAGCTCTCTGGACCGTTTGGCCAAGTCGACAGAAGTCGTCTCACTTGCACCTCCCATAGCTGCAGCAACTGAAAAGGCAGCTGTATAGGAAAACATATTGAGCAAGGACTTGCCCATGGCTAAACCGTCAACCAAACTCCCACGAACCTCATGCTGATCTAAGAAAATCCCTGTCATCAAGCCATCATTCATAAAGACTTGATAGAGCACGCCATTCTCAAGAACAGTAAAGTAGTCTGGCGCTTCCTCACCATAGACATGAGCAGACTCGTAATCTAGATCTTTAAAACGAATCTTCTCATAAGCCCCCAAGACCTCAGGAAAGACTTCCTTAAAAGCCTTTACAATAACCTTACGAATCTGGTAAACATAGGAGTTATACCAAGAAAAGACCACATAATCTCCGTAGAGATCAATAGTCAGACCACCAAAACCATCCCCCTCTTGGTTAAAAAGGCGAAAGGCAGTGGTCAAGTCATCCTGATAATATGGCTTTCTAGCTTCCTTGGCCTTACGAAACAGAATTTCAAAAAAGGCTTGATTGAAACGAACCTTTTCCTTGCTGACCAACCAACCAATGCCCTTGTTCTGCTGAGAAAGATAGGCACTCCCTAAAAACTTCCCATCTTGACTAAGAACTTCTACTTCCTGATCCGTCAGATCAATATCTGTTAAATCACTTGCTTCCAAAAGAACTAGACCCTTAGCTAGCTTTTTTTCAACACGTCTGCTGACCCTAATTCTATTCATAGCTACTATTATAGCAAATTTTATGACAATTCTCAAAAAAGAAACCGTTTAACCATCTATACTTTAGTTTATTAAGTGTCATTTTTGTTAAAATAAGTTTACTCAATTTATTTTTTCTCCTAAACATTATTTCTCTAGCAATGGGAAGGAAATAGTGTCTTTAAAAATAGACAATTTCAGAAATGAGTATAGAATCTTGCGCAAACGTTTGCCTAGTTCTAAACTTTATGGTAGAATAAAACACAACATTGATAAGCAAGAGGAAAAACAATGCAAAATCAGACACTTATGCAATACTTTGAATGGTATCTGCCTCACGACGGCCAACACTGGGCTCGACTGACAAATGACGCAGAACATCTAGCAAACCTTGGTATCAGCCATGTCTGGATGCCACCTGCCTTCAAGGCAACCAACGAAAAAGATGTAGGCTATGGTGTTTACGATCTTTTTGACCTAGGTGAATTTAACCAAAAAGGGACTGTCCGCACCAAGTATGGGTTTAAAGAAGACTATCTTCAAACGATTCAGACTCTCAAGGAGCATGGAATCCAACCTATGGCTGATGTGGTGCTCAATCACAAGGCCGCTGCTGATCATATGGAAGCCTTTCAGGTTATTGAAGTGGACCCTGAGGATCGTACCGTTCAACTAAGCGAGCCCTTTACTATCAATGGCTGGACTCACTTTACTTTCGATGGTCGCCAAGATACCTACAATGACTTCCACTGGCACTGGTACCACTTCACAGGTACAGACTATGATGCCAAACGCCGTAAGTCTGGCATTTACCTGATTCAGGGGGACAATAAAGGTTGGGCAAATGAGGAATTGGTCGATAACGAAAACGGCAACTACGACTACCTCATGTATGCTGACCTAGACTTTAAGCATCCTGAAGTCATCCAAAACATCTATGACTGGGCTGACTGGTTCATGGAAACGACTGGTGTGGCAGGATTCCGCTTGGATGCCGTTAAACACATCGACTCCTTCTTTATGGGCAATTTCATCCGTGATATGAAGGAAAAATACGGAGAAGATTTCTATGTTTTTGGGGAATTTTGGAATCCAGACAAGGAAGCCAATCTAGACTATCTTGAAAAAACAGAAGAACGCTTTGACCTTGTCGATGTTCGCCTCCACCAGAATCTCTTTGAAGCCAGTCAAGCTGGATCAAGCTACGACCTTCGTACTATTTTTACTGATAGCTTGGTTGAACTCAAGCCTGACAAAGCTGTCACTTTCGTTGACAACCATGATACTCAACGAGGACAAGCCCTTGAGTCTACTGTTGAAGAATGGTTCAAGCCAGCAGCCTATGCCCTTATTCTATTACGCCAAGATGGACTTCCATGTGTCTTTTACGGAGACTATTACGGTATTTCAGGGCAATTTGCTCAACAAGATTTCAGAGAAGTTCTTGACCGTCTCCTAGCCATCCGAAAAGACTTGGCCTATGGAGAGCAAACAGACTACTTTGATGATGCCAACTGTATTGGATGGGTACGTTCAGGTGCTGCACATCAATCCCCAATCGCTGTCCTTATCTCAAATGACCAAGAAAACAGCAAGTCTATGTTTGTTGGTCAAGAATGTGCTAACCAAACCTTTGTAGATTTACTTGGAAATAACCAAGACCAAGTCACAATTGATGCTGACGGTTATGGAGATTTTCCAGTAGCAGCGGGTTCAGTCAGTGTCTGGGCAGCAAAATAAACCTATCAGTTACAAACCAAATCAAACCGGATTTGGCTTTTTTGTATTCACAAAAAGACCTACCCAAATGGATAGATCTTTATTGTCTTATAATTTACCTGCTACTGCCTCCAAGAGTTCTTGGATTTTCGCTTGGTTGCTTCCTCCTGCCATGGCCATGTCTGGTTTACCACCACCACGTCCATCGACGATTGGAGCCAATTCTTTGACAAGGTTTCCTGCATGTACATCTTTTGACTTGCTAGCTACAAGGACATTTACTTTGTCGTCAATAGCTGCGACTAAGACAAGCACGTCAGAGTAGTCTTTTTGTTTCCAGTTGTCCGCAAAGGTACGAAGAGCACCAGCGTCAGATACAGAAACTTGGCTTGCAATGTAACGGTGTCCGCTAACTTCCTTAACATCCTTGAAGACATCACCAGCAGCTGCGGCTGCGGCTTTTTCCTTCAATTCTGCATTTTCTTTTTGCAATTGACGGAGTTGCTCTTGAAGTCCTTCTACTTTATGAGGTACTTCTTTGAGTTGAGGTGCTTTCAAGGTTGCTGCTACTGCTTTCAGAGCGTCTTCTTGCTCACGGTAGGCTTCAAAGGCTTCTTTACCAGTCACTGCCAAGATACGACGAGTTCCTGATCCAATCCCTTCTTCTTTGACAATCTTGAAGAGACCAATTTCAGAAGTGTTGCCAACGTGGGTACCACCACAGAGTTCCACAGAGTAATCGCCAATCGTCACAACACGGACTTCCTTACCGTATTTCTCACCAAAGAGGGCCATAGCTCCCATTTCTTTGGCTGTGTCAATATCTGTCTCAACAGTCTTGACTGCAAGAGCTTCCCAGATTTTCTCATTGACTTGTTGCTCGATAGAACGGAGTTCTTCTGCAGTCACTGCTTGGAAATGAGTGAAGTCAAAGCGAAGGAATTCAACTTCATTAAGTGAACCTGCTTGAGTTGCGTGGCTTCCAAGGATATTGTGAAGCGCTGCATGAAGCAAGTGAGTCGCCGTGTGATTCTTCATGACACGAAGACGACGGTCAGTATCAATTACCAAAGTATATTCTGCATTCAAAGTAAGCGGAGCATGAACTTCAACAGTATGAAGCGGCTGGCCGTTTGGTGCTTTTTGAACATCTGTCACAGTAGCTACGACATTTCCATCAGCGTCCAAGATTTGTCCGTGGTCAGCAACCTGTCCACCCATTTCAGCGTAGAATGGCGTTTCCGCAAAGATAAGTGAGGCAGTTCCTTCAGAAACAGCTTCTACTTCTGCATTGTCCGATATGATAGCCACCAATTTAGAAGACAATTGTGATGCTTCATAGTTAAAGATGCTCTCAACAGTGATATTTTGGAGGGTTTCATTTTGCATACCCATTGAGCCACCTTTAACAGCTGACGCACGCGCGCGTTCTTGCTGTTCTTTCATGGCTGCTTCAAAGCCTTCACGGTCTACAGTCATCCCAGCTTCTTCAGCGATTTCTTCTGTCAATTCCACTGGGAATCCATAGGTGTCATAAAGCTTGAATACATCTGAACCTGCAATCACTGATTGACCTTTTTCTTTCAAGTCTGCTACGATACCTTGGGCAAAGTGTTGACCTGAGTGAAGGGTTCGAGCGAATGACTCTTCCTCGCTCTTAACGATTTTCTCGATAAAGTCACGTTTCTCAAGTACTTCTGGGTAGTAGCTTTCCATGATTTTTCCAACAGTTGGAACGAGTTTGTAAAGGAAAGGTTCGTTGATTCCCAATTTTTGACCATGCATAGAAGCACGACGGAGGAGACGACGAAGGACATAACCACGGCCTTCATTTCCTGGAAGGGCACCATCACCAATGGCAAATGAAAGAGAACGGATGTGGTCCGCAATGACCTTGAAGCTCATATTATCGCCATCTTGGTCATAAACCTTGCCAGACAACTTCTCAACTTCACGAATAATCGGCATGAAGAGGTCTGTTTCAAAGTTTGTCTTAGCACCTTGGATAACGGCTACCAAACGCTCTAAACCAGCGCCCGTATCAATGTTCTTGTGTGGCAATTCCTTGTATTCGCTACGAGGAACAGCAGGATCCGCGTTAAATTGTGATAAAACAATGTTCCAGATTTCGATATAACGGTCGTTTTCGATATCTTCTGCAAGCAGACGAAGACCAATATTTTCTGGGTCAAAAGCTTCCCCACGGTCAAAGAAGATCTCAGTATCAGGTCCAGAAGGTCCCGCACCGATTTCCCAGAAATTGTCTTCGATTGGGATCAAGTGGCTTGGATCCACTCCTACTTCAATCCAGCGGTTGTAAGAATCTTTATCGTCTGGATAGTAAGTCATGTAGAGTTTTTCAGCTGGGAAGTCAAACCATTCTGGGCTTGTCAAAAGCTCATAAGCCCAAGTGATAGCTTCATCACGGAAGTAATCCCCGATAGAGAAGTTCCCCAACATTTCAAACATAGTATGGTGACGCGCAGTCTTCCCTACGTTTTCAATATCGTTAGTACGGATAGCTTTCTGCGCATTGGTGATACGCGGATTTTCAGGTTTGATAGTTCCGTCAAAGTACTTCTTAAGAGTGGCTACCCCAGAGTTGATCCACAAAAGAGTTGGGTCGTTTACAGGAACCAAGCTAACTGATGGTTCTACAGAGTGGCCTTTGCTTGCCCAGAAATCTAGCCACATTTGGCGAACTTGAGCACTAGATAGTTGTTTCATATTGTCTCCTTATTTACTTGTTTAATTTGATTGGCTTTCCAGCATTTCCACATAGTCAATCGCGACACAAAGGGAAATGACCAGATCTGCATAAGAGTCTTCATAGACGGTTACGGTGTAGGTTGAGGTCAAATGGAAAATCTCTTTCCGAATCTCGGCGACAAGCTGATCACAATCATCCAGCAATTTGAAATTTAAATCCCAGATATTGCCCTCAATACGAAGTCCCAGATTATCAAACTCATACTTATCCCGCCAGAAGGTCAACTTCTTACGAATGACGAAATTTGAACCGTTTCGTAGCTGAATAGTAAAGCGAGGAAGTAAGGTGAAAAATTCTTTACTAATCTCACTAACTTGTTCACCATCGGCATCATAGATGGTAAAGGTCTTAGGGATTTGGAAGAAAGAACCCTCCACCTGATAGTTCACTACTCCTCTATCATCCTTGATATCAAAGCGTTCGCCCCCAAGACGAAACTTTTGTTTCACGAGAAATGTCTTCATAAACACCTCCAAAAATCAAAAGACAAGCTCACATCACGAAGGGCGAAAAACCGCGGTACCACCTTCATTCAATGAACTTGTCATTCTCTTATTCTTATGCAATTGTCTGATTGAGTAGCATGACTTCCTAGCTTAGATGGCTCGCAGCACCGCCATTTCTCTGGACTAAGATGATTGAAAATCAATTCTCAACTCTCTTATTATATCGTTTTTTTAAGTTTGAGTCAACTGGGAAAGATTCTTAACTAATAGTAGTGAGTTAGCTTTCTAAATTAACGTTTTAATTTATCTAGATCTACTTTGTGATGTTTGATGAGTTTTAGGCTTATAAATTGAAATTTTAACTCGTGTACGTTTCAAATCAACTTCCTCTCCTACTTTCGGACTTTGATCTACTACAGTCCCCTCCGAGGTACCTTCAGAAGCAGTTGAAACTTCTACTATTTCAATATTTCCTGCTCTCTAACAATTTCTCTATTTTCATCTCTTCACCATTCCTATTTTATAAGACGATTTCTTTCCCACTGTTCTATTTTCTCCTCCTAATTTGCATTATAACCATGCTCCTTTGATTTTAAAACTTCTTTCCACCATGATTCACGCCTCAAAACAAAATTATCATCAATCTTACCATTGTAGTTTTCCAATACAGAGTATTGAAAATTTTCTTTAACGTAATTTAACCCTTGTTTTTCAACTAAAATCCTAAGTTCTTTATTGCCACCATGTCCATTATCCACATAGGATTGCCAACGTTGTAAAAGCATACCATAGTTTGAAGTTGCTGAGCCTATATATAATTTACCATTCTGCTTATCCGTAATAAGATAAACAGCTTTTTGATTTTGTAAAGCAGTTATCCAATCTTTTTTTCTCAAACGTAAAATCAATTCTAATTCTTTGTAAGATAAAGAAATATTATCATATCCCGGAAATTCTTCTCCTCCAAATGAATCTGATAACAATTGTTCTATCACAAGTTTTTCCTTACAAGTTGTATACTTTAGAACTGAACCTCTAGATTCTTTTCTGTACCGAATAATTAGACGACCAAAAAGGGCTGAATATTCTTTTAGTTCAATTCCTTCATAATTTTGTCCTTCAGTAACAAAAAGTTCCTTACTCACTTCTTTTATAGTAGTTAATAACCATTTGTTATTATCAATCTTAATGAAATTTATGACAATATCTCCAACATTGAAATATCGCTTATTTGTTCTCCAAAACAAGTTGTAGTTATTAATTATTTCCTCGTCTCTCAAATAGGTCTGAATTGGATTTTCACCCGTCCAATTATTAAATTTCACCTTGAATTTTCTTTTATTTTGATCACTTATATTCAAAATATCGTTTAACTTTAGATCCATGACAAACTCTTCCCCCATAATATTTGCTTAATTTTACACCCCTCATATATTATTATACAAAAAGGTGTGGTTAGGCGCAAACTTTTATAAGTTTGATTTATTAATTTCATCATAAAAAACGAAGCAGCTTGACTGATTCGTTTTCTTTGTATCTACTCCTACTTCCGATACATTTTAAACTGTAGGAAGAGGTCGCTATATTTGCCTGTCCATTTATGGTCAAATTTCTCATAAACTTCTAGGTTTTTCATGGTATCAGCGTCTGGATAGAAGGACTTGTCTTCTTTGGTCTCCTCTGGGAGCAGTTCCTTAGCCGTGTTATTTGGTGTTGCATAGCCGACATATTCCGCATTTTTAAGGGCATTTTCGGGTTTCAACATAAAGTTGATAAAGGCATAGGCGGCATCTTGGTTTTTCACGGTTTTTGGAATGACCATGTTATCAAACCAGAGATTGCTAGCCTCAGTAGGCACAACATATTTGAGGTTAGGATTTTTCTCCAACATCTGGCTGGCTTCCCCAGAGAAGGTCACGCCGATAGCAGCATTATTCTGAATCATGTAGCCCTTCATCTCGTCAGCAACGATAGCCTTAATATTTGGAGTCAGTTTATATAGTTTGTCTACTGTCTCTTCCAACTGCTGAGGATCCTTTGAGTTGAGACTGTAGCCCAGCGAGTTAAGCCCGAGTCCCAGCACCTCACGCGCCCCATCAAAGAGCATGATGGAATCCTTGTATTCTGGCTTCCAGAGGTCATCCCAATGCTCAGGTGCCTTATCTACCATGGTTTCATTGTAGACAATTCCCAAAGTCCCCCAGAAGTATGGGATGGAGAATTTATTGCCCGGGTCAAAAGACTGGTTGAGAAACTCTGGTCCGATATTTTCGATTCCTTCAATTTTTGAATAATCCAGAGGGAGTAAGAGGTCTTCGTCCTTCATCTTGTTGATCATGTATTCACTTGGGATGGCAATATCATAGGTTGTTCCACCCTGCTTGATCTTGGTATACATGGCTTCGTTGGAGTCAAAGGTCTCGTACTGGACTTGGATCCCTGTTTCTTCTGTGAATTTCTCCAAAAGTTCTGGATCGATATAATCCCCCCAGTTGTAGATAACCAGTTTTTGACTATCTCGACTGTTGATTTTACTATCTAGATGAGTCGCAATCCCCCACAAAACTAGGATAATGGCTACAATTCCTGCTAAAAATGAATAGAGTTTTTTCATGCTTGCTCCTCCTTCTCACGTGAGATAAAGTAATAGCCTACAACCAGGATAATACTAAAGAGAAAGACAAGGGCAGAGAGGGCATTGATTTCTAGAGAAATCCCCTTCCGAGCACGGGAGTAGATCTCGACTGACAGGGTTGAAAAGCCATTTCCCGTTACAAAGAAGGTCACGGCAAAGTCATCCAGCGAGTAAGTAAAGGCCATGAAATAACCTGCAATGATAGACGGTGTCAGGTAAGGAAGCATGATTTCCTTAAACATCTGAAACTGGCTGGCACCCAAGTCATAGGCCGCATGAATCATGTCATCATTCATCTCCTTGAGACGGGGCAAGACCATCAAGACCACGATAGGGATGGAAAAGGCCACGTGACTAGATAGAACCGTCAAAAATCCAAGTGAAAACTTAAGCTGTGTAAAGAGAATCAAGAAGCTGGCACCAATCATAACGTCAGGCGCAACCATGAGGATATTATTGAGTGATAGAAAGGCTTCTTGGTATTTCTTACGAGACTGGTAGATATAGATAGCACCAAAAGTCCCGATAATGGTCGCAATCAAGGCTGATAAAAAGGCCAAGAAAAAGGTTTGGGTGAGGATCAACATGAGACGGCCATCACCAAACATAGTTTTAAAATGGCTCAAGCTAAAGCCTGTAAAGCTGTTCATATCATCGCCAGCATTAAATGCATAGCCGATCAAGTAAAAAATTGGCAAATAAAGGATGATAAAGACAAAGGCTAGGTAGAGATTGGCAAATTTTTTCATCGTTCTCTCCTTTCCTTGGTCACCCACATGGTGATGAACATGGTTAGGATGAGGATTACACCGATGGTAGAACCCATACCGTAGTTGTCATTGGTTAGAAAGTTCTGCTCAATAGCCGTTCCCAGCGTGATAACGCGGTTCCCACCAATCAAACGTGTCAGCATGAAGAGACTCAAACTAGGGATAAAGACTGATTGGACACCACTTCTTACTCCGTTCATAGACAGAGGAAAGATAACATGGCGGAAGGTCTCCCACTTGGTCGCACCGAGGTCATAGCTGGCATTGATAAGATTGTTGTCCATATCGTCCAAAACATTGAAAATCGGCAAAATCATAAAGGGAAGCTCGATGTAGCTTGCGACAAAGATAAAGGAGAAATCGGTAAAGAGCAACTGCTGCGAACCGATTCCGATAAATTCCAAAAATTGGTTAATAGAGCCATTCTGACCAAAAATCCCGATAAAGGCATAGGCCTTGAGGAGCAAATTGATCCAAGTTGGCAAAATAATCAGCATGAGCCAGAGTTGACGGTGCTTGAGACGAGTCAAAAAGAGGGCTGTTGGATAGCTGATGAAAAGCGTTACTATGGTCACAATCCCTGCATAGAGTACTGAGTTAAAACTCATTTTAAGATAGGTCAAGTTTTGTGATGCAAAGTAGGATTTATAGTTTTCTAAACTAAACTGGCCTTCAATGTTGAAAAAGGATTGACCAAAAATTAAGACCAAGGGTGCGAGGACAAAGAGGGCAATCCAAAGCATGTAGGGCACTACAAAGAGTTTAGAGGTTGTTTTCTTCATCTCTTTCCTCCTCGATCGCGTTAATCAGACCTGCTTCTTGCTCTTCGATTTCTACGTACTCCTCGATACGAGCATCGAATTCTTCTTCGGTTTCGTTAAGACGCATGATGTGGATATCTTCTGGTTCAAAGTCCAGACCGATTTCCTCGCCAACGATGGCCTTACGAGTCGAGTGGATCATCCATTCATTTCCGAGTTCGTCATAGGCGATAATCTCGTAGTGAACCCCACGGAAAAGCTGGGTATCAACCTTAACTTGGAGCTTGCCTTCTTCAGGAAGGGTAATGCGCAAGTCTTCTGGACGAATGACAACCTCAACAGGCTCATTTGGCTTCATCCCCCCGTCGACCGCTTCAAAGCGTTTGCCATTGAACTCGACCAAGTAGTCCTCAATCATGTTTCCTGGCAAGATGTTGGACTCACCGATAAAGGTGGCAACAAAGTGGTTGATCGGCTCATCGTAGATGTCCACAGGCGTTCCAGACTGAACAATCTCGCCATCATTCATAACAAAAATCCAGTCACTCATAGCCAAGGCTTCCTCCTGATCGTGAGTGACAAAGACAAAGGTAATCCCCAATCGTTGTTGCAGTTCACGCAGTTCGTACTGCATGTCTGTTCGCAACTTCAAATCCAGCGCTGACAAGGGCTCATCCAACAAAACCACACGAGGTTGGTTGATAATAGCACGGGCAATGGCCACACGCTGACGTTGTCCTCCAGAGAGTTTACGGATGGAACGTTTTTCATAACCTTCCAACTGAACCATCTTGAGAACTTCCGCTACGCGTTGCTCAATTTCTTTCTTGTCGATTTTACGTAAGCGGAGCGGAAAGGCAACATTTTCAAACACATTCATATGTGGAAACAAGGCATAGGATTGGAAGACCGTATGGACGTCTCGCTTGTTGGTTGGAATGTCGTTGATCCGTACCCCATCCAACAAAATATCTCCTGTCGTCGCATCCAGTAAACCTGCAATAATATTCAGGATAGTTGATTTCCCAGAACCAGATGCGCCTAAAAGAGTATAGAATTTCCCCTCTTCCAACTCAAAGTTAATATCTTTGAGAACCTTGGTGTTGCTGTCTTCAAAAACTTTAGAGACGTTTTTGAATTCGATAATTGGTTTTTTCAATTGGCATAAATTCCTTCTTTTTCATAAATTAACAGATCAGGGCTCTGTCAGGCCGCCACTACCTCTTGCAGGGAGTAAAACCACCTGCATATATCTTCGCTACCGATAGGCTTTCACCCCCTTTCCATTGACATAGCAGCAGCTATTCTGGTGAAACCTTACTCCTTCTCACCCAGGATTCGGACTTCCCTCTCAAGGGTGACGCCTGAATGTTCCTTTACCTTTTCAATAACAGATTGAATCAAGTCCTCGTAGTCTTTAGCTGTTCCGTTAGCAACATTGATCATGAAACCAGCGTGCTTTTCAGATACTTCAACACCACCGATACGATAGCCTTTCAATCCAGCCTCTGAAATCAACTGACCTGCAAAATGCCCCACTGGACGCTTAAAGACTGAACCACAAGATGGGTATTCTAGAGGTTGTTTGAGTTCACGGAGATGCGTCAAGCGATCCATTTCCTGTTTGATAGCCTGATGATTTCCTGGAGCTAGGGCAAATTTAGCTGACAAGACAATGGCCCCAGAATCCTGAATAGCTGAATGGCGGTAACCAAAAGCCAAATCCTTGGCTGACAAGGTTTCGATTTCCCCTTCCTTGGTCAGAATCTTACAAGACTGCAAGATGTGAGCAATCTCTCCTCCATAGGCACCCGCATTCATAAATACAGCGCCACCTACGCTCCCTGGAATCCCGCAAGCAAACTCAAAACCAGTCAAACTATGACGAAGGGCAATGCGTGTTGTTTCAATCAAGTTAGCACCAGCTTCTGCTTCAATAGTGTAACCATCAACTGAAACGTTATTGAGTTTGTCACACAAGATAACAAAACCACGGATTCCACCTTCACGAACGATGATATTGCTGGCATTTCCTAGCACCATCCAAGGAATATTCTCCTGATTGGCAAATTGGACAACACGCGCCATCTCATAGCGATTGCGTGGCAAAACTAGATAATCCGCTCGACCTCCTACCTTGGTATAGGTATAAGTCTTCAAGGGTTCCTTAAAACGAATATCGATTCCTTCTAATTGTTCTTGTATTTTAGTTACGAATGTCATATCTCTCATCCTTTTGTAAAGTCATTTCATTATACCATTTTTAAGGGCTTTTGACGACAGGAAAATTCTTGGTGTCAAAGCATTGCGTTAAAAAAAGAGGTTTCCCTCTTTTTATGATGATTTTTTCCAAAATGTAGATTTTGTCAGCCAGATAAAGACTAAAAGTTCTACGAGAAGAATAAACTCAACTAGAAGCGGATTTGCAATCCATCCCACCTGAGATAAGGCTGGAGCCAAGTCAAACAAGGCATGCAAACCATAGGCAGCAACTAGGTAGATCCATTTCTTTTGGCTAACACTTTGATAAACCCAGATGGAAAGACCGATTTGGAGAACCAAGGCAAGTACGCGCTCAACTCCTAGCAAATAAACCTGCCAAACAGAAAGAGACTGGACCGTTTCGAGTGTAGACTGTGGAAGGAGATTGGCTACATCAGTATTTGAAGTCTGGATGAGTGAAAAGAGAATCAAAAGACTGATCAAGCTTCCCATTCCGAGATAGAGCATCTCCAAGCCCCCATGTCCCAAACCATAAGCCAAAGCATCTCTATCTTCTAGACTTCTCTTTTTCTCCAACCATTTAAAAAAGACAAGGCGGGCAGTTTCCTCAAAAAGGGCAGCCATAGTAATCGCATAAAGAACATATAGGAAAGGTTGCTCCTGCATGAGCGCAATGGTTCCATCTTTTTGCGGATGGAGTACCAGAAGATGAACAATCTTCTCTAACACTTGAGAAGAAACAAAAAATGCGATTGCCCCCAAGCCCATCACTGCAAGAGAGATTTTAAACCGTTTTTTGGCATACCAAGTCCCACTTACTAGAATGAGAACCAAAGCGATCATGGTGAGGATAATATGTACTGTCATCTTTTTCTCCTATTCTGACTTATCAATATCTTTCTTCATCTCGTCAACGTTAAATTTGGCAAATAAATACTGGCGATCTTGGACTGGGAAACGTTGGTCCAACTGATCGACTGCTCCAACCTCAATCATTCCTTCTTTGATAACAAAGTCCATCACATGCCCACCAAAAGTCAAATCGTCTGAGATAAAATGCAAATGGTAGCCTGCAACACTCACTCCATGGAAAATCTCCGGTGTCCAAAATCCAACAATGGTCCCCGATACATTTTCACGGCTATATTCAGGTTGGTGAGTCGCTACATCAGCAAACTTGGTATCAGGTGTGGATTTAGGAATCATCCGCACATGCATGTGAGCGAATTCCCCATGAATCTTGATAGAGCGAAAGAGATTTTCCCCATCATAGTAGGACTCAATCCGCTTTTCTAATTCCTTATCCGTCATCTCAAAGCGCTGGCGGAAAATCACTTCTGCCTGATGGGGAACAACTGCCGCATAAGGGATAAGGGCATCAGGTGCAACTTCTACAATTTCAGGTTGCTCCCCTGAACCTTTGGCTTGATAAGCCTTGCCATCAAGGACAATCAACTCCCCATCAATCGAATCAAGGGTTCCCAAACCAAGGTCACCATGTTCCAACAATTCTCCCACTGTCATGGTTCCACCATAGAGACCAGCCATTAGGGCACCTAGAGTATTGTATTGAAATAATTTTACTGGTTCCTGCACTTTTCTATCCATTCTCTTTCTTATCTTCTTTTCAATGAATCATCATACTTTCTAAGTATACCACATTTGCTCCTAGATGTGAAAGGGAGAAATGCTTTTCCCATTGCCAATTAGACAAAAAAAAGGTACAATGTAACAAAATCAAAGGAGGTCTGGAATGACGAAGCAAAGCAAGTACCAAGCAGTTGTTTCCTTTCTAAAAAAAAGTATTGAATCAGGAAAATTCCCAACTGGTAGCAGACTTCCCTCTATCCGTCAACTGAGTCTGGATTTTCATTGTAGCAAGGACACTGTCCAACGAGCTCTACTGGAATTACGCCATGAACAATACCTCTATGCCAAGCCCCAAAGTGGCTATTATGTTCTAGAACAGGGGCGGCATCAGGACTTGGAAATCGAAGTCACTGACGAACATGCCAGTGCCTATGACGACTTTCGGCTCTGTGTCAATGAAACACTGATTGGAAGAGAAAACTACCTCTTCAACTACTATGACAACCAAGAAGGGCTTGAGGACCTGAGACAATCTGTCCATCAACTTCTTTTCAACCAAGCCCTCTACTGCAAACCCGACCAACTGGTTCTGACTTCGGGCACCCAGCAAGCTCTCTTTATCCTTTCTCAGATCAACTTCCCGAGCAAGGGAGAAGAGATTTTGGTCGAACAGCCAACTTACCACCGCATGAATCGCCTCTTGGTCGCTCAGGGATTGGCCTACAGGACCATTGAACGCCGAATCGATGGGATTGACCTTGACGAACTAAAAGAACAGTTCAAATCTGGAAAAATCAAGTTCTTCTATACCATTCCTCGCTTCCACTATCCTCTTGGCCATTCCTATTCTGATCAGGAAAAAAGGGCCATATTGGATCTAGCAAACCAGTATGGTGTTTATATCGTCGAGGATGACTATCTAGGAGACCTAGACCCTAAAAAAGGTCAGACCTTCCACTATCTGGATACAGAGGATCGGGTCATTTATATCAAATCCTTCTCAACCAGTCTCTTTCCAGCCCTACGTATCACGGCTCTCATTCTCCCAAATGCCCTAAAAGAGGCCTTTGTTTCCTACAAAAATATCCTGGACTATGATAGCAATCTCATCATGCAAAAGGCTCTCTCTCTTTACATCGATAGTCAGTTATTTGAAAAAAATCGACTGGCTCGACTGACCCTTCAAGAGAACTATCAGACTCGGATAAAGGAAGTACTTGAAAAAAATACCTGTCCCTTGCCCAACTATCCTCTACATGATGGGCTTCTCCTTGATTTGAGACACTATCCTAAAATTGCCAGTTTAAAGCATAGTTCACTCAAACTAGACTTCTTTGAAGAGGCTTATTTGGAAGCCTGTCCTTATCAGTTTGCCAAAGTCTCTCTCGAAAATTTAGAAGCACTATTACAATACATAAAAGCAGAATTGGATTAAACTCCAACTCTGCTTTCTTTTTTATTGTTCAACTTCTGTTAGTTTCGCTGCTTTTTCTAGATAGGTTTGATAAGTTCCTTCATCTTTCAGTTTTTGGATAACCTTATCTACTACTGCTTTCAAGTCTGATTGATTCTTCTTGATGGCAACGTCATTGGCTTCACCATCTTTCATCGTCAAAGTAGCTGTCGCAACGACAAGGTCTGAGATTTTACCTGCGTAACTAAGAGCAATTGGTTCATCCATATGAACAGCATCCACTTTCCCAGCCTGCAATTCATTGACTGCCTCTCCCATATTGGTCAAGGATGTCAATTGGGCATTTGGTAATTGTTTCCTTGACCATGGTTTCTGGCACAGTTCCCTTTTGTGCAGCGATATTTGCACTTGCAAGGCTTGAAAGATCCTTGTACTTGTCTAAATCGGCTTTTCTAACCAAGAAACTCATCTTGTTTTCATAGTATGGAATTGAAAAGTCAAAGACTTCCTTTCTCTCATCAGTAGCACTAATTCCTGCAATAGCCAAGTCAGCCTTTCCAGTTTGAAGACTGGTCAAGACATTGTCAAAATTCATACTAGAGATTTCAAGCTTAACGCCAAGTTCATCCGCAATCGCTTGAGCCATATCAATATCTGCACCAACCACTTGGTTTTTACCATCTACCAATGCTTGGAATTCAAATGGTGCATAGTCTGGACTAGTTGCCACAACTAGCTTCCCTTTTTGTTTGATAGCTTCCACAGCAGACTGGGAACTATCAGCACCTGACAGACAAGCTACTAAAATCATGCTGGAAAACAAGCTACAAACAAATAATATTCACTTTTAAAATTTTATAAATAAACGATATTTTTTGTTAATAATTATAACTAAATTGAAAATATTTGTGAACACTTCACACTTTTTTAATCAAAACAGAGAGGCTATTTACAAAAAATAGAAACACAATATTAAGCTTATCTACCAACTGGAAAATTATTTTCAAAAAAATCTTCAATCATATCTAGATGTTGTTGGTTCACAATTGTAATATTTTGTATGTCTCTATGATCAAAAAATCCTAATTCTAAAGTTTCATCACTTGTAAAAAAATTTGTAGAGATAGAAGTTTTAGATGAAACTAAATACAAAATTGTAAGAACTTGAGACTCATCAGCATTCGGATAACTATCTGAATATTTTGTATAAACATTTAAGAGTTTTTCCACTCTCACTTCGATTCCCGTTTCTTCATAAAACTCTCGCACTAAGGCTTCTAAAGCCGATTCACCTAATTCAATAGCACCACCTGGGAAAACCAAACCGGGCCAATCTTGTTTAAGCCTCTCCATGACAACAATTTTTTGTCCGTCGCGAATCATGTACAAATTGGTTAAAACCACTGTCTAAATACGAAGCATACTAACTCTTCATTCATTTTCTCATCCAAGCTTAAAATATTATCACCTAGTTTTTAGAGCACAAAATTAAAAATACAAACAACGCAACTGGTAAATAAGTTAAAATTTCTGTGATTGAAAATAACGCTGATAGATATTTTGTACTATTTTTAAATTCTTCTACTGATAATTTTAAATCAGAACTTTCCTTTAAATTACTAATCACACTTCCATAAAGTTTTCTATACAATCTTTCTTGCCATAGATAATAAGAATCTAGAAGCCAAAAGCCAATAATCGGAAAAAGATATATTAGAAAATTATTTTGTAGATTATCTTTTTGTAAAAATAAAAATAACCCTACAACAATCGTAATCATCCAGCCCTTGATCACAAAAGAATTTTGTGCCATCCTAGTAATTATTGATTGAACTAAATCAATATGTTTAGATTTTGTTTCTTTCATTTATTGTCTCCTTATTATTAAAAAAATTAACAAAATTAGATTCGGTTAAAATTTCACCACCTAATTTCTGATATTCTTCCTTGTTTTCTTCCAATGTTCTAAGTGTTTTATTAAACATACTACAAACTTCACTTAGAAGTGAATGAAGTGTTCCGAAGTGATTGTCAGTTGTTACCACACGTTCAGCATTATCATCAATATAAACATTAGGATGCACTGTTGTTGTCACTAGAGGTGCCGTAGGTTCTTCTTGACCAGCTTTAATAATCCCATGCTTCGTTTTAACAACCCAACCGGCACCTACTTCAAGTAAAACACCTCTTTTTTCTGCAGAGTTATTAGAATGTACATATAAAACATAGATTGGTTTATTTGAATAACTATTTATAAAAAATTCTCGAAAATAATCCCATATATTTTGTCCGTAAGGAACTACCGAGCGATTCTGCGGGTCACTAGTATAAATGATTTCTTCCTCACTGAAGCCATTGAATAATAATAAACCATATAAAACATTATTTAGCTTTTGGTCCTCCCGAGTATGGCTAAGCAAAATTTTTCTAGATTCATTATCAACCCTTATTTTTTTCATTCCTAATTGCTGGAACATATTATTTGCTATTTTAGGATCCAATGTGTTGTTTGGAACAGCTTTATTAAACGTTTCAAGTACTTCTTGTGCTTTTTCTGCAAATTCATCCTCGGCTTTTCGTTTTTGTTTCTTTTTACTTTCTAGTTTATCTTTATTCTTAGCTTTAATTGCTAAATCTTTTTTTCTGAGCACTTGGTTTAATATATCTGATGCAGCCTCCAAGAATATTTTATAACGAACATCGTCGCTCTTATATCCTTGTCTATTGCTCAATGCCATATCAGGTAAATTTGTTTCTTCAAATTCATCTACATATAATTGCCCCACAACATAAACTTCATTCAATCTATTTTGACCAATTTCGTTTAAAACATTAAATTGACCTAATTTCCCATGAGAATATATTGCTAGAAAGTTATCTGGAAAATCAGATGATTCTTTCTCTTTCAAACCCCTTGTCGTACTATATGTACCTATCCATCCTTTTACTTCCAAAGTTCTATCTTCAATTTTACCTAATCTGTTTTTTATTGAATAGTCTTTTTTGATAGGGTTCTTTACTGAATAATTAAGATTTGCGTATTTAGGGGATTTATTTTTAAATTTATCAAGAATTCCATACTCATCTTTCCCAAATATGATAAGAGAGTCCAAGGAGGTCGCCAAAGAATCCACAAACTTTCTTGAAGTTTCATTTTTTCCATCTATCCCCTTGATATGAATTGCAAAAGGGTTTTCTTCATTATCGCTCAGTTGCGGGAAAAACTTTGAAAGATTGTTTTTTATAGTTTTGGACAGCTTAGGAATTTCAAACTCTGAGTCCAGCATCTCAATCCTTGTCCCAGACTCAGTAATATGATCAAAATACATCTCATCTTCAGAAATCGCCTTTAATCTCCCATTATCTGGAACAGTTCTCGTTAACCAGAATCCCGATTTATCACTGCCCGATTTCGTCATCACTTTTACTCTGCTAGAAACAGCTAATGCTGCTAGTTTACCAATTCCCTTTCTCCCCATTTTAGGTCGTTTATATTTCTCACTTTTTGAGCTATTCTCATCAACTCGAGTTGGTTTAGCCACAGATAAATACTTTTCTCGTGTTTCATCATATGTCATTCCCTTTCCATCATCCTCAATGATAATTACAGAATCCGAAAAATTAATCCAAACATTTTCAGCATCAGCATCATAGCTATTAGCTACTAGTTCTGCTAGCACATAATAAATATTAGTGTACAAACTAGGTCCCAATAATTCTAATATTTCTGGACTAATTTGAATTGGATATTCTTTTTTCATTATACGTCCTCCAAATGATTTAATATACTTTGACCAATTACCTCTCCCAACTTAGGTGGAACAGCATTCCCAATTTGTAGTGCTACCTGTGAAATAGGATATTTTCCCTTAAGTTCAGGTTGTGTAAATAAGTAATCTCTCGGAAATGTTTGTAACATTGCACCTTCACGTAGACTTAAAGCTCTATCTTGATCAGGATGTCCAAATCGCCCATTTCCTATTCCTGGAAATTGTGTTGTAATTGTATTAGCAGGTTTATCCCATTCTAAACGACCATATACCGATCCAAAAGAAGCTCCGCTTTTTTTCTTATAAGCTTCCAGTAATAGCTCCTCGTCCCAATCCCTCCAAGTTCCACCAGGTTTTGACTGCTTTATTCTCTTCATATTCAATTCAGATAGATTTCTGCTTCTATGAAGAGGATCATTTAAATCAGTATCTCCTGCCTTCAATTTTGGTAAATTTCCAATTGTATCTCGAAGTGTAGGGTAATTATCTTTATTAAATTGTGCAGGAATTAATTTGATTTCTCCCAATTTTGAAGCTAAAAGCAATAATCTCTTTCTTTTTTGAGGAACACCGTAATCTGGCGCGAATATCACTTTGTAATCAATTAAGTAATTATTATCATTCAAAATCTGGATAAATTTATCAAATACCTTTTCATTGACCATTTGTGGAACATTTTCCATTGAAACAATATCGGGTTGAACATACTCTATTTGTTTCCCAAAATAGTCTAAAAGATCCATCTTCTGAAGTGTATTCTCATTATTCTTGTACTTATGACTATAAGTCGAAAAGGGTTGGCATGGGGCACAACCCATTAAAATTTTTATATCAGTATCATTCGGATAAAGAGCAGTAATTTCCTTGCTATCAATTTCTTTTACATCTTTTAAAATGAATCTCGCTTTATTATTAAATTCGTATGCAAATTGACTATGAGGATCTATATCATAACCTGCTATTACATTTATACCTGCTTGCTGAACACCACAGGTCAACCCTCCAACACCACAAAACAAATCTACAGCATTAATTTTCATGGCAATATCCTCCATTTTAAATTATAGCATTCTTTTTGAACTTTTTACAGTATATATAATTGGTAAAAACTCGACTTCTTATTTTATCAACGTTTTAAGCACCTGTTATTATGCACAATCACCACCTGGTAAGCCCCAAGTTCCTTTATCTGCACGTTTTTGTAATAATATTTTTCCTAATTGACTTAATATTCCAGAGGTAAAATTTAAAATTATTTTATCTTTTCCTACTTTTTTTCTTATATTCTGTATGTAGTCCATTACTCACTTCTGACAAAGTAAACCATCAATACAACGAAAGCTTACTATATTAAAAAGTAAGCTTTCACAATTATTCTATCATTTAAATACTTTATAATTCTACAATCTTACCTGTTTCAAAGTAAACAACCCATTCACAGATATTTTTTGCGTAGTCTCCGATTCGTTCCAAGAAGGAAATGACCTGGAAGTAATCACGGCCTGTAACGATGGCTTCAGGATTTTTCCTAATTTCTTCTGTAGCCAAATCTCGGATACTATCAAAGTAATGGTTGATTTTTTCATCCATCGCTGCTACTTCGTAGGCTTGATCCACAGAACCGTTGAGATAGAGATCTAGAGCTGCTTCGACGAAGTTTTTCACGTCGCGTCCCATCTTTTTGATTTCTTCTTCAACAGAAGGGATACGTTGCTCCCCTTTCATACGAATGGTCGCCTCAGCGATAGACACTGCATGATCTCCCATGCGTTCCACGTCTGACACTGCCTTGAGAACGGTCAAGACGGTACGAAGGTCTTGCGAAACAGGTTGTTGAAGGGCAATCATTTCAAATGATTTCTTTTCCAACTTCACTTCATATTCATTTACTTCTGCATCGTCTTCGATGACTTCTTTTGCCAAATCACGGTCATGAGTGACAAAGGCACGTACTGTACGATTGATCTGCGAGAGCACTTCTTGTCCCATAGCGTAGAACTGGTTGTGCAATTTCTCCAAATCTTCTTCAAATTGAGATCGTAACATCTTTCAACTCCTTATCCAAATTTTCCTGTAATATAATCTTCTGTTTCCTTGTTTTGAGGGGAAAGGAACATCTTCTTCGTATCGTTAAACTCGATTAAATCCCCATCTAGGAAAAATCCTGTTTTATCAGAGATACGAGAGGCTTGTTGCATGGAACGCGTTACCAAGAGCATGGTGTATTTGTCTTTTAGACCATACAAGGTTTCTTCAATCTTACCTGCAGAAATAGGATCCAAAGCTGAAGTTGGTTCATCTAAAAGGATAATTTTCGGACTGGTTGCTAAGACACGAGCAACACAAACACGTTGTTGTTGTCCACCTGAGAGACCAATGGCCGAATCATGCAAACGATCCTTTACTTCATCCCAGATAGAAGCACGTTGCAAGGCCTTTTCTACTGCTTCATCCAAAACATGTTTATCCTTAACCCCATTGATACGTAGCCCATAGACAACATTTTCGTAGATAGACATAGGGAAGGGATTGGGCTGTTGAAAGACCATACCAATTTCCTTACGCAATTCAACCGTATCGGTGCGGGGACTGTAGATATTGTGACCATTATAGACTACTGATCCAGTTGTTGTCACCTCAGGATTTAGATCGCCCATGCGGTTGATGGCTTTGAGCAGGGTGGACTTTCCTGATCCAGAAGGACCAATCAAGGCTGTTATTTCCTTAGGTTGGAAAGAAAGGGAAACACTATTCAAGGCCTTCTTTTTGTTGTAATAAACGGACAGGTCTTTTACCTGCAGAATCGGTTCTGTCATGCTGTTTCCTTTCTAACCAAAGTGTCCCGTTACATAGTCATTGGTTGACTGTAGCTTGGCATTTTGGAAAATATTGGATGTCTTATCATACTCAATCAAATCGCCCAAGTAGAAAAATCCTGTGTAGTCACTTGCACGCGCAGCCTGCTGCATACTGTGGGTAACGATGATGATGGTAAAGTCCTTCTTCAATTCCAACATGGTCTCTTCCAGCTGGGCTGTCGCAATCGGATCCAAGGCTGACGCTGGTTCATCCATCAAGAGAATATCTGGCTTGACAGAGATGGCACGAGCGATACAGAGACGTTGCTGCTGACCACCAGAAAGCATCAAGGCTGATTTGTGGAGGTCGTCTTTGACCTGATCCCAAAGGGCAGCCTGTCTTAGAGAGGTTTCTACAATTTCATCAAGTACTTTCTTGTCCTTAACACCTGCACGTTCATGAGCAAAAGTGATGTTGTGATAGATAGACTTGGCAAATGGATTTGGACGTTGGAAGACCATTCCGATATGCTTGCGCATCTCATAGACATTGATTTCTGGACGGTTAACGTCAATCCCTCGGTAGAGGATTTGACCTGTTACCTTGGCAATATCAATGGTATCATTCATCCGATTGAGACTACGGAGATAGGTAGATTTCCCAGATCCTGATGGACCAATCAAGGCCGTTATTTTATTTTTTTCAAATTGCATATCGATGCCCTTGATGGATTCATTTTTACCATAGTAAACATGTAAATCCTTGGTTGAGAGGGCCACTTTTTCTTCAGGGAAGGTGATGATATGCTTTTCATCCCAGTTATATTTTGACATGGCTTCTCCTTTAGGCAGCGGTTAATTTCTTGTGTAAATAGCTTCCGAGTTTGCGTGCCCCAAAGTTAAAAATCAAGATAAAGATGAGGAGCACCGCGGCAGAACCAGCTGATACAATGGTAGCATCAGGAATGGTTCCTTCACTGTTGACCTTCCAGATGTGGACTGCCAAGGTTTCTGCTTGACGGAAGATTGAGATAGGGCTGGTAACACTAAGGATATTCCAGTTAGACCAGTCTAGGGCTGGTGCAGACTGCCCTGCCGTATAGATAAGAGCGGCGGCCTCACCAAAGATACGGCCAGATGCCAAGACAACACCCGTTACGATACCTGGAAGGGCTTCTGGAATGACGACATGGACCACAGTCTCCCAACGAGAAATTCCAAGGGCCAGACCAGCCTCACGTTGTGTATGGTGAACGTGTTTTAAACTGTCCTCAACATTTCGAGTCATCTGAGGGAGGTTAAAGACCGTCAAGGCCAAGGCACCTGAAATGATTGAAAATCCATACTCAAACTGGACGACAAAGATCAAGTAACCAAAGAGACCTACAACCACAGATGGTAGAGAAGACAAAATCTCAATACAGGTACGAATAAAATTGGTTACAGGTCCTTTTTTGGCATACTCAGCAAGGAAAACACCAGCTCCCATAGACAGGGGAACAGAAATGATCAAGGTAATGACCAAAAGGAAGAAGGAATTATAGAGCTGAATCCCGATACCCCCACCTGCTTGATAAGAGGAGGATTTCCCAGTCAAGAAGGACCAAGAGATGTGCGGTAACCCTCTCACCAAGATATAGAGAATCAAAGATGCCAAAATGGCCACGATGATACCCGCGATGGTATAGAGGACAGCTGTTGCAAGTTTATCTAATTTCTTAGCGTGCATAGTTTTTCTTTCCTCTTTCTTTCGTAATCAATTTAATCACACTGTTAAAGGCCAAACTCATCAAGAGCAATACCAAGGCCATTGACCAGAGTACGTTATTATCAACCGTTCCCATGACGGTATTCCCAATTCCCATAGTCAAAACAGAAGTCAAAGTCGCAGCTGGTGTTGTTAGCGAGGTTGGGATAACTGCTGAGTTTCCGACAACCATCTGAATAGCAAGGGCTTCACCGAAGGCACGCGCCATCCCAAAGACCACTGCAGTGAAAATACCTGAACGTGCTGCTTTCAAGGTCACACGCCAGATGGTTTGCCAACGAGTGGCTCCCATAGCTAAACTAGCTTCACGGTAATGACGAGGAACAGCACGCAAGCTGTCTGTTGTCATAAAGGTTACAGTTGGTAGGATCATGACAAAGAGAACGAAAATACCTGACAAAATCCCAAAACCAGTCCCACCAAAGACACTACGAACAAATGGAACTACAACTTGCAAACCGATAAATCCATAGACGACTGAAGGAATACCGACGAGGAGTTCAATGGCTGGTTGCAAAATCTTTGCACCCTTTGGTGATACCTCTGTCATAAAAACTGCTGCTCCAATAGCAAAGGGAGTTGCGATGAGGGCAGATAAAATCGTTACAATAAAGGAGCCCAAAATCATTGGAAGGGCACCAAATTGTTTCCCTGAAGGATTCCAAGTTTGTCCAAAGAGGAAATCAAAGATATTCACCCCATTGACAAAGAAAGTCGACAAGCCTTTCTGCGCTACAAAAATCAAAATCATCGCCACAATGATGACAATCAAAGAAAGGCAAGTGAAGGTCAAACCTTTACCAAACTTCTCAAGGCGAGAGTTCTTTGAAGGAGAGAGTAATTTTTTAGATAATTCTTCTTGATTCATTATTGACCTCCTTCTACTGCTGTAACGGTACCTGAAGCATCCTTTTGGACTTTCATTTCATTGATGGAGATATAGCCCATGCCCTTAACAATCCCATTTTGGGCTTCATCCGAGAGAACGAAATTCAGGAATTCAGCAGCTAACTCATTTGGCTGACCAAGTGTGTACATATGTTCATAAGACCACAAAGGCCAGTTGTTGGTCGTTACATTTTCAGACGTAGGCTCATACCCATTGAGCTTCATGGTCTTGACTGAGTCATCCACATAAGCAAAGGCAAGATAAGAAATGGCTCCTGGAGTTTGCGAAACAATTGACTTGACCATTCCATTGGAATCCTGCTCTTGGCTCTGCATTGCCGCTTGGCCATTCATTATGACATTGTCAAAGGTTGCTCGTGAACCAGAACTTGCTGCTCGGTTGATGATTGAAATTGCCAGGTCTTTGCCCCCAACTTCTTTCCAGTTGGTCACTTCACCTGTAAAGATTTTGCGAAGTTGCTCGGTTGTGAGATTTTCAACATCCACTTCCTTGTTTACAATCACTGCAAGACCAGCCACTGCAACCTTGTGGTCCACTAAAGCCGAAGCATCGATTCCATCTTTTTCCTCTGCAAAGACGTCAGAGTTCCCGATGTCTACTGCTCCAGACTGCACCTGAGAAAGTCCTGTTCCCGAACCTCCACCTTGAACGTTGACTGTTTTTCCGATATTTTTTGAACCAAATTCGTCTGCTGCGGCTTCAACCAAAGGCTGAAGAGCAGTTGAACCGACGGCTGTCATGGTTTCTCCACGATCAATCCAGCTTGCACATCCTGCTAGAGAACCTGCCAGCAAAAGAGTCGCAAGAGATAGGACGAGCTTTTTTCTTTTTTTCACTATTTTTCTCCTTGAACATAATGATGAATGCTCTGATTTCTTTCTGTTCCTATCATATCAATTAGTGATGATAAGATTTGGTTTACGATTTATAGACTGGAAGCCCCATTGAGGACCAGTCAATTCATCACATAACATAAGTAAAAATGAAAGACTATCAGAAAAAACTCATACTTCCAATATAACATAGAATAGATTCTTTGACTAGCTTTTTCACTTGAATCTGAGCCCTTTTGGATAATAATTTTTCAAAACATTTCCCGTTACTTTTGCAAAGCCCAGACCGTTTCCTTGAACCACAACTTGATACCAGCCATTTGGTAGACTTTCAGCTAGCTGAACTGTCTCCCCAGCCACATATTTTACAAAATTCTCATCCTTGATTTCGACTGTTTGCAAAACTTGACTTGGTTTTAAGGCTAATCCCAGAGCAAAGCTTGGTTCGAAGCGTTTCTTCTTAAAAGTTCCCAGATGAAGTCCATTTCGGGCAATTTTGAGTTTCCCTAGATCAGGTAACATCTCTGGCAAGAGATAAAGTTGGTCTCCAAAAGTTTGTAGTACGCCAGTTAGCGATATTTTTAGATGTTTTTGGGCAAATTCTTGCCACAAGTTCTGCTGTTCGCGACTGAGATTGATCTTGCTGGCTTTGAATTTAGGTGCTGGATTTTCTCCCTTAAACTGCAGGTGGGCTACAAACTGGCCTTCTCCCTTGAAATGATGAGGATACATTCGAGCCGTTTCAGGAAGATCAATTCCTGCTACTATACCGTTCACATGCTCGACTGGAAGCAATTCAAAATCATAAGTATCAAGCAACCAGTGGACGATTTCTTCATTTTCCTCAGGTGACCAAGTACAGGTCGAGTAGACCAGACGGCCACCTTCTGCAAGCATGGTGACTGCATCTTCTAGAATTTCCCTTTGGAGACTGGCACATTGGCTAGGATAAGCGGTACTCCAATAATCCATGGCATCTGGCTGCTTACGAAACATCCCTTCACCCGAGCAAGGGGCATCAAGGACAATCACATCAAAATAGCCTTTAAAGACTTTGGCCAAACGGTCCGCAGACTCATTGGTCACGACAACGTTTGTAGCTCCAAACCGCTCCATATTTTCCACTAAAATCTTAGCCCGCTTGTTTGAAATTTCGTTGGAAACAAGGACTCCCTGATTAGCCAGATAGGCTGCCAATTGAGTGGATTTCCCACCTGGCGCTGCCGCCAAGTCCAAGACCTTCATACCAGGAAGGGGCTGAGCTACCTGGGCCACCATTTGGGCTGCAGGCTCTTGCGAATAAACGAAACCTGTCACATGCTCTGGAGACTTTCCAGAGACCTTACCATAATGTCCCCAAGGTGTATTTGGAATAGCATCCGCAAACGACAGCTGACTTTCTTTTAAGGGATTAACCCGAAAAGCCGAAACCGCTTCCTGTTTAAAAGAGGCAAGAAAATCTCTTGCCTCATCTTCTAGTATCGCTTCATATTTTTCAACAAATCCTTCTGGAAATTGCATTTAGTTTTCTTTCCTTTCATAAATATAGGACTGAATCTCTTCTTGCATTTCGATTGGCACCATCATGACAGGCTGACGCGTTTTAAAATCGGCAGCTTCACCTGATACCGTAAGAAGACGATAACCCAGACTGTCTCCTAGGATACTTGCAGCAGCGTAATCCCAAGGTTGCAAATAGGTGATATAAGTCAGCAGACGACCTGATAAAACCTTGGCAAAACTAATGGCCGCACTACCATAGACACGGACTCCCAACGCTGCTCGGCCCAAATCAGCCAAGCCCCACTCATTGGTTTCAAACATAGCTGAGTTACCAGCAACTAAAAATTCTTGAAGAGGTTTCTTTTTAAAAGTCGGTAAGGGATCATTATTACGACATGGAGGAAAGGCACCGCCACCATGGTAACAATCGCCTTTCATGACATCATAGATGATACCAAATTTGCCCACACCATTCTCAAAATAAGCCAACATAACAGCAAAATCTTCCTGCTGAGCGACAAAGTTATTGGTACCGTCAATGGGATCAATCACCCAAACGGAACCTTGACCGACCGCAGCACGCAAACAGCCCTCTTCTGCACAAATCAAGTCTTCTGGATAAGATGCTAAAATTCTCTGAACTAAGAGATCCTGAACTTCCTTATCCAAACGCGTCACCAAGTCTGTAGGGGAAGACTTTCGCTCGACCTGCAAATCTTCTTGCATGTGGGCCAAAATATAGTCAGCAGCTTCCTGCACAATCTGTTTGGCAAATTCAAATTTAGTTTCCAAGAGAAATCTTCCCTTCTCTTTTTTCTTTTGCTAATTGAACTGCATGATAGAAGGAATAACCGCTAGCCGTCTCAAATTCGCGGCCTAGGCGTTTTTCTTCACTTTTGCTCGGAACGACAGACTTAAATTCCTTGTAAGACTCTAGCAGTTTTTTTGCTTCTACCTTGTCTTCATAGGCAGCTTCAACATCATTAAAAAAAGAAAGCACTGAAGCAAGTTCTTCAGTGCTCCACGACAAATCTAGTGGGTAACTATACTGTTTGTTCATCTATCCAATACCAGCTCTCAATGTTGCTTCTTTTAGTTCTTGTTTACGGTAACTACGAGGGAGAAAAGCACGAATCTCATCTTCATTAAAACCGATCTGCATGCGTTTGGTATCAATAATAATTGGGCGACGCAAAAGACTAGGATATTGCTCAATCAACTGAAGCAACTCCGATACCGAAATACTCTCTACATCAATATCCAATTTTTGGAAAATTTTTGAACGAGTTGAAATGATGTCATCAGTACCATTTTCGGTCAAGGAAAGAATGTGTTGCAATTCTTTTCTTGTTAAAGGACTGGTCATAATATTATGCTCCTCAAAAGGAACTTTATGCGTCTCTAACCAGGCCTTTGCCTTACGACATGATGTACAGCTCGGTGATAAAAATAGTGTAATCATGCTTTTCTCTTCTTTATCTATACTTTGCTATTCTTATTATACAAAAAAATAAAGCGCTTGACTAGCAATTTCTAGAAAAAAGCCTATTTTTTTCTAGAAAAATAGACTGTATGCGAACGAATTACTCAATTCCAATGAAGTTAATTCACTCCTCGTAAGAATTTTTAACTTCATCTCTGTTTTATCAATGCAACACATTAAAGTATTCTACGACTTTTCAAATAAAGAAAACCAAAGAAACTTTCATAGAGTCCAAAGAAGAGAAGGAAAGCATGGAGGAAGAAGGTCTCTGGTAAAATCAAAATAACGGGATCCTTTGCGGGATCAAAAAGCCAGGTATCATCTCCCACAAAGAGAATCTGATGGAAAAGCGTAAAAAATTGCTCGAACCCAATCAACACTCCTACAAGCCCAATGGCGAGAGGCAATAGCACTAGGGTCAGGATACTTTTACGATATAGTGCTAAAAAGCCTTTTTTGACAATCTTTTTAACAAAGAAATAGAAACTTGGAAGTGTCACCAAAGTAACCAGCTGAACCAAGTGGAAGAGATTCTTCACCACCGCAAAGTGGTGTAAACCAGCCGCTGACGAACGGAAATCTGGCATCTCTAAGACCTGACTAAAGGGATTGGTCAGGTAATTCATCAAGATATGAAAGTTATACAGAATGGTTTCGGGCTTTAGATAGACTCGATCCGCTAAGTTCAGCCACTGAATCTCCATGGGATAGAAAATCCATGCCAGATAAATGGTTAAGAGAATAGAAATGGAAAGGAGAAAGAGCATACTTCCCCAAAAAGTCAGTTTAGTTCTCATCAAAATTCCACTCCGCAAGGCTAGACACCACATGAGTTGGTGCGATTGGCAGATCAGCCACTTCTTCTGCTTTGGTGAAACCTGTTGTCACTAAAAGCGTCGGAATACCATTATCAATCCCTGCCCGAATATCTGTCAGGTAGTTGTCCCCAACCATGAGCAAGTCCTCTCGATCTATTCCCAGATGTTCCACAGCCTTTTCCATGATAATCGCATTCGGTTTCCCGATATATACTGGTTTTACTCGTGTTGCTACTTCAAGAAGTGTAATTAGTGAACCTGCACCTGGCAAGAGACCACGCTCTGTTGGGATATTGAGGTCTGGATTGGTTCCGATAAAGTGGGCACCCTTTTGAATGGCTAGAGTCGCCGTAGCAAACTTTTCATAGTCGACTTGCCAGTCCAGTCCAACGACCACATAGGCTGGATTTTCCTTGTCTTCGACATAACCAGCTGCCTGAATGGCATTCTTGAGCCCATCTTCGCCGATGACATAGGCTGTCTTCTCCAGTCCCAAGTCATTCATATAGTCGATGGTTGCCAAGGTTGCTGTATAGACAGTTGATAGAGACGTTTCGATATTAAAATTCTGAGCCAACATCTCTTGAACACTCTCAGGAGTTCGAGTTGTATTATTAGTCACAAAGAGATAGGGAATTTCTCGCTTTTGCAACTCATGGACAAAAGCCTCTCCTGCTGGGATTCTGTCTTTCCCCTTGTAAATGGTTCCGTCTAAATCAATTAAATAACCTTTATATGTCATCTCTCTTTAGTCCTTTTTTATTTCTTGCCAAGTAATCATGGCTTGGGCATTGATCTCGCCATCACTGATGATCTCATGCTTGCTTTCTAGTCCCTTGAGTTCATAAGCTGAGGCAATCATGCCACCTGGCCGCACTTCTTTGACATACTTGAGATTGATTTTCTTTGGAATGTACTTGGTTAGAAAATCTGCTCCCATGACCTCAAAAATCCAATCTAGGTATTTGCTGTTATTAACATGACCATTCATATCCAAGTCGTAAAAACGAACATGGTAGTCTTTACTGATCGGATCTTCTAGATTTGCATACTTTGGCCCACGGATGAGTTTTTTATCAAACTCAGACTGATAAGGAGCAACAATCTCCGGTTCGACAGCATGGACTTTACGACTGTCCCTGTCCATCAGAACAAAGGTTGCTAACATGCGAATGATTTCTTGACCTGCTTCATCATAGATAGTGAAACGGCGGTAGCAAAAAAGACGATTGTAAGTCAATGCTTCTGTTTCAATCGTAATCTCCTCAGCAAAGCGAGGCAAACGTACCACGTCAATCGCATAGTCTGTAATAATCCAGACCAGATTGTAACGTTCTAACATATCCTTGTCGCTAACTCCCAGTTCAATCGACTGCATACCTGATACTTGCAGGGACAGCAAAATCACATCTGGAAGTTTGATATGACCGTTCATGTCCGCCATATCAAAAGGAATTTTCATTTTCATTTGATAAGTTAAGCCCATTGTTCTACTCCAAAATAAATCGTTCTGCTACAGTGTCTCCTAAAAAGAGACCTCTCTTTGTCATACGGACACGGTCACCGTCGATCTGCATGAGTCCTTGTTGAACCAAGTCTCTGACGATTTCTCCATAAAGTCCATCAAAGGACCGTCCAAATTTTTCCTCAAATCGCGCTATGGAAACCCCAGACTTCTTGCGGAGGCCTAGGAACATTTCTTCTTCCATCTGCTCCTTTTGGTTAAGGTGTTCTTCTGTAATCCGAGCATTTCCTGCCTCTACTGCATTTAGATAGTGGCGGATAGGACCATGATTTTTATAACGCACCCCATTCACATAACCTGAAGCACCCGCACCGATACCATAATACTCGGCATTGTCCCAGTACATGAGATTGTGGCGACTTTCAAATCCGGGTTTAGAGAAATTGGAAATCTCATAATGCTCAAAACCAGCTCGCTCCAGTTCTGCGATGATGTACTCAAACATCTCCGCTTCCAGTTCCTCCTTGGGCAGGGGCAATTTCCCACGTCGCATGCGGTTCATAAAGACCGTATGATTCTCCAAAATCAAGCTATAAAGACTCATATGAGGAATATCAAGCGAGATAGCCTTAGCTACATTTTCCTTGACCTGATCCATAGTTTGACCAGGTAGAGCGTAGATTAGGTCGATGGAGATATTGTCAAAACCAACCAATTTGAGGCGATCGATATTTTCATAAATGTCCTTCTCCAAGTGACTACGCCCAATCTTTTTCAGCATTTTGTCATCAAAAGTCTGCACACCTAAGGAAACACGATTGACTGGCGACTGTTTCAAAACCGCAATCTTATCTGCGTCCAAGTCTCCTGGGTTAGCCTCAATGGTTAATTCTTCCAAGGCTGACAAGTCCAAGTTTTTAGTCAAGCCATTCAAGAGCACTTCTAGTTGCGGAGCGGACAAAGCAGTTGGTGTCCCACCTCCAATATAGAGGGTTCGCAACTTTTGGATATCATAAGAACGAAACTCTTCTAGTAGATGCTCCAAATAACTATCTACTGGCTGATTCTTGATAAATACTTTTGAAAAGTCACAATAATAACAAATCTGTGTGCAAAAGGGGATATGCACATAGGCGGACGTTGGTTTTTTCTGCATAGTATTTATTATACCACAAAGACTGGTTGCAGATAAAAATCACCATCTCCAAAAATCAGAGATGGTGATACATTATACTTCAGTAATATCGATGATGATTTCTTCTTGGTCTTCAGCGACGTCTGGAGTTGCTGACTGTTCTTGCCACTGCTCCTTGAGATTGTTAAAGGTTTCCTTTGACACTTCTGTCGCTTGTCGAGCACATGTTTTGGCTTGGTCAAGGACACTATCAAAAGTGATTTCACCAGATTCTACTTGTTCCTTTGTTTTCAGCACAAAGCCCCTTGCCTGTTCCTTCACTTCAGTTAGTTTCTCACAAACCTGCTCTCTAGCATATTCTGGATCTTCTCTCAAATCATCTAGAAAATCCTGAGCTTGACTACAAACTTGCTTGCCCTTGTCACTAGTCAAAAACAAAGCAAGAGCTGCACCAGAAACCGTTCCTAAAAGGATTGAGGATAGTTTACCCATAAGATTTCTCCTTTTCTATTTTTTGAAAATTTTACTTGCGAAACGAAGAGCTGACAATCCTGCACCTGTCTTAATGGTCTTTGAACCAGCTGATGAGGCTTTTTTACCCAAGACACGCGCATGTTGGTTGAGGTCAGATACTGATTCTGACAAGTCCGCTACAGCTGTAAAGAGTGGATCAATCGTCGCAACTTTGATATTGATATCGTCTGCCAACACATTGACCTTAACCAACAATTCATTGGTATGATGCAGGGTAACATTCACATCTGAGCTCAATGTTTTGATAGTTTTCTCTGTCTCATCAATCATACGACCTGCTTTTTGAATCGTGATCGTCAAATAGACTAAACAGACAATCAAAGCAATCGCAACAAGAATATATGCAACTTCTAACATTTATTTTTCCTCCTCTGTATGATAGAAAGGGGCTTTCTTTCGATTTTGATAAAGTATGATAAAAATACCGAGTCCGATAAGAACGACTGATAACCATTGGGAAACTCGCAGACCAAAGAACATGAGACTGTCTGTCCGCATGCCTTCGATGATCATACGACCAAAGCCATACCAAATCAAGTAGAACGCCGTGATCTGACCACGTCTGATTCCCTTTAATTTTCGTCTAAAAATCAAGATTAAAGCAAAACCAATCAGATTCCAAACCGACTCATATAGGAAGGTCGGTTGGCGATAGCTCCCCTCAATGTACATCTGGTCACGGATAAAGCTCGGCAAATAATCCAGACTATCTACCGCTGCACCGTAGGCTTCTTGGTTAAAGAAGTTCCCCCAGCGTCCTAAACTCTGGGCAACCATGACGCTCGGCGCTGCAATATCTAAGAAATCCCAAGTATTAATCAGCTTTCTATCCGCAAAGATATAAAGAACAATAGCCCCTGCTATCAAACCACCATAAATGGCCAAGCCACCATTCCAAATGGCGATGATTTCACCTGGATTTTGCAGATAATAATCTAAGCGAAAGAGTACGTAGTATAGCCTAGCACCTAAAATAGCTACCGGAAAAGCAATCAGGATAAAATCTAAAATATCATCTGATAGAATTTTCTTTTTAGGAGCTTCCTTCATGGCAAGGTAGACTGCCAAAACCAATCCAGCCACAATACACAAAGCGTACCAACGAATGGAAAAAGGACCGATTTCAAATGCAACTGGGTTAATCATCTTTCACCTCATTTTTGGAGATGAGATTAGTCAAGCGTTCTTCAAATAAACGCGTCGCATCAAATCCCATTTCTTTAGCGCGATAGTTCATGGCTGCCGCCTCAATAACAACAGAGATATTGCGTCCTGTTTTTACTGGGATGCGGATACGCGGAATCGTCACACCAGAAACTTCTAGTTCTTCGGCATTGTTTCCTAGACGATCAAAGGTCTTATGGGTATCATAATTTTCCAAGTAAACAGCCAACTGAACTTGTGAAGAATCTTTTACAGCGCTTGCTCCGTAGAGACTCATCACATCAATAATCCCCACTCCACGAATCTCAAGCAAATGCTTCAAAATTTCAGCGGGCTCTCCCCAAAGGGTCATTTCATCCTTGGCAAAGATATCTACACGGTCATCTGCTACCAAACGGTGCCCACGTTTCACAAGCTCAAGACCCGTCTCGCTCTTACCGATACCACTATCCCCTTGGATCAAGACACCCATGCCATAGATGTCCATCAAGACACCATGCACACTCGTACGTTCAGCCAAACGGGAATCAAGGTAGCTAGATAACTCTCCAGATAAACGACTGGTTGATGTTCGACTGGTTAAAATCGCAATCTTACATTCCCTAGCAGCTTTCAACATTTCTTCTGGCACTACCAAGCCACGAGCAACGATGACAGCAGGTGTTTCAGGTAGAAACATTTTCTTCAGAACTTGATAACGGTTATGGGCAGGCATAGCGACCAAATAGGACCACTCCTTCATCCCTAACAGTTGAATCCGTTCTGGAGTATAGTAATCAAAATAGCCTGTCATTTCAAGACCTGGTCTCATAATGTCCGCAGTATTGATTTCTTTTTCAAGTAATTCGCCTTCACCATAGACAATATCTAGTCTGAGCTTTTCAATGACATCTCTTACTAAAACCGACATAATTTCCTCCTTCAATCGAGTTCTCCCTACTATTATATCAAATTGTAGGTGGAAGTTTCCTTTTTTTGCAGGATTTACAGTATTTATTTAAAAATAAAAAGACTAGATTTCTCTAGCCTTTCATTTCAAATTAGAATTTTTTACGTTTACGAGCTGCTTCTGATTTACGTTTACGTTTTACAGAAGGTTTTTCATAGAATTCACGTTTGCGTGTTTCTTGAAGAGTACCAGCTTTAGTAACCGCACGTTTGAAACGACGAAGTGCATCGTCAAGAGATTCATTCTTACGTACTACTGTTTTAGACATTTTTTTCACTCCCTTCAAGTTCAAGATCTATTCCATTTTACACACAAAGTGAATAAATGTCAAGGGAAAACTAAGTTTTTTATTTTTCATAATGACTAATAATATAGTCCACCATCTCCTCCATCTCTACTTCAGATAAAGGTAATTCCCAGTTTGTTGTTTCCATTTTAAGAAAAGCATCACTGACTTTCAGTTCATTATCTGGTTTTCCATCTTTATTATCTGATTCCTCATTTTTTCCAAATATGATACCTATCCTATCATATAAAACATGAAGATTCTTTTCATTATTTGGATCAATATCAAAAGACTGTAAAGAAATTAAGATGTCATTTCCTTTATATGACAAATCAATCCACATATGATTTGATAAATCATATGGTCTTGATAAAGTCCCACCTGATGAGTAATCTTTTTTTCCATATCCTCGACCTGCCCTTACAAATGTATTAGTACCATCTTTCTCCTTTAAAAAAATTAAGTTTCCATCACTATCTCTCTTGCTTAAAAGAAAGTCTTTTATTCTATTTTTCTCTTCTAGCCTAGCGCTCTTATATGCTTCTTTTATTTTTAGAAAATCTTCTTTATTCATGTTATCCTCCTAAAGTTAAGTTGAAGTTTTATATGTCTAAAACCACTCACTCCAAAGAGCAAGTGGTTCTTGTCATTTTATTTTTCAAGCAAGCTAAGCGCTGCTGCATCCGCAATAATAGTCACATCAGGGTGGTTTTGGAGGCTACTTGCTGGGAGCTTCTCAGTCACTGGGCCTGATACTGTTCCAGCAATGGCTTCTGCTTTCGACTCACCGTAAGCAAAGAGAATAATTGACTTGGCATCCAAGATGTTTTTAATTCCCATTGAAATGGCTTGGGTTGGGACGTCTTCAATCTTGTCAAAGAAGCGAGCATTGGCTTCGATAGTAGACTGGTCAAGTTCTACTAGATGCGTTTGGCTGTCAAATGGAGTGCCTGGTTCGTTAAATCCGATATGTCCATTGCGACCGATTCCCAAGATTTGCAAATCAACTGGATGGTCAGCCAAAATTTGGTTGTAGCGTTCTACTTCAGCTTCAGCATTGTCCTTAATCCCACGAGGCAAGAAACTTTCTTTAAATGGTTTTTGGTTGAATAAGTGTTCTTGCATAAAGTGGCGGTAAGACTGTGGGTTGTCCCCATCAAGCCCTACATACTCATCAAGGTTCACACTGGTTAGATTTGAAAAATCAAGGTTACTCTCAACGATTTCCTTATAAAACTCAAGTGGACTGCTCCCTGTCGCAAGTCCTAATGTTTGAGCGCCATTGGCCAACTTTTCCTTCAAAATCTCAAAAGCTACTTTTCCACCTTCGACTTGATTTTCAACTTTAATAACTTTCATTTCATATCCTCCATATTTCTATATTCATTATATGGTATAGACCAATTTTTGTCAAGTGAAAACGATTTAATTTCCAAAAAAAGAGCGTCCAAACTTGAAACATGTTATAATGGATAGGATTAGAACTTAGAAAGAATGAACAGATATATGAATACAGCTGATTTTGATTTCCACTTACCTGAGGAATTGATTGCCCAAACACCACTTGAAAAACGAGATGCCTCTAAACTCCTCATCGTAAACCGAGAAACGGGAGAGTTTCAGGATAAACACTTCCACTCTATTATTGATATGTTGGAACCAGGTGATGCCCTTGTCATGAACGACACCCGTGTTCTCCCTGCTCGCCTTTATGGTCAAAAGGAAGAAACAGGAGGCCATGTGGAACTTCTCCTTCTCAAAAATACTGCCGGTGATGAGTGGGAGGTTCTCGCCAAACCTGCCAAACGCCTCAAGGTCGGGACTCGTGTCAACTTTGGTGATGGTCGCCTCAGCGCTGTCATCACGGAAGAATTGACCCACGGGGGCCGCATTGTCCGCTTTGAATACCAAGGAATTTTTCTAGAAGTCTTGGAAAGTCTCGGTGAAATGCCACTACCGCCCTACATCCACGAAAAACTAGATGACCGTGAACGCTATCAAACGGTCTACGCTAAAGAAAGTGGCTCTGCTGCTGCACCAACTGCTGGCCTCCACTTCACCAAAGAACTGCTAGCAGAAATCCAAGCCAAGGGTGTTCATTTGGTTTATTTGACCCTCCACGTTGGTTTAGGAACATTTAGGCCTGTCTCTGTTGACAATCTGGACGAACATGAAATGCACTCAGAATTCTACCAGCTTTCTGATGAAGCAGCAGCCACTCTTCGCTCTGTCAAGGAAAATGGTGGACGCGTTATCGCTGTTGGAACCACTTCTATCCGCACACTGGAAACCATCGGTTCCAAGTTTGATGGGCAAATCCAAGCAGATTCTGGCTGGACCAATATCTTTATCAAACCTGGATACGAATGGAAGGTTGTCGATGCCTTCTCAACCAACTTCCATCTGCCAAAATCAACTCTCGTCATGCTAGTTTCTGCCTTTGCAGGTCGTGACTTAGTCTTAGATGCTTACCAGCACGCTATTCAAGAACACTACCGCTTCTTTAGTTTCGGTGATGCCATGTTTATCTATTAAAAATAGCTCCGCCATTTCTTTAGGATAGTTTATTCCTAAGAGATGGCAGGGCTATTTCTGTTTAAAGTGTAATTTCTGGGGACTCAGAAGTTAGATGGACCAGTTTGCCATGAACTCCAAAGTAGTCTTTCACCAAATCCTGTAATTCTTGCATGGCAGACTGAGCACGCGCCGCCTGTTCACCATTGATCGCTTCAATGACCAAGACAGCATCCTTCGTCTCTTCCGTCAACATGGTTCTCTGGGCTTCACGCCAGTTTAAACAACGACAGACTGCTCCCTCATCATCATAATAGATGATTTCTTCAGGTAAAGCAGGCGCATCGTTTTCAGCTCCTAGTGGAAAGAAAGGTTCTCCTCCCTTAGCCTGACCAAGATGAAGATTGCCTACAATCTTGTTCACATCTTCGCCACCACAGGGAACCGCATAAGATAGAGAGACACTATTATAGATGTCTACCAAGGGATTGATGGGATTAAACTCTCTTCCCTGACTGACCCTTTTAAGCAGAGCTTCTATAGAGGAGCGTGCTCCTTTTTTCGTTTTGAACTTGCTGAAAGCCTGACGCCATTCTTGAATGACATCATTCTGAGTAAAATTCTCATTCGAAATGAAATCCTCAGCTCGTTTAGCTCCCTTATCTAGCAAGGTTTTGAAATAGGGATCCTTGCTTTCATCAACTGTATTATCTAATCCCTTTACTACTAAAACGCTAATCTGTGCTTCTGGAAACAAGCTCCAAAATTCATTTTCAACGATAACTTTCATCTTTCACCTCTTATTATAAATAATTTCTTTTCTGGCCTTTTTTGACCATATCCCAATCACTTGTAATATTTTTTCTAACCCGAATTAGTAGGCTCTCCAGTTCCCTGGTCTCTTCCCTGGAAAATCCCTTTAAGGCTGAATTCTCTGAATAGTGATGTTCAGCAAGGATAAAAGGATAAAGTGCCTCTCCTTTTTCAGTGACAAACCACTCCTTATTTTTCCGATTTGTACTGGTCATTCCTTGTTTTATTAACCCCTTTTCTTCTAGTTTTTTTACTGAACGAGCAACTGTCGAACGGTCAACCTTTAGCAAATCTGATAAAGTTTCTTGAATAATTCCTGGGTTCTCCTTGATTCGCACCAAATAAAGATATTGCCCACGAGCTAGTTCAATATCACGAAACTCAATATTAGCAATAGAATCTAGGGCACGGGCTATAACTCCGATTTCGCGTAATAACGACATGTTTCCTCCTTTCGCATCTATGATGATAGAATAGCACATTTTTGTTGCAAATGCAATAAAAAGACACTTTGTTTTCAAAGCGTCTTTTTTTATTCTTCATTTTTTAAAAAGAATGTGTTATCACGAAACTTTGGATCTTTCAAACTCTGTACACTGGCATTGATAACTGCTCCGATAATCAGAATCTTGGCGATGAGAATAAACCAGAACATCATCACCACAACGATAATGGAGCTGAAAAATCGGACGTCGACTAGATGGTTGACATAGTTATTGAAATAAACAGAAAAGATATTCAAAAGAAAGACAAGCGTCAGCAAAACAAAGATACTACCAGGAAAAACGTAGCGAATACGAGGGACTCTGACATTTGGAAGGAAATAGTAGAGCATGACCAAGATGGCAAAGAGCAAGGCATAAATCAAAGGGCCTGTAAAGTCCTGTAGATAATCAAAGAAAGGACTGTCTGATTGCCAGTAAGTTTTGACTAGGTTGAGCAACATACGCCCAAACATACTCAAAAATAAGGCTAAGGCAAAAAGAATTTGCAAACCAAAGCTGACGAGCAAACTCATCAATTGATGGGAGATAATTCCTCGGCTCTTGGCCACTCCATAGGCCTTATTAAAAGCTTTTTGGAGGAAATCCATCGATTTCGAGAAGGTCCAAAGTGCAGACAATACGGCAAAACTCAGCAAACCAGTTGATGGTTGAGTCAGAACTTCTCGAACAATCTTTGCGACCACATCATACACCGTATCAGGCAAGAATTCCTTGATCGTCAGTAAGAAATTTGAAATCGGAATTTGAAAATAGGGCAAAATATTGACCATTATCATCAGCAAGGGGAAGATTGAAATCAACCAATAGTAGGCAACCGCAACACTGGTTAGTTCACTATCGGAAGCTTGATAAAAATGTAAAAAAGCTTTCAACAAGGGCCGTTCCATCAGCTCTTTCCACCACTTTTTCATGTTGCTATCCTCCTAATACAACTTGATTTTCTAAACTAATTTCTTCTGACTAATTCCATCATATCATAGGGTAGGGTATTTGCGGCTTCTTTTAGAGAATAATTCTCAAGATTGTTGACATTTTGTCGTAATTTCTTGGCATACTTGGTTGTAATCAATTTCTTCTCTTCGAATTCAAAGATTAACTTACGTTCTAGATAGTAACCTCTTAGCATTTCATCGATATTATTTGGCTTGATGCGAGTGATAACACGTTCGACAAAGGCACCACTACCGATAATGGCCGTCTCGCGTAGACGAGACTCTTGCATAAAGCTGATCAAACTACTCTTGTAGATTCCTTTTAGGTTTTCCAAACTTTCGATAATCAACTCCGTATTCTCTAGATAGAGTTCGGATATTTGATCATAGTCAATAGCTCGAAGGCGACGTTGCTCCTTGTCATTCCAACTACGGAAGTTCTGGCCAAAGGTCAGCAATTCATGCAGGACAAAGCGCAAGATACGGAGCGATACAAGGAAGTAATATGTTAGGCGGGAAGCCACCTTTCGATTGATGCTTTGCTCCATATTTTTCAGATAGCGTTGGTAAACTTGATAACCACGCTCACCGATTTTCCCTTCCTCGTAAGCCTGCTCCAAACCATCGCTTTCGATACTCAAGATGAGGAGTTTTAAAGCCTCCCAGTCCTCTTGGGCACTCTTGTTTTCTTGACTAAGGATTAGGTTTTCAATTCGACCGTGATAATTATCAATAGCTGCATAAAGGGGAAGTTTATTCTTATGCCCTTCCAGTTCTTTTTCTAACTCTCCTGTGACCTCATTTAAAATCGCAATGTGCATGAGGTAATCCTTGGTTTCTTCTTGTTCCTCGGAAAGGTGGGGAAGAACTAAGAGACCTGTTAGAAAGCTTAATAGCGTGACACCCGCTACTAGAAAAAGTAAGAGGGGATACTCCTGCTCGAGATTACTAGGTATGAGAAGAATAGTTGCAATAGAGACTGTTCCTTTTACACCAGAGAAGGTCAAAAGGAGCATATCCTTCATGTATTTACGGAGACTTTTCTTGAGCCGTCGAGTTCTCCAAACATAGAAGCCATAAATCATAACAAAGCGAATGGCAAAAAGTAAGAATGTCAGCAAAACTACCGATACTAATAGTAGTAAGGGGTTATAAAGGGGGTTAGTCAGGATAGGTTCTGCTATCATTTCCAATTCCATTCCCAAGATGACAAAGACAGAACCATTGAGCATAAAAGTCACGGTATGCCAAACCGTATCTGTAACAGTATCTACCTGAGCTTCGAGGAGCGTGATTTTTTTGAAACGACTGGCCTTCAAAATCCCTGCAACCACTACAGCGATAATTCCTGAAACATGAAACTCTTCTGCGATAAAAAAGGTCATGAGTGGTAAACTTAACTCTAGCAAGAGTTCACTCGCTATATCCGTCGCTCGCACACTCAGTAAAAAGCTATGCAAGAAACGATTGACCATAGCCGTCACAAAACCGACTACAAAACCACCAAGGATAGAAAGTGCTAGGGAAGTCCCAGCTTGGCTGAGAGAAAAAGTTCCTGTTGTCCAAGCAGCAAGAGCCATCTGAAAGGCAACCAAACCAGAAGCGTCATTTAAAAGGCCTTCTCCTTTTAGGATATTGGAAACCCGTTTGGGAAAACGAAAACGTTCAGAAAGAGAAGCAAAGGCTACCAGATCCGTCGGACCAAGCGCTGCCCCAACAGCCAAACAGGCAGCCAAGGGAAGACTGAGCCAAAGGAAATGAGCCGAGGCTCCCAAACTCAAGGTAGAGATGAAAATTACTGGAAAGATTAAGTAGACAATGATGCGCCAGTGTTTTAAAACAGATGTAATATCGGCTTCTTCTGCCTCTCGGAAAAGTAAGGGGCCAATAACCATGGCCAGAAACAGCTCTGTATTGAGATGAAAATCAGTATTGGGCAAAAAAAGACCAATGCCAAGTCCCAAAAGGATTTGTACTAGGGGGAGGGGCAAAAAAGGCAAAAGTTTATTGGTCGTAGTTGAAACGATTAAGACTAATAAAAATAGAATCAGGTAAATTAGTAGTGTCATCTAGACCCTCCTTAGTCTTTTTTACAACAAAATTCAAACATCTCCTTCTGCTCTTGGATTTTCTGATCAATCTTGGAACAGTCTTTGTGCTCTATTTTTTTCTGGCACCGTTCCATTTCAAGAGCCACTAACTTTTTCTTGATTTTAAGCATTTTCTTGCTCATATGTGCTTCGTCGAGCACCCCGACTGCTCTCTCGTGATGCGTTGACTCAACAAAATTTTGGCGCATAGCCTCTAATTTCTCACGTAGATATTGTTTATCCATGTCTATATCTTTCTAATTTCTCAATCATAACTAAAAACGGTGGATTGTTGACTTGGTTTAGGGTCCGATAAATGGCCGCTGTATACTCTTGTTGGTTCAACTGGCTAACAAAATCCAATACAGCATCCCTCTCGGTGTCTCCTCCTTCATGACCATAATAAATCATGATGGCAATCCGTCCTCCTTTGACAAGCAAGTGACACAGCTTTTCTAAAGCTTCGATAGTAGTCTGAGGTTGTGTGATGACAGATTTGTCAGCAGACGGCAAATAACCAAGATTAAAAATCCCTGCTTTAGCTTCTGTCACAAACTGGTCAAGCGTCTCATGCCCTTGCAAAATCAACTGGACATTTTCTAAACCTGCCTCATTTAAACGGTCTTGGGTTTTCTCCAAAGCTTGTTCTTGTATATCAAAGGCATAGACTTGCTTGGCTAGCTTGGCTAAAAAAAGCGTATCATGGCCATTGCCCATGGTCGCATCCACTACAATATCCTCTTTTGTCACGATTTCCGCCAAAAAATCATGCGCCATCTCAAGTGGTCTTTCCATTTTTAAACTCCTGTTTTACAGCCTTGCATCCTTGCACACTTCCACGACGTCTCATTTCAGTTTCAATAGCATTTAGCACTTCCCATTTGTTGAGGCTCCACATGGGACCAATCAACATATCTCTAGGCGCATCCCCCGTGATTCGGTGGATGACGATATGCTTGGGAATGATTTCCAACTGGTCACAGATAACCTTGACATACTCGTCCTGACTCATCAGTTGCAAGCGCCCTTCGTGGTAATCTCGCTGCATCCGTGTATTGGTCATGAGATGGAGCAAGTGCAGTTTAATTCCTTGAATATCATTATCCCTGACACAGCGGCGAACATTTTCGACCATCATCTCATGAGTCTCACCGGGCAAACCATTAATCAAATGGGAAACAATCTCAATCTTGGGATATTTCCTCAAGCGTTTTACTGTTTCAACATACAATTCATAAGAATGAGCACGGTTAATCAGGTCAGAGGTTGCTTCAAAGGTGGTCTGTAAACCCAATTCTACCGTCACATGCATGCGCTCCGATAACTCAGCCAAATATTCGATGGTTTCATCTGGTAAACAGTCTGGCCGTGTTCCGATATTGATTCCCACTACACCAGGTTCGTTGATGGCTTGTTCATAACGCTCCCGAATCACTTCAACCTTTTCATGGGTATTGGTAAAGTTTTGAAAATAAACCAGATACTTTTTAACATCTGGCCACTTGCGGTGCATAAAGTCGATTTCCTTATAAAATTGCTCACGGATAGGGGCATCCGGTGCTACAATAGCATCTCCAGAACCTGAAACTGTACAAAAGGTACAGCCCCCATGTGCCACAGTTCCATCGCGATTTGGACAGTCAAATCCCGCATCAATAGGAACTTTGAAAGTCTTTTCTCCAAAAAGTTTTCGATAATAATCATTCAAGGTATTATAAGATTTCATAACTTTCATTATAACAAAAAACACCCACAATCTCAAAAGCCTGACTTTCCTACAGATTCCCTTGTTTCTCATTTCCTTTAATGATTTTTTATGATACAATATGGGTATGATTTTAATGAAAATAGCAGCTACTTTATTGTTGGTATTAACCCTCGTGGTCTCCATCATTGTAACAAAACTTTTTAAACTGAAAAAACTAGGACTGAATTTTGCGGATTTAGCTTTTCCACTTTTGGTATTCGAGTATTATCTTATCACTGCAAAAGCCTTTACCCACAACTTTCTGCCACGACTTGGTGTTGCACTTTCTCTCCTAGCAATCCTCCTTGTAGTCTTTTTCCTACTCAAAAAACGAAGTTTTTATTACCCTAAATTTATCAAATTCTTCTGGAGAGCGGGTTTTCTCCTAACCTTAGTCCTCTATATCGCTATGATTGTAGAATTAATGATGCTCACACCCCAATAAATCCCTAGAACAACTGATTCTAGGGATTTTAATTTATGGAAATTAAGTGTCAGCTAACCCAGACACTTAACAAAGAGCCAGCATTCCTTTTATTTATAAATCTATTTTATTAAGATCGTTTAAATTTTGCTCGTAGGCGGTCTGCCTGAGGTTTACCAATAATCTTATCCAATAGGTGAGTGCCAAGACTCATTAAACCATAGAGTCCTCCCCCGAGACCTCCGATGAGGGCTACATAAAAGAAACTCCAGAAGCGTCCCGTTGGTTGGAAGAAAAATCCTAAAATCCACTGTAGGAAACCAACTAAGAGAAACATGACCATTGTCAAAATCATAATCAAAATTGTCCGTTTCAAGATAATCTTACGACGAGCACCCGTCACCTGACAAATATCTCGGTACATCAGAACATTTGGAATGATGAGACCGATGGTCGTTGAAATCAAAGGACCATAACTGTGGAAAATAGCAATACTTGGAAGTTGCAAGACTAACTTAGCAATTGATCCATAGACAAAGTAAAGAACTGCCTTGCGGTTTCGGAACATGGCCTGAAGCATGGGTGACAAGACCATGTACAAACCTAAAATAGTAGACTGTAAAACCGCAAAGACAAACAAGCCCATGGCCAGACTATCTGGCTTGCCATAAAAAACTGTATAGAGAGGCTCCCCTACCATGACGACTCCAACTGTTGCTGGTAAGAGAAACATAAAGAGCATGGTCATACTATCTTGAACTAGGCGAGCAGCGGCTCTCAAATCACCTTTGACATAATTTTCCGTCAAAAGTGGCAAGCCGACACTTCCAATCGAGACACCAACAGAGATCAAAATCATGGTGATTTTATTAGGATTGGCTGAGAAATAAGAAAACATGACAACCAAGTCTTCATTGCTATAGTTAGTAAACCAGGTCATGCTATTGATAAAGGTCATCTGGTCTAAAATCTGAAAGAGCTGGATGGCAGACCCTGTCAGGATAAAGGGAATGGCTTCCTTGATGGTATCGACTAAGAGTCGCTTACTATTGATCTTATCCCGTGTTTCAAAAACTCTTTTGAGCAAACCTTCTTGGGCAAGGAAATAGATTAAGACTGCAAAACTGGCCACCATTCCCACAAAGGCAGCAAAGGTAGACTGAGTAACCGCTGATAAGTAATCACCAGAACCCATCTTCATGATAATAAAAGTAGCCAACAACATCCAGATAACACGGATCACCTGCTCGGCGATTTGGCTCATAGCATAGGGTTTGAGGTTATTCATCCCTTGGAAGAAGCCCCGGATAACACTCATAGATGGAAAAATCAGAACTGCCCAAGCCAAACTCTGCATGATGGGAATCAGGTCTTTGCCCACACCTGACAAATCTGCTAACCAGGGAGAAAAGAGATACAAGACCAAGGCAAAGACTAAGCCCAAGCCCGTCATAAAGCTTAGGAAACTCCGAATCAAGGCAAAACTATGCTCTTCTTCTCGCATGGTATTGTACTTAGCCACTTGTTTGGCGACCGCAACAGGTATACCCGCTGTCGAAATCAGCAAGAACCAAGCATAAATATTGTAGCCCATGGTAAAGAGACCATTTGCCTTAGCAGCATAAGTCCCCATCCAGATATACCAGGGAATAATATAAATAGCACCAAGGAGGCGACTAATAAAGTTGCTAGCTGTTAGCCAAGCAGTCCCTCGCAACATCTGGGCTTGCTGGTGATTGTTTTCGTTAGACATAGCTTCCTCATTCAATTTTGATAACTAGGAAAAGTTCCCTATCTTCCATTATAAACTTTTCCTTGTTACTTGTAAAATTCAGACTTGAAGTTTATAATAGAAAGTATGATTAAGATTGAAACCGTATTAAATATATTAAAGAAAGATGGCCTTTTTCGTGAGATTATTGACCAAGGTCATTACCACTACAACTACAGCGAAGTTGTTTTTGACAGCATCAGTTACGACAGTCGTAAAGTTAAAGAACAGAGCCTATTTTTCGTTAAGGGAGCTTCTTTTAAAAAAGAATTCCTTACCTCTGCTATTACACATGGTCTCGGATGGTATATAGCTGAGCAAGACTACGAAGTTGGTATTCCTGTTATTGTCGTGAGCGATATTAAGAAAGCCATGAGTTTGATTGCTATGGAGTTTTATGGTAATCCACAAGAGAAACTCAAAATTCTCGCCTTCACTGGAACCAAGGGTAAGACAACAGCGGCCTATTTTGCCTATAACATCTTAGCTCAACACCATCGCCCAGCTATGCTGTCAACCATGAATACGACCTTAGATGGTAAGACCTTCTTTAAGTCTGCCCTCACAACTCCAGAAAGTATCGATCTCTTTGATATGATGGCTCAGGCTGTTAAGAATGGTAGAACCCATCTCATCATGGAAGTCTCCAGTCAAGCCTATCTGGTCAAACGCGTCTATGGTCTGACTTTTGATGTAGGAGTTTTCCTCAATATCAGCCCTGATCATATCGGACCGATTGAGCATCCTAGCTTTGAAGATTACTTCTACCACAAACGTCTCTTGATGAAAAATAGCCGAGCAGTTGTCATTAACAGCGACATGGATCACTTTTCTGTACTAAAAGAACAAGTGGAACATCAAGAGCATGACTTCTATGGTAGCCAGTCAAATAACCAAATCGAGAATTCCAAAGCCTTTAGCTTTTCAGCTACTGGTAAACTTGCTGGAGATTATGATATTCAACTCATCGGTCACTTTAACCAAGAAAATGCAGTTGCTGCAGGACTTGCCTGCCTTCGTCTCGGAGCCAGTCTTGAAGACATCAAAAAAGGAATCGCCACAACCCGCGTTCCTGGACGTATGGAAGTCCTCACACAGAAAAATGGTGCCAAGGTCTTCATCGACTATGCCCACAATGGCGATAGTCTGAAAAAACTGATTTCTGTTGTTGAAACCCATCAAACTGGAAAGATTGCTCTGGTTCTCGGTTCGACTGGAAACAAGGGTGAAAGTCGTCGCAAAGACTTTGGCCTCCTCCTCAATCAACACCCTGAGATTCAAGTCTTTCTCACAGCTGATGATCCAAACTATGAAGATCCAATGGCCATTGCGGATGAAATCAGTAGCTATATCAGTCATCCTGTTGAAAAGATTGCCGATCGTGAACAAGCTATCAAGGCAGCGATGGCCATCACAAATCAAGAACTCGATGCCGTGATTATTGCTGGTAAGGGAGCTGATTGCTACCAGATTGTCCAAGGAAAAAAAGAAGACTATCCTGGAGACGCAGCTATCGCAGAACGTTATCTATAAAATCAAAAAATCAAGGGAAGCTTTTCCCTTGATTTTTTTAGTCTTCTTTCTTAAATGAGTTTTTAAGGCCTTCAACGGCACCCTCTACAGCGCCTTTAGCTTCTTCAACTACTTCTTTTGCTTTCGCAACTGTTTTTTCTACAGTGCCTTCTGCTTCTGTCTTGCTATCGCCAGTAACTTTACCAAATCCTTCTTTGATAGCACCAGTTGCTTGATCCAATTTATTTTCAAGTGACATAGCTCTGTCTCCTTTGCTTTTAATACGATAATGGTTATCGCTTACATTCAGTTTATGCTTATTCTTTAGCAAAGTCAAACAATCTGCTCAAAATGAAGCAATTAAGGTAAATAGAAAGTCAACCATTCCTTGTCGAAATCAACAGCCAACTCATACTTTCCTTCTTCGTTTTGAACAATATAACCCAAGACGACTAAACTGTCCACAAAGATATCACGGCGTTTCTGCATCAGCTGGTCCTTTTTGAGAAACTTCAGTAAAAAAGTCGTCATATACTTGAGGGCGTACTCAGGATTGACATCTCCCAAAATGGCATAGAGTTCCTGCTGTTTTTGTGCCAAAGGATATTGATTCTTGACCTTGTAGAAATAATTAGACAGGGTCATTTTTGTTCGCGCAAAGTCAGTCTTTTCAACTAAGATAGCTACATTGGTTTGATTGCGCAATTCTGTCTCAAAAGTCTTCTCTAGCAAGGCTTGATAGACTGGACTGTCCTCTCTGACAAAAATCTCTTGGTCAAGGGATAGATTGTCTATCGATTCTAGAAAAGGGAGATTGAGGGAATAGCGTTTGTTTTCCCTTCGGATCAAGCCCGCCTTTATATACTCTTCCATGAGTTTATCAACTGCCACATCTGGAAACTGAGCCTTGATTTCTCGGAGAATCACATCGTCATGATGGTCCAGATAGTCAACCAAATCTATAAAAAATGGCTGTCGAGTCAAACGGGAGGGATTAAAAATCTGAATCATGAAGATTCCTTTCTTTACATTCTAACAGAGGTGATGTTGCCAATTGACTAGGATTGGTCCCAGCTTGGTTTAGAGGAACAGGCAAACCTAGCTCTCTGTAATATTCTCTCCAAAAATCACTAATTTCCTGCTCCCCATCCCCAAATTGCATCGGAATGGTCTCAAAAATAGGGAGAATTTTAGCGATGTACTGGGAGCAGTAAAAGCCATTCCCATCTGGATAAAAAGAGGCGTTATAGGGTGCACCTAAATGATTGCTAGCTCTTTTCTTTACCAAGTCAGCTTCCATCTCTGGATAGGTATAGAGATCGTAGAGATGAGTCGATTCAAAAAAGTCTGCTGGTTCTTGACAGATGACGCCTGCTTGCCCACTAGCATGGTAGATCAAACCATCCAAAAAGATGGCTACATGACTATAGTTCCCAGTAGAAGCCTGGATGGCCTGCCCCATATCTGAAAGATCCTTCACAAAAATCAAATCGCCATTTTCTAACATCTTTCTCTCCTAGAAAAAAAGGAGCCGAGACCCCTTTAGCTATAAGGAAACTAAAGTTTCCTCGTTTCAATTATCACTCAGGAACTTACCCATTAAAGCTTTCAGTCAACTGAGGCACCACTTGTTTCTTACGTGAAACGGCACCTGGAAGGAAAGCGTGGTTGTTTTCAAGTTTGAAGTTAAAGGCTGCTTCGACCTTGTCCATGTTTGACCCAAGAGCAAGGATTTCTGAGTTTGAGTTTACGATGTCTGTAATCATCAAGACAAAGTCAGAGTAGCCGTTTGCTACATTAGCCGCTTGCATTGCTGCTTCGATTTCTGCTTGGCGTTCCAAGACTTCAGCAATATCAACTGTGTTTACTTGGGCAACACGAACCTTATTTCCGTTGAGTTCAAAGGTCTTAGCATCGATGTCAATCAATTCTTCAGCAGATTTGCTTGCCAAGTTCGTACCAGCCTTGAGCATAGCAAGACCGTACTCTTCCAAGTTCACGCCCGCTAATTCTGCCAATTCAGGAGCAATGACTTTATCAGATGGGTGAGTTGTTGGTGATTTCAAAAGAAGGGTATCTGAAATCAAACCTGAAAGCATCAAACCTGCAATTTCTTTAGGAACTGCTACACCGTGTTCTTTGAACATGCGGTAAACGATTGATGAAGCTGATCCAACTGGCTCCAAACGCATGTAGAGCGGGCTTGCAGTTTCAAAGTTAGCCACACGGTGGTGGTCTACAACACCATAAACTTCTACTTCAGCGATGTCTGATACAGACTGTTGGAATTCATTGTGGTCAGTCAAGATGACTTGTTCTGCACCTTCTGCTTTAGCAGATGTGATAACACGCGGTGCTTCCACACCAAAATAGTCCAAAACAAAGGCTGTTTCTTCGTTTGGAGTACCGAGAGCAACTGCTTCTGTGTCCAATCCATAAGCCTCTTTTGCAAGATAAGCAAAGGCTACAGATGACCCGATGGCATCTGAGTCTGGATTTTGGTGACCAAATACTAGAATCTTAGACATGATAATACCTCTTTAAATTTATTCATCTTATTGTAGCACTTTTTTTCTTTTTTGACAAAAGTACGAGGAGCCAAAGGACTCCTCATTAGACATCAATATCATTGACTAGATTTTTCTCTTGATTTTCGGATAAAAATCGTTCTTTCTGTGGACGTTTCTTGCGTTTGAGGAGAGCCTCTGCAGACATGGCTTCTTCCTTACTGGCAAAACCTTGAGCATAGATGAGTTTGACTGGCAAGCGGGGTCGGGTATACTTGGCTCCCTTACCACTATTATGAACGGCAAGGCGTTTCTTCACATCTATCGTATAGCCCGTATAGTAAGAACCGTCGCGACACTCCACCACATACATATAGGCTTTATGATCCATAGTAAATCTCTTGAATTTCTGGTGTATAGGAACCATCATCATTGTGAACGATGAGAGGTGGCAAGACCTTAAAGCCACTCGTCGAGCCATCCTTGATAGCTTCGATTAAGAGCATATTGGCCTCCTTCTCACGTTTAGGATAGACAAATTGCAGGCGCTTGGGTGCCAAATTATGGCGTTGAAGCATGTCTAAGATATCCAAGAGCCGATCTGGACGATGAACCATGGCCAAACGGCCATTAGACTTGAGAATACTCTGAGCACTTCGACAGATTTCTTCTAGGTTAGTCGTAATTTCGTGTCTGGCCAGAAGGTAGTGCTCACTCTCGTTGAGATTAGAATGCGGATCCACCTTGAAATAAGGCGGATTGCACAAAATCATATCCACCTTACTTCCTTGGATGTGGGCAGGCATATTTTTCAAATCATCGCAGATGACCCGCATCTGCTCTTCCAAACCATTCAACTGAACCGAACGCTCTGCCATATCCGCCAAACGCTCCTGAATTTCTACAGAGAGAATTTTTGCCCTTGTACGACTACTTGCAAAAAGTCCCACTGCACCATTTCCAGCACAAAAATCCACTATTAAGCCATTTTTAGGGAAGCGAGGAAAGCGTGACAAGAGAACACTATCCACCGAATAGCTAAATACTTCTCTATTTTGAATGATCTTGATATCTGTCGAAAAGAGCTGGTTGATGCGCTCTCCTGGTTTTAATAATTGTTCTTCCATATATTGATTTTTAAAAATACGAAATCTAATAGACTAGTTTTTTTCTCTCAGATTGTTGAGGGCTTCCTTTGTCCAGATTGGCATCATTCGCCCAAGTGGTGCAAAACCGTGCTTGATACGATCATTTGAAAAACGTCTCCGTCTTGGTAGTTGGTGTTTTTCTTCCTCCAGAGTGCGAATAGATAGACTGGCTTTACCTGAAAATTCGTCTAAATCAACAACCTGAACCTGCACTTCTTCACCAATTTTCAAAACTTCATAGATATTTTCGATAAATCCTGTCCGAATCTCTGAAATATGAATCAGCCCAATCACCCCTGTCTCTAATTCGACAAAGGCACCATAGGGCTGGATTCCTGTAATACGCCCCTTTAGCTTATCACCAATTTTCATATTAGTCCTCAATTTCAATCGTCTCAATTACTACATCTTCAACTGGCTTGTCCATAGCACCAGTTTCAACAGCTGCAATGGCATCCAAGACTGCAAAAGATTTTGCATCGACCAATTGCCCAAAAACAGTGTGACGACGGTCAAGGTGAGGAGTTCCACCTTGTTCTGCATAGATCTCAGCGATTGGTTCAGGCCAACCACCACGCGCAATCTCTTTCTTAGAGTATGGCAAGTGTTGGTTTTGCACGATAAAGAACTGACTTCCATTGGTATTTGGACCAGCATTGGCCATAGAAAGAGCGCCACGAACATTATAGAGTTCTTCTGAAAATTCATCTTCAAAAGAGTCACCGTAGATTGACTCCCCACCCATACCAGTACCAGTTGGGTCTCCACCTTGGATCATAAAGTCCTTGATAATGCGATGGAAAATCACTCCATCATAGTAACCATCTTTTGAAAGAGCGACAAAGTTTGCTACTGTTTTAGGAGCATGTTCAGGGAAGAGCTTGATACGCAAGTCTCCGTGATTTGTCTTAATAGTCGCTAGAGGACCCTCTACTGTTTCAATGTCTACTTGTGGGAAATGCAATTCTTTTTCTACCATACCAAATCCTTCTAAGGCATCAAAAATGCCATCTTCTTCTACTGTTTTTGTAATATAATCTGCTTTTTCTTTGATCTTTTCGTGGGAAACTCCCATGGCAATACTAATTCCTGCATAATCAAAGAGTTCTAAGTCATTGAGGCCATCTCCGAAGACCATGACGTTCTCTGGTTTCAATCCTAGGTGTTCTACAACCTTTGCCACACCAGCAGCCTTTGAGCCTGCAATTGGTACCACATCAGATGAATGTTCATGCCAACGCACCATGCGAAGTTTATCCGACAATGAATCTGGCAAGTGCAAGTCATCCCCTTCATCTTCAAAGGTCCACATCTGATAAATATCTACTTTTTCATGGAAGTCAGGATCCACATCCAAGTTTGGATAAATCGGATCAATCGCCTCACTGATCATTTCTGTCCGAGTGGAGAGTTTGGCGTCATGACTGCCAACCAAGCCGTACTCAATCCCTTCTCGCTTGGTCCAAGAGATATACTCCTCAACATCTGGCCTCTTAATCTGATTTTGATAAATGACATTTCCTTTTTTATCTTCTATATAGGCACCATTCAAGGTTACAAAAAAGTCCGGCTTGAGCTCACGAATCTCTGGAACAACACCAAAAATGCCACGCCCAGAAGCAATTCCTGTCAAAATCCCTTTTTCACGCAACTGCTTAAAGACAGTAGGAATCGTAGCTGGAATAAAACCTGTCTTTGACGTACGCAAGGTATCATCAATATCAAAAAAGATGATTTTAATCTTCTTTGCCTTGTATTTTAATTTTGCATCCATCTTCTCTACCTCTTTTCCATCACTCTTTCCATTATACCATAAAGTAGAGAAATCCCCTATCTTCAAAGAAATTCACTATCTCTTATTCGAATTTCTTGGATAGGTACAGAACTAAATCATCATTATTTTGAATAGTGGCATTCATTTCCAAGGGTTGGTTTCGATACCAAACTCCCGTTCCATCTGGAATATAGCCTCGTTTTATGTACAATCTCTGGGCAGGTCCATACCCTGAATGGAGCCCAACACCAAGGGTCACCTTATCCGATATGAGCTTAACTTGATTTTCAGCTTCTTCCATCAAGAGGTTTCCAATTCCTTGATTTTGAAAGGGCTCAAAGACATTGAAATCTGATAATTCTGGATAGACTTCTGCAAAAGGACCATGTTTAGCATCGGGTATAATAGTAATGTAGCCCGCTACAGCACTAGTAAGATCAGCAATTAATACTTCCCTCTCTCCACTTTCCTGCTCCTTGAAGTATCGAGTTAAAATCTCCTCTCTACTTGGCCAACCTTGGCTGATAAATCCTCGAGATAGATCTTTAATGTCAGATTCTTGCATTTTTCTAATTGAACATGTCGTCTTCATAAGCTGCTCCTTTAAACTTTCTCCTACCATTATAGCACGATAATAAAAATTAAAAGAAATAACCTAGTAAGAAAAAAGCAGCTTACTAGGTCAAAAAGTAGCTCTGTCCAACCGAGGCCTGAAAAAGTCTGAAAAAGAGGGCCACACGAACCTGAAGAAAAGACCTATTGGGGCTGAAAAAGAGGGCCCACAGACCGAACTCCCCTTCTCATTTCAAAGCTCGTGAAAAAAAGACCCGTAAGGGTCTTAATTCGCTTTCTTGTTTCCGAGCTCATGAAAAAGAGGTCCGCTGGACCCCTTTTTTTAATCTTCGTTTACGAAAGGCATCAAAGCCATTACGCGAGCGCGCTTGATAGCTGTTGTTACTTTACGTTGGTTTTTAGCTGAAGTTCCTGTTACACGACGTGGAAGGATTTTCCCACGTTCTGAAACGAAACGGCTAAGAAGCTCAGTATCTTTGTAATCAACATATTCAATTTTGTTTGCTGCGATGTAATCAACTTTTTTACGGCGTTTGAATCCGCCACGACGTTGTTGAGCCATGTTTTTTCTCCTTTATAGTATTAATTGTCCATTAGAATGGTAAATCATCATCTGAAATATCCAACGGATTGGTTGCTCCAAATGGATTTTCATCACGTGAAAAGTCTGGTACTGATTGCGTAGGTGCTGTATAACTAGCAGTTGGTGCAGAATAAGCCCCACCTGTATGTCCTTCACGCACGCTACGGCTTTCCAACATTTGGAAATTGTCAGCCACGACTTCTGTTACGTAGACACGTTGTCCTTGCTGGTTATCGTAACTACGAGTCTGGATACGACCTGTGATCCCGATAAGAGAGCCTTTTTTAGCCCAGTTAGCAAGATTTTCAGCCTGTTGGCGCCACATAACGACATTGATGAAATCAGCCTCACGTTCGCCATTTTGACTCTTGAATGTACGGTTTACTGCAAGAGTAAAAGTCGCAACTGCTACATTTGATGGGGTATAACGCAACTCAGCGTCACGTGTCATACGCCCTACAAGTACAACATTGTTAATCATAGTTTACCTTCTTACGCGTCAAGTTTGACGATCATGTGACGAAGAATGTCAGCGTTGATTTTTGAAAGACGGTCAAACTCTTTAAGAGCTGCGTCATCGTTTGCTTCAACGTTAACGATGTGGTAAAGTCCTTCACGGAAATCTTGGATTTCGTATGCAAGACGACGTTTTTCCCATGATTTTGATTCAACAACAGTTGCACCGTTGTCAGTCAAGATAGAGTCAAAACGTGCTACCAAAGCGTTTTTCGCTTCTTCTTCAATGTTTGGACGAATGATATAAAGAATTTCGTATTTAGCCATTGATATGTTCCTCCTTTTGGTCTAATGACCCCAAGACTTTGCAAGGGGTAAGTGAGGTTTGCTCACAATAAACTATTATACTAGAAAAACTGATAGATAGCAAGATAAAAGTGAAAAAAGAAGATGAAATTATCTTCTTTTTGCTAATTTATGGTTTGATACGGTGCAACATACGTGGGAATGGAATAGCTTCACGGATGTGTTTGGTTCCAGCTGCGAAAGTTACCATACGCTCAATACCGATACCAAATCCACCGTGTGGTACAGTACCGTATTTACGAAGGTCAAGGTAGAATTCGTATTCTGTACGATCCATTCCAAGTTCTTCCATCTTAGCGACAAGGGCATCGTAGTCTTCCTCACGCATAGAACCACCGATGATTTCTCCGTAGCCTTCCGGTGCCAGCAAGTCTGCACAAAGCACGCGATCTGGATTGCCAGGAACTGGTTTCATATAGAAGGCCTTAATAGCCGCTGGGTAGTTGATAACGAAGGTTGGTACACCAAAGTGGTTTGAAATCCAAGTTTCATGAGGTGAACCAAAGTCATCTCCATGTTCCAAATGCTCGTAGTCAGCATCAGCATCATTTTCATGCTCTTGCAAGAGGTCAATGGCTTGATCGTAAGTAATACGTTTGAAAGGTTCTGCAATGTAGCGTTTCAAAAGCTCTGTATCACGTTCCAAAGTTTCCAATGCTTGAGGAGCACGGTCAAGAACACCTTGAAGAAGGGCTTTAACATACGCTTCTTGCAAGTCAAGTGACTCATCATGTGTCAAGTAAGAGTACTCCGCATCCATCATCCAGAACTCAGTCAAGTGACGGCGCGTTTTTGATTTTTCCGCACGAAATACTGGACCAAAGTCAAAGACACGACCAAGGGCCATAGCGCCTGCTTCTAGGTAAAGCTGACCTGATTGGCTCAAGTAGGCTGGCGTTCCAAAGTAGTCTGTTTCAAAGAGTTCAGTTGAATCCTCTGCCGCATTTCCTGACAAAATTGGGCTATCAAATTTCAAGAAGCCATTCTTGTCAAAGAACTCATAGGTTGCATAGATGATAGCGTTACGGATTTGCATGACTGCTACTTGCTTACGAGAACGGAGCCACAAGTGGCGGTTGTCCATCAAGAAGTCTGTTCCGTGTTCTTTTGGAGTGATTGGATAATCTTGTGATTCACCGATGACTTCGATGTCTGTAATATCGAGCTCATAGCCAAACTTAGAACGCTCATCTTCTTTGACAATCCCTGTCACATAAACAGAAGTCTCTTGGCTTAAGTGTTTGATGGTTTCAAATTTTTCAAGACCAACTTCTTCGCCGAATTTTTCAATAAAGTTTGGTTTGAAGGCAACTCCTTGGAAAAAGGCAGTTCCATCACGCAATTGCAAGAAGGCAATTTTCCCTTTTCCTGATTTATTGGCAACCCAAGCTCCGATGGTCACTTCTTGACCAACGTAGTCTTTTACATCGATAATTGTTACACGTTTTGTCATAATCTATCTTCCTTTTTTCGTTTAACTTGTCCGAAGACATCATTACCCACTATTTTACCATAAATAGACTGTGATAGCTAGGTTCTAATAGAGAAAAATCGCGAGATTTTCGTTACAAAAAATCTTCGCTAAAAAGGCGAAGATTCTAAGTTTTATTTTTCCATAAATTGATGCAAACGGCGAATCGCTTCTTTTAATGTATCCAAGTCTGTGGCATAACTGAGACGAACATTTTCTGGTGCTCCAAATCCAGCTCCTGTAATCAAGGCAAGGCCGACTTCTTCGAGAATAGCCGTTGTAAACTCTGTCACATCGGTATAACCCTTCATTTCCATCGCTTTTTTAACATTTGGGAAGAGATAGAAGGCACCTTGGGGCTTGACAACTTCAAAACCTGGGACTTGGCACAAGAGAGGATAAATGGTATTCAAACGCTCTTCAAAGGCTTGGCGCATGGTTTCAACAGAGTCTTGCGGTCCAGTCAGCGCCTCAATCGTTGCATATTGAGATACTGCTGTCAGATTAGAGGTTGTTTGACCTGTTAGCTTGCTCATGGCAGCAATAATTTCAGGATTTCCCACAGCATAACCTACTCGCCAACCAGTCATAGCATAGGCCTTAGATACACCGTTAATCACGATGGTTTGCTTGCGAATTGCTTCTGATAAACTAGAGATTGGAACAAATTCGTTCCCATTATAAACCAAACGACCATAAATATCATCTGCTAGGATGAGGACATCATGCGCAACAGCCCAATTTCCGATAGCCAAGAGTTCCTCACGAGAGTAAATCATACCTGTCGGATTCGATGGTGAATTAAGAACCAAGACCTTGGTCTTATCTGTTCGGGCTGCTTCTAGCTGCTCTACTGTTACTTTAAAGTGATTGTCTTCCTTGGCCTGGACAAAGACTGGCACTCCTTCTGCCATTTTGACTTGGTCTCCATAGCTGACCCAGTATGGTGTAGGGATGATGACCTCATCACCTGGATTGACCACGGCCATAAAAAAGGTATAGAGAGAGAACTTAGCACCTGTTGCAAAGGTAACCTCGTTGGCTGCTACGGAATAGCCATAGTAGCGTTCAAAATAAGTGTTCACGGCTGCCTTTAGCTCTGGTAGACCTGAAGCAACTGTATAAAAGGAAGCGCGTCCATCTCGAATCGCTTCCACCGCCGCATCCTGAATATTTTCAGGAGTATGAAAATCTGGCTGTCCCAAGGTTAAGAAAAGAACATCTTTTCCTTGAGCTTTTAACTCTTTGGCTCTTGCATCACTGGCTAGAGTGACACTCTCTTCCATTTCTAGTACACGCTTGGATAGTTTCATATGCCCTCCTTATTGGATCAATGCTCCAGTTTCAAAATCTATCAGATAGTAGTGGTTTCCTGACTTGACTTCCCAAATCGGCTTGTCCTGATAGCGACCAAAGGTGACTTTGTCAATATCGCTAGCTCCTTTTTCCCTCGAAATCGTCGCTGCCTTATCTTGAGAAATCCCCTTATCTAGTTGATAAACGTAAATCTTGTGGTCATTCTTTTCAATCAGTACGGCAATGGCCTCTTGCTTTTTATTATGGCCCAGAAGGCTGTAATAAGCTTCCGAACCATTATAAAAATCAACCTGATCTGCCTTTTCCAATTCTGCATACTGCTTGGCTAGTTTTTCTCCCTCAACCCTAGCATCCTGATAGGGCTTCATACTGAGAGAAATCAGGTAAAGGAAGGAAGTGGTCATGACTAGTAATACTAAAGTAATGCCGATTCCATACTGTAAAAGTAGCTTGTTTTTTGCGTTTTTCTGTCTTAGTTTCACTCGTCTATTTTACCATCTCTCCTCCTTTATTACAAGTGAAGACAGGAACATTCCGAGATTATTTTCCCCTTGAAATTAAATACAATATTTGTCTGTCTATCAAATACTGCTTTCTCAGAACTAAGTCTTTCCACCCCTAACAAGTAAACTTAGCTGAGCACATTTATTGCTAATTAGTATTATTTGTTGTAACATAAATGGTGACAAAAGAGTTCGCTCTTTAAATTTTAAACTAAAGGAGACATATCATGTCTAAAAAAGTACTATTTATCGTCGGTTCACTACGCCAAGGTTCTTTCAACCACCAAATGGCCCTCGAAGCTGAGAAAGCACTTGCTGGAAAAGCGGAAGTTAGCTATCTTGACTACTCTGCTGTTCCTCTCTTTAGCCAAGACCTTGAAATTCCAACTCATCCAGCTGTAACCGCTGCTCGCGAGGCTGTCCTTGCTGCGGATGCTATCTGGATTTTCTCTCCAGTCTACAACTTCTCTATCCCTGGAACAGTGAAGAACTTGCTTGACTGGCTCTCCCGCGCCCTTGACTTGACAGATACACGTAGTGCTTCTGCCCTTCAAGACAAGTTTGTTACTGTCTCATCTGTAGCCAATGCAGGTCACGAGCAACTCTTTGCGATTTACAAAGACCTCTTGCCATTTATCCGTACACAAGTCGTTGGTGACTTTACTGCCGCTCGTGTCAATGACTCTGCTTGGGCAGACGGAAAATTGGTGCTAGACAAAGCAGCTGACTCATCACTTGCAAAACAAGCTGACGACCTTCTTGCAGCCATCAACTAATCAAGCAAAAACCAGCTCATTCGAGCTGGTTTTATGCTTGTTTCACAAAGACGAGTTCTAAATCACCTGATAAATCAGGTCGGTAGTCAAAGCCTGCGAAGCGGAGCTTGCGAGCTTGTTCGACTGTTTGGACTTGCCCTTCTATCAGGGCTGTCAAAAAGGCCCCACGCGCTTTCTTTGAAATAGTTGAGTGTATTTTCAACTGACCACCCTTGTCCTCCATAAATTTGAAGGTCACCATCTTTTCTCTGATTTCCTTAGAAAATACTGTTTCAAACTCTGATGACAAGAGAGAAAATATCAAGTCCTCATCCTCTAGCGCCTCATTGTAGGCTGACTTCCAATGACTCTTTAAAGTCTTACCAGTGACTTTTAACTTCATCAAGAAGTCCAAACGGTGAGGAGCCATTGGAGATAGGGCTGGAACTACTCCATACAAAGCTGATGTAATTAAAACATGATCTTCAAGATAGGTTTGTTCAGCCTCGGTTAACCCATCTCGTTTGATGTAGCGATACATGAGACCATCAAAGAGTTTCAGGGCTGGATAATGTTTAGCCCTGTGATCTTTTAGAGCTTGAATGTGAACGTACTCTTCTTCTGCTTTCTCGGCAGATACCTTATAAAAAGTCTCTAATTCACTAGCTGAGTAGTGCGCTAGTGAATCAAGAACTGCCTGACTTTCTTCCCTCAAGGGAAGCGCTTCAATACAAGGAAGATTTGTGTTCATTTCTTTTGCTGTTGGGATTAAAATTTTCATATTGTTAGTGTAGCATATTTTTCAACCACGACCAAGAATTTCATCTGAAAAACCTCGGTTCATACCGAGATTTCTTTTACTTGACCTTAAAGGTCTTGAGATAGTTATCTTTTCCAACTTGACCTTCGAAAGATTGGCCATTTTCAAGGTAAGGAAGGTCGTCTGACACTGAAGCCTTGACCTTATAAATCTTGCCATCAACTTTGAAGAAGTAGACGGTATCACCCTTAATCACAGCTGATTTAAGGTCTGAGACGATCCCCTTAATGTTTTCTACCGTTTCATTATCCAGATCGAGGTCATTTTTATTGGCATATTTGCTGAGGAGCTCATCTACTGTAGCTGCTACGATGACGTTTTGGTACTCCACTGCATCGACCAAAGCATACTCCTTGACCAAGCCTGCATTATCCTTCAAGCCCATGATATAGAGCGGTTTGTCGTTGAGATTGACAAGGATAGGGAAGGTAGCCTTGTAGGCTTTCTCTTGCACTGCTCCTTCTGCGGAAGCACGGGCTGATTCTTCGGTTGCTGATGCTAGATTGTACTTGGTGATTTCACCTGTACGCATGTTTTCAAGGATAAAACCTAGATTACTTTCGTCGGCGTTTGCTGAAGTCACCCCTGTGTAGAGATAAATATCATTTCCGATAGAAAGATAGTTATAGCCTTCTGTCGTTTGGGTAACATTTTTCTTAGAAATCAAGGCATTCCAGAAGCCGTCTTTATACTTGCCGTTGTAGTTGATTTGCTCGATGGTTTCTTCCGCTGGATAGACACGATCCACCCATTCTGGGACTTCATCCAAGCTGTATTCCTTAGTTTCTCCATTAGTAGCATCCAAGATAACAACAGATGAAGGACGAGGTACTCCTAGACCAAACTGCTTTTGATAAACGGTTGCTACATAGAAGGGATTGCCTTCATCATCCACCTCAAAGGATGGCATTTTAAAAATCTTGGTTGGGTACTTGATCCGAAGATGGCGTTTGACGTCTCGGTTAAAATACTCGGAGTCCGAATACTTCATCGGCGTTTTCAAATCCACCAATTCCGCATTTCCTGTCACCATATCAACCTTGATATACTCGCCAATTCCCTTGGACTGATTATTAAACCATTTGATCGGGTCGGCATACTCCAAAGGTGTCACCCGGTAGGGCTTGCCATCAACTGTCAGCTGGGTATAAGTATCTGCTGCCACGTACTGGGAGACCTTATCCGTCAGAGAGCCTAGATAACGGTCACCGATCTTTTCAGCAGTGCTCCGATCTAGAATTGGAACCTTACTGGTATCACTCTTAGGAAAATCTTTAAAATCTTTTTCTGTGATAGATACCACATTAGCATAGTTTTTTGCTTGGAAAAAGCTAGAGGTTATTAGGCTTACCAGACCAGCAAGGGCAAAGATGATACCTGCAGTCAGAAACAATCCTCCACCTAATTTATTAAAATGAAGCCCTTCTAGATTGAGTTCGTTGGCAACCTTGCCATGACGTACATGAACTGTCTTGAGGAGATTGGTATCCTTGCGGAAACTATACAAAATCCCCATCACCACCAGATGCCCACAGAGAAAGAAGATGAATTCCCAGCTAGTCAGATTGAAGGGTGGCAAAAAGATATACCAAGTCGTTGCGATAAAAACAAGTTCAAAGATTATACGTTTCATCTGATTTCCTCCTAAATAATTCGTCCTTCCAAATGATCCAGTTCATGTTGGCATATCTGAGCTGGAAAGCCTGTTAACGTAATGGTCTGTTCCTGCCACTTGCTATCGCGATAGGAAACCGTAATCGTTTCATAACGAGTCGTCGTTCGAACCCCAGTCAAAGACAAACAACCTTCCTCTGTCTCATAAGGTCCTTTATAGGAAAGGAGAATAGGGTTAAACATAACCATGGGAACTAGGCCAAGATTAAAGATAATCACGCGCTTCTGCACCCCAATCATATTAGCCGCCAGACCGACACAGATCTCGCGATTGGCCAGCAGGGTATCCTGCAAATCCTTAGCCAGATAAAGGTCCTCCTGACTTGCAGGTTTCGAGACCTGTGACAAGAATAGGACATCTCGGACAATTTTCTTTTCCATTCTCTTACACTCCTTACAACTTTACTTTATTATAGCATAAAAGGGGGTAACTTCTAGTCCTTTCCCTCAAATGCAAAAAAAGCCATCCGAAGATGACTTTCTTTTTAAATCGCGTTCTTATCAAGACCAAGTTTACGTTGAACAAACTTAACGATTTCTACGATGATAATCATTGAGAAGCTTCCAGCTAGAACAATGGCCCATTGTGACAAGTCCAGTTTGGTTACGTGGAAGATACCTTCAAGTGGTTCTACGACGATCGTTGCCATAAGAAGAATGAAGGATACCAAGATAGACCAGTTGAAAGTCTTAGACTTGAATGGTCCAACTGTCAAGATGGATTGGTAAACAGACTTGACGTTGTAAGCATGGAAGAGCTGGATCAAACCAAGTGTTGCAAAGGCCATAGTAAGGGCATCCGCATGAATTGCTTGATTATCTCCTACATGGACTGGATAGGCAAGAGCAAGACCATAAACAGTCAAGACAAGGGCGCCTTGAAGGAGACCTTGATAGATGATAGAACTCATGACCCCACCTGAGAAGAAGCTTGATTTGCGTCCACGTGGTTTGTGGGTCATAACACCTGGCTCAGCTGGTTCAACACCAAGAGCGATGGCTGGGAAGGTATCGGTTACCAAGTTGATCCACAAAAGATGAACTGGCTGTAAGACATCCCAACCAAACAAGGTTGATAAGAAGATGGTCAAAACTTCAGCCGTATTGGCAGAAAGTAGGTATTGAATAGTCTTTTGAATGTTTGAGAAGACCTTACGTCCTTCTTCAACTGCGACGATAATGGTCGCAAAGTTATCATCCGCAAGAATCATATCAGATGCACCCTTAGAAACCTCAGTACCAGTGATTCCCATACCGATACCGATATCAGCTGTTTTCAGAGCTGGCGCATCATTAACACCATCCCCTGTCATGGCAACGACCTTACCTTGGTTTTGCCAAGCTTTCACGATACGAACCTTATGTTCTGGAGATACACGCGCGTAAACAGAGTATTGACCAACTACTTTTTCAAATTCTTCATCAGACAGTTCGTTGAGCTCAGCACCAGTCAAAACATGGTCTTCTAAATCATTTTCATCGATAATTCCCAAACGTTTGGCAATGGCTTCTGCTGTATCTTGGTGGTCACCCGTAATCATGATTGGACGAATACCAGCTTCTTTAGCGACACGAACAGCTTCTGCTGCTTCGGCACGTTCTGGGTCAATCATACCGATTAAACCAGTAAAGATCAAGTTGTTTTCCAGTTCTTCAGAAGTGAGGTTTTCTGGAATGCTATCAATAATCTTATAAGCACCAGCCAGCACGCGCAGAGCTTGGTGAGCCATTTCAGAGTTGTTTGTGTGAATTAAGTCATTGACTTTCCCATCAATCGGAGCGACATCTCCAGCTTTATCACGAGCAACACAACGTTTCAAAAGTTGGTCTGGAGCTCCCTTAACCGCCACAAGGAATGTACCATCTGGCAATGGGTGAACTGTTGACATGAGCTTACGATCCGAGTCAAATGGCAACTCAGCCACACGAGGATATTTCTCTAAAAATCCTTTAACATCATATCCCTTATCCAAGGCATACTGGATGAAGGCTGTTTCTGTTGGATCCCCGATCAGGTTTCCTTCAGCATCAATCTTGGTATCATTAGCCAAGACAACTGAACGAAGAAGAGGCATTTCAAGACCTAGTTCAATATCATCAGCTGAATCATGTAGAACTGCATCATAGAAGACTTTTTCGACGGTCATCTTATTCATAGTTAGCGTACCAGTCTTATCAGAAGCGATGATTTCTGTTGAACCAAGTGTTTCTACTGCTGGCAACTTACGAACGATAGAGTTTCGTTTTGCCAAAACTTGAGTACCAAGGGCAAGAACGATGGTCACGATAGCAGGAAGTCCTTCTGGAATGGCTGCAACAGCAAGCGCAACAGAGGTCATCAACTCACCAAGTGGATCTTTACCTTGAATGAAGACTCCAACTACAAAAGTAACAAGGGCAATGACCAAAATTGCATAGGTCAAGACCTTAGAAAGGTTATTCAAGTTTTGTTTGAGTGGTGTATCCGTCTCATCCGCATCTTGGAGCATGCCAGCGATATGACCAACTTCCGTGTACATACCTGTATTGACAACAACACCAAGACCACGACCATAGGTCACGTTTGAGTTTTGGAAGGCCATATTGACACGGTCACCAATACCAGCATCGGCAGCAAGCTCGACTGTCAAGTCTTTTTCAACTGGAACAGACTCACCTGTCAAGGCAGCTTCTTCGATTTTAAGTGAATTGGCTTCTAGCAAACGTAGGTCTGCTGGTACTACGTCACCTGCTTCAAGGGCAACGATATCTCCTGGCACCAATTCTTTGGAATCAATCTCTGCCATGTGCCCATCACGAATAACGCGAGCAGCTGGACTAGACATAGACTTGAGGGCTTCGATGGCTTCTTCTGCTTTTCCTTCTTGGTAAACACCAAAGGCAGCGTTGATGATAACCACGGCTAGAATGATAATGGCATCTGCGATATCTTCTCCACCAGAAGTTACGACTGACAAAATAGCCGCAGCAACTAGGATGATAATCATCAAATCCTTAAACTGTTCGATGAATTTAACCAAGAGAGTTTTTTTCTCACCCTCTTCGAGTTCATTGCGCCCATATTCAGCTAGGCGTTTCTGCGCTTCGCTTGACGAAAGACCTTGCTCAGTTGCTTCAACTGACTTCAAGACCTCTTCAGGACTCTGAGTATAAAACGCTTGGCGTTTTTGTTCTTTTGACATGTGTCTCCTCCTTGACTTTGTGTGCAAAACAAGCTCTCTTTTGGTTTTATGACAAACAAAAAGAGACCTGTTAATCATAACAAGTCTCGCTGTTTAAGATAGCGCCGGAAAGAATACTTTGCAGTATACAATTCGGAATGACGACACTATCACAGGTTTCTGCCAGCTACTCCCTTGAGTAGTACTATTATATCAAAATTTGAACAATTTTCAAGAATTAAAATCCGATGAAACAAGACTAAATTTGAATTTTCCCATGAAAACCAGTATAATGAAAACAGAATCTCAGCTCTAGAAAGGAAGTCCGATGAACCAATCCATGTCAAATCTTAAGTTGGCGGAACGTGGCGCCATTATCAGCATTTCGACCTACCTGCTCTTGTCTGCGGCAAAATTAGCGACTGGCCACCTCCTTCACTCCTCCAGTTTGGTGGCAGATGGTTTCAACAACGTATCCGATATTATCGGAAATGTTGCTCTCTTGATTGGGATTCGGATGGCACGCCAGCCTGCAGACCGTGACCATCGCTTTGGTCACTGGAAGATTGAAGATTTGGCTAGTTTGATCACTTCCATCATCATGTTCTATGTTGGTTTTGATGTGCTTCGTGACACCATTCAAAAAATTCTCAGTCAGGAACAAACAGTTATCGACCCACTGGGTGCAACTCTCGGAGTCGTCTCTGCGGCAGTCATGTTTGCCGTTTATCTCTATAATACTCGCCTCAGTAAGAAATCCAAATCCAAGGCTCTCAAGACAGCTGCTAAGGACAATCTTTCCGATGCTGTCACCTCACTTGGGACTTCCATTGCTATCCTAGCCAGCAGTTTCAATTATCCAATCGTGGATAAATTGGTCGCTATCATTATCACTTTCTTTATCTTAAAGACAGCCTACGATATCTTTATCGAGTCTTCCTTTAGTCTTTCAGATGGTTTTGACGACCGTCTGCTGGAAGACTACCAGAAGGCCATCATGGAGATTCCAAAGATTAGTAAGGTCAAGTCCCAAAGAGGGCGTACCTACGGTAGCAATATCTACCTTGATATCACGCTGGAGATGAATCCCGATCTATCAGTCTATGAAAGTCACGAAATTGCGGATCAGGTCGAATCCATGCTGGAAGAGCGTTTTGGAGTCTTTGATACCGATGTCCATATCGAACCTGCTCCTATACCTGAAGACGAAATTTTGGACAATGTCTATAAAAAACTACTCATGCGCGAGCAATTGATTGACCAGGGAAATCAACTAGAAGAACTCCTTGCTGAAGACTTTATCTATATCCGTCAAGATGGCGAGCAGATGGACAAAGAAGCTTATAAGTCTGAAACAGAACTTAAAGCAGCGATTAAGGACATTCAGATTACCTCCATTAGTCAGAAAACCAAGCTCATTTGCTATGAGCTAGATGGCATCGTCCACACCAGTATCTGGCGTCGCCATGAAACTTGGCAAAATATCTTCCACCAGGAAACCAAAAAAGAATAGAGAAATCCTGTCATGTACTGACCCCAAAAAGTTAGACAATTAATTATTGAAAGGATTTAGTTCTGTATTGCACAGGACTAAGTCCTTTTAGCTTGAGCTTGATTTGTTTGTTGTTGTAATAATCAATGTAGTTCACAATAGCTTGCTCAAGGTCTTCTCATAACCGTAAAACATTTCCGATTTCAAAATACCGAAGAAGGACTCCATCATACCATTGTCTGGGCTGTTGCCCTTGCGTGACATGGATGCTTGAATTCCCTTACTCTCTAGAAACCGATGATAAGAATCATGTTGGTATTGCCAGCCTTGGTCACAGTGTAAAATGGTATTTTCATAGTGTTTCTCTGTAAAGGCCTGCTCCAGCATAGCTTTCACTTGTACCAAGTTCGGTGACCTAGAAAGATGATAGGCAATAATTTCGCTGTTAAAGCCATCTAAAACGGACGATAAATAGAGTTTCTGAGTGCTGTTTGGAATGGCAAACTCTGTTACATCTGTGTAGCACTTTTCCATTGGTTTGGCTGCTTCAAATTGGCGTTGAATGAGATTCTCTGCTTTCTTCCCTACCTCTCCATGATAAGAGGAATACTTCCGTTTTCGACGGATACGAGCCGTTAAACCAAGAATTTTCATCAGCCGTTGAACCTTCTTATGATTCACCATATAACCACGATTCCTTAATTCTAAATGGATTCGACGATAGCCATAGTTGCTTTTATGTTCATTATAAATGGCTTGAATTTCGGTTTTAAGCTCTTTATCTTTATCAAACCCATCCAGCTGTTTCAACTGATAATAGTAAGTTGAGCGAGCTAAACGTGCTGTTTCAAGAAGTAAATCTAGTCGAAATCCTCCTGAAACCATTTCTCTAACTGTCTCTGCCTTTCTCGCTCTAAGGCTTCGTCCCTTTCCTCCAACTCTTTTAACTTTTTTAGGTAGGCCACCTCAGTACGTAGACGTTCATTCTCCTCTTGAAGTCGCTCTAGTTCTGTCATTTCTTCCCAAGTTTTCTTCCGTTTACATCCCATTTTAGCTAGTCTCCCTCTTGTTTTCTCAACAATAGTATACCCCGTTTTTCTTGTATTGTGCCAGCCAATTTGGAAGCATTCCTTGGTTTGGGAGGGCATAATCAAGACTAACACTTCTTTGTGAATGACCTTCCAGCAGAATTTTATCGATTATTTCTTGTTTTAATTCTGGGGAATAGTATCGATTCTTCCCCTTTTTAACGATTTCTATTCCATAACGGTTGATTAATTGCACCATGTACTTTAGACCAGAAACAGCCACTCCAAATCTTTTTGAAATCTTTTTGAAATCTTTTTGAAAGCTGTTTGAAGCTTTGTTCTTGCTTTCTTAGTTCATAGATTTGAACTTTATCTTCATAACTCAATTTCATAATAAAACACCCCAAAAGTTAGATTTTTTCTGTCTAACTTTTGGGGTGCAGGTCATCATTGCGATAGGATTTTTCTATTCTTCTAATTATAAAAGTCACTTAAGTATTCATAGCGTTCGTATTTTTCAAGGAGTTCTTCGTTTTTCTCGTCTAGCTCTTTTTGAAGAGTCGCTAGTTTGCCAAAATCAGAGCCATTTGCCTGCATTTCTTCTTCAATGGTAGCGATACGATTTTCCAAGGCTTCAATATCGCCTTCAATGCTTGCCCACTCCTGCTTTTCTTGATAGGTCATGCGTTTCTTGTCTTCACGGACCTTGACCACTTTCTCCTTTTCTGCCTTTTGCACTTGATTGGCCATATCAGTTTCAAAGGCTTTCTCGTCAAGGTAATCTGTGTAATGACCAAAGAAAGGACGAATCTTACCATTCTCAAAGGCTAGAATCTTGGTCGCTACCTTATCCAGGAAATAACGGTCGTGGCTAACTGTCAAGACAGGCCCCGCAAAACCTTGCAAGAAATTCTCTAAGACTGTCAAGGTCGCAATATCCAAATCATTGGTTGGCTCGTCCAAGAGGAGAACATTTGGTTTTTCCAAAAGCAGTTTGAGGAGATAGAGGCGTTTTTTCTCTCCACCAGACAATTTCTCAATCAAGGTTCCATGGGTCGAACGTGGGAAGAGGAACTGCTCTAGCAACTCAGCGATGGAAGTTGTAGAACCACCGCTAGTCTTGACCTCTTCTGCTACTTCCTGCAGGTAATTGATGACCCGTTTGCTTTCATCCAAGCCTTCGATTTGTTGAGAGAAATAGGCGATACGGACTGTCTCACCAATGATGACTTGACCTGCTGTCGGCTCAAGACTTCCTGCGATGAGATTGAGCAGGGTGGATTTTCCCACACCATTATCCCCAACGATACCGATACGGTCTTTAGCTTGCACTAAAAGGTTAAAATTTTGTAATATCGGCTTGTTTTCATAGGCAAAGGAAACATTCTGAAACTCGATGACTTTTTTCCCAATGCGACTGGTTTCAAAGTTCATGGTCAAGTCTGTCTCAGTAACGCCGCCTGAAACTTCTTTTTTCAAGTCATGGAAACGATTGATACGAGCCTGCTGCTTGGTCGCACGCGCTTGCGGTTGTCTGCGCATCCAGACTAATTCTTGCTTATAGAGTTGTTCTTTTTTGTGGAGAAGAGCCGCATCACGCTCATCTTGTTCAGCCTTGAGGCGAACATAGTCCTGATAATTACCCTGATACTCGGTCAAGCCGGCTCGGTCCAACTCGAAAATCCGCGTTGACAGTGCATCTAAAAAATAGCGATCGTGGGTGATAAAGAGAACCGTCTTCTTGGAATTTTTCAAAAAAAGGGTCAACCACTCGATGGTCGCAATGTCCAGATGGTTGGTCGGCTCGTCCAGTAACAAGAGGTCGTGGTTTCCTAGGAGAACTTGTGCCAACTGAACCCGTCTTCTTAGACCACCTGACAATTCACCAACTGGAGTCGACAAATCCTGAATCCCTAGCTTGCTGAGAACGGTCTTGACTTGACTCTCGATTTCCCAAGCTTGGAGAGAATCCATCTCCGCCATGACCCGTTCCAAACGAGCCTGCTTGTCCTCGCTATAGTTGAGCATGATCAACTCATACTCACGAATCAGCTGAATTTCCTTGAGGTCGCTGGAAAGAACCGTATCCAAGACCGTCTTGCTATCATCAAAATCTGGATTCTGAGTCAAGTAGCCAATCTGATAATCATTCTTAGCTGAAAAGGGGCTGACGTCCCCATCAAAGCCAGAAGTGCCAGAAAGGACGTCCAAAAGGGTTGTCTTACCCGTTCCATTAACACCAATTAGACCAATTCTATCCAAATCATGAATGATAAAGGAAATATCTTTAAAGACTGTCTTGTCCCCAACTGATTTGCTTAGTTTTTCAACGATAAAATCACTCATTCTTTCTCCCTCAGGTAAGCATGGATGGCTTGACGATCATTTTCCAACTCTCCATCGACAATGGCATACTCAATCTCTGTTAAAATTTCTCCCAAGTCTGGACCTGGCTGATAACCATATTCCTTAATCAGAACTCCTCCGTTAATCTGGATTTCTTTCTTATCATGAATGGTCAAACTCTGGTAAGTTTCTGTGATGGCTTGTGGGTTGACTTCTTTCCCTTGAGCCTGACGAAGACTTTCAGCTTGTAGAAGGGAATCCAAGTCAAAGCGGTAACAATCGCGCTTGCTCAGCTCTCCTTCTTCTCGCAAAGCCAAAATGGTCAGCAAATCCTGTACTTGCTTGGCAAATTGACGTGAGGTCTTCCAATGTTTCAAAAATGGCTGTGCATCTTTAATCTCCAAAGTCCACAATAGAGCCGCCCAGGCTTGTTCGGAAGACTCAAAGGTGAAATCCGCCTCTAAATCAAACAATTTTTGAAGCTTTTCTCGACTGGCTGCCATATCAGGGAGATAATCATAAGCTTGACTCTCAATCATGGAAGACAGGCCAACTCGCCAAAAAGGTGCCAGCAAGAGTTTATCAAACTCAACGAAGGTGCGCTCCACAGAAATCTTCTCCAAGAGCGGCGTCAAGGATTTCATAGCTTCAAATGTTTCTCGCTCAAGTTCAAAACCAAGACTGGCCTGAAAGCGAAAACCACGCATAATACGCAGAGCATCTTCGTTGAAACGCTCACTAGCAATTCCAACTGCTCGCAAGACTTGATTTTCCAAATCTTCTAAACCATGGAACAAGTCAATGATTTCCCCTGTCTCATCCAAGGCAAAGGCGTTGACTGTGAAATCACGGCGTTTGAGGTCTTCTTCTAGAGAACGGACAAAGGAAACCGCACTGGGTCTGCGATAGTCCACATAGACATCCTCCGTCCGAAAGGTAGTTACTTCATACTCTTCATCGCCATCTAAGACCAAGACTGTTCCATGCTCAATTCCGATATCGGCTGTTCGCGGAAAAATCTGCTTGGTTTCTTCTGGATAGGAAGACGTCGCAATATCCACATCGTGGATGGGACGATTGAGGATAGCATCTCTGACGGAACCCCCAACAAAATAGGCTTCAAAGCCTGCTTCTTTAATTTTTTCTAATACTGGTAAAGCCTTCTGAAATTCAGAAGGCATTTGTGTTAATCTCATAATAAGTGTTCTAATCCATAGACAAGCTCATGACGCTTGACAACTTCTTTGATTCCCAAATTCACCCCTGTCATGAAGGAGCTGCGATCATAGGAGTCATGACGAAGGGTCAATCCTTCTCCCTGATTGCCAAAGATGACTTCTTGATGGGCTACCAAGCCTGGTAGACGGACTGAGTGGATGCGCATACCATCAAAATCAGCACCTCGGGCACCTGCAATCAACTCTTCCTCATCAGGCGCACCTTGCTGGATTGATTCCCGAACTTCCGCCATCAGCTCAGCCGTTTTAATGGCTGTTCCACTCGGAGCATCTTTTTTCTTGTTATGATGGAGCTCGATAATCTCCACATTTGGGAAATATTTAGCAGCCTGCGCCGCAAATTGCATGAGCAAGACAGCTCCCAAGGCAAAGTTAGGGGCAATCAAGCCACCCAAATCTTGTTCACGGGAAAATGCTTTTAGTTCTGCAATTTCTTCACTAGTAAAGCCTGTTGTTCCAACTACTGGAGCGAAGCCATTTTCAAGAGCAAAACGTGTATTTTCGTAGGCAACGGCTGGTGTGGTAAAATCTACCCAAACATCCGCTTCAAAACCAGCCAAGTCAGTCTTATCATTGAAGACAGGAATTCCCTGCCATTCTGACTCAGACTCAAAAGGATCCAAAACTGCGACCAAGTCCAAGTCTGAATCAGCCAAGACCATCTGACAAGCAGCTTGACCCATCTTTCCCTTAAAACCGGCAATAATTACTCGAATACTCATCTCTACTCCTGTCTAAGATACAAAGCCTGTAAGAACACAAAGTGAAAATAGGAGTTCTGATCAAGGAGTGTCTACTCCTTGGAAGAACTATCTTTTTCACACAGGGTTCTAGGCATGTTCAATTATCAAGATACAAAGGACGTTAGCTGCCCGTGAAAAATAGGGAATGGCGCTGACTTTCCACGAAAGGCAAGACAGGCATCTTTTTTCAAGAGGCAGGTAGTCCGTGTTCAATTTCTAAGATACAAAGCCTGTAAGAACAATCTAGACGATTGGTGTATAGCTCAAGGCAATACTGCCTTCTCCAAGGTGGGTTCCAATGACACTACCAAAGCTAACAATTGGAATCTCAGAAGTCACACCACTCTCAATCAAGAGTTGGCGCAAATCTGCCGCCTTTTGAGGTGCGTTACCATGAATGACTGTAATACGGTAGTCCCCACCTTTTGTCAACTCTTTGATGATTTCCACCAAACGTTTAGTTGCCTTCTTTTCCGTACGAACTTTTTCATAAACTTCAATCACCCCTTGGTCATTAAAGTAGAGGATAGGCTTGATACTGAGGAGATTCCCTAAGACGGCAGCCCCATTTGACAAACGTCCTCCCTTAACCAAGTGGTCGAGGTCATCTACTATGATAAAGGCTGAGTTATCAGCGATTTGGATAGCCAACTTCTCCTGAATCTGAGCAAAATTATCGCCCTGTTCTGCCCATTTAAAGGTACTCTCCACCATAAATCCTAGAGGGGAGCTTGTGATATGGGTATCTGGAAAGGCAATGGTCAAGCCATCATACTCATCCAACATGTATTGGATGTTCTGATAAAAGCCTGAAATTCCAGACGAAAGAAAGAGTCCCAAGACATGGGTATAGCCTTCATCTTTCAAGGAGCTTAGAATCTCATCCAATTTGGCAATACTTGGTTGACTAGTTTTAGGCAATTCTGTAGACTGAGCCATTTTTTGGTAAAATTCTTCAGCAGTCAGATTGACACCTTCAACATACTCCTCCCCATCAATATTGACAGGAATATCCAAGATAAATAGATTCTCTCTTTGCAGCGTCTTCTCCTCTAAATAGGCTGAAGAATCTGTAATGACAGCTAATTTCATGACTAAAACTCCAAATTGATCCCTGGAAGATCCAAGGCGATTTCTGTTACTTCATACGTCAAACGGTTGAGCATGTTCAAGCATGGACGTGCCAAGGTTTCGACTTCTTCCTGGTTAAATTCGCTTGGTTCGTTGACAATACGACCTTCCACATGGTTAACTTGAGAAATTGTTCCGCTGATGACGAATTTGTCAAAGACAATCATGAAACTCAAGATAACGACAAGCGAAGTCACTTGATTTTCTTGGTCATGTTGGAGTAACTGAAAGTTCACGTCTACCTTGGTTTCAGGAGCTCCATTTTCATTTTCCCATTCAAAGTTACGAGCATCAAAGTGATACTGGCTAACAAATTCTTGTTCTCGTTTAAGATTCATTTTTCTCTCCCATTGCTACAATTTACTATGCAATTGTACCACATTTTTATCATTTCATCTAGTTTTCTAGGCTTTAGTCAATTCCGATTTCATCTTTAACAACAGCAGCAATCGTATCTACGTAGTAGTTAACTTCTTCTGTTGTAGGGGCTTCTGCCATGACACGCAAGAGGGGTTCTGTTCCACTCGGACGGACCAGGATACGACCGTTCCCTGCCATCTCTTCTTCCATCTTTTCGATGATTGTCTTGATGGCTGGTACTTCCATGGCCTTTTCTTTCATGGCATTTTCCACTCGGATATTGACCAGTTTTTGTGGGTAAATCGTCACTTCTGATGCTAGTTGAGACAAGCTCTTGCCTGTTTCTTTCATGATTTTAGTCAATTGGACAGCTGATAATTGACCATCACCAGTTGTATTGTAATCCATCAAGATAACGTGACCAGACTGTTCACCACCAAGATTGTAGCCTGATTTTCTCATTTCTTCGACAACATAGCGGTCTCCAACTGCAGTGACTGCCTTGTTAATGCCAGCACTCTCCAAGGCCTTATGGAAACCAAGGTTAGACATGACGGTTGTTACGATGGTGTTTTGAGCTAACTGGCCTTTTTCAGAAAGGTATTTCCCGATGATGTACATGATCTTGTCACCATCAACGATATCACCATTTTCATCAACAGCAATCAAACGGTCACTATCACCGTCAAAGGCCAAACCAATAGCAGACTGGCTTTCTTTGACTAGTTCTTGGAGAGCTTCTGGGTGAGTTGAACCAACATTCAAGTTGATATTAAGACCATCAGGTGTTTCCCCAATTACAGTCAACTGGGCACCCAGATCAGCGAAAATCTGACGGGCACTTGTAGACGCTGCACCGTTTGCTGTATCCAAGGCCACTTTCATTCCCTCAAGAGGAGTTCCAGTTGAAACAAGGTAGCCCTCGTACTTACGTAAGCCTTCTGGATAGTCAACTAAGGTTCCCAAGCCTTCGGCACTTGGACGAGGAAGAGTGTCCTCGGCAGCATCCAGCAAAGCTTCAATTTCTGCTTCTTTGTCGTCGTCAAGCTTAAAGCCATCTCCACCAAAGAACTTAATTCCATTATCAAGGGCTGGGTTGTGACTCGCTGAAATCATGACACCCGCACTAGCTCCCTCAGTTTTAACCAAATAAGCTACTGCTGGTGTTGCAAGGACACCGAGTTTGTAGACGTGAATCCCTACTGATAGAAGACCTGCCACCAAGGCAGATTCTAGCATTTCTCCTGAGATACGTGTATCACGTCCTACAAAGACTTTAGGTGCTTCCGTTTCGTGTTGACTGAGGACATAACCTCCAAAACGACCCAATTTAAAGGCCAATTCTGGCGTCAATTCTACGTTTGCTTCTCCACGGACTCCATCAGTCCCAAAATATTTACCCATTTTGTTAATCATCCTTTTCTACTATTTTGTTTATTCTTGTTTAGACGAGTCTGGTTTCGTTTCTGAACTCGTTGAAGACGAACTGCCCTCTGAGGAACTTGTTGACGAGTTACTCGAACTAGACGTTGCTGTTTTTGTTGTAATTTTCATAGTTGTGTCAAACGGCATAATGACACTTGGCAAGACATTTCCATTTTTATCAACTGCTTGTAGAGGAACAGAAGCCGAGTAGTTACCCGTTATCCGTTCACTCGTCGGTAAGATGGCAATGACACGATCTACTCTAGAGAGAGTCTCCTCGTCACTAATAACCGTCACTTTCTCGTCTGAAACAGTGACTGTGTCGATTTTCACGCGAGAATCAATCTGGCTAGGATCTATCTCTGGCACAACGATTACATTGTCTCGTTTTGCTTTTTTACCGACCTTCACTGTTATCTTTTGCGGAGTTGCAACAGCCGTCAAACCACTCGGTAGATTTTCTATGGTTAGAGGAACTTCTACTGTTCCAACACCAGCATTTGTCAAGTCAGCTGTCACCTTGAATTTGCGCGTACTTTCCTGCATTTCACTTGCCAAAGCAACTCGATTGGAACCTGTCAAGAAAACCGTTACTTCTGACGTGAAGCCACTAATAAAGTACTGATCACTGTCATAGCGAATATCAATTGGTACATTGAGTACTGTATTGGTATAGGTTTCCGTCCGCACCTGTCTGGCACTATTATTATTCTGGTAGTTTGTAGAAGTCGCGTAGATAAAGAGGATGCAGGCGAAAAAGAAGGAAGAAATAATATAAAGACTATTTTTTCTCATGTTTCAATCCTCCTAGCAAGCGCTCTTTCAGACCTTGCTTTTTCTCTGATTTTGGAAGTAAGATTCTTCTTAACTCCGATTCAAACTCTTCCAAGGTCAAATCATGCTTAAAGACTCCATTATAGGTGATTGAGATTCCACCTGTCTCCTCCGAAACCACAAATGTAAGAGCATCTGATACTTCCGACAAACCAATCGCCGCCCTGTGACGCGTTCCAAACTCCTTGGAAATCTCTGTATTTTCAGTTAGTGGCAGATAGGCTGAAGTTACAGCAATCCGATCTTCTCGGATAATGACCGCACCATCGTGCAAGGGAGTATTGGGAATGAAAATATTGATAAGCAATTCAGCTGAAATCTTTGCATCTAAGGGAATCCCCGTCGAAATGTATTCCTGCAAGGTTCTCACTCGCTGAACAGCTACCAGAGCACCAATCTTACGCGGACTCATGTACTCTACTGATTTGACAAAGGCACGAACCATTTGCTCTTCTGCGCTAATTGGAGCATTGGAAAAGAAATCTGTCGCCCGACCCAATCTCTCCAAACCAGTCCGAATCTCTGGTGAAAAGATGACCACCGCTGCGATGACCCCGTAGGTGATGATCTGATTGATCAACCAAGAAATAGTCGTTAAACCAATCATATTAGAAAGAATCTGAGCTAAAATAAAGATCAAAACTCCCCGAACCAATATCATGATTTTGGTACCTGCAATGGCCTTTGTAAAATGATACAAAATATAAGTCACAATGAGAATATCAATCAGATTGATGACTATAGTCCAAGGGCTTGAAAATAAACTCGTCCAGTATTGCAAGTTGGAAAATTGCTGAAAATTCATCTCTAGTTCCCTCCCTATCAAAACACGTTCCGTCCTATTATACCATTTTCTAACAATTTTTTCCCTATCCTGCTTCATTTTAATTTGATTAAAAATATGATAAAATAAACTGACTAGAAAAAACGAAGGAGAAATCATGTCTCAACTCTATGACATTACCATTGTAGGTGGCGGTCCTGTCGGCCTCTTTGCTGCCTTTTACGCCCACCTACGTCAAGCCAAAGTCCAAATCATCGACTCTCTTCCCCAGCTCGGTGGTCAACCAGCCATCCTCTACCCTGAGAAGCAAATCCTTGATGTGCCAGGTTTTCCAAACTTAACTGGAGAAGAGTTGACCAATCGCTTGATTGAACAGCTAAACGGCTTTGAAACACCTGTTCATCTCAACGAAACCGTTCTTGAGATTGAGAAACACGATGAAGGATTTAGCATCACAACCAACAAGGGAAGTCACCTGACTAAAACCGTCATCATTGCCATGGGAGGTGGCGCCTTCAAACCACGGCCACTCGAATTAGACGGCGTTGAAAACTATGAAAATATCCACTACCACGTATCCAACATTCAACAATACGCAGGCAAGAATGTGACCATCCTTGGTGGTGGGGACTCAGCAGTGGACTGGGCTCTAGCTTTTGAAAAAATTGCACCAACTACCCTCGTTCACCGCAGAGATAATTTCCGTGCCTTGGAACACAGTGTGCAAGCCCTGCAAGAATCATCTGTGACCATCAAGACACCGTTCGTTCCAAGTCAACTCCTTGGAGATGGAAAAACACTTGATAAACTGGAAATCACCAAAGTCAAATCGGATGAAGCCGAAACTATCGAAGTAGACCACCTCTTTGTCAACTATGGTTTTAAATCTTCTGTCGGCAACCTTAAAAATTGGGGTCTGGACCTCAACCGTCACAAGATTATCGTCAACAGCAAGCAAGAATCTAGCCAAGCAGGTATCTATGCTATTGGCGACTGTTGCTACTATGAAGGTAAGATTGATTTGATCGCTACAGGACTGGGTGAAGCTCCAACAGCTGTTAACAATGCCATCAACTACATTGACCCAGAACAAAAAGTTCAACCCAAACACTCAACAAGTTTATAAGAAAAGAACCACGAATTGAACGGTCCGTGGTTCTTTAATTTCCTATCTTTACTCCTCCAACACTTTCTCATATTCTTTCTTTTTGCCATCTATGGTCTCAATAACTTTTGAGGCAAACTCGCCCTTCATAGATACATCTATTTTATTATTTACCGCACTTAGACTTTCTTGGATACTATTAATGGTTAAACGAGTATTTTTCTTAGCTTCTTGCTCGATTTGATTAATTTCATAATTTTTAGCAGGAGCCAATATCTGCCTAACAAATAAACGCTCGATTTCTTTTTCTATTTCACGAAAACCATCATCCACACCAGAAACAAAATCAAATATATAATTAAATAAATCCATCCGCGTTACTCTCTTTTATCTTGTATTTGTCTTTGCTTAGCCAGAATTTGAGTTAGTTCTTCATCAAGCTCACGGTATTCACGACTATACTTCTGTTTAGCATTGCTTTCTTCTGTTTCTAGCTGATCAAGTCTTTTTCTATATGCTAAATCCATTTGCTGACTATAATCTGTAGCTAGTTGATTCAGCTGATAGTGTAGCATAGAAGTGTCTCCTTCTATCTGACTCAGCATATGACTTGCTACTGTATGTTTTTCCTCAAGCATCCGATGCAAATCATTCAATCTATAATCACACTCTAATTTTTCATTCTCTATTTTTTTACGTGAGTGATAATAGTCTTCCTCCAATTCTTCTAATTGCCGTCTCTTTTTCCAAATTTCTTGGTCTATCATGTCAACTTTTTCCATTGTCTAAATTTTTCAGCCAACTCCTTATCTGTTTCTAATTTCTTTTGAATACCTTTCTTGGTCTGAGTTTCTAAATCTATACAATCTTTTTCCAATTGAGACACCTTATCAACAACTGGATCTAATAGTTTCTCAATAACCCCGATAGTTGTTTCATAGGTAGCTCCTCCTTCTATATATGCATTTTCCATCTCTGATGGACTAAGGATAAAGCCCCAAGGGACTTGTCTACGGGAAGCAAATACTTTTCTTGCATCTTCTACTGCTTCATCTCTTATACTTTTGATGATACTTTTCCCCTCTGTAGACATTAGACTGATGCTTGCTGCTGCAATACCTGCTTGCTCCGAATCTAGGAACAATTGCTCTTCCTTTGTATAACCACCTTCTGATAGTTTCTCCTTGAGTAGTGTATAGTTATCCATCTGGAGTAAATAGTCATTATAAATGACCGTACTGGTGTTTGACAGTATTTTAATCTTCCCATTTTTATCCAGCTGGTAGCCATAAGTCATGTGTTGGTTCACAAAGTCTTCTTTTGTACTATCCACGTAATAAACTAAGCCAACCGATCCGATACTTCCCTTGACCATATCCCTACCAACCATACTGATAGGATCATCTGGATCAGCATAGTTATGGATCCTCGTCTTAATAGAGTCTACAACTTTCCTTTGTTCAGGGCTTAGTATCCTATAGATATCTGGGCCGTTATAGATATAAGCCTGTTGGATACGTTTGACTTGATCTGCCTGTAGGGCAGCCATAGAATACTGAGCATCCATAGAACCGAGTGAATGTCCATAGACATTAATCTTGGCATTGGGATATTTTTCCATGATGTCTTTTAAAGCTCTTGCAGAAGCCTTTAGCTGTTCGGTAGACTTGTCTTGATAGCTAAGGTCTTTTTGCAACATAATTCTCTTGGCTATAACTGCATCGTTTTCTGCCCAGTCATTCCAGACATCTGGTGCTTCATTCAAAATATGATCTGGACCCGTAGAACCACGAAAAAGGACCGTTACTTCCTGTACCTTATCAGCTTTTTCATTGGGATTTTTTACAACCGCATAAACCTGCTCACCCGCTCCTGTAGTATTGTTGTAGACTTGGGTGACATAACCTACATTTTGATTATACTGAGTATTAACCTCATATTTATTTTCTTTCATGTTAGGTTGGTACTCTGTCATTGCTATCTGAAGATGAGGATCGTTAATATATTTTTCCGGCATAACTATCATTCCTCTTTTTTATAATATTTATCACGAGTCTGCCAAAATTTAGGAGTACTTCCATAAAATGCTGAAGTATAATCTCCGTCAGACTTTTCAATTAAATTATAATCTACAAGCATTTCATCATCATCATTGATTATTAAAGAAACCATCAGCCCACCCATTGGATTATAACTTAATGAATCTTGTTTCACTTGATAAGAATGTATAAATCCTTTTTCAGTAAAAGCATGTGGATCTTCTTTCTTTAAATATTCTTCATAAACCTTCTTTGCCTCATCACTTGTCGCGATGGCAATCATTTCTTGTTTCTTTTGATATTGGTGCATGCTACAGCCTCCTACTGCTATTCCAATTACTGCTAAAATACTGAATAAAATAATCATGCTTTTTTTAGGTTTTTTCATGGTGCCTCCTTTACGCTATCCTATCAATAAATTAGAAATGAACTTACTCATAGTATAGCATAACTTTCCTGTACATCCTCAGCTTTTTCATCAGGATTTTTTACCACTGCATAAACCTGCTCGCCCGCTCCTGTAGTATTGTTGTAAACTTGGGTGACAGTGCCAAGAATGTCATTGTTAGGTGTAACAGCTTCTCCATCTTTAAACAAATCTCTGTATTCCGTCATTGCTATTTGTAAATGGTAATCATTAATGTATTCTTTCTCCATAATTAATTACTGCTCCTAAGAAGTTCTGCGAGTTTTGGATACGTAACATAACCACTGGATTCTAAATTACCCTCTCTATTTCTTACAATACCAAATTGAAAACATAAATCTTTTTCATCATTAACATAGACTCTTACTTCCATTCCTCCCATTGGATTATACTCTAATGAATCAGTATCAATTTTATAAGATTTGATTAGCCCTTTTTCTGTCAGAGCTTCTGAATCTCTATGCTTCATATGACTTTCATAAATTTTTCTCGCCTCATCGCTTGTCGCGATGGCAATCATTTCTTGTTTCTTTTGGTATTGGTGCATGCTACATCCTCCTATTGTGATTCCAATTACTGCTAAAATACTGAATAAAATAATCATACTTTTTTTAGATATTTTCATATTTCCTCCTTTATGCTATCCTATCAATGAATTAGGGACTAACTTACTCATAGTATAGCATAACTTTCCTCTACATCCTCAGCTTTTTCATTGGGATTTTTTACAACCGCATAAACCTGCTCGCCCGCTCCTGTAGTATTGTCGTAGACTTGGGTGACAGTGCCAAGTTCTCTTTCATATTGGTCATATAAAGTTCTTCCCTCGCCCATATTATCCTGATACTCTGCCATTGCGGTTTGAAGGTTATCTTCTTTAACATAATTTTGTGTCATTCATTATTCCCTTTCAAAAGTTTGGATAATCTTGGTGAAGTAGAATAATATGCTGAATGGTATGAGCCATCTTTGTTTTCAATCAAATTATAATTTATATTTAATTCATTATCTTTGTTAAGAATCACTGAAACCATCAATCCCCCCATTGGGTTATAACTTAAGCTACTTTCATCAATCTCATAATGCTTTATAATTCCTTCATCGGTGAGTGCTTTGGAGTCTTTTGATTTCATAAAATGTTCATAAACCTTCTTCGCCTCATCGCTTGTTGCGATGGCAATCATTTCTTGTTTCTTTTGGTATTGGTGCATGCTACAACCTCCTACTGCTATTCCAATCACTGCTAAAATGCTGAATAAAATAATCATACTTTTTTTAGGTTTTTTCATATTTTCTCCTTTGTGCTACAGTATAACTTATCTATAGTATACCATAGATTATGGAGTTGGCTTCCTTTAAAATTCTTCTCATATATTTATTAACTTCAAGAAAGAACCACGGATAAAATAATCCGTGGTTTTATAATTCATCTGCAATCTTGTTTATTTTTCGGAGTCTGTGGTTGACGCCACTTTTGGTCAGGGGATTGCTCAGGCTATCTGCCAACTGCTGGATAGAGTAGTCTGGGTGCTGGATTCGCAAGCGAGCTACCTCCTGCAAATCCACTGGTAAATTTTCCAAACCTATTCTATCTTTGATTTTACTGATATTATTAATGGTCTTCATACTAGCAGAAACCGTCCGAGCGATATTGGCTGTTTCAGCGTTATTGGCTCGATTGAGATCGTTACGGGTTTCACGCAAAATCTTGACGCGCTCAAAATTATCACGCGCCTGCATGGCCCCAATCACGATCAAGAAATCCATGATGTCTTCTGCACGCTGGAGATAGGTAACTGCACCTTTCTTTCGCTCAATAACCTTGGCATCCAGCAAAAACTGCTGAAGGAGAGAGGCCAGGCCTTGGGCATGGTCCATATAAACGGAACTAATCTCCAACTGGTACTTGCCAGACTCAGGATCTCGGATGCTACCATTTGCCAGAAAGGCCCCACATAAGTAAGCACGTCCAGCCTCCTCATCTGCTAAAATATCGGGATCAATACCTGTCTCCAAACCAAAGAAGGAATCCGCAAGTCGCAAATCAGCTAAAAGTTCCTGCACCCTCTCATCGGTATAGACCGTATAGACACGATTCTTACGAAGATTGCTTCTCTGATGGTGTCGAATCTCTGACTTGATATCATAAAAATGGAGAAAGGACTCATAGAGGTGACGAGCTAACTTGGCATTTTCGGTCACGACGGACAAGGTCAAGCCTGAAGTCGAGAGACCAATACTGCCAGACATCTTGATAATGGCCGACAATTCATGACGACTGAGGTGGTGTTGACCAAGAATTTCCTCTTTTACTGCAACTGTGAAACTCATTTTCTCACCTGTATAATGCGCATCAATTCATCCACAATCAAATCGCCATCATGGAAGGCTCCTCCATTTTCCAAACGAAGGAAGTTGGATGAAATCACACGAGGAACCTGCTTGCAAAGACCAGCAAAATCATGCTCTACCTGAACCAAATATTCATCAAATCGGTTGGTATCCATGTATTCTCTAGGAACCTTTTCGATATTGACCAAGACCGTATCAATAAAAGGCCGACCTAGATGTCGATGGAGAACTTCCACGTGGTCGCTGTCTGAAAAGTGCTCTGTTTCCCCACGCTGGGTCATGATATTGCAGACATAGGCGATCTCCGCCTTGGTCTCCAAGAGAGCCTGCCCGATCTCCTCGATGACAATATTGGGCAAAATCGATGTAAAGAGGGAACCAGGTCCCAAGACGATCATGTCACTTTCGAGAATAGTATTGACTACTCGACGGCTGGCTTGGGGTGTTTCATCATCCAAGGTATTGGTCACATAGACATGGTCGATCATGCCTGGATGATCTGCAATGTGGCTCTCACCTGCCACCTCAGAACCGTCTTTAAAGACTGCATGCAAGGTCAAAGGGTGGTCACTTGAGGGGTAAATCTTTCCCGTTGTGTGGAAAAACTTACTGAGTAATTGCATAGCATTATAGGTAGATCCTTGCATTTCAGAGAGCCCCGCTATAACGATATTTCCTAGTGGATGGCCAGCAAAAGCTCCAGCACCTTCTGAAAATCGGTACTGAAAAACCTTCTCATAAAATTTAGGCATATCCGACATGGCCACCAGAACATTACGAAGATCACCTGGTGGTGTCAGCTGTTGGATATTCTTTCTTAGCTCACCAGAGGAGCCACCATCATCAGCGACTGTTACGATGGCTGCGATATCAACATCCTTTTCCCGCAAGCTTTTCAAAATGACGGGGATCCCAGTTCCTCCACCAATCACCGTTATCTTTGGTTTTCTCATGAACGGTTTACCGTTTCCTTTCTTCGGTCTTTGTCACGATGACTTTCATTGACAGGCCAGTTTTTGGATAAATCCTCAGCTATGCGCTTGGCAAAGGCTACACTACGGTGCTGTCCACCTGTACATCCCACTGCAATGGTCAAAACAGACTTGCCTTCTTTTTTGTAACTTGGCAAGATCGGCTCAATCAAGGCGAGCAAGTGCTGATAGAAACTTTCCGATTCTGCATGTTTCATTACATAGTTGTAGACAGGCTCATCCAGCCCCGTTTGATTACGGAGTTCTGGTAGGTAATAGGGATTTGGCAAGAAACGGACATCAAATACCAAGTCCGCATCAATAGGGATACCATACTTGAATCCAAAAGACATGACCTCAATACGGAAAGACTGAGCTTGTTCTTGATCCGAAAACTGCTCTGCAATAGTTTTACGCAATTCACGAGGAGTGAGTTCGGTCGTATCCACCACGTTTTGACTCATGTTTTTCAAAGGTGCCAAGAGTTCGCGTTCTAGCTTGATGCCATCTAAAATTCGACCATCTGCTGCTAGAGGGTGACTTCTTCTAGTTTCCTTGTAACGAGCGACCAATTCCTTATCTGCTGCATCTAGAAAGAGGATTTTGAAGTCCAAATCGTCTTGGTTTTCCAATTCATCCAAAACAGCCTGAATCTCTGAAAAGAAAGAACGGCTCCGCATATCGACTACCAAGGCCAGTTTGTGGTCATCATCCTTGGTCTCGACCAACTGTAAAAACTTCGGCAAGAGGGCTGGTGGCATATTGTCAATAGTGAAATATCCCAAATCCTCGAAGGACTGAATGGCTACCGTTTTCCCTGCACCACTCATCCCTGTTACAATCACAAGGTGAAGTTGTTTTTTTGTCATCTATCTCTCCTTATATCAAAAAAAGTTTGGCAGAGCCAAACTTCAACTAGCTTATCCAATCTCTGCGATCACTTCAATTTCGACTTTTACATCACGAGGAAGACGTGCAACTTCCACAGCTGAACGAGCTGGAAATTCCTCTTTAAAGGCCGTTTGGTAAACCTCGTTAAAAGGAACAAAGTCGTTCATATCGCTCAAGAAGCAAGTTGTTTTGACAACATGGTCAAAGTCTGTTCCTGCTTCAGCCAAAATAGCACCGATATTTTTCAAAACTTGTTCGGTCTGTTCTTGGATCGTTTCTCCTACAATTTCTCCAGTTTCAGGAGATAGAGGAACTTGACCGCTAGCAAACAAAAGATTGCCAACGATTTTTCCTTGAACATATGGTCCGATTGCTTTTGGAGCCTTGTCTGTATGAATTGTTTTTGCCATTTCTTTCCCTCACAATTTTTCTAATATTGCATTCCAAGCTTCATCCATCCCTGCCTTGCTGACAGATGAAAAGAGGATGAAGTCGTCACTTGGGTCAAAGTTTAATTTCTTTTTGATTGCTGATTCGTGCTTGTTCCACTTACCACGAGGAATCTTGTCCGCCTTGGTCGCAACGATGATAACTGGAATCTCGTAATACTTGAGAAATTCGTACATCTGCACATCATCTGCTGACGGGTCGTGACGGAGATCCACCAAACTGACCACGGCACGGAGATTTTCCCGAGTTGTCAGGTACTCCTCAATCATGCGACCCCACTTTTCACGTTCTTTTTTAGAAACGCGGGCATAGCCATAACCTGGTACATCCACAAAACGCATCTTGTCATCAATATTAAAGAAGTTAAGGAGCTGGGTTTTCCCAGGTTTCCCTGAAGTACGGGCTAGATTCTTGCGGTTGAGCATGGTGTTGATAAAGCTGGACTTCCCAACATTTGAACGACCTGCAAGGGCAATCTCTGGCAGTTCATCCTGCGGATAGTGGGATTTGTTGGCCGCACTGAGCAAGATTTCTGCATTATGTGTATTGATTTCCATAGTCACCTCTAGGCTGTTTCTAGAATCGGTTTATCCGTTCCATCAACAGCTTCTTTGGTGATGCGGACCAATTTCACATTTTCTTGACTTGGCACTTCAAACATAACATCTAGCATGGTTTCTTCGATGATAGACCGAAGACCACGCGCCCCTGTCTTGCGTTCAATAGCTTTGTTGGCAATCTCTTGAAGGGCTTCGTCGTCAAATTCCAACTCAACATCATCATAAGAAAGCAAGGTTTGGTATTGTTTGACCAAGGCATTTCTTGGCTCTTTCAAGATGCGAACCAAGTCATCGACCGTCAATTGCTCAAGAGCTGCAAAGACAGGCAAACGTCCAATCAACTCAGGGATAATACCGAATTTTTGAATATCTTCAGCGATGATTTCTTGCATGTAGGAGCTGTTTTCGTCAATCGCCTTGTTATTTTGTCCAAAGCCAATAACTTTTTCACCCAAACGTTGTTTAACGATTTCTTCGATGCCGTCAAAAGCACCACCCACGATGAAGAGGATATTCTTGGTATCCACCTGAATCATCTCTTGTTGTGGATGTTTGCGTCCACCTTGAGGCGGCACGCTAGCGACAGTTCCCTCAATAATCTTAAGAAGGGCTTGTTGCACTCCTTCACCCGAAACGTCACGTGTGATAGACACATTCTCGCTCTTCTTGGCAATCTTGTCAATTTCATCCACGTAGATAATCCCACGCTCCGCACGTTCGATGTTAAAGTCAGCAGCCTGCAAGAGTTTGAGGAGGATGTTTTCCACGTCCTCACCTACATAACCAGCCTCAGTCAGAGCTGTCGCATCTGCGATAGCAAAGGGCACGTTCAAGCTCTTAGCCAAGGTCTGGGCCAAGAAAGTTTTCCCAGAACCAGTTGGGCCAATCATCAAGATGTTTGACTTCTGCAAATCCACATCTTCTGACTCTTCACGAGTATCATGGAAATTGATGCGTTTGTAGTGGTTGTAAACCGCTACTGCCAAGGCACGTTTGGCACGATCTTGACCGATTACATAGTGGTTCAAGATATTGAGGAGCTCGATTGGTTTTGGTACTTCAGACAAGTCTGCCAAGACTTCCTCAGCCAACTCCTCCCGAATGATTTCCTGGGCCAATTCCACACATTCATTACAGATAAAGGCATTGTTCCCAGCGATTATTTTCTTTACTTCTTCTTGGCTCTTGCCACAAAATGAGCAATAAACCATCATATCATTTTTCCTATTTGTAGGCATGATTTCCTTCCGTTCTAATTTATCATTCTATCTAAAATAAGGTCATATAAAAAGCGTGGACACTGTTTACCAGATTGGTAAAAGCATTCAACCAGAGTAAGGCAGACAGTCCATAGCGCTTCTTACGAAAAGCCTGTGCTCCAGTCAAAATACAGATCACACACAAGAATGCTGTAAAAAATCCAAATATACTGCGCTCCATTAGACTTCCTTTCTCTTTCGGTATTGGACGGTGAAATCATAGTTGTTTTTCTCATCTCGGGCATAAGATTTGCTTGCGACTGTCTCAAAAAGAGACAAGTCAAAATCCTCAGGGAAATAGGTGTCTCCCTCAACCTGAGCATGAATCTGTGTCACGATGATTTCATCTAAATAGGGCTCAAAAGCCTGAAAAATCTGTTTTCCACCAATGATATAGAGATTTTTTTCCTGACTCTGATACCAAGCTAAAACAGACTTCACATCTTGAAACACTAGCGCACCGTCCACGACTTCGTCACTGTTTCGTGTCAAAATCAAGGTTTGGCGTTTGGGAAGCAGACGACGCCCCATTCCATCAAAAGTCACTCGTCCCATCAAGATGGCGTGGTTCAAAGTTGTTTCCTTAAAATGTTGTAATTCTGCTGGCAAATGCCAAGGAAGACGGTCTTCTTTGCCAATCACACCTTTTTCATCTTGGGCCCAAATGGCTACGATTTTCTTTGTCATGCTTCCATCCTTTTCATTGATACTACTATTTTATCAAAAATCTCCCAAAAAGACTGTTTTCAAATGCTCCCCAAAGAGAGAAAAGAAGCAGGCTATCCTTAGCCTGCTTCACTTGTCACTAGGACATGCGTTTTTTTGCTTCTGATTCAATTTTTTCGACCACTTCTTGGATACTTAATCCAGTTGTGTCAAGGTAAACTGCATCCTCAGCCTGTTTAAGAGGCGAGGTTTCGCGATGACTATCCTTGTAGTCACGCGCAGCAATCTCTTCTTTCAGAGTTTCCAGGTCAGTCTCAATCCCTTTAGCAATATTTTCCTTGTAGCGACGCTCTGCTCTTTCTTCAACAGAGGCTACTAGGAAGATCTTGAGTTCAGCTTGTGGTAAAACAACTGTCCCGATATCACGCCCATCCATGACAATACCACCTTGCTGAGCAATCTCTTGCTGGAGCGAAACTAGTTTCTCACGCACCTCAGGAATGGCCGCGATACTTGAAACCTTGTTGGTCACTTCATTTTCACGAATCGGATGAGTAATATCAACATCCCCTACAAAAACAAGTTGTTCGCCTGCCTCCGAACGTCCAAAACTAATAGGGTGTTGGTTAAGAAGTTCAAGAAGTTGGTCTACATTTCCAGCATCCAACTGGTGCTTGAGTGCTATATAAGTTGCAGCACGATACATGGCACCTGTATCGAGATAAGTGTAACCAAAATCCTTAGCAATAATCTTTGCAACCGTACTCTTACCACTGGAAGCAGGACCATCAATAGCAATTTGAATTGTCTTCATTTCCGACTCCTATCTAGTCTTGATGACATCACCAGGGTTGGCAAACCAAGTTCCTGATGACATATGAGAAGGATTCAGAGCTTCTAGCTGGGCAATGGAAATCCCTGCACGCTGAGCGAGAGCTGCTTCTCCTTCTCCAGGTTGCACAGTAAGCGTTCCTTCTCCATCTGTGTGTTCTTCAGAACTACTTTCTGAAGGAGTTGATTCTTTCGTTTCTTGAGCTTTACTAGTAGAGGAAGAAGATTCTTCCACTTTAGAGGTTGACGATGGAGCTGAAGAATCATAAAAATCCTTCAAAGCTGCCGTGCGGTTACTTCCTCCAGTAGAAAGGTAAATCAATACGACAACCATCGCTACAACGATTACAAAGAAGAGGCTAGCTAGAATGGTCAAGACACGATTGGCAACAACGCCTTTCCCTTTTTGTTTACGGCGTCGACGCTCTGATCTTGTTTCTTCCTCATTGTTTTCGTAAATATCTTCTTGCCACGGTTCTTTTTCCATACCTTACTCCTTGTTTTTTTTGCATTTTCTTATTACAATATAAATATGAAAGTCACACTTATACCCGAACGGTGCATCGCCTGCGGGCTTTGCCAGACCTATTCTGAACTCTTTGATTACCATGATAATGGAATCGTTCGCTTTTACGATGATCCAGTTGAATTGCAAAGAGAAATCGCTGAGACCAGCGATGTTCTGGAGGCCATCAAAAATTGTCCTACACGTGCACTTCTAAAAGATCCGTCATAGTTTAAAAGGGAGATTGATATTGTAGATTCTTTTTATCACTTTAATCCCTTCATCTACTAGTTTAGCATATTTCTAGGTAAAATTATAGTCTTTTCTGGTTATTTTTCCCTTCGAAAATAGAAAGATCACTTTTTTCTTTGATGAGGTAGAGTGGTCTTTTTTTGGTCTCTAAATAAATCTTACTGATATACTTGCCCAGAATCCCAATGGTCAGGAGTTGAATCCCTCCAAGAAAGAGAATGACAGCCATCAGAGAGGTCCAGCCAGATGTGGGATTCCCCAAGATAAGGGTCCGAAACACCACAAAAACAGTCATCATAAAAGAAATTAAACAAGATAGGAGTCCCGCTACAAAGGCTATACTCAAGGGAAGATCTGAAAAGTTGAGAATCCCTTCAATCGAGTAGAAAAAGAGCTGTCTAAAACTCCAACTGGTCTTGCCTGCCTGTCGTTCAACGTTTGGATAATCAAGATAGTGCGTTTTAAAGCCCACCCAGGCAAAGAGTCCCTTAGAAAAACGATTGGATTCAGTCAGGGTTAAAATAGCATCTACCACAGACCTTCTCATCATCCGAAAATCACGGACACCTGAGGGCAGAGCCACTGGACTGATTTTTTGCATGAGGCGGTAAAAGATGTCAGCGCAGAAACTGCGGAAAAAGGGTTCACCCTCCCGACTGGTTCTCCGTGTCCCAACACAGTCCAATTCTGCATTCTGGTCTAGTAAGGCTTTCATCTCAAGTAGCATACTAGGAGGATCCTGGAGGTCTGCATCCATCACGACCACCAAGTCTCCAGTTGCATGCTGCAAGCCTGCATACAGAGCCGCTTCTTTCCCAAAATTTCTCGAGAAAGAGATATAATGTACCGCAGGATTTTGTACCCGATAGGCCTTCAAAAACTCCAAAGTGCCATCGCTTGAACCATCATCCACAAAGACATACTCAATCTCTGCTCCCAATTCTGGAAGCAGTGCTTCAACAGACTGATAAAAAAGAGGAAGTACTTCCTCTTCGTTTAGACATGGGACAATGATTGAAATCATCATCTTAGTCTTCAAATCCATTTGGATGCTTGCTTTGCCAACGCCAGGCGTCTTCACACATTTGGGTGATGTCGAGTTCCGCTTCCCAACCGAGTTCTGCTTTAGCTTTTGCTGGGTCTGAGTAGCAGGCAGCGATATCACCTGGGCGACGTTCTACGATGCGGTAAGGAATAGGACGTCCCACTGCTTTTTCCATGTTTTGGATAATTTCAAGAACTGAGTAACCTTTACCAGTTCCAAGGTTATAAATATTAAGACCTGAACCTTTTTGGAGTTTTTTCAAAGCTGCAACGTGACCTTTGGCTAGGTCTACGACGTGGATATAGTCACGAACACCTGTTCCGTCCTCAGTTTCATAGTCATCTCCGAAAACTTGCACTTGCTCTAGTTTGCCAACGGCTACTTGTGCAACATAAGGTAAGAGGTTGTTTGGAATGCCGTTTGGATTTTCTCCTAGGTCTCCACTTTCATGAGCACCGATTGGGTTAAAGTAACGAAGCAAGACCACATTCCATTCTGAGTCTGCCTTGTAAATATCGGTTAGAATTTCCTCTAGCATGAGCTTGGTACGACCGTATGGATTGGTCACTGAAAGTGGGAAATCTTCCAAGATCGGAACTGTATGAGGATCTCCGTAAACTGTCGCAGAAGAACTGAAGATGATGTTCTTACAGTTGTTTTCTTCCATAGCTTTCAAGAGGCTTACTGTACCAGCGATATTGTTGTCATAGTAGGCAAGAGGAATACGTGTTGATTCACCAACAGCCTTCAAACCAGCAAAGTGAATAACACCAGTCGGCTCTTCCTGCTTGAAAATATCTCTGAGGGTATCTGTGTCACGGATATCTGCCTCATAGAAAGGAATCTCAACTCCTGTAATTTTTTCAACAACTTCTAAACTTTTACGGTTGCTGTTGACAAGATTATCCACCACAACAACTTGATGACCTGCTTGGATTAACTCAATAACAGTGTGGGTTCCAATAAAACCAGCTCCACCAGTTACCAAAATCTTTTCTTGCATCTTTTTTCCTCGATTCTCAGATTATTTTTTCTTATTTTACCATTTTTGATAGGAAATGTCATTTGCCATCCTAGAGGGGAGACTAAAATTTCAGTAAAATTTTATTCACTTTTTACTCGTTTGACATAGTTTGCAATTGGATAGTTTACTGGATCTAAGATCAACCCCTTGTCTTGGACCAATTGGGCTAGATGGTAGCCAATGATAGGACCCGTTGTGAGACCTGATGACCCTAGTCCACTAGCCACATAGACACCTGATAATCCTGGCACCTGTCCAAAAAAAGGTGAGAAATCACTGGTGTAGGCACGGATTCCCACACGCTCAGCTCTTGAAGTCGCTTTAGCCAAGGCTGGGTAGTGAGGCAAGGCCGTTTCCTCCATTTGTTGGAGCAAGGTTTCATTCACTGTCAAGTCAAATCCCATGTCATTTTCATGAGTAGCTCCTAGGGACAATTTCCCGCCTGCAAAAGGAATTAAATCCCACTCTCCTTCTGGCATGACAACAGGGTAAGATTCTAGGTCTTGAGAAATCTGATAGTCTCGGAGTTGTCCCTTTTGGGGACGAACATCTACCTCATAACCTAAAGGTTCCAAAATATCCCCCAACCAAGCTCCCGTAGCCAAAATAACCTGATCAAATACATCTTCGCCAATCTGGTAACCTGATGCTAAAGGTGTCAGACTCACTTTTTCTTTGACCAGCTTGACCTGACTGGCTTCTAGTAGACGATTCACTAAGAGCTTGCCATCCACCCGTGCCCCACCAGAAGCATAGAGCAGACGGTCAAATCCCTGCAAATCAGGGAATAATTCATTTGCAGACGCTTGGTCCAGAATAGCTAACTGGCCTATCAAGGAAGATTCTTCCCTGCGCTGAAGGGCTAGTTCATAGAGCTCTTCCAACTTGGATTCATCCTTTTTCAGGAGAAAAACTCCCGAACGCTGGTAAAAGTCAATTTCCTTACCAGACTTTTCTAAATCAGCCAACAAATCCACATAAAAGTCAGCCCCCAAGCGTGCCATCTTGTACCAGGCTTTATTTCGACGTTTGGAAAACCAAGGACTGATAATTCCTGCTGCTGCCTTGGTAGCCTGACCTTGTCCATGGTCAAAAACGGTCACCTCTAAATCTGCTTCTTTGGAGAGGTAGTAGGCAGCAGTTGCCCCTACAATCCCTGCTCCAATAATGGCAACTTTTTTCATTGTTTTCTCTTTCTAACTAGATATGGTGGAAAGGATTGGTCGATGCCTGACTAGGCAAGATATCAATAGCCCAGCCCTTTTCTACCTTCCATTGAGTAAGGAGTTCAGCGATTTTTTCCACAAAAAGCACTTCGATATAATGTCCTGGATCCAATGCCAGCAAGCCATCAGACAACATATCCTGAGCTGTGTGGTAATAGATATCGCCAGTGATGTAGACATCTGCCCCCTTTGCCAAAGCATCCTTATAGAAAGATTGACCGCTACCACCACAGATGGCCACTCTTGAAATAGGCTTCTGCAAATCACTCTCTTGATAATGCACCATTCGAAGGCTATCTAGACCAAAGACTTGCTTGACATGTTGGGCAAATTCCCCAAATGTCTGAGGCTGTATATTCCCAATACGACCAATTCCACGTTCTAGGCCTGTTTCCTGCAGATAAGTCGTCTCCTCGATTCCTAGCATCTGACAGAACCAGTCATTGAGACCATTTTCAACAATGTCAATATTGGTATGGCTGACATAAACTGCAATGTCATGCTTGATCAGGTCGATGTAAATCTGATTTTGCGGACGGTTGGCAACCAAGTCCTTGATGGGACGGAAAATAGGCGCGTGCTTGACGATAATCAAGTCCACACCCTTTTCAATGGCCTCTGCCACCGTCTCTTCACGCATATCGAGGGCAACCATGACCCTTTGGATATCCTTGTCTAGAGTACCGATTTGCAGGCCACGACTGTCACCCTCCATTGAAAATTCCTGTGGGCAAAAGCCTTCATAAGCTTGTATTACTTCACTTGCTAGCATGGAGCACCTCCTTGATGGCTTGAATTTTATCTACTAGAACTTGACGTTCCTCCAAATTTTTTTCTGGGATTTGACTGAGGGCAAACTCTAGCTTATCCGCTTCTTTTTGCCATTTTTGGATAAAGACTGGACTGACTTCTTTGGACAAGAAGGGGCCAAAGCGAACATCACTAGCTAATAGATTCATTTGTCCAGCTTCCACCACTAGAATTTCATAAAACTTGCCAGCTTCTTCTAGGATGCTTTCTGCTACAATCTGGAAACCGTGCTCTTGTAACCAGATGCGCAAGTCGTCTTCACGATTATTGGGCTGGAGGATTAAACGTTCTACACTCGCAAGTTTATCCAATCCTTCTTCTAATATGGTCGCAATCAAACGCCCTCCCATACCAGCAATGGTGATGACCGACACTTGGTCTGCCTCTTCAAAGGCTGCCAAGCCATTGGCTAAACGGACTTGAATTTTCTCCTTTAGACCGTGAGCCTCAACATTTTTAACCGCAGACTGGTAGGGACCTTCCACCACTTCCCCTGCAATAGCACTTTTGATTCGTCCTCTTTCAACCAAGTCGATTGGCAGATAAGCATGGTCACTCCCCACATCTAGTAAAATGGCCCCCCGTGGCACAAAGGAAGCCACCAATTCTAATCTCTTTGAAATCATCTTCTCTCACTTTCCAAAACTCTATTACCTTTTATTATACCATATTTCAGCTAGCAATCTTGCACCTAAAAAGACCGCAATTCACAGATTGCAGTCTTTCTTTATTTTCTAGCTTGATAACGACTGGTTAAGATAAATATCACAGTAAAGACAGCCATCATGACAAGGTAAACAGGGAATGTTTGTACTGTAAGTGTCGAAATTTCAAGCAGTTTCTGGATTCTTGGGAAAAGAGCTGTAGCCAGGAAGCCTCCTACTGACCAAACAATCAAGAGAACACGCCAGAGGGTAAATGGCATGCAGGCTCTAAATACGGATAAGAAACCGATAGACCCAAGGAGATAATAGAGGAGAGTTGAGATTTCTAACTCAGACCAACCTTGACTCGCTCCAAATATTTTCACAAAGAGAACGCTGAACACAACCATAAGTGCACTTGGTAGGGCACGAAGCATGGATCTTCTGAGGAAGTTTGGCTCAACAGGTTTGATATTTCGCTCAAAAGTTAGAACAAATGGTGGGAAACCTTCCACGAACTGGTCAATCATGGTAATCTGGATCGGAATGAAAGGGAAAATCAAGATCCATTCAGACCGTCCCAGAAGAACACTGGCGATACAGATGACTGCGAGCAAGAAGGAATAGATGGTCTTTATCAAGAAAATCGGAGCGATGTGGGCAATGTTATTGACCACGCGACGACCTTCAAAGAGAATCTCAGGAACATCATTAAAGTCTGAGTTCAAGAGAACCAAATTGGCAATTTGACGCGTCGCTGGATCTCCCTCAGCCATCACGATAGAACAATCCGCCTCACGAAGGGCCAGGATATCATTGACTCCGTCCCCTGTCATTGCTGTTGTATGCCCTGCTTTTTTCAGCGTTTGGATGATGAGTTTCTTTTGATGAGGGGAAACCCGTCCGAAAATGGCTGTTTCCTCAGCCTTGGCCATCAATTCCTCATCCGTGATTTTTGAGCAATCAACATAGCTTTGATAGTCTGCAAAGCCAGCTTTCTGGGCAATGCTGGATACAGTGACAGGATTGTCCCCAGAGATAATCTTGAGTCCCACTTCCTGGGAACGGAGGTAGTCTAGTGTCTCAGCTGCTCCTTCTCGAATGGGGTCCAAAATCTCCAGCAAGGCTAGAGCCTGAATATCAGATGGTTTCTGTGGTTTGTGATGATCTAGTTTTTCCTGACTGAGAGCCAAGACCAAGACACGTGATCCTCTCTCCAAGGCCTCTCTAGCTTCAGGGACTTCATTTTCCAGCAACATCTCAGGTGCACCTAAGAAAATCGTTCCCAAACCTTCCAACTCCATAGCTCCCCACTTGCGGTCGCTGGAGAAAGGAAGATTAGAAAGCATAGGGTAGGCAACCTCTCCTTGGAAACGCTGGCGAATGGCTTGGGCTGTTGGATTTTTATCCTCACTATGGGCCATATAGCTGGTCAGAATGCTGGCAATAGTCTCTTCACCATACGTTTCCGTCAAAGGAAGAACCGCCTCCACCTGCATCTTTCCTTGAGTGATAGTTCCCGTCTTGTCCAGACAGAGCATATCCACGCGCGCCAAGGTCTCAACAGAGTACATCTCCTGAACCAAGACCTTTTTCAAGCCCAGCTTGATCACCGCAGTCAAGAGTGAAGTAATGGTCAAAAGGGCAATTCCCTTAGGCAACATTCCCAAAAGGGCTGTCGAAGAATTTACAACAGATGACTTGAGAGGCAAGCCTTTTAAAATCAAGGCTTCTAGCAAGAGAGCCAGACCAAAGGGAATGATAATCTTCCCAGTAAAACCTGCTAGCTTGTCCAGCGATTTCATGATACGAGAGTTGATCGGTTTAACGGTCTTGGCTTCCAGCATGAGTTTGGAAGCATAGTTTTCTGCCCCGACATGATGGACACGAGCCAAAACTGACCCACTGGCTAAGAAACTTCCAGACAAAAGCAAGGCTTCAACTTCCTTTTGCACCAAATCACTCTCACCCGTCAACATAGCTTCATTGACTTCCGCAAAGCCTTCCAGAACCAGAGCATCACTAGGAATCTGTTCTCCCGCAGACAAACGAATGACATCTCCTAGAACCAATTCTTCTGGATTGATGGCAATTTCCTGACCATCACGGATGGTTTTGACCTTTTCCTTGGTCATGAGATTGAGCTTGTCCACCATGTGTTTGGCCCGTAGCTCGGTCACAATTCCAGAAAAAGCGTTAAAGCAGATAACAGCAAAGAAGACCAAATTGCTCCAAGCCTGCACAAAAGCTAGCGCCAAAGCAATGGCAAAGTTTAACGCGTTAAAAAGTGTAAAAACATTTCGTTTAATGATTTGCCAAGTACTGGTACTGGCCGATGCGGTAAAGTCATTGACCAAACCTTGAGCCTGTCTTTCCTTGACTTCTCTTTGGGTTAATCCCATTATCATATTTTTATCCATAAATTCTATCATATCATTTTTTTTAAAAGAATTCTAATCCCATCTAAAACTGTTGGCTGATAACTGAAAAAGTTTGCCAGCAGTCTTTTGATAAGGTATAATAATAACAGCAATACAATCGAAGGAGATCTCATGTTTTATACTTATTTGCGTGGACTAGTCATGCTGATCTTGTGGTCCATCAATGGCAATGCCCACTATCACAATACTGATAAAATCCCTAGTCAAGATGAAAACTATATCCTCGTCGCACCTCATCGTACCTGGTGGGATCCTGTTTACATGGCCTTTGCAACCAAGCCAAAACAGTTCATCTTTATGGCCAAAAAAGAACTGTTTAACAACCGCATCTTTGGCTGGTGGATCCGTATGTGTGGCGCCTTTCCTATTGACCGAGAAAAACCTAGCGCTTCTGCTATCAAATACCCTATCAATGTCCTCAAAAAAAGTGACCGCTCTCTCATCATGTTCCCAAGTGGAAGCCGTCACTCAAATGATGTCAAGGGGGGCGTAGCCTTGATTGCCAAAATGGCCAAGGTCCGTATCATGCCGGTCACCTACACCGGTCCCATGACCTTGAAGGGATTGGTCAGCCGTGAACGTGTGGATATGAACTTTGGAAATCCTATCGATATCTCAGACATCAAGAAAATGAATGATGAAGGGATTGAAATGGTTGCAGACCGTATCCAAGCAGAATTCCAACGTTTAGACCAAGAAACTAAGCAGTGGCACAATGATAAAAAACCAAATCCACTCTGGTGGTTTGTCCGTATCCCTGCCCTCTTCCTTGCAGTGATTGTTGGTATCCTAACGATTATCTTTACCTTCATCGCAAGCTTTATCTGGAATCCAGATAAGAAGAGAGAGTCTCTTGGTTAAAAAATACAATTATCCCTTGGCTTTTACCAAGGGATATTTCTTTTATGCAATTTCCCATTTTTGGGCCAACCAGCTGGAAAAGACTAGAAATCGTTCAGCCACTTGCTCATGATGCCCATAGGGATCAAAGACAAACTGACTAGTCGGATAACGTTTCTGAAGACTAGTATGGATCTGCTCAGCATAGACTGGTGCTTGAGCCAAGCGATTGGTATGATGGGCTCCTTCTGTTTGACCATTCTGTAAATACAGCAAACAATCTAGATTTCTCACATTTTCATCCTTGCAATAAGTCGTAAAATCAGGATACCAAAAGGAGCCACAGATAGAGAAGATACAGGAGACCTTGTCAAAATGGAAAAGACTGTATACTGCTGTCAAACCACCTAGTGAGTAACCTCCATAGGCAAAGCGATTTTTGTCCAGACGATAAAGCGACTGCAACTTGTCTAAAAGACCTCCAAATAAATGACCATGATAGGCGTTTGCCTGACCACCAAAATCTGGAGCCCCCTCTCTCAGAGCAAATGCCTTCCATGGAGTGTAGTCATCTAGGCGATTTTTAGAGGTCAAACCCACTAAAATCACAGATTCTGAAAGGGAGGATAGGAAATCCAAGTTTCCATCATTCAAGAGAATAACTGGATAGGTTTGATTGGGATCATAGGTCGAAGGAAGGCTGATCTTGACTTGGATCCCTTCCCAATCAAACTCATTATTTATTGATAAAGTCATTGATTTTCTCAAGGGAATCAATCACTGCTGGACCATAGTCCATCAACTCATCGTAAGAAATGGTCATGATTTTTTGATTCTTAATTGCAGGAACGTTTTCCAAAACTTCATTTGCCTTCATCAACTCTACTGCGTTGGCATCCAATTTTTTATTGCGGTCGCTGGTTACATAGATAATCAATTCAGGATCCATTGACACGAGATTTTCCAAGGTCAAGCCTGATGTTCCCGTTGCGACATTGGTATAACCAAGTTGATTTAGTAGGCTTTCTTGCAAAGCAGACTTGTAAGCACCAAAGGTTTCATCGTTATAAGCAACCATAATCAAAGCTTTTTTCTTTTCACCTTGGCTTGTTGGGTTTGCTTTCTTAACAGCGTCAATTTTAGCTTGTAACTGGGCTGCGTATTCATTAGCCTTGTCCTGAACATTGAAAATCATTCCAAGATTTTTAACGTCTTCTACAATATTTCCCAAATCTTGCTGAATCGTTGAGAGAGAAGCTTTTTGTGTATAGACTGGGATTTTATTTTCATTCCAAGTGCTAACTGTCCCCAAGGATTTTTCAGAAAACATCATGTTTCGACCCATCACAGCATCTGGCTCATAAGAAAGGACTGTCTCTTGTGAGACTGTTTTTTTATCTCCGATTTGAGGAATAGTCGCAATTGCGTCCTTGTATTTACCTGTTACGGCATTATCAGGGTTGAGCATGCCAGCAATTTTATCCTTCAACCCTAACTCCAATAAGATTTCAGTGGTTGACAGATTGTTGGTGATAACTTTTTCAGGGGCCTTTTCAAAAACTTGTTCTACTTCATTTCCCTTAGCATCATAGGTTTTGACCGTTAGTGGATAAGTCGTCTCTGTGCTCGCCTTTTGACTTGTTTCTGTGCTAGATTGTGTGGTTGCTTTTTCTGTAGTAGTATTGCCACAAGCTGCCATCGTTAATGTTGCTACTGTTACGAGTAAAATGCTTAGTGTTTTTTTCATTTTGTTTTCCTTTTCATTCTTATAAATAGTGAATCATGGCTTGCTGATCCTCGGTCCAAGTAACCTGACTTTGAACTCCGTATACAGTTTGCAATGACTCAGGGGTAATAGTCTCCTTTGGAGTCCCTTGGTAAAGGATTTCCCCCTCTTTCATCAGATAGAGATAATCCGAATAGCGACAAGCAAGTTGAATATCATGTAGGACAGCTAAAACATTGACCTTGAGATTCTTCACAATGGCCAACAAGTCTAGCTGATACTTAATATCCAGGTGATTGGTTGGTTCGTCTAGGAGCAAGAGAGTCGGTTCTTGCGCCAAGGCGCGGGCTAATAAGACTCGTTGTTTCTCCCCCCCTGACAGAGACGAATAGAGACGAGTTTTCTTCTCAAGCATATCCACCTTGACGAGAGCATCTTGAACGTGGGCATAATCTCTTTCCTTTTCCTTCTGTAAAAAAGAGAGGTGGGGAGTTCTTCCCAGCAAGACGATTTCCTCAACTGTACAATCAAACTGCAATTGATTAAACTGGGTTACAACTGCCATTTGCTTGGCTGTTTCTTTGAGTGACCAATGCTCCAGTGGCTTTCCATCTAGGCTTATCAAGCCTTTGTCCGCCTTTTCCTGACGATAGAGGAGTTTAAGCAGACTGGTTTTTCCACTTCCATTTGGTCCTAGTATCGTGTGAAATTGATGCCCTTCAACCTTAAGAGAAACTCCTTTTAAGATTTTTTTCTCTCCTAGTCCAAAGTGGACATCCTGACAAATCAAGTCCATATCAGGCCCTCACCTCCCTTCGCCTACCTCCAACAATGTAGATAAAGAAGGGAGCACCTACTAAGGCTGTGAAAATACCAATAGGCAACTCAGCATTTGGAATGATGATACGGGAGAGTACATCTGCCCAGATGACAAAGAGGGCACCCAGCAAGGTCGCAACAGGAAAAAGCCTCCTGTAATTCGTTCCTACTAACCCTCGAGCTAAGTGAGGAGTAATCAGTCCAACAAAGCCAATAATCCCACAGGTTGCCACTAAGACTGCTGTCAGCACAGCCACCATTGTCACATAAAGATACCAATAAAAGCGTAAGGGAATTCCCAAAGTTAAAGCAGCCTCATCTCCCATCATCATCGCATTGAAAACACGATACTGAGTAGAGAAAAATAGAAAGGCCATTCCAACTACTATAGTTGGCAGGACTAAGTCAGACCATGTAGTTCCGGCAAGCGAGCCCATGGTCCAAAACTTAATGGTCATCACACTGTCAGCATTAGCGCCAACTGAGATAATAAAGTTGGAAAAAGCCAGAAAAAGAGCATTGACCACCGTTCCTGATAAGATCAGACTAGAAGTCGTCATCCTTCCCTGCATAGAGGCAATGATGAGGACAGCAATTGTTGCCAAAATAGCTCCAAGAAAAGCTCCAAGGCTAATCATCACTTTTAAACCAAGAATGATGCTTAAGGTTGCTCCTAGAGTTGCACCTGCAGAGATTCCTAAGATATAGGGCTCAGCGATGGGGTTGTTCACCGTGGACTGCATCACGCTACCACACATAGAAAGACCAGCCCCTACTATCAAGCCTAACAATACTCTGGGGACTCTCATGTTCCATACAATGGCAAGAGTAGACTTGGAAACCTCTCCTATCTCAAGAGGAAAACCCAACCTGCTCAAAATAATTCGATAGGTATCTCCTAGATCAATTGCAACGGATCCCATAGAAACAGCCAGAAAGAGCGAAATCCCTAAAACAGCTAGCAAAATACCCAAAAACAACACAAATTGCAGGTCCCTTCGGCTTCCAGAAAATTTGGAAAGCATGCAAACCTCCTTTGATAGAATCTTAAAAATTTAGAAAATTCTCATAAAAAGTATACCATATTTCTATTAGATGAACAAGGATAGAGACAAATATAGAAAAAGCCCTTTGAAATCAGAGAGCCAATTTGAGCTCGGGCTAAAATCCATACAAAAGAAAAAAGCTACCCAATTTAGAGTAGCTTCATTATCAAGATATGCTCAATTGAACACGGCCTAAGCAAGCGGATAAAAACAAAAAGCCCTCTGAAATCAGAGAGCTTTATTCTTGCTGGATAAAACGTTTATAGACTAGGCGACAAGCCGAAGATTGTACTGATGGTACATCGAGGCGAAGGCAACGAAGTATAGAAACGTTTTAGACGCAAGATTAACGACGAAGTCCTAGAGAGTTGATTAACTCACGGTAACGGTTAACGTCGTTTTTACGCAAGTATGCAAGCAAGTTACGACGGCGACCGATTTTCTTCATCAATCCACGGTAAGTAGCGTGGTCTTTTTTGTGTTGTTTGATGTGTTCGTTAAGGTGGTTGATTTCCCAAGTAAGGACAGCAACTTGAACCTCTACTGAACCTGTATCACCTTCGTGACGTGCATATTGTGCGATGATTTCATTTTTTTTCTCTTTTGAGATTGCCATGATGTTTCTCCTTTTTATTTGGCTTCATCCGAGTGACAGGTTGGCATGCCTGCAACCAAGAAGAAGTTATTTGTCTTTACGACAGTTCTTATTCTACCAAGAAGCAGGGACTTTGTCAACTGATTTACTGTTTAAAACCGTGAATTACTCTACTGATTTCAGGGCTTCGAGCATATCTACTTTTCTCAAGTGGTGATTGACAAAGACGCCCAGTAAAGCCAAAATCACAGTCACTGCGACGATTGGAAGAGCATAGACTTCCCAGCTGACCTGAGGATAAAAGAGTATGGTGGCTGGTGAAATCATTTGAATCAAAAATTGATGCAAATAGTGGCCAGCTACCAAACCGAGAGCAATCCCCACAAGGGACAGCACCATAGTCTCACGGTAGATATAGAGGGTCACTTCTTTATTGTGGAAACCGAGAACCTTGATAGTGGAAAGTTCACGGATACGTTCTGCCACATTGATATTGGTGAGATTGTAGAGAATGACAATGGCTAGTAAAACGGAAACAAGGACAAGGATTGCCATGGTTTTATTGAGCGAGCTAGCCACAGATTCAAAGAGATGGATGGCTGTCGCATTTTGGACGACCCCAGAAACAGCAGCTTTTCCCATGAAAGTAGCTGCTTCTTTCTCCGTATTGGAAGGTGTTGGATCTTTTAATTTTACTAGGTAGGTATTGTCTTGTGGACTGGTGCCGTAGACTTGTTCGTAAGTTTCTCGGTTGAGATAAACAAAGTGTCCAACATAGTTTTCAGAAATAGCCGCGACCCTGATTTCCTTCCCATCAAGCTCCAACTTATCCCCAACCGTAACACCTGCTAGTTGAGCTAGTTTTTGACTCACAACCGCTCCATCAGTGATCTGCACCTCTCGCCCATTTTCCTCTAATGTGATAAAGGGCTTGAAGTCTTCTCTACTTGTGACTATTATGGTGATAGTCTGAAGTCCTACTTTTCCTTTAAAATCTTTTTCAATGGATTTTGAGTAAATCTTTTGGTAAGTATGGATAGATTCAGCTTGCAAGGCACTTTCTAGATCTGCTTTTTCTTGCTCCGTCACACTTCTCTTTTCCGCTACAATCATCTGGTATTGCTGGATTTGTTCAAATTGACGCTCCACAACTCCTCCCACAGAAGACTGAATGCCAAGTCCTGCAAATAGGAGAGCAACCGAACCCGCAACTCCAAAAATGGTCATCAACATTCGTTGCTTATAACGGAAAATATTTCGCGCCGTAACCTTATGAGTAAAACTCAGACGTCTCCAAATAAAGCTCAAACGCTCCATCAAAATCTTTGATCCTTTAACGGGAGGTTTGGGAAGCAAAAGTTGAGCTGTTTCATCGTGTAATTCCCTCCGCGCCACCAGATAAGCGGGCAAGACACTGGATACCCAACTTAAGGCTAGGGCAAGGAGGCTATAAGACCAATAGAAATACTCGTGACTTTTCCCAACGACCATCCCAGCTGTTATAACATCCGAAATCACGCCTGCAAGGAGATAATGTCCAAGAAGCGTTCCTAAAATGGTTCCCACAGTTCCTGCAAGAAAACCATAGAGGACAAACTTGGCAACAATATCTTGATTTCGGTAACCTAGAGCCTTAAAAATACCGGCATTGGTACGCTCTTCATCCACAAAGCGAGTCATAGTTGTAAAGGTCACCATTGCAGCGACCATATAAAGTACCACGGGGAAGATATTCCCGACAGAACGAATGCTTGCTGAAGCGTTACTGTACATGAGATAGCCTTGACCACCTGGCATGGTTTGACGGTTGTAAACATGGTAAGTCGGCTCTGCCAGTTCATCAAGCTCTTTCTGACGCTGTTTTAGCTTCTCTTTTTCCTTAGTTAGATCACTCTCTGTCTGAGCCAGTTTTTCTTTTTTAGCCGTCAGTTCTTCCTTAGCTTTTGTCAATTGCTCCTTGGCTTGACTCTTTTGAGGCTCTGGCAAAGCGGTAGCTTGTTCTTCTTGCATTTTCAAGCGAATTTCAGCCTGCTCTAACTGACTCTTGCCATTTTGAAGGTTACCTTCTGCTGTTTGGAGCTGCTCTTTCCCATCTTCCAAGCTCTTTTGTCCATTTGATTTGATGCTGGTCAATCGTTTTTGACCATTATCAGCTAGCAAGTCTTGCAAGTCTTCCTGATGTTGATCTCGTTTGCTCCTATAGTCTGATGAAAAAGCATCCAGATTTTTTAGATCATCATAGCGCACACGCGCAATACTATAAACATCTGAATCAAACTGGCTGGGTAAAATCACTCCATAGCCAGCCAAGCTTCCATTTCCACTGCTAGCACTCCCTAAGTCTTTTTGAGAAAGCATCTCACCCGACTGAACAAATCCAGTAATGGTGAAAGATTGGGATTTTAGGACGGACTTTTCTTCTTTCTTGCTAAAGGTGATAGTCTGCCCAATCTGATAGCGGTCTTTCCAGAAATCAGCCAAGGCAATTTCCTCATCAGCTTCTGGCAGTCGACCTTCTGTCACTTGGAAGGTTGAAATACCCTCTGGCTTGGAATAAAGTCGAACCGCATCTTCGCTATGTTCAACTGTTAGGTCTGCCATATAGCCAAACTCAACATTTGCTCCTTGAAGGGTCTTTAGTTCTTCCTGGTCTTCTTTATCCAAACCATAATCAGCTATCACTGCCAGATCCAAGGTATTGGCTTTACGGAGATACTCTTCTGCCGTACGTTCCATGTTTGGACTGGCCACTTTGAGGCCAACTAGAGCTAAAGAACCCAGCATCATCAAGGTCAAGATAGAAACAAAGCGTCCTTTTGAAGTCGTCACTGACTGGAGCAAGTCTTTTCGGTATGTTTTTTTCATGCTAATACTCCAATGTATCGATATCCTGCGGATGCTCATTGATCGTCATACTCTTAACCGTGGCATCGCGCATGTGAATCACCCGATCTGCAATAGGGGCTAGCGCGCCATTGTGGGTCACGATAATCACCGTCGCTCCTTTTTGACGAGACATGTCTTGGAGAATCTTCAAGACTTGCTTCCCCGTCTGATAATCCAAGGCACCTGTCGGTTCATCACAAAGGAGAATTTTAGGATTCTTGGCTACTGCGCGTGCGATGGAAACTCGTTGTTGCTCCCCTCCAGAAAGCTGGGCTGGAAAGTTATTGAGCCGATGAGCCAGACCTACGTCTTTGAGCACTTGCTCTGGATCCAAGGCATCTGTCACGATTTCTGAGGCCAACTCCACGTTTTCCTTGGCTGTCAGATTGGAGACTAGATTGTAAAACTGAAAAACAAAGCCCACATCTTCACGACGATAGTTTGTTCGTTGGTGCGAACTATAGTTGGCAATATTGGCACCATCAATCCAAATCTCCCCCTCATCATTGGTATCCATACCTCCTAAAAGATTGAGAACGGTTGATTTTCCAGCACCTGAAGCACCAAGTATGATAACCAGCTCCCCCTTTTCAATTTCAAAATTCACATCACGATTAGCCACAATCTCCGTATCCCCAACCTGGTAACGCTTGTAGCTGTGTTTCATTTCAATATAAGCCATCGTCCTTCTCTCTTTCTTACAATTAAGTCACTCTTTACTATCATTATAACGCTTTTTCAACTAGTTGGAAACTGGAAGCAAAAACAAAAAAGCCTAGTAATCTAGGCTTTCTGTTTATAGATTATTTTCCAAGGTAATATTCTTTTACGACATTCAATTTTTCGTCAAATTCGAATACCAATGGTGGGAAGTTAGGGATTTCCACATCCATGATTTCGTCGTCTGACAAGCGTTTGATGTGTTTTACAAGGGCACGGATTGAGTTACCGTGAGCTCCTACGAATACGTTTTTACCATCTTTAAGTGCTGGAGCGATTTTGTCTTCCCAGAATGGAAGGGCACGTTCCAAAGTCACTTTCAAGTTTTCAGCATCTGGGATAACTGAGTCGTCAAGTGAAGCGTAACGACGGTCAGTGTGAGCTGAGTGCTCATCATCACGATCCATGTTTGGAGGCAATACATCGTATGAACGACGCCAGATGTGAACTTGCTCATCACCAAATTGTTCAGCAGCTTCAGCCTTGTTTTTACCAGTCAAACCACCGTAGTGACGTTCGTTCAAGCGCCATGATTTTTCAACTGGAACCCACAATTGGTCAGCAGCTTCAAGAGCCAAGTTTGTTGTTTTGATCGCACGTTTCAATACTGAAGTGTAAGCTTGGTCAAATTCGATACCAGCTTCTTTGATCAATTTACCAGCGTCAATCGCTTGTTGTGTTCCTTTTTCAGACAAATCAACATCAGCCCAACCAGTGAAAAGGTTAGCTTTGTTCCATTCAGACTCACCGTGGCGAGCAAAAACCAATTTTACCATTAGATGGATTCTCCTTTTATTTTTCGAGGTTGTCCTCGTTTATCTATTCCATTTTACACAATTTTTCACAAAAAAGCTAGTGAAAATCAACGAAAAAGAGAAGAGCTTCTCAGCCTTCTCTTTATTATATTATCATAATTGTTCTCAACAGAAAATGAAGCAGTCTCTCCTAAATAATTAAAAAACTACTACTCTTCAATTACAAATTTTTTCAATGTTCCAAAGTAGAGTGAACCACCAATAATGGTTAGAATTCCACCTACCCATCCCAAAAGTGGAATCAAACCGACCGCACCACCTACAATGAGCAAAACAGAAGGTGCATTCGTAACACGTTCATCATCTTTATAATAAACTATAGCCACAATTCCCAATACTAAAACAGCAATTTTAACCAATGACAAAATAATTGAGAGCCCTGTCAATGTTCCAAGTGTTACATCTGCGTCTTCAGTCGCTGCAGCAGCTCCAACAGCCATCATAAACATGATGACTGGCGCTAAAAGTAATACAATTCCTGAAATAAGACCCAAAATAGCATTGACACGAGCAAGTGTATTTGTTTTCATAATAATCTCCTTAAAATTTTTATAGGTATTATTCAATCATAATTTATCTAAAAATTAAACAATCTTATAAAATTTTATAATAAATATTGATTCTCAAAAAATAATTTTAAGTTCTATAGTCTCTTTATAATTAGTAGAAATATAAAATTATGAGAAAACTGAATAGTTGATTAGGTTAATTATCTACACGGACAGGCTAGAAAGAACTTCATTTGAGGAAATGGACTAGTAAATTTTCCCATGATAAAACGCATAATATCAAAGCACTTGAACTCTTGATATTATGCGTTTTTATGATTTTAGCGACCTTTCTCAGTCTCTTTCTGATTATTTCGTTTCAAATCCTTCTGCGACTGCATCTGCAAAGTTTTCTTCTACGATGCTTGCACAGTGGTCACAGATAACTGCATGGTAACTGCGTTCAGCAGTAGTTGGATCGATACGACGGCAACGGTCACATACTTCACCTGCAGCGCGTTCAACAGTGAAGGCTACATCTTCGAAGCTAACAGCGTCTTCTGGGGCTGCACCTTCTGCGATGGTCAATTCTGACACGATCAAAAGCTGAGCTACATTGCTATCCACTGCTCCAAGCAGAGTTTTCACCACTTCATTTGGATAAACTGTCAAGTGAGCTTCGAGTGATTTACCGATTACTTTTGCATTACGAGCTTCTTCCAAGGCTTTTTGAGCTTGTCCACGGAAGTCCATGAAGGCTGCCCATGTATCCAAGATTTCTTCTTGGTTGGCACAGGTTTGAGCTTCTGGTAGTTCTGATAATTGAACGAAGTCTTCAGCTTCAAATTCAAGATATGACCAGATTTCTTCCGCAGTGTGAGGAAGGATTGGTGTCAAGAGTTTTGTGATTTTCACAAGAATGTCATAAAAGACAGTTTGCATTTGACGGCGTTCGAGTGATTTTGCACCTTCAATGTAGACAACATCTTTGGCAAAGTCAAGGTAGAAGGCTGACAAGTCGACGTTGATAAAGTTCACCAAGGCCTTGTAGATTGTCAAGAATGCAAAGTCAGCGTAAGCATCACGAATGGTCTTAACAAGCTGGTTAAAGCGAATGGTCATGTACTTGTCAACAGAACGAAGCTCATCGTAAGCCACTGCGTCTTGAGCTGGGTTAAAGTCAGATGTATTGGCAATCAAGAAGCGAAGAGTGTTACGGATCTTACGGTAAGTTTCAGAGACTTGGCTCAAGATATCCATAGAGATACGCACGTCGTTGCTTGAGTCAACACTTGTTACCCAGAGACGCAAGATTTCCGCACCAAATTGTTTTTCAACATCACTTGGAGCAATGGTATTTCCAAGAGATTTAGACATCTTCTCACCTTTACCATCAAGCGCAAATCCTTGTGACAAGATTTGTTTGTAAGGAGCAACGCCATGGTTAGCAACAGATGTGATAAGTGATGAGTTGAACCAACCACGGTACTGGTCAGAACCTTCAAGGTAAAGGTCTGCTGGATATTTGAGTTCTGGACGGTTGACCACTACTCCATTCCATGATGAACCTGAGTCAAACCATACGTCCATGATATCTGTTTCTTTCTTGAACTCGCCATTTGGTGAACCTGGATGAGTAAATCCTTCTGGTAAGAGGTCCTTAGCATCACGTTCCCACCAGATGATAGAACCGTGTTCCTCAAAGAGTTGAGCTACATGTTCAATAGTCTCAGCAGTCATGATTGGCGTTCCGTCTTCAGCATAGAAGATAGGAAGGGGAACTCCCCAAGCACGTTGACGAGAGATAACCCAGTCGCCACGGTCACGAATCATATTGTAAAGACGAACTTTACCCCATTCTGAGTGGAACTTCACTTTTTCAATTTCATCCAAGATTTCTTGGCGGAATTTAGATACAGAAGCAAACCACTGTGGCACCGCACGCCAGATGATTGGTTTTTTCGTACGCCAGTCAAATGGGTATGAGTGGGAGATTTCTTCTTGAGCAAGGAGCAAATCACCCAGTTTTTCGATAACAGTTGGTACCACCTTGTCATAGAATTGACCTTCAAAGTCAGAGCCAGCATTGGCCATCATAATACCGCGTTCGTTAACTGTTACAGCAACTTCAAGACCGTTGGCAACACCGACATTGTAGTCGTCCTCACCAAAACCAGGGGCTGTATGGACGATACCAGTACCAGAGTCAGTGGTAACGTGGTCACCAAGGATCACCAACTCATCTACAGCCGTATCCCATGGGTGAGCTGTCACGATTTGGTTCAATTCTTGACCACGGTAGGTCGCCAAGACTTGAACATCAGCCCAGCCAAATTTCTCAGACAGACTAGTCAACAATTCTGAAGCAACCACAAACTTACGATCTTCACCAGCTGGTTGAACGACCACGTAATCAATATCAGCTCCAACAGTCAAACCACGAGAAGCAGTGATGGTGAATGGAGTTGTTGTCCAAACAACAATATACGTATCTGTATCTAACACACCTTTTCCATCTTTGACGCGGTTAGCATAGTAAAGGGAAGTTGAAACCAAGTCATGGTATTCAATTTCAGCTTCTGCAAGGGCTGACTCAGATGACCATGACCAGTAAACTGGCTTGGCACCACGGTAGATATAACCTTTGTTTGCCATTTCACCAAAGACACGGATTTGAGCCGCTTCATAGTCTGGAGTCAAAGTCACATAAGGATTTTCCCAGTCACCAGAAACACCTAAACGTTTAAAGTCTTCGCGTTGTTTATCTACTTGAGAAAGAGCATAATCACGGCAAAGTTTCAAGTACTCAACCAAGTCCATTTCTTTGCGTTTGACACCTTGTTTTGCCAAAACTTGCTCGATTGGCAGACCATGTGTATCCCAACCTGGAATATAAGGCGCATAAAAGCCTGACATGGATTTTGAACGAACAATAATATCTTTAGAAATCTTGTTCATGGCGTGCCCAACGTGGATATTTCCGTTGGCATAGGGAGGTCCATCATGCAAGGTGAAATGAGGTTTTCCTTGGTTCAATTCTTGACGACGTTGGTAAAGTTTCGCTTCGTCCCACTCTTTTTGCCATAGTGGTTCTTTAGTAGGAAGTCCAGCACGCATTGGAAATTCAGTTTTTCCAAGATTTAGGGTATCTTTGAGTTTCATTATATCTCCTTTATTATATAGACAAATTAAAAACCACGAATCGCTAAAAAGGACGAAAATCGTGGTACCACCTTTGTTCGGAAAAAGACTTTGTCTTTTCCCCTCTTGTCCCGTAACGTGGGAAACGTCCAGCCTTACTGCTTTCAGACTGGATTGCTTGAGAGGATAATCTGACCACTAGGGATTGCAGGACTCACACCGTCTCCTACTCGCTGGAAATATAGTTGGTCAAATCTTGTTCTCACATTTATTTCTTATAATATTGTAACGGATTCTTGTTGTGCTTCATGTCTAGTAGTTGAAGAAGCACTTCCAGTTGCTGATGGCGATACTGAGAAATACTCTGTCACGATTTCTGAATCCTCATGTTGTGGCTCAACTGAATGAGACTGTATCTCTTCTACAAGCATATCGATGTCTAACACATGATTTTCCGCTTGACTGTTAGCCTGCTGAGCTTCAAACTCAGCTAATTCTTTGTTACCTGCTTCGATGCGGGCTTGTAACTCAGCCATTTCTTCAGGTGAAAATTGGCGAGTCACATCGATCGGCTCTTCTTCTGGTTGCGAAGGAACAGCTTCTCCCAAGACCTCTCCTACAACTTCCTTAAAGGCTTCATCACTTGTTTGGAGATAAGTCGCAGTCGGACGAAGAATGTCTTCCCAATCTGAAGATTCGACAATTGCCAACTGGCTCTCAATCGTAGATTTGAGACGTTGATGAAATACACGGCTTTTGTTTTTCAATTCCTCTGTCTCAACAGCTACTTTCTTAGCATTATCTGTTGCCTGACGTAGGATTTCATTAGCCTTGTATTTTGCCTCTTCAAGGAGGCGCTGGGCATCTTGCTCAGCCTGTTGAATAATATTGTTTGAGCGCTCTTGAGCAGCTTGCTTTACACGTTCAGCCGTATCTTGAGCAATCAAAACAGACTGGCTCAACGAATCCTTCATCTCATCAAAGTAAGACAAGCGCTCTTCTAAACTTCTAATGTGTCTTTCCATTTCGTGATTATTGCGAACTAAGTCCTCGTAATCACGAACAACAATATCAAGAAATTCATCTACTTCTTCTGGATCAAACCCTCTGAATTTCGTAGAAAAGGTTTTATCTTTAATTTCTAATGATGTAATTGGCATACTTTTCCTCACTTACTTAATAATAATTGGATAGTCAGTTTTATCTTATCCCTTTTAGTTTGCCCATTTTCTTTGACAATCTTCAGACGACCAAACTTTCTCACACTAATCAAATCCCCTACAGCTACTAGATAATCTAATTTTTCAATGGGGTGGTAGTTTACCTGAACAGATTTTTTCTCTATAAGTTGACTAGCCTGCTTTCTGGATAATTTCAAGGCACTTGATAAGAGGGCATCCAAACGAAAACTGGAAATCAAAATCTCTTGTTCTTGATAATTGATCTCAGATATGATTTTATCGGTAAAAGGACATTCCTCCAACGACACAGGTAGTCTGGCAATCTTTTGTATCCCGTCCTGAAACAGAGAGATAAAATCACGATTGACAAAAATCTGTGCTCTCTTTTCATCTACCAAGATATCACCAAAGAGCTTACGATCAATTCCTAGTTGATTGATGATTGTCCCCAAAATCTTTGCATGTGTTAGCTGTTCAAATCTACTTGGATAACGGATCTCTAGCAATGCCATTTCAAAATCTGACAGTGTTGGACTGAAATAGTCCGGATACAGAAGGACACGGACAAATTCCGTATGGATATATTCTCCGCTACTCACACAGCCCAGTCCATAGGTCCCAGCCAAAACCCTCAATATATGTTCCTGATGCGGGTTTACAAAAGCAGTGAGGACAGGAGTATAAGTATCTTCCACCCGCTTGATCCACTCTAATCCCTTATCAATAAAGGGAGCATCAGCAAGAGAAAAGTGCTGGTAAATCGCTTTATTTGTCATCATATTATCAACAAGAAACGAATCAAGCTGTCACCCAAAAAACGGACGATTAAGATTGCCAGCCAAATGGATAAATCCAAACCTCCAAATTGTAAAGGTAAACGGCGAAGTGGATCAACAATCGGTCTAATCAGTTTTTCCAGTAAACGTTCTAGTGAACTACCGTAAGAATTTGGAAACCAAGAGAGGAGTGCATAGATTAACAAAAGCAGGGAATAGATATTCACTGCATTTTGGATCAGACGAATTAGAAAAATCATTATTTCGCTCTACTTCGTTTAATATCAAAACCAAATTCTGCACTTTGAGAATCATCAGGCAACTTGATATCTTCAATATTCACAACCACATTGACTGGTGTCAACAAATACATTGTACTCGCAACTTTTTTCAGATTACCTGCCAAAACATGACGGGCACCGTCCAGATAATCTAGACAACGACGAGCCTGAACCTCTGTCATGTACTGGAAGTCAATCAAGATACTTTCATTTCCAGCCAATAAATCCACAATCTCTGTTGCATCCTCATATTTTCTAGGATAACGAACATCAATCGTTACTTTTTCATCTGTACGATGACTTTGCATAGCCAATTCTTGTTGACGAGCATGTAAGCGAGTAATGTTGGCATCTTTTGAAGTGGTTGATTGAAACTGTGCTGGCAGTTCTTTAGAAGCTGAACTACTCGATGAAGCAATCATCTGTTCATCCTGAGGTTGATAAGTCGCAGTTGTTTCTTCCCCATCTTCTGTAAAATAATCTATAAATTTATCAAATCTATCTTTTAAAGACATAGATCTCTCCTATTTAAAAAATGCTGTGCCAATTCGAACAAAAGTCGAACCAAATTGAATCGCTTCCTTATAGTCACGACTCATGCCCATACTTAACTCTGTCATCGGCATATTAGGAATTTGTTTTTCCCTAATTTCTGCTTGCAGTTCCTGAGTTTTCTTGAAAATTTGTTTCAATTCATCAGAATCTGCCTCAAAAGGAGCCATGGTCATCAAACCAACATACTCAATCTGATCTAGCTGAGCCAAGTTCGGCAAAAGTTCTAGTAATTCTTCTTTTGAAAAACCGTGTTTGCTTTCTTCTCCTGAAATATTGACCTGTAGGAAACACTTGATAACATGATCTGTTCTCTTTTGAATCTCCTGTGCTAATTTTAAGGAATCTAAAGCATGAAAGTAATCCACAAAAGGGATTACTTCTTTGACCTTCCGTCTTTGTAGCGTTCCAATCAAATGCCAAGTGACAGGGAATTCTTTTAACGTCTGATATTTTTCTAAAAATTTATCAACACGATTTTCACCAATATGATGAACACCCATGGGAAGCAAGGCTTCTGCTGTTTTTACGTCCACATATTTCGTCACTGCAATAATTGAAACAGAAGCTGGATCACGATTGGCTTCTCGGCTAGCTTCAGCGACCTGCTGAAAAACGAATTCTGTATTTTTTTTCAAATCCATTGATTAACGATTCTTGAAGAATGGAGGTGTGTCCAACTCATCTTCGTCCTGATAAGTCGGTGCTTCGAAACGTTCTACAGGTGATACGACTGAATCAGTTTGACGAACGATTGATTCACGACGCAAGTCCCAATCACCAAAAGCAGAAGATTGACTTGTTTCAAAACGTCGTTGGCTTTGTTTTGGTAATTCTGCTGTATCTTCTAGGTCAAAATGACGATCAAAATTTTGAGGATGCGGTTGTCTTGAAGCTTCACGACGAGCCGCTTGTTTTACTGGAGAACCAACAACTTTTTCTACACGTTCTTGACGAACACCCGTAGCTACAACTGTTACACGGATTTCATCTTTCATGCTTTCGTCGATTGATGTTCCAAGCCAGATATTCACTCCTTGACCAGCTGCTTGGTTGACGATTTCTGAAGCTTCTTCCGCTTCAATCAAGGTCAAATCAAGACCACCAGTAACGTTGACAATGACATCTTCAGCACCGTCAATGGTTGTTTCAAGAAGTGGTGAGTAAATCGCTTTACGAGCTGCTTCAACGACACGCTCCTCTCCACTGCCAATACCGATACCCATGAGGGCATTCCCTTTGTTTGCCATAACCGTTTTCACGTCAGCAAAGTCAAGGTTGATCAAACCTGGGTTGGTAATCAAGTCTGTAATCCCTTGAACACCTTGGCGAAGGACGTTATCTGCCTCGCTAAGAGCTTCAAGAAGCGGTGTCTTCTTATCAACAATTTCAAGCAAGTTGTTGTTTGAAATAATCAATAGTGTATCTACATGTTCACGAAGTTCGTTGATTCCTTCTACAGCGTACTGACCACGTTTGCTTCCTTCAAAGCCAAAAGGACGTGTCACAACACCAACTGTAAGGGCACCAAGATCTTTAGCAATACGCGCTATCACTGGGGCAGCACCTGTACCAGATCCTCCCCCCATACCAGCAGTAATGAAGACCATATCTGCACCGCTGATTGCTTCAGTCAGAGCTTCTTCGCTTTCTTCTGCAGCCTTACGTCCAACTTCTGGACGACCCCCAGCACCCAAACCACGAGTCAATTTTGGACCAAGTTGGATAACTGTTTCAGCTTTTGTACTGCTTAAGGCTTGTAAGTCTGTGTTCGCTGCGATGAATTCTACGCCTGAAACACCTTCGTCGATCATGCGGTTAATAGCATTACCTCCGCCTCCACCAACACCAATTACTTTAATAACTGCACCTTGAGCAGCTGCTGTATCAAATGAAAATATCATAATTTCTTTTCCTCTTTTATTCATCAAACATGCTTCCGATCAAGCTGCGGAAACGGTCTGTTAATTTCGGTTTATCTTGAGAACTTGCTTGGAATTCGTCTCTTGGAGCAAGGCCACTGTCAGGTGTGATGTCAGTTGCTGCAGTAGCTGGTTGCACTGGAGTTGATTGTATAATCGGTGTCACACTTTGATTTGAAACACCAAAATTAATTGGTTTTTGACGAAGGAATTCATCTCCTCTGACTGCCTTTTGAGCCAGAAGATTCACTTCTGTCAATTTACCTGCAAACTCAGACAAGCTGATCACATGTGCAAAAGCAGGGTTGCGAATTCCCACTTGATTTGGCACATAGAGTTTCACTCGAACACCGAACACTTCTTGCGCCAATTCGACAACTCCTGGTAAAATCGCATTTCCGCCGATCAGAACGATACCACCTGGTAGATCCAACAAGTGTCTTCTGTCTAACTCCTGTTTAATTTGATCAAAAATATGTTTGATACGTGCTGAAATAATTTCTGCCAAGTAGCTTTCTGTCACTTCAACAGGCTCTACTTCACCAATGACTTCTACTTGGAAAGTCTCGTTACTTGCTAGTGGAACATAAGCTTCACCATAGTTTAGTTTCAAACTTTCTGCGATTTTTTGGGAAGTTTTTAAGACTTTGGAAATGTCTTTAGTGACATATTCTCCACCCTCTTGGTAAATGTTTGTAAATTGCAATTCTTGATTGCGAATAGTTGCAACTGTAGTCTGTCCACCACCCATATCAATCACTGTCGCGCCAAACTCACGTTCTCCCTCATTAAGAACTGAATTGACAATCGCTAGTGGTGAGATGATGACGTTGTCAACATGGATTCCCACACGCTCCACGGTTTTACGAAGGTTATGAAGAATGGTACGAGGTCCTGTGTAAAGTAAACCACGCATTTCCAAACGCACCCCCATCATGCCACGAGGGTCACGAATGCCTTGGAAGCCATCTACGATAAATTCTTCTGGAATGAACGTAATCACTTCACGATCAGGCGTCATGCTCTTTGTCAAAGCCGATTTGACAACATTCTCTACGTCTTGATCTGTAATTTCTTTTGTATCTGATGTTACAGGAATCATTCCTTGAGTTGGTTCAACCTGCAAGAGGTTTGCTGGTAAACCAACATTGACAGACTTGATTGAAATTCCTGCCTTCTCTTCTGCCTGGGAAATTGCGGATTTAATTGCTGAAGCAGCAGCCTCAATATCAACGATAATCCCGTCTTTGACACCTTTACTCTTGGCATTGCTAACGCCAATTACATTTACTTCACCATCTCTATGTTCGGCAACCAGCACTTTGATGGAGCTAGTTCCGATATCTAAGCCTGTAAAAAAACCATCTCTAGTCATTACATTGCATCCTCTCTGTCTTCCAAGTTTCTCACTTCTATTTTCAATAACTGTGACGAGACACAGCTATTCACAAAATATTATAACACAAAAAATCCAATCGTGCTTAGTTTTTCATAAATTTCCTCTAGGTTTTTTGTAAAAATCTTTTGAACGATTTTTCTCAGGAGCAATCATTATTTTTATATCCTTACAGCTATATTTTGCATATTTAATCAAAAAAAGAGAAGGCCTTCTTAGGCTTTCTCTTGAATCATTTTTTCTGCTCTTTGTTGCAAAAAGACCTCTACTACTTTTGCAGTCAAGCTGATTGCTGCTACCAACACACTGGACACGATGAGGTAGTTCGCCAATAGTCCATGATTTCCCACTAGTGGTGGTTTATTTAAAAATCCATAATCTCCACCTACAACCAAGTTGACAACTCCTATCAAGGCATTTAGAGAAAATGTAATCACTGTCACATTTTTCAAATTGAGCAGGGAAGCTTCATAATTCTTAAACAAGTATAGGAGCGCATTCCCCAAAAGTGCCACGTGCCCGATGATAAAGGACAGGATGGTCACGTGCGGAAACGGATAAGGGTCAAAGAGTGGATAAGCCAGAGCTGCAGTTGCTCCAAAGGTTCCTAGAAGGGCAAAGTATTGCTTGTACTTGGAAGTCCCTGGAATCAAGAGCATAACAAACATGGCGATACGACAATGATAGAAGGGCAAACTTTCTGATAAGGGCATTTGATTCCCCCAATACCAGCTATACAGAACAATCAATTGAACAGACTGAAGGATCTGAATAAAGCGCTGGTAAGGCACCTTGTCGCGAAAGCGATAAGAAGCATAGAAAGTAAGAGCCAATAAACATAACAAACCAATATACCAGTGGAGTTCAAACTGGGGCGGTTCTGATATCTGTGTGGTAAATAATTGTTCCCACAAATTCATATTCTATTCCTCGTTCATCTAGCCGGAGCAGTAGAAAAGTCACTGCTCGACTTTTTTAATTTTTTTGAAAAAGCTTGATTCTATACTATGCATAGAATACTTGCGACTTAAATTCGCAACCTATTATATCATTTGTGTCGCAGAAATGCACCTTGCAGACATCCTTTTTTGATTTGCAGACTTCTCTAGCATAACCTAATCAATATATTGCTCTCTTTGTCCCTGATAAACCTGCCAAAGAATCTCCATCTGCTCCTTGGTAATGCGTTTTCAGATAAGACTGGCAGTTGGTTGATGGCAAAAAATTGAAGGTCGGCAATTTCTTGATTCTCTTGAAATTGTCCGTCAAAAAGTTGGCATTCAAACACAAACTTTGCATATTGTTTGCTCTGTAGTTGGAAACGATTGGTATCAAAAACTGCAAGTAACCTTTCAGTTTTTGCTGTAAAACCGGTTTCTTCTTCAATTTCCTTGAAAATATCTTCAGTTGGAGAATAGCCAACCTCACCAAAGCCACCTGGCAAAGCCCAACTATCCTCTCCTTTTCCTCTAACTAAACAGACTTTTCATCCTCAACAATCCAAGCACGGACGTCCATCAGAGGAGTCGCGTAAGCGGAAGTTGGTTTCAAGACTTCTGCCACTTCTTCTGCATCGAGGTCTGATACCTGACTCAACATTTCGCTAAACAGACTTCGCAAGTCCTCGTAGCGCTCACGGTCAAAAGGATCTTTTGTAAAGGTTAATCCAGTATCCGTAATGTCTAGCATTCTTTGCAGATACTGGGTAAAATCACTTGCATTCGTTTTCTAAACGTTCTACCAACTTGGCTAGATTCATAGAGTTCGAACCTTTGAGTAGGATTTGGTCATTGGCACCGAGGCTTTCCTTAACCCGCTTGACCATGGCTTCAAACTGGTCTTCGTCGCCTATTTTCTTGAAGTAGTATACATGACCGATTGGGAACATTTGACTGGCCAGCTGGCTTAATTCGGCAATGTCTTCTCCATAGAAAATAACCATATCAAGCACATCTGGCGATAGACTCAGAATCATCTGGTTATGGAGTTGGATAGATTGGTCACCGAGTTCCTTCATATCCGCCAAAACTGCTATTTTCTTGCCCCCTTCATTGGCTGGAATAGCAGAGAAAGTCTCTAAAATTAGCTTCATGGCTGTTGGATTGGCATTGTAAACATCTGACAGAATATCTGCTCCGTTGGCAGCTTTCTTCCACTCGGTACGGTTACGAGTCAATTCAAGATTTTGGAAAGCCTGACGAATCTGCTCCTCTGAAACTCCTTCTTGTAGAGCCACATAAGTAGCAATCATAGCATTGGTGGCATTGTACTTACCAGTTACCGGCAAGTCAAGAGCTTGCTCCAAGAAATTAGCCTTAAAGGTCAGACTATCTTTGCGCTCAACCAAGTCTGTTATTTCTAGCTCTGCTCCTTGACCAAAACGAACCACCTTATTATCAGTAGGCAAGTAGTCCTCGACAATAGGATCAGCTGGTGCTAAGAGAACGGAACCCGGAGCCATACCGTCTGCAATTTGCATTTTTCCTTTGGCAATTTCCGAACGGTCTTTAAAAAAGGCCAAATGGGCTTCTCCAACCAAGGTCACGATGGCTGTTTTTGGATGAGCCAATTCAGACAAAAGATGAATATCTCCCAAGTGATCCTGCCCCATCTCCAAGACCAACTTTTCTGTCCCTTCAGGCATGTGGAGAACTGTGTAAGGAAGGCCAATCTCGTTATTGTAATTGCCTTGAGTTTTGTAGGTCTTGTAGGTTGTTGACAGTAAATGCGCCAGCATATCCTTGGTCGTTGTCTTGCCATTTGAACCTGTAACAGCAAAGACATCAACACCCATTTTTTCAAGATAGTAGGCAGCTAGCCTTTGAAAAGCAGTCAACACATCATCTACTAGAATGTAGGGATGATTTGCAATCTCTTTCTCAGACAAGGTTACTGCTGCACCATTTTCAAAAGCTGTTTCGATAAAGTCATGACCGTCACGCGCTCCCTTGAGCGGAACAAACAAATCTCCATCAGTAATCAAACGACTATCAAACTCAGCTTTTTCTAACTGGGTGTCCTCAAAAATGCTGACATCATTTTTAGCTCCAACAGCTTGCGCAACTTCGTGGATTGTTAATTTCATTTCTACTCCTTTAAAAAGGGTTGAAGTCCACGAACTCTACTCACCTAGCAGTGACAGTTCTGGCTCCTACCCCTCTCTTTCATTTTTATAGCAAATGCGCTTCGCGCTTGTCAAAGCTTTCCCTGGCAAGGTCAACCAAACGCTCAATTAGTTCTGGGTAGCTGATTCCCATATTGTCCCATAGCAGTGGATACATAGACCACTGGGTAAAACCTGGCATGGTATTAAGCTCGTTTAGGAAAATCTCGCCCTTATCTGTATAGAAGAAATCACAACGAGATAGACCTAGTCCACCAATCGCACGGAAGGCAGTTTCTGCATTTTGACGCATGACAGCTACCACATCATCACTAATCTTGGCTGGGATGTCCATGGTAATCTTGTTATCGATATATTTGGCATCATAGTCATAAAAGGCAACATCCTTGACCACTTCACCTGGCAAAGTGCTCTTGACATCGTAGTTACCCAAGAGACCAATCTCGATTTCACGGGCATTTACTCCTTGCTCAACCAAGACACGGCTGTCATATTGGAAGGCAAGTTTCAATGCTTGACGGAGTTCCTCTTGATTTTCAGACTTAGAAATACCGACACTGGAACCCATGTTTGACGGCTTTGTGAAGACTGGATAAGTCAATTTTTCTTCAACTTCAGCGATTTTAGCAGTCATATCATCCCCTTCGACGATGGCTACATAAGGAACTTGAGCAATCCCAGCAGACTCCAAGACACGCTTGGTCGTGATTTTGTCCATAGCAAGGCTGGATGACAAGATGTTGCAACCAACGTAAGGCATTTTCAAGACTTCCAAGAATCCTTGAACTGAACCATCTTCTCCCATTGGACCGTGAAGAACTGGAAAGACCACAGCACCTTCTTCGTAGATGGCACTTGGCGCGATTTTCTTGTCCCAGTCAATGGTCGCATTGGTCATGAGACGATCTTCTTGCCCCGGAGTCTGGCTAAATTCTTGCGTTTTGATAAAGTCACCTGACTGACTGATAAAGAAAGTCTTGACTGTGAAACGGTCGTAGTTGACCGCACGCATGACACTCTCAGCTGATAGTACAGAGACCTCACGCTCTGCACTACGTCCACCGTATAAAAGAATAATCGTTTGTTTCATATTGCTTGTCCTAATTCTAATAGAATACTCGTTCTTTAGTATATCATATTTGCTTCTTTTTTGAAACTTGAACATGGTACTGGTAGTAAAGAAATATAAAAAGAGACCGATAACGACAAACTCGGTCTCCCCGTTCTTGTATAAATGAATTGAGTTCGTAAATTTGTTTACTCCTACAACTCTGTCCGATTTTCAATAGCTCGTAAGAGTGTGACTTCATCCGCGTACTCGATATCTGCTCCCACGGCTAGACCTCGTGCTAGACGAGTGACCTTTATACCAGCTGGTTTGAGCAAACGAGAGAGATACATAGATGTTGCTTCCCCATCAGCCGTCGCATTGGTTGCCACGATCACCTCTGAAACCTCACTATCCATGAGACGAGTCATAAGGCTCTTGAGATTGATATCGTCTGGGCTGATACCATTCATAGGAGAAATGAGGCCGTGCAAAACATGATAGAGCCCGTGGTATTCTTGGATATTTTCCATAGCTGCCACATCGCGACTATCCTCTAGCACCAAGATGGTTGTCTGGTCTCGAGTTGGATCTGTACAGATAGAGCAGGGATCATCGTCGGTCAAGCGACCACAGATGGAACAATAGGTCAATTCCCGCTTAGCAGACAGTAGGTTTTTGGCAAATTCATTGACATCGTCATCAGACATTCCAATGGTATAGAAGGCTAGGCGGGTAGCCGTTTTAATCCCGATACCTGGTAACTTTGAATAGCTATCAATCAGCTTGGCAATAGGTGTTGGATACAGCATAAGTTCCTTTCTAATTCATTGGATGGTGTTGGTTATAGAGGTTGATAATATCACGCGCAATTGAAGGTCCGACACCATTTGTTAGGTTGGTGTTATGAGGAAAGACGACTGCGACCGCGATTTGGGGATTTTCGGTCGGTGCATAGGCGACCGCGTTGGTATTATTGGCTTTTTGACCACCATTAACGTAACTTTCGGCAGTACCCGTTTTCCCGCTGATGGATACGGCTGCACCATTTGAAAAGGCACGACCAGTTGTCAGTGCACTCGTTCCATGCGAAACTTGATAGAAACCTTGCTGCAAGATAGCCATATCTGATTCTGAGATATTGACCTTGTTCAGTTCCTTGGTGGATGTTTCTTGAACCAGACTACCTAAGCCACCTTGGTCATTGTTTCCATAAACCCCTTCAACGATGTGAGGAGCCAAACGTACGCCATTGTTTGCAATGGTTGCGACATACTGGGCTAACTGCATCGGAGTATAGTTATCAAACTGACCAAAAGCATTATTTAGATAGTTGGCTAAATCAAATTCTTTTGGTATAAATCCTGTGGATTCATCTGGGAGGTCAATCCCTGTTGAAGCTCCGAGTCCATATTCCCCAAAGGTTGACCGCAATTTGCCCATAGCTGTATCTAATCGACTCGTTGCTACCATCATATTGGGTTTATAGGTCTGTCCCATTATTCCCAGAGCTGTTTGCACCATGTAGGTATTGGATGAGTATTCCAAGGCTTCAACCGCTGTGATAGGAAAAGAACCGTAGGACAAGGTATACCATGAATTGATAGGAGCTGAACCTTGGAAAACAATCGGCTGGTCTGTCAAGGTTTGATTGCCTGACAAAACTCCATTTTCCCAGCCAGAGCTGATGGTTGCCGCCTTGACAACAGAACCTGGCACAAAGACGTTAGTGACTGTGCCTAGAGAGTCTGAGCTCAGTTTACCTGATTCAACATCATGCTTGATACCAGACATGGCTAGAACTGCACCTGTTTTAGGATTGAGAGCGACTGCGTAGACTCCTTCCGAATATTTGGCGCCACCATTACTCAACTCGGAGTTGAAGTAGCTCTTAAGCAGGTCATCCACTCCATTTTGGAAAACTAGGTCAATCGTTAGTTTGATATTGTTTCCTTTGCTTCCTTCCTCGACATTTTCCACACTTTCCATATTTCCATGTTTGTCGAGATGCACTTCTTTGACGGAGCGTTTGCCTTGGAGGACATCTTCATATTGCTTTTCAAGATAAGAAGTTCCCACTCGGTCATTGAGAGAGTAGCCTTTCTTGAGATAAGCGTCAACTTCCTCAGCTGGAAGACCTGACTTTTCACTTGAAACACTACCGACGATAGACGATAGAGAAGTGTCTAGTACTTTTCGGTCCCATGAAGTTGAAATGCTGATCCCTGGTAATTCCTTGGATGCTGATGCGACGAGAGCGACCTGAGTATCATCCAAGGCATCCGTAGAAATGATTCCTGTCGCAAAATTTTCAACAGCATTGAGCTGGCTAAAGAGATAGATTTCCTTTTTCTGGTCATCCGTATAGTTAAGCTGACTCACATCGATACTTTCAACTGCATTATTGTAGAGAGTCGCTTCTGATAAGCGATTCCCATCTGAATCTAGGCGTTTGTCACTTGGAAGAGCCTCGACTGTTTTTTTGTAAATGTCCTGATCAGCCAAATAATAGTCTGCAATCTGACGATCTGTCAGATCAGGGGAGGTTACATTTACATATGTGAGAAGTTTCTTGGCTGTTTCCTTCAATTCAGCTGCCGTCATCTTATTGTTTCGCGTGAAAGAAACAACCTGCTTAACAGTATTTTCTACCAAGGGTTTTCCTGCTGCATCATAGATTTGCCCTCGAGCCGAACTGGTTGTCACCCTAGTCTGGCTGGCTGATGCCAATTTTGTTTCATAGAAATCTTTATTCAGTACCTGCATATATAACAATCGACCAATAATGGCCATAAACAGCAGGATAACAATCGCAAATAGTAAATTAAGCCGAATCGGAATCGAATGGCTATTGAATTTTCTCATACAACTAAGACTCTTTTCTAGAAAAATTTCCGATTTTCACCTTCATTTTTAGCTAAAATAATAGAGCAAACGGGTGAAGCTCAGTACTTTTCATTGTATCATATTTTACGGAGAAACTCTTGGAAAAGTCGAAGCATTTTTTAACTTTTAACTGAAAATGCCTTTTTATTTAGTTATCCTGTCTTCTATGATATAATGATGTTAATAAGCAGGCAATCGTCAACTTTTAAGAGTTTGACTCATGAAAAGGAGCTCCATGAAAAAGCAGGATATCGCAACTATTATTGATCTTCATTTTGAAGAATTAACAGAGTTAGAGCAGGAAATAGCTCGTTATTTCTTGCAGGTAGATACGATTGTGGATGATCTATCATCGCAACAGGTTACTCAAAAACTGCATGTTTCCCAAGCTGCCCTTACCCGTTTTGCAAAAAAATGTGGCTTTACTGGCTATCGAGAATTCGTCTTTCAATACCAGCACCAGGCTAGTAAACCGGAAACTCATTCCTACAAACATAGTCCTTTGACCAAACGTGTTTTGCGAAGTTACAGTATCATGCGTGAACAAACACAGGATTTAATTGACGAAGAACAACTGGAACGAGTTGCCCAATTAATCGACGATGCAGAACGAGTTTACTTTTTTGGGACGGGAAGTTCTGGTCTGATTGCCCGTGAGATGAAACTGCGTTTTATGCGACTAGGTGTTGTCTGTGAAGCTTTGACCGATCAGGATGGCTTTGCATGGACGACTAGCATCATGGATGAAAACTGTTTGGTACTTGGTTTTTCCCTATCAGGCACTACCCAATCCGTCCTCGATAGTTTGTTGGATGCCATGGAAATGGGCGCCAAGACCATCCTCTTTACCAGCGCACCAAACAAAAATAGTCAGGCCTACACCGAAACAGTTCTTGTGGCAAGCCATAGTCAATCTTCTTACATCCAGCGTATTTCCGCTCAACTCCCTATGCTCATTTTAATAGATTTGATTTATGCCTACTTTTTGGAAATCAATCGCGAGAGCAAGGAAAAAATCTTTAATAGTTATTGGGAAAATAAAAAACTCAACGGCTATCGTAGACAAAAACGCGTTAGAAAATCCTAGTTTGGTTCAACCAAACTAGGATTGTTTTGTTTTAATACTCTTCAAAAATCTCTTCAAACCACGTCAGCTTCACCTTGCCGTACGTATAGGTAACTGACTTCGTCAGTCTTATCTACAACCTCAAAGCTGTGCTTTGAGCAACCTATGGCTCGCTCCCTACTTTGCTCTTTGGTTTTCATTGAGTATAAAATGATAATAGGCACCCAACATCCCTGCGGTATTTTGGGTATGGGAAATTCTAATCGTAAAATAAAATGAGCTATTCTTCAGAAGTACGTTCTAAAATATCATAGTTTAATGCAGAGTGTAGCGATGTAGTCATTTCCATAACGTGATAATCGATGTCTTTTGTCACACGATTCATAAAAATCAATCATAGCGAGACCATTTTTAAGTTGTCCTCTGATCTGAGTTTCTAAGGTATGGCTAAATTCATATCCATATTCTGGATTGATGGTGATTTTGCCTTCCTCTTCAAGCTCTTTTGAATTAAAAGGTATTGAAAACTTTAAAAGTAATTCCTCATTGGGTTTGTCCCATACAGTATCAGCATCATACATGTATATCCAAGGGTTCATAAATCCGACCATTAACAAACCGCCCTTTTTCAATACTCGAGAGGCTTCTTTATACATGTTTTCTAAATCTTCTATGTATACATTTGAAACCGGATTAAAAACAATATCAAAAGTTTCATCTTCAAACGGAAATGGTTTGGTCATATCGCCTTGAACTGTATTGATTTTTAAGCCTTCTCTTTTAGCAACCATCTCATCTCTTTGTAATTGTGATGTGGAAAAATCCATGATGGTGACATCATAACCTTTTAGAGCAAAAACTGGACCCTGTTGTCCACCACCACAAGCTAACCCTAATATCTTTTTTCCCTTGGCTTTTTCAAACCATTCTGTCGGAACTTGTTTCCCAACAGTTAAGGCAACAGAAATTGGATACTTTCTAACTTCTTCTAATTCTTCATGTGTCAATGGCTCAGTATAGTCATTTTTTACATTATTCCACCTATCTTCATTTAATTTTATATAATTATTCATCTTACCATCTCCTCGTAATTTTATAGTATTTTGATTTAAGGTGAATAGGTTGCCATTGCATTTTTCTCACCTTTACAAATTCTAATTTGTCAATTTCTCGTCCATCTCATTATATCATTTTTCCACATTTTCTCATTTACTCAAGCTAAATATCAATTAAATTGATGATAGAATTGCTCTCGCTTTGTAGTTCATCATCTCGGCTTAACTTCTCATGCAAGGCGGTTATTTTCTCCTAGTTTCTCACGATTACCTCCTTTCGCTCAAATTTTTCAATAAAAAAAGAATTAAGCAAAACATTTTTCACTCAAGTAGTGATTAAAAGTTCTTCTTAATTCTATAGTTCCAAACTAGGATTGTTTTGTTTTGAAATGATAATAGGCTCCCAACATCCCTGCTGTATTTTGGTGATGGGCAAATTCTAATCGTGTTTTTTCAGCTAGACTTGGTACCAAGGCCGCCTTCAAGGCTGTACGGATCTTCGGTTTGAGGATAGCCTCTTGCCCCATGATACCACCACCGAGAATGACCACTTCTGGATTGGCAACGTAGCAAATATTTGCCAGACCTTTCCCAAGGTAATCTACCATGCGGTCAATGCCAGCCATACAGATCTTGTTTCCTTCGGTAGCTTCCTTAAAAATGCGCCGGCCATTCCACTGGTCGACTGAGTCACCATGAGCTGCTGCCACATATTCTACCAAGGCTGTCGTAGAAGCCAAATCTTGGAAAGCTCCATCCTGCATATGCATATAACCGACTTCGCAAGCTGAGTTGCTAAATCCATGGAAGACTTTCCCATCTATAATCAAGCAACCACCGATACCTGTTCCAATGGTCAAGCAAAGAGTGACACTCGCTCCCTTACCTGAGCCAGAAACCGCCTCAGCAAGACCTGCACAGTTGACATCATTTTCAATTTCACAAGGAATATTAAAGCTAGTCTCGATTTCCTTTTTGAACTGGGTTCCTGCGTAGTTAGGAATTTGCGGGCCGGCATAGAAAATCTCACCCTTATCAGGATCCACCATTCCCGCTGAAGAAATGGCAACACCTGCTAATGGGCCTTTTTCTAAATAGCTAGAAACGATATCTTTTGTCTTTTGTAAGATATGGGGTCCACCCTTTTGCGCCTCAGTTGGCATTTCATGCGATTCAACAAGTTGGCCTTCTTGGTTAATCAAACCATATTTGATGTTGGTTCCACCAATATCAATTGCAACGTAGTGTGTCATAAATACCTCCTTATGGATTAGAGGAAGCGCTCCTTGGTTTCACGAATCAATTGAGCAGCTACTTCTACAACTGGGCGATCTTCTTCGGTTACTGGCGTCAATGGTGAACGAACTGAACCAATGTTCAAACCTTCATTGATTTTCAAGACTTCTTTGATCACACCGTACATATTTCCATGTGCAGCAGTGAGTTTGCCAATGATTGCATTGATAGCGTATTGCAATTCACGCGCTGTTTCCAAGTCTTTCTCAGCAATCAACTGATTGAGTTTCAAGAAGAGTTCTGGCATAGCACCATATGTACCACCGATACCAGCTTTAGCACCCATGAGGCGTCCGCCTAGGAACTGCTCATCTGGACCGTTAAAGACGATATGGTCTTCTCCCCCAAGGCTCACAAAGGTTTGGATATCTTGAACTGGCATAGAAGAGTTCTTAACACCGATAACACGTGGATTCTTCAACATTTCAGTGTAGAGACTTGGAGTCAAAGCAACACCTGCTAATTGAGGAATGTTGTAGATAACATAGTCTGTGTTTGGTGCTGCAGAACTAATGTCATTCCAATATTTGGCAACTGAGTACTCAGGCAAGCGGAAGTAAATCGGCGGAATCGTTGCAATGGCATCTACACCCAAACTTTCTGCGTGGCGAGCAAGTTCCATACTGTCTTTGGTATTGTTACAAGCTACGTGAGCGATAATGGTCAATTTTCCTTTGGCAACTTCCATGACTTCTTCCAAAATCAATTTACGGTCTGCCACACTTTGGTAGATACATTCACCAGAAGAACCATTGACATAGAGACCTTGAACTCCCTTATCAATGAAGTATTGAACCAAGGCACGCGTACGCTCTGGACTGACTTCTCCTTGATCATCATAACATGCGTAGAAGGCTGGAATGACACCTTCATATTTTTTCAAATCTGACATAGATTTTCTCCTAAGATTTCTTTTTTTCTGCTGAGAGCAGTTCTATTTTTTACAAGTTTAGTATACACCTTGTGAAAATCGCTTTCAATATCTTGTATACACTTAGATTTTAGTTTCTACTTGTATTTTAGAAACTGTAACGATTGAAAGTAGTTTCAGAAACAAACCATCCTACTGGTATTTGGCGAAGATTTTCTCCATCAAACCTGCTTGGAGAAAGACTAGCAAACCAAAACCAAAGAAGATAAAAGCTGACCCACCCAAAAGAAGAGTGAAGGCGGATAGATAAAGAACCATCACAATAAGAAAGAGAATAGCTAACATGAGGAAGAACCAAGGAAAGTTAAAACTTGCCAAGATAAGTCCTTTTTGCAGCACTTCTTTCCAAGTTAAATCATAGCGTGCAGCGATGGGATAGCTAGCCAACATCACGATAGTGAGGAAGATAAGAACGCCTAGACAGATAGCTTTAACCATTTGGAAAGGCATAGCTGTCTGACCCCAGAAGAGATAGAGATCTAGAAAGCTTAATGAAACAATGCCCAACTCAAGCAGACCTAACTGAAGACCTAGCTTCAGATTTTGCTTGAAAGCTCTTAGATAGATTCTAAAGACAGGCACACGTCTGCTCTTCTTAATCTCAAACATAGTCTCGTAGAGGCTAATTTTAGCCACTCCAATCGTCACAATGGGCAAACAAGAGACGACAAAAAGAAGATTGGCTGTCACGATATCCAAGACCTTCTCACTAAAACGCATGAGAAAGTTGTCTATATCAAATGCTGCCTTGATAAGGCTTACTCCTTTTTGTGACATGTTTGCTCCTCCTGATTTTTTAATCAATCAAAATTTTAAAGAGATATTTGCGAACCTTCTGTTCCATACCTGCATAGCCATTTGGCTGGTGTGGTTCTCCTGGAAAGAAAATCGCAAAATTGTGATAACCCAACAAGAGTGGGTATTTTTCATGACAATGCACAAAGCCAATGTCACTCGCTTCGTCGAATGCTACTGCCTCGTCTTTGATACGTGAACCGTAGCTCGAATATTCATGTCCTTCTACCAGCAAATGCAAATCTGCATAGTTCTTATGATGCTCAAATTGATCATTTTCAGCTTGATTGAGGACATTTTCCTGAACAACTAGAAAGACCTTGTCCCCGTCAATCTCATACTTACCGAGTTCGAAAGAATCCTTACGGTGCTGATAGAGATAGTCGATAGCCTTGTCTAGATTGGGATGAATCCCTTTGTAAAAGGTGATATTTTTTAAATCGTCAAAAATCATACTGTTTCCTTCGTTTCTGATAGTTAACTTGAATCATAGATTAAGTTTATAAGTGTCTGACAAAATCTCTATGGCAGACAAATACCTAACATTTTGTAGACACTTATAACTCTATATTTCCATAGCATGTCAAGACTACTTCCGCAGCCTTGATATACTAGTTTACTTTTCTTATCCCTTAACAGCTCCCATAGTAATCCCTTGAGTGAAGGATTTTTGGAAGACTAGGAAGACGGTTACGATTGGCACTGCTGCAAGAGCTGCACCCGCCATGATCAAACCATAGTTAGTTGCCATTTCGGCCTGCATGGTCGCAACCCCGAGTGAGATAGTCAAGTTTTGACGTGAAGTCAACATAACCAACTGCATGAAGTAGTCGTTCCAAGTATTGATGAAGGTAAAGATTGCAAGGGCTGCAAATCCTGGTTTCACAATAGGAAAGGCTACGCTCCAGAAGGTACGAATCTCACCACATCCGTCGATTTTCGCTGATTCAAGCAATTCTGTAGGGATGTTTTCGCTGAATTGTTTCATGAGGAAGACCCCAAATGGCCATCCAATCAAAGGCAGGATAACTGCCCAAAGGGTATCATGGATTCCCATGAAGTTGACGATACGTACCAATGGTACAAGGACAACTTGTTTTGGAAGAGCCATGGCAGCGATAAAGACTGCAAAGAGGATGCGTTGACCATAGAAACGTTTTTTAGCCAATACATAACCTGCTAGAGAAGAGGTTGCACAAACTAAGAACATAGTTACTAGCGAGATAAATACAGAGTTCCACATCCACTGCATAGCAGGGTTTTGCACCATGAGTTGTTGGAAGTTCTCCATTGTTGGAGCTTTAGGGAACCATTGTGGTGGAATCATAATGGTATCCGGTTGTGATTTGAAGGCCCCTGTCAAAATCCAGTAGAATGGAAAGATGAACAGCACGGTCAACAAGAGCAAGATAATCGTTGAAATAACAGTGAAAGCTGTTAAGGGTTTCTTTTGTGTAGATTGCATAGCTGTCTCCTTTCTTTAGTATTCTACGTCGTTTCCAAGTACTTTAAATTGAACGAAACTTACGATCGCAATCATAATTGCCAAGAATACACCGATAGTGTTTGCATAGCCGTATTCTGTCAATTGGAAGGCTTTTTCGTAAAGGTAGTACATGAGTGTACTTGTTGAGTAGTTTGGACCACCAGATGTCAACAATTGAATCAAGGCGAAACATTGGAAAGAGTTGATAGTCGTAATGATCGCGATGTAAAGAGTTGTTGGAAGAAGGCTAGGCCATTTGATCTTCCAGAACACTTGGAACTCAGTCGCACCATCAACCCGCGCTGCTTCAACTAGTGAGTTATCAATATTCCCCATAGCAGCGATATAAAGGATAATCGGTTGACCAACAGATGTTGTCAAAAGGATAATCATAATCGCTAGCAAAGCCCAGTTTTTGTCACCCAGCCAAGAAATGTTTTGGCTAATGATATGACTTGACTTGAGGACAAAGTTCAGAATCCCTGATAGGGGATCGTAAATCCATTTCCATACAACCGTTACGGCAACGCTACCTGTAACTACAGGAAGGAAGAAGACGAAACGATAGAAAGATCGAGCAATCGCATTTTGATGATAGGTTTGAGATGCTACAAAGAGCGAGAAGAGAACCACAATCGGAACTGATCCAATAACCAGAATAACGGTATTGATCAAAGACTTGGTAAAGACAGGATCTTTAAACATGCGAACGTAGTTGTCTAAGCCCACAAACTCAAAGCTGGTCATGGAGTAGTTAAAGAAGCTTGTAATGAATCCCATAATCATAGGAGCCAAGACAAAGATCACAAAGAAGAATAATACTGGTGCTAAGAAAGCATAGGAAATCACTGTTTCCCGCATGCGAATTTTATTGACTTTCACAGTCGGCACCTCTCTTTCGAATAGAATATTTTTTGATTTTCTTGAACTGTTTTAAAATCAAAATGAAATTTTTTAAGATTCGCTTATGTAAGAACTTCATTTTAATTTCGTGACAGTTCCTTACATTTCAAACAAAAGTCCCCCTTTTCTTACACCTTAGTGCACAGGGAAAAGGGGGAATCAATCTGACTTAGTGCTTATTGTTTTGTAGCTTTTTTGATTGTTTCGTTAGCTTTTTCAGTGAAGGCTTTCAAAGCATCCGCTGGTTTTTCGTCACCATTTGATACAGATTGTAACATTGGGAACCAAAGTGTTCTCATTTCAGCAAATCCGTTGATTGTGTTGTAGTATGGTGAGTAGTATTTAGTCCAGCTGCTGATTGTTTCCATACGTTTGTCATCATAAAGTTTGCCAAATGAAGTACGAACTGGGAAGGCACCTGTACGAACTACGTCTTTAGGACCCCATTCTTTGTCATCTGCGATGAATTGAACGAATTTCTTAGCAGCTGCGATTTTCTTATCGTCTTTGTTGTTAAATACTGCAAATCCGTTTACAAGATATTCAAGAGATGGTTTACCAGAGTCTGATGGGAATGGTACTTCTACCACTTCTACCTTACTTGCTTCCAAGAGTTTCGCTTGGATACCGTTTTGAGCTGGAGCCCAAAGGATTGTGTATGAAGTTTGACCGTTAGCAAAGTTTTGGATGTCTGCTCCACCGTCAAATTGTGAACCGTTGTTCAATAGACCATCCTTGATCCAGCTAGCAGCTTTTTCAAGACCTTTGACGAATTTAGGATCGTCAGTTGTATATTTCGTTACGTCTTTGTCTGTTACAGAACCGCCATAAAGGTTTGCAATGAAGGCACGTGTTCCTTGGTCTCCCCCTTGACCAGAACTGAACAATGAACCTGGAGTGTAGCCTTTATCTTTAAGCGCTTTCAAAACTTTTTCAAAGTCATCAGTTGTCCAACCTTCTTTAACGAGGTTTGCAACTCCAGCATCTTCCAACATTTTCTTGTTCATTGCCATGTAGAATGGTGCTGAACTGATTGGATACATGTAAGCTTTGTCGCCAGCCTTACTTGCTTGTACGATGTTTTCGTTGTTAACATCTTTGACGAATTCGTCTGTGAAGAGGTCATTCAACTCAGCCAATTTACCATTTTTACCATATTGGATGATACGTCCTGGTGCGTCAAAGAGTACGTCTGGCGCTGTTCCTGCTTCTATAGCTGTTGTGATCTTTTCAGGACCTGACTTGAAGTCAATGGTTTCCAATTTCACTTTTACATCTGGATTTGCTTTTTCAAAAGCTTCGATGATTGATTTTTCATAAGTTCCAACACCGTCACCAGTTTTTTCTTGTGTGAAGACTGGGAATGCCCACCAAGTGATTTCTGTTTTTCCGCTATCGCTTCCTGATTTTCCAGCATCTTTACTTCCACCAGAATTCCCACAAGCAGCAAGGCCAAGAATCGCAGCACCTGCAAGTACTGTACAAGCTAGTTTTCTAAATTTCATTTGTATTCTCCTAATTGATAAGCGTGTCCATATTGGATAGTGAGTAAGCTTCTATTTGTATACGTTTTCATTTTATCCGACGCATCGACCACTCTCCTCTGTTTTGAGATTATGTTATTTAAGACCAGCAACAAAGCGTTCCGTGATCTCTTTTGGTCTAGTAATAGCTCCACCGACAACAATGCCTCGTACCCCATATTCAAGGATTTGTTTGGCTTGTTCTGGTGTATGAATTTTTCCTTCAGCTATGACATCCACACCGGCATCGCAGAGTTTTTTGATTAGTTCAAAGTCTGGACCATCTACTTTCGGACTATAAGAAGTATAACCTGATAGGGTTGTTCCAACAAAATCAATCCCTGCTTCGACCGCTGCTATTCCTTCTTCAAAAGTACTAGTATCAGCCATTAAGAGTTGATGTGGATACTTTTCTTTGACTTTTCGGATGAAGTCCTGAATTTCCAAACCGTCGTAACGTTCACGTTTGGTACAATCCAGAGCAATGACCTCAATATCTAGTTCAGCCAACTCATCAACTTCTTTCATAGTAGCTGTAATGAATGGCTCCTGTGGCGGATAGTCACGTTTGATAATCCCGATAATCGGGAGTTTCGTAACCTCCTTAATCTCCTTGATATCGCGAACACTGTTTGCTCGGATACCGACTGCTCCACCTTGCTCAGCCGCTTTGACTAGCAAGGGGATAACCCCTCCCGCTTCTGTATAAAGCGGTTCGTGAGGAAGTGCCTGGCAAGAGACAATGATTCCATCTTTGATTTGTTCAATCAAGGCTTCTTTGCTAATCTGTGGCATCCTCTTTCCTCCCTTTCTTTCTTCTATGGGCTTATTATATATTATTTGTTAAGCGCTTTCAATAGTTTATGGTAGAATAGATTTCAGTTTCAAAACTATTTTATAGAACAGACTATCCTGAAAGTAGTTTCAGACATCTTAGAATTTCTTATTAGCACACCTTGAGCCGAAAGAAAAAGATAGCAGGCTGAAAAACCTACTATCTCCTTCTATTTTTACAAAGCCAAATGATTAAAATTATTCTCTTATTCTTCTTTCTTTTTCCCCATTGCAAACAAGCCAAGGAAGAAAGCTGTGAGTCCTAGTGAGGCAAGGATTCCACTCTCCTTGTTCCCTGTATTAGGAAGTGTCTGCTGAGCAAGAGGAGCTTTGTAAGTATAATCTTCTGTAGCAAGAGGCACAAGCGAATTAGCTCCCTTATATTCTGCGAGTTCATGTACAGTTGCATCGGCTGCATTCACGCCACCTTTGTACTCAGGGGCTTCATGGACTGCTGCTTCAACAGCATTCACACCGCCTGTAAACTCTGGCTTCTCAACTGTTGAAGTTACCTCTTCACCCGCTGTACCTAATGAGTCTGTATACTCTGGTACTTCATGAACTGCGGCCTCAACAGCATTAACTCCGCCTGTAAATTCTGGCTTCTCGACTGTTGGAGCTGCCTCTTCGCCCGCTGTACCTAGTGGGCCTGTGTACTCTGGAAGTTCATGGACTGCTGCTTCAACAGCATTCACACCGCCTGTAAATTCTGGCTTCTCGACTGTTGGAGCTGCCTCTTCGCCCGCTGTGCCTAATGAACCTGTATATTCTGGAAGTTTATGGACTGCGGCCTCAACAGCATTAACTCCACCTGTAAATTCTGACTTCTCGACTGTTGGAGCTAGCTCTCCACCCGCTGTCCCTAGTGGGTCTGTATATTCTGGCTTCTCGACTGTTGGGGCTGGCTCTTCGCCAGCTGTCCCTAATGGACCTGTATATTCTGGCTTCTCGACTGTTGGAGCTGGCTCTTCGCCGGATGTCCCTAATGGGCCTGTGTACTCCGGCTTCTCTACTGTCGGTGCTGGCTCTTCACCCGCTGTCCCTAGTGGGCCTGTGTATTCAGGCTTCTCGACTGTCGGTGCTGGCTCTTCACCCGCTGTCCCTAATGGGCCTGTGTACTCTGGCTTATCTACTGTCGGTGCTGGCTCTTCGCCGGATGGCCCTAATGAGCCTGTGTACTCCGGCTTATCTACTGTCGGAGCTGCCTCTTCGCCAGCTGTCCCTAGTGGGCCTGTATATTCTGGCTTCTCTACTGTCGGGGCTGGCTCTTCACCGGATGTCCCTAATGGGCCTGTGTACTCCGGCACTTCATGAACAGCAGCTTCACTTCCGTTCATTCCATTCGAAAGCTTAGCTCCTGCCACAGAGACTGATAAATTATGCATACTTTCAATTGCACCTTCTGCCAGACCTGTAACTTTTTGACCCATATCCTCTGAATCCACTGTAAATAGGAGGGTTTTCGTATCATACTGGGTCATGAAGCGTGCTGTTTTACCATTTGCCAATTGAAGGGTTGGAGCCTTGTTGACCAATACTTCCGAATCAAATTCCATCGCAAGAATACCTGGCCATTTTTCAATCGCGTATTTCACTTTTGCTTCTTTAGGAGAAATCCAATCCTTGGTCAAGAAATCCCAGTTGAATTTCTTGAAGGATAGTGTATATGGAACACCTCCAGGCGCATGGTGTTCATATAAAAGTCCAAATTCATCTGGCCCAATTTGTTGAAGTGAGTTATAAGCATACTCGCCTTCTTGAATCAAATGGTGGTGTAACCAAGTCAACTGTCCATCTTCTTCTACACGAGCCACTCGAATATAGCCATTTTTACGACCTGGACCATTCGCATTTGCCAAGAGAATATACTCTTTACCATTTTGAACCGTATGAGTCGCAGCCATTTGAACATAAACATCTGGTACATCGTAGCGATCAACGTGATTGTCCCAAGTTAGACCACCGTCATGACTGGTTGCAACCTGTAGATCTCCTGTCAATCCACGCATAAAGAGTTTGAGATCCCCATTGTTTAACTGAACAACTGAAGCCTCGGTATTTTGAGCATAATAATTGTTCATGGTGCTTGAATCAACCACGGTACCATCATAAAGTTTACGATTATCATTGACACCACCACCCATATGCCATGTTTTACCATGGTCGTCAGAGTAGATGATTCGAGATGATTGGGAACCATTGAGGTGGTTGGTACGATTAGTCGTATAGACAGGAACGACAATCCGACCTTTATGTGGTCCAGTACGAAGGGTAATCCCCACTCCAGGACCTACACCCAAGAATTTCATCCAATCGGCTTTGACCATCGGAGTGATATCTTGAGGCGCTGACCATGTCTTCCCGTCGTCATCACTGTAGGACATCCATAGGTAACTATCCTTCGCAATTCTAAATGGAGAAGTTTTATTTGTGGTGAAGTAGATATTGCCTAGTAGTTGGTCACCCTTGTATAGATCACCCTTGTCGCTGTAGGCTGGTTTAACAGGATCTACAACAACACGGTAGTCCGTCGCCTTGCCATCTGGTGTATAGACCGTACCATTTTCTCTAATGGTATAGGCTCCCTTTTCTCCTTCACGGTAGAGGATTTGATAGGTTTTACCATCGATTTCTTTGTAGGCTTCTTCTTTTTGCGAAGACATTCCAAAGATTCCCTTCCCTTCTGGGAACATGTCATAAATGGCAAAGATGCGTTTGGTTTCAGGGTCTTGAGTCAAGGTCATATCGATATTCACTGGTGAACCGATCGATGGGTCAGAAGCCTTTGGATTGTCACGTAAGTTGGTAATGGTTACTCGGTCTCCCCAAGTTTTACCATTGTCTTCACTACGTCTGATGACCATACCGATATCTCCCCAGTCACTTGAATGGAGACGGCGTTCATCCGCACCTGCGATCAAAGTTCCTTTATCTGTCTTGAGAAGAGCTGGAATACGATAACTCTTGATTCCATCTTTATTTGGTTTGTTGTTCATTCCCCCTTCAAAGACGTCTTCTTTCTCTGAGATTTTCGCACCTTCTGGAAGTTTCTTCTCCAAATCACCTCTTTCAAATAGTTGACTTCTAGTCTGAACTTCTTCTGGACTTAAGGCACGATCATAGACGGTTAGGTTTCGAACTTGTAGATTGCTTCCCCAAACTGTATTGCTGGCACGCTTGGTTGCTCCGATTTGAGCATGCGTTACATCTGGCATATCTTTGATGAAGTTACCAGATTTTAGACTTGTTCGAGATAATACTCCGTTCACATAGAGACGCACTCGACCATGAGGTAACTCTGCTGTCGGTTTTTCAACTGTAAAGGTCACTGAGTTCCACTGGCCAGGACGTACTTGCAAAGGGGCATCCGTATACTTATCATAGAACTGTTCCCCTTTAGCACCGCGTCCTTCAACCAAGGCTACTTGATTGTAGACCGCCATAGTAAAGTACTCATCTTTTTTGGTAGCACTCGACACAGAAAAGAGATTATAGAATGCTGGAGCTTTGGCATCGGGCTTAAACTCCATGTGAACTGTTGCGTTTTCAAGTTTCTTTAGCTTTTCTAATTCGCTTGAAAGATCAACTAATTGACCATTTGCCGCATTGGTTTCAACATCTTCTTTTTCTAGGACAGGATTGGCATTTTGTAGATCCCTTGAATAATAATCACGAGGAATAGCATTCTCATCTGCTGATTCTTCCTCTTCTTTTAAAGTTGTTTCCGTTGCATTTCCTGTCTTTTCTTCTACCTGCTTCTTGAACTTATCTTGATCAAGTTCAGTCCCAGCTATATTCTTATCAGCATCAGATGCATTTGCTACTACAGCTTCTTTGGGCACCTCTTCTGATGATTGGTCTTTGCCTTTTTCCACATTTTCAGTACTTGGCGCTACTACATTTCCCTGTTCTTGGGCTAAAACTGGCGAAACTCCAAATACAACTGTACCAATTAGTACAGAAGCTGTTCCAACTGCAAATTTTCTAATGCCATATCGTCGTTTTCGATCAAAATCCCTATACTTCATATTTTACCTTTCATATTCTCTATAAATAAAGCGCTTTCTTTTTTTCTTAAAATTTTTAGTGCCTCCAGCTAAACAAGTAAAAAGAAAGTAACCGACTGAATGAGACCTCCCATTCTTCAAACGTCCACTGCTCTTACTCTCTGACCAAACAGCGGAAAGTTTCCTCCTTTCGCACAATGTCTTTCCCTTATTATACAATAAACTTTGAACTTTATAGCTAAATTGATATAGAATAGATTTTACTTTTAAGAATATTTTAATATTTTAAATTTTCTAAAAGTACTTTCAGGGATTTCGATATAAAAAAGAGAGCTAGTGCCCTCTCAAAGTTATTATTTTACATAGGAAAAAGGAATCTCACTGCCGCAGAGCCAATTGTAGACTTGGTCATTGACAAAGACATTCATGGCTTCGTGAGCATACTCAGGCATGATGCGATAGGACTTGTCACAGGTCAGACGGTTGTAAATCGCGAACTGAGTAATAGGATAGCAAACATCGTCATCCAAGCCCGTAATCATCTTGACCTCTCCTTTGATACGATGGGCAAGATTCTTCACATCAATATAGGCAAGTGTCGCCATGATTTCCTCCTCTGTTTCATGGAAGGGATCGTGGAACTTGAAATAACGGAAGAGTTCGTCATAGGCTTCACTGGTATTGCCAATCTCAAGCACTCGTCTAAAGTCAGACAAGAATGGATAGATGGCAACTGTTCGCTGAATCCGAGGATTGAGCGCTGCTGCAACTAGGGCTAAAGCACCTCCTTGTGAGGCACCATAGCTAGAAAGTCTTTCCTCATCTACCTTTGGCAGACTAGCTACAATTTCGACTAACTGGTAAATATCCAGATAGACATCCTTATAAAAGAGCTGGTCTCGACCTTCAACAGCACCACGGATGATATGTCCCTTGACCGTATTTCCTAGTGGAGAATGCAAGCCATCTTGCGAATAGCCCGACTGGCCTCGAACGTCCATAGAAACAACACCGTACCCAGCCACAGTATAGGCCAGCATGTCAGTCCAATCCCAACCACGTCCCATATAGCCGTGAAAATGGAAAATTAGGGGAACTTTCTCCTCACTTTTTGGAAGGACGACCCGTGCATAGACCTTACCTGCATTCGTTCCTTCAAAAGTGAGCTCATAGCACTTGACTTGGGGAATATGGAAATCTCTTTCCTCCAGCTGGTAGGCAGGAAGAGATGAAACTTTTTTGAGTTCCTCATCCCAGAAAGCATCAAAGTCTTCTGGAACCTCATCCCGTCCTAGATAGGTCTTGATTTCTTCTAATAAAGCTGGATTTTTCATAGCATGCTCCTTTTGTTTTGTAATCGCTATCATAACTCTAGCATATCTAGGAAAGCAATGCAAGAAAGAACGGTAAACAGAAAGTGAATTTAGATTCTCTTTCCTCAAACCTATCGTCTGAAAGTAGTTTTAAAAATAAAGAGAGCGTTTCCACTCTCTGTATATCAATAGGTGCTAGCTCCTTTCTCTAGTTTGATGGTTTGGAATTTCTTTTGGTAGGTCACTTTAATAGTCATAGGAGAGTCCTCGTTTCTTTTTGATGACTCTAGTATAAGACCCAAACCTAAAAGCTAGCTTATAAATTTCTTAGAAAAGGCTTAATCCAGATGTTCTCTTTTTTCTAGGTGGAGAGCGATCATACGCCATTCTGGATCCTCTTTCCAACCTTCCATAGAACTAATATAGCTGGCAACCTTCCTCGCTTCTTCTAAAATCGGAAAATCTTCGATAATATCCGCCACTTGAAACTCTGGAAGGCCTGACTGTCTGGTTCCAAAAATCTCACCAGAGCCGCGCATTTTCAAATCTTCCTCCGCAAGGACAAAACCATTAGTCGTTTCTGTCATGATGCGCATACGGTCTTTCCCTGACTCAGTCTTGGGATTAGCCACAAGAACAGCATAGGACTGCTTGTCTCCCCGACCGACACGACCTCTGAGCTGGTGAAGCTGGCTGAGACCGAACCGATCGGCATCCATGATAATCATGACGGTCGCATTGGGAACATTGACCCCAACCTCGATAACAGTTGTAGATACTAGAATATCCGTTTTTCTCTCTTTGAAATCCTGCATGATCTGGTCTTTTTCGTCACTCTTCATCTTGCCATGTAGAAGAGCTACTTCAGCCTTGCCGGCAAAATGAGCTGTCAACTCCTCAGATAAGGCAATGGCATTTTTCAGATCCAGAGCTTCTGATTCTTCAATCAAGGGAGAGATGACGTAGGCTTGAGAACCTTTTTGAATTTCTCCTTCTAACCAAGTCAGCACCTGAGGCAGTTGCTCATGCTTAATCCAACGCGTCACAATAGGCTTCCGCCCTGCTGGCATCTGGTCGATAATGGAAACATCCATATCACCAAAGGCTGTGATAGCTAGCGTTCTTGGTATCGGCGTCGCCGTCATCATGAGAACGTCAGGATTATCCCCTTTTTCCCGTAGAACACGCCTTTGCCCTACGCCAAAACGGTGCTGCTCATCGATGATAATCAAACCAAGACGAGCATAATCCACCCCATCTTGTATCAGAGCATGGGTTCCGATGATCAAATCAGCCTCACCCTTTGCTATGGTCTCCAAGACTTCTCTTTTTTCTGCAGCTTTCAAGGATCCTGTCAAGAGAGTGAGTTTCAAGTCTGGAAAAAGGTTCTGTAGACTTTCATAGTGTTGCTCAGCAAGGATTTCGGTCGGTACCATGAGGGCCGCTTGGTAGCCAGCCGTCACTGCAGCAAACATAGCCAAGCCAGCGACCACCGTTTTTCCGCTCCCCACATCTCCTTGCAGGAGACGATTCATGTGGTGGTCGGACTTCATGTCGGCCAAAATTTCCTGCAAACTCTTTTCCTGAGCTGAGGTCAGAGCGAAAGGTAGACATTCCTTAACAGCCGTTACTTTTTCCTGAGACCAGTTCAGAACCAGACCACTTCCCTGAACTCTATTTTCAGACTTGAGCGTCTGCAACTGCATTTGGAAGTAAAAGAGTTCCTCAAACTTGATACGACGAAGGGCCTGCTTGTATTCTGCCAAATCCTTAGGGAAATGCATAGCGCGAACAGCCTGGCAACGGGACATGAGTTTGTATTTGTCCAGCAAAGACTGGGGAAGATTTTCCTCTATCAAGAGGTCCAACCCCTGATCAAAGGCTGTCTTAATGACCTTGACCAGCCCTGACTGACTGATTCCCTGAGCCAGACGATAGACTGGCTGGAGGTCATCTTCCACCTGAGCTAGAACCTTCATCCCAGTCAGACTAGCCTTGGCGCGGTCCCATTTTCCAAAGACAGCAAGGGTTGCTCCTAACTCTATCTTATCAGCTAGATAGGGTTGGTTAAAGAAATTCACCGCAAAAACGACTTCTCCCTGCTTGAGGCTAAAGCGCAGACGATTGCGCTTAAAACCATAATACTGGACACTGGCAGGAGTCACGACTTGACCAGACAGGACAGCCTTTTCGTCATCTTCCAGCTCTAGGACCTGCTTGGTCTTGAAATCTTCATAACGGAAAGGAAAGTAGAGCAAGAGGTCTTGCAAATTTTCAATTCCTAGTTTGGCGTATTTCTCTGCTGACTTTGGCCCCACACCAGGCAAGACATGCAAGGGTTGTTGTAGATTCATGCTCCCCCTCCTTTCTTAGTTTTAATAATACTCTCTCGGAATACGATCACTGAGGAGGCAAACCACCTCATAGTTAATAGTCCCACGGTAGGTCGCTACCTGAGTAGCTGTGATTTCCTTGTCACCGTTTGTGCCGATCAGGGTTACTTTTGTTCCTAGCGGGTAAACCTTAGGCAGACGAATGGTAATTTGGTCCATAGATACTCGTCCGACGATTGGGCAAGCTTGACCATCTACCAAGACAGAGAAATTCTGCATATCACGTGTCCAACCATCCGCATAGCCGATTGGCACCGTCGCTATGACTTGCTCACCATCCGCCTGATAGGTCGCTCCATAGCCCATGCAAGCTCCAGCTGGAACTGTCTTGACATGAACTAGAGCAGATTCCAAGGTCAAGGCTGGAGTCAAGGCATAAGGCAAGTCCAAAACCTCTCCACTTGGATTGAGACCATACATGGAATCTCCCATACGAACCGCATTGAAAATAGTCTCTGCATGCCAGAGGGTCGTTGCCGAGTTGCTGGCATGAACCAGCTCTGGAACTTCCTTCATACTTGCCAAAATAGCTTTAAAGCATTCTAACTGCTGATTAAAGTAGGTATCTGATTCCTCATCTGCAGTCGCAAAGTGGGTAAAAATTCCTTCAACGCGAGCACCGTGTTGCTTGAGCAAGTCTTGAGCCAGATCAGCTTCACTGGCCTCTCTAAAACCAATCCGTCCCATTCCTGAGTCAATCTTGAGGTGGACAGTCAAGCCAGTTAAATCTGCTTCCTTGTCTAACAGCGCTTGAATCCACTCCAATCCTGCCACTGTCAAGGTGATATCGTATTCTTTAGCAAGAGAAACAGCTTCGATTTCAGAAACTCCTAAAATGAGAATTCGCTTGCTGAGTCCAGCCTGACGAAGTTCGATGGCTTCATCAATATTAGAAACGCAAAAGCCGTCTACATCATCTTGAATCACCTTGGCAACAGCTACCGCCCCATGTCCATAGGCATTGGCCTTGACCACTGCCCACTTGAGCGTTCCTTCAGGAATATGAGCCCCCATTTGCTGAATATTTTGTCGAATAGCTCCCAGATGAATCAGAGCCTTGGTCGGTCTATGTGGACTAGCTTTCATGATTTTCCTCCAAAATGACACTGGCTGTCACAAACTGATCTGTATGGCTGATTGACAGCCAAATTTTTCCTAAAAATGGTGCCTGACTAAAATAAGGCGCGCCTCGTTCATTGTTCAAGACTTCCAAATCCTGAAAGGTCAGTTTGCCAATACCAGTTCCCATAGCCTTGGAAAAGGCCTCCTTAGCGGACCAGCGACCTGCCAAGTATTCGATCTGTCTGCGCCCTTTGAGACTGGTAAAACGCTCCATTTCTTTAGGGGTCAGCACCCGCTTGGCAAAGCCCTCACGTCGTGTAACTGCTTTTTCTATCGAAGCCAATTCTTCGATGTCAATTCCGTGTCCAACTATCATACTCATAAAAGGAGCTGAGATTCCCCCAACTCCATCCTTTTCACTTATTTTGTTAAGGTAGTATAAATTTCTTCTACCAAGGCTACTGTATTTTCCCAACCTAGACAAGGATCGGTTATGGAGCAACCAAAGACCTCTGGTTGATTTTGGCGACCATCTGCTAGGTAAGATTCGATCATAAAGCCTCGAACCGTCTTTTTAATCTTTTCATTCCAATCACGATTCAGCAAGGCTTGGCGAACAATGCGAATTTGTTCCATATACTGCTTGCCTGAATTGTCATGATTGGTATCAATGATAATGAAGGGATTTTCAAGTCCCATGGTCTCATAACGATTGATGGCATTTAAGAGGGTTTCATAGTAGAAATTGGGTTCATTTTTACCATATTCGTTCATGGCACCACGAAGGATAACGTGGGCCAAGGGATTTCCTGAAGTTTCCACTTCTTGACCGTGGTAGAGGAAGGTTTGCTTGTTTTGAGCCGCATAGATAGCATTAAACATAACTCCAAGGTTCCCAGATGTCGGATTTTTCATCCCAACTGGAGCATCAATCCCAGACGCTACAAAGCGGTGTTCTTGGTCTTCCACTGAACGAGCCCCTACAGCATGGTAGCTGACCAGATCATCGACCAAAACGAGGTTTGACGGATAGAGCATCTCATCAGCTGTTGTCAAGCCCGTTTCGGTAATCACACGGTAGTGGAGCTGACGAACAGCCTGCAAACCATTTATGAGACTAGGCGCTTCGCTGGTATTTGGTTGATGAATCATACCCTTATAGCCATCTCCATTGGTACGAGGTTTAGCCGTATAAACACGCATCACGATAAAGATTTTATCCGCAACTTTTTTCTGCAAGTCTGCTAAGCGATGAGCATATTCAAGCACAGCTTCTTCATTGTCTGAAGAGCACGGCCCCATCACCAAAAGGATTCGGTCATCCTCACCCGAGATGATGGCTGCCAACTCTCTGTCACGGGCTTCTTTTTTTCGCAAGGCTTCAGGTGACAACTGGGTCGCAGCCTTGATTGCTTCAATATCAATTTCTTGACCTTTTTCGATAAATGTCATCTTACTCTCCTAGCGTTTGGTAAATTTCGCGAACAAGTGCTTCTGTGTTGTCCCATCCGAGACACGGATCTGTAATGGACTTGCCAAAAACTTCTGGCTCATTTTGACGTCCATCTTCTAGATAGGACTCAATCATAAAACCACGAACATATTTCTTGATTTTCTCATTCCAGTCACGGTTGATCAAGGTCTGGCGTACGATACGGATTTGATCCATATATTGCTTGCCTGAATTGTCATGATTGGTATCGATTATGATAAAAGGATTTTCCAAGCCCATCTTTTCATACTGGGCAATGGTATCCATCAAATTGTCATAGTAGTAGTTAGGAATATTTTTCCCATATTCATTCAAGGCACCGCGAAGAATGGCGTGGGACAATGGATTCCCCGTTGTTTCCACCTCTTTACCGAGGAAAAGGAAACTCTGTTTATTTTGCGCTGCATAAATCCCGTTAAACATAACATTGAGATTTCCAGATGTTGGATTTTTAAAACCTGTCGAAAACCCTGCTCCACTCGCTACAAAACGGTGTTGCTGATCCTCTACAGAACGTGCTCCAACAGCCATATAAGAAATCAAATCATCCACTAGCGGAAGATTTTCAGGATAAAGCATCTCATCAGCTGTTGTCATGCCTGTCTCCGTAATCACACGGTAGTGTAGCTGGCGAACAGCCTTAATCCCATTGATCAAGCTAGGAGCTTCTGTCGCATTTGGTTGATGAATCAAGCCCTTATAGCCATCTCCATTGGTACGAGGTTTAGCCGTATAGACACGCATGACCATAAAAATACGGTCTTTGACCTCTTCTTGCAAAGCAGACAGACGCTTGGCATACTCGAGAACCGCCTCTTCATTATCAGATGAACACGGTCCAATCACCAAGAGAATACGCTGGTCTTCCCCACGGATGATGGCTTCCAATTCCTGATCACGTTGATTTTTTCTCGCAAGAGCCGCTCCCTCTAATTTAGACAAGGCGCGAACTTCTTCAATGTTAATTTTAGGACTTTTAGCTGTAAATACCATGATTCATCTCCTTATAAAGCAAACGGACACCAAGTAAAAATGTATTTTCACCAGGTATCCGCCTGTATCTTATCTCATATTATTGTCTCTTACCATGACAGTTCTTGAATTTCTTACCTGATCCACATGGACATTGGTCGTTTCGTCCGATTTGGCTCAAGTCCACATCTTTTGGAAGCTGAGTCTGCTGCGCTGCGATATTACGAGTCGCAGTTGTACTGATATTGTGTTCAGTTTGAGGACGTTCCTGTTCGTGGATTTGTGCTTTCATCATCAAGCGGGTCACATCGAACTCAATCGATCCGATCATGTCGTTAAACATGCGGAAACCTTCTGCTTGATATTCTACAACCGGGTTGTTTTGGGCATATCCACGAAGACCAACAGCATTTCGCAACTGATCAAGAGCATCAATATGGTCTGTCCACTTGTTGTCTACAACACGTAGAATCAAGACTTTTTGGAATTCTTTCACTGCATCTTCATCACGAAGTTTAGCAACTTGGCTATCATAAACCTTCAATGCACGTTGATACAGCTCATCTTTGATGGCTTGATCTGACAGACCTGCAAGATCTGAGCGGCTGATTGAATCTTCTGGAAGTAGGTTGTACTTAGCAAAGTTCAAGATTGCTTCCAATTTTTCATCTTCTTTTGAACGAGCATGTGCATCTACGATTCGTCCAATGGTACGGCGGATCATAGCATGAATCTCAGGTGCCAAGTCACGGTCGGCAGTAATGACATCATAACGTTGTGCATAGATAATCTCACGTTGTTCACGCATAACGTCGTCGTATTGAAGAACCTGTTTACGTGTATCATAGTTGTTTCCTTCGACACGTTTTTGAGCTGCTTCAACCTGACGCGTTAACATACGAGATTCGATGGCTTCATCAGACATATTGAGACGTTCAAAGATACCTTTCAAACGTTCTGAACCGAAACGTTTCATCAAATCATCTTCAAGAGACAAGTAGAATTGTGACTCACCTGGGTCTCCTTGACGTCCTGAACGTCCACGAAGCTGATTATCAATACGGCGACTTTCGTGGCGTTCTGTACCAATGACGCAAAGTCCACCAAGTTCACGAACCCCTTCACCAAGCTTGATGTCAGTACCACGACCGGCCATATTGGTAGCGATGGTAACTGCACCACGTTGACCAGCATTCATGATGATTTGCGCTTCTCTGTAGTGGTTTTTCGCATTCAAGACTTCGTGAGGAACACCTGCTTCGACCAATTTCTTAGAAAGAAAATCACTGGTTTCAACGGCAACCGTACCTACCAAGACTGGCTGACCTTTTTGATAACGTGCCTTCACATCTTCAACTACAGCCTTGAATTTTGCATCAAGACTTGCATAGAGAAGGTCTGAGTGGTCAATACGTTGGATTGGACGGTTGGTTGGGATTGGGATGACACGAATGTTGTAGATTTCGCGGAATTCTTCTTCTTCTGTTTTACCAGTACCCGTCATACCTGCCAATTTCTTATACATACGGAAGAGGTTTTGGTAGGTAATAGAAGCTGAAGTCTTGGTTTCATCTTGGATTGGCACACCTTCCTTGGCTTCAATCGCTTGGTGCAAGCCGTCAGAGTAACGACGACCTTCCATGGTACGACCTGTAAATTGATCGACAATCAGGATTTCCTGCTCTTCGCTAACCACATAGTCAATATCGAGAATCATAATGTAGTTGGCACGGAGGGCATTGTCGATAAAGTGAGTAAGAGCCACATTTTCAATATCGTAGAGATTTTCCAGTTTGAAGTAGGCTTCAGCCTTGTCAATCCCTGAATCAGACAAACCAATAGTCTTAGACTGGATGTCAATGATATAGTCATCTTTGTCCAAAGATTTGACAAAGTGATCCGCCATATGATACAGCTGACTAGTTTCCACAGCATTGGCCCCTGAAACGATTAAAGGAGTACGAGCCTCATCAATCAAGATCGAGTCAACCTCATCGACCAAGGCATAGTTGAGCGGACGCTGTACCATGTTCTCTGCCCGAACAACCATGTTGTCACGAAGGTAGTCGAAACCAATTTCTGAGTTAGTCGAATAGGTAATATCACAGAGATAGGCTTCTTTCTTCTCCATTGGTGACTTCGCAGCCAAGTTAATCCCTACTGATAAACCAAGCCATGAGTACAATTCACCCATCTCAGTCGCATCACGTTCGGTTAGATACTCGTTGACCGTTACTACGTGAACCCCTTCACCTGCAAGGGCATTGAGGTATACAGGCATGGTCGCAGTCAAGGTTTTCCCTTCACCAGTACGCATTTCTGGCACATCTCCATGGTGGAGGACAATCCCACCCATGACCTGCACTTTATATGGGAAAAGTCCAAGAACACGCTTGGCAGCTTCACGTACTACCGCAAAAGCCTCATAGAGCAATGAATCCAGCGATTCACCCTTGTTGTAACGTTCCTTAAATTCATCTGTTTTTGCTTTTAGCTGGTCATCCGTCAAGGCTGCCATCTGATCTTCATATTTGAGAACCTTGTCTGCCATCTTTTCCAGACGACGAAGTTCTCCTTTATCATTTTCGATAATCGTTTTTAAAATATTAGCCATTATTTTCCTTACTTTAGATTCTGAATATTTTAGAATGTTCTTTTAATTCTAGCACATTTGCTCTTAATTTTCAAGAAAGAATCCGCGTTTCAACAGGGAAAAGAGGCTAACTTCTAGGTCAGTCTCTTAGCTTTTTATGGACTACATTTCACACAAATATTTAATTGCCAAGCAGAGCTGGCAAAATTCCAAAAATCAGGAAAAGATTGATCCAGAAGGCCATACAAAAGATCACTCCAAAGAGGAAGAGACTCATCCTTTTAGTCAGCGCCGAGAAAAGGATTGCCAATACACCAAGGAAAACAAAGAGCTTTTTCATGATGAAGAAATAAACCGAAACTCCTCCTATTTGCAAATCCCATGGAAGACACAAGACCAGCAGCCACAACAAGCAAATCGTAAGAATGTAGGTTTTATAGTATTGATGAATGAACTGCTTTATTTTGAACATTGGAACCTCCTCTAAACTTTATCTATTGATGGATGTCCTCGTTTTGTTCTCTTGTTTCAGCTTGAACATTCTCTTTAGACAGGCATATATTTTCCAGTCATTCACAAGAGACAAAAAAACTAAAAGGAACCATATCCCCCAAATTGTTAAATCAGCAGGATTTTTCAAGACAATATTGAAAATTAAGAATGAAAAAATTGTAAAAGCGATACTGAACAAAGCCCACAAAGGGAGATAAATCCAGTAAAAGTAATAGAAAAACACGAAATATTTACTATTTTTGTCCGCCTTCTCAATCCAATGAAAAAAATAAAAGTAGGGTGATAAAAGCAATAATATAAAAAATTTCTCCATCACACACCTCTTTTTGATAACGTTTTCTTTGACTTCATTCTATCAAAAAGATCTGGAAATGTCTTCCCAGATCTTGCTTGTTTATTTCCGCTTTCTCGCGATCAAGTGAATCGGTGTTCCCTCAAAAACAAAGGCCTTGCGGATTTGATTTTCCAAGAAACGCAGGTAAGAGAAGTGCATGAGTTCTTCTTCATTGACAAAGATGACAAAGGTTGGTGGTTTGGTTGCCACTTGGGTTGCGTAGAAAATCTTGAGGCGTTTCCCTTTGTCTGTCGGTGTTGGATTGATGGCAATGGCATCCATAATCACATCGTTCAAGACTGCTGATGGAATCCGAGTGTTTTGACTCTCGCTAATTTGCTTGATCATCTCAGGCAGTTTATGGAGACGTTGCTTGGTCAAAGCTGATACAAAGACAATCGGTGCGTAAGGCAGATATTGGAACTGCTCACGGATATCCTCTTCCCATTTTTTCATGGTGTGGTTGTCTTTCTCAAGAGTATCCCACTTATTGACCACGATGATCATCCCTTTACCGGCTTCATGGGCAAAACCTGCGATACGTTTGTCGTACTCACGGATACCTTCTTCGGCATTGAGGACCATCAAGACCACGTCAGAACGGTCAATGGCACGCATGGCACGCATGACAGAATATTTCTCCGTATTTTCATAAACTTTACCAGACTTACGCATACCAGCTGTATCAATCATGGTAAACTCTTGACCATCCGTATCTGTAAAATGGGTATCAATGGCATCACGCGTTGTTCCAGCTACTGGACTAGCAATCACGCGGTCTTCTCCCAAAATAGCGTTGATCAAACTTGATTTTCCAACGTTAGGACGGCCAATCAAGCTAAATTTAATGACATCTGGATTTTCTTCTTCGACTTCATGTGGTAGATTATCCACGATGGCATCCAGCACATCACCCGTACCAATACCGTGAACAGACGAAATTGGCAACGGTTCACCCAAACCTAGCGCATAGAAATCAAAAATATCATTTCGCATTTCTGGGTTGTCAACCTTGTTAACGGCAAGGATAACAGGTTTATGGGTTTTATAGAGTTTACGGGCTACGTATTCATCCGCATCTGTAATCCCTTCTTTCCCAGAAACTACAAAGACGATGACATCAGCTTCTTCCATAGCGATTTCTGCCTGGTGCTTGATTTGTTCCATGAAGGGAGCATCGACATCGTCAATCCCTCCCGTATCAATCATACTAAAGGAACGATTGAGCCACTCACCCGTTGCATAGATACGGTCACGTGTCACACCCTCGACATCTTCTACGATTGAGATCCGCTCACCAGCGATCCGATTAAATAGGGTTGATTTCCCAACATTGGGACGTCCCACAATGGCAATAGTTGGTAAGGCCATGTTTTCTCACTTTCTACAATAACTTTTTCTGTTCTAGATTCTTCCGAGTTGAACTAGGTTCGGCTTGACCAAACTGCTCTGCCAAACGTTGACTCCAAGAGGTCGTCGCACGCGCACCAGCATAGTCTGCCTGTACTTTGTCATAGTCCAAAATCGCCGCTACTGGCTGTTCTTGGTATTCTTCTTCAAATACCACTTGGTTCAAAGGCAGTCTTGGTTTGACCTCATGTTGTTGATTTGGCACACCGAGGGCAATCCCAAAAACGGGGTAGGTATAGTCAGGCAAATTAAAAAGCTCTGCCACTTCTTCCGACTTGTAACGGACCAAACCGATAATCACACCACCATATCCCAGACTCTCAGCCGCAAGCAAGGTATTTTGCCCAGCAAGCGCAGCGTCCACAGACGTGATGAGGAGACCTTCCACTCCTTGAGGTTGGAAACTGTCCGTATGAAGGCTTGCTCCCTTTTCCGCTCGGTTTAAGTCACCAACAAAGAGCAAAAAGGCTGCAGACTGGCGAATGGCTTCCTGAGGAACCAATTCATATAAGGCATCTTTCTTCTCTTGGCTGCGTACAAGAATCACAGAGTAGGATTGGAAATTTTTCCAAGATGACGCCATTTGTCCAGCAGTCAAAATCTCTTCCAAGTCTGCCTGAGGAATCTCTTGCTCCTTAAAGCGACGAACTGAAGTATGAGCTTTCATCAGTTTAATGGTTTCTGTCATCGGCGATTTTCTCCTTCTAGTCTCGTTTCCTCAGCCAAATAACGAATTCGTTCCATGACCCGTCTAGCTTCCCAAGTCTCGTCATTTCCATTCTTTCCTTTGGCAAAATGTTTTTCCAAATCTTGGAAATTAAAGTTGGAAGTAAAGAAGGTCGGCAAATCTTCCTGCATGCGATACTGGAGAATAACTTGGAGAATCTCATCACGCACCCAAGGGGTAGACTGTTCTGCACCAATATCATCCAAGACCAAGACCTCTGCTAACTTGATGTCATCCACCAAGGTCTTCACAGATCCTTCACCGATGGCATTTTTCACATCAATGACAAAACTTGGATAGTGGAGAATGGTTGTAGAAGCACCACGTTTTTCAGATAGGTCATGTGCAAGGGCCGCCATCATGAAACTCTTACCAACACCAAAATCTCCATAAAGATAGAGACCTTTTCGGATACTAGGGTAAAGATCAACAAAGGCATAGAGTCTCTCAAAAATCGGCAAACGACCTAGATCATCCAGGTCAATCTGAGCCAATTTCGCTTTCTTGAGACTTGCTGGTAGATTGATCAACTTGAGACGATTCTTGATTGCCGCCTCTTTTTCAGCCGCGATTAGTTCTGGTGTTTCCTCATAAGATACATCTGCATAGCCGTGATTCATGACCAAGATAGGCTTGTAGCCACGCGCTATATAGTCAGCATCCCCACGAAGAAACTTATCCCGTTCTGTGATATATTGGTTGAACTTGGAGATGCTACGATTTAACTCCTCTTGGCTGAGGGATTCTTTCTGGATAAAAGTCGCTACATCGGGGTCCTTCATGATCTGCTGGACTAGGTCCTGATACTGAAAACGACTTGTCTGACGTTTGATAACGTCACCCACACTTTCCATCTAGTCTCCTCCTTCTTCTAATCGGGCTAACATTTCTTGTTTTTTGCGTTCTAGTTCCAGACGAGTTTCCTCACTGGTTTGATTTTTATATTCTGGATTACTCCACTTGGGAACATTTGTCTTAGTCGAGTTCGTTTTCGATTTTTGGTCTTCTTGCCCTTTTTGCTGGTGTTCTCGAATCCGAAGCACGGCTTCCTCTGCTGTCCGAATCTTGCGATAGGCATAGTCGTTTGCGACTTTCATAGCATATTTTTCATTGACATTGGCCGAATCAACCTTGTTAAAGGTTAGAAGCAAGACGATATTGATGACTTCATCCAACAAACCTAAAGACGCCATCTGGTGAAGGAGTTCTCGCTCACTCTGGGTGATGTTTCCCTTACGTGTTTGCTTGATTTCCGCTAAAAATTGTAGAGGAGTTTTATTTTTGGCTTCCCTGATAATGGTCATTTCTTTGGGGCTAAAGTCAGAAGGAACCTGCTTTTGCGCAAGCTTTTCACGCATGCGTTTGACTGAAATAACCTGAGCCACCGCTGTCGCCTTGGCTAATTGATAGGTTTCAAACCAGGTCCATTTTTTTTCATCTGCGATGGCAAATAATTCTAAAACATCCGCCTGCTCGTCTTCAAAACGCAAGCCATCTCGAGCCATCAGGTGCTGGAAATGTTCCAAATCAAAATCATTTTTTAACTTGCTTTTAGACTCGCTTGGGGTCACTTCTTCAGTCAGGGTTGGAAAGACTTGACTCAAGGAAACCGAGAGTGCTTCTCCCTCACTTGGAGCTTGCTTCATAGCAGAAACAGCTACATCCCCAATCTTTTTCTCTAATAATCTGCTGTAGACTGAATGACTTAGAAAATCCTGACTGGAGAGGGGAGACTGAAGCTGCAATTCATAAGTTTCCCCCTTCTGATAAAGGGTCAACAAATCCAAAGCAGATAAGATTTTGAGGGATTGGAGCAAGGTCGGCATGCCAAAGTTTAAGTGGTTGAGGATATGGGAAAAGAGGTGCTCCTTTTGTCCACCATCCCAGAAAGTAATAGCATATAGATAGAGGCTCAGTGCCTCCTGACCGATAATCGGGAGGTAGCACTGTACCAGAGAAGAGGTATCTTGCGACACCCGATTATTCTTTAGAAAAGAAAAACGGTCATTTGGTTTCATCTATTTTTCCTTTTTCTTTTTTGAGGACTGGGTGATCTGCTGGAGCAGACTCTCCAACTCACTCACATCCTTAAAGCTACGGTATACACTGGCAAAACGAACATAGGTAATCTCATCAAGCTCTGCCAATTCTTCCATGACTAAAGACCCAATATATTCACTTTGGATCTCATTCTCACTGCGACTACGGAGTTTTTGCTCGATGCGATTGACCACCATGCCGATTTCATCACTCGAAACAGGACGTTTCTGTGCTGAGCGAATAATCCCATTAAAGATTTTATCTCTCGAGAACTGTTCTCGCGTACCGTCTTTTTTGACGACAACCAGCGTTCTTTCTTCTACTCGTTCATAGGTTGTAAAACGATGCTGACACTCGTCGCACTCACGTCTTCGACGGATGGTATTTCCTTCTTCGGCTTGTCGACTATCAACAACACTAGACTTGGTAGCCCCACATTTTGGACAACGCATGCATTTCCCTCCTTGTCGTTTTCTTTTCATTATACCATTTTTTGAGCAATTCCCAAAACAATTCTTATTTTTACTTGACAAGTTTTTTGTTTTATTGTATTATTTGATTAGAACAACGAAGACAAAGAAAGGAGACTATGATGTCCTGGTCATTTGATAATACAAAACCGATTTATTTACAGATTATGGAAAAAATCAAATTACAGATTGTTTCCCATGAACTGGAACCTAACCAACAGCTCCCAACCGTGAGAGATTTGGCGAGTGAGGCTGGGGTTAATCCCAATACCATTCAGCGCGCCTTGTCTGACCTCGAGCGTGAAGGATTTGTATACAGCAAGCGGACAACTGGTCGTTTTGTCACCGAGGATTTGGACCTCATCCGTCAGTCCCGAAAACAACTTTCCGAGGAGCAACTGCAACAATTCGTCTCTTGCATGCTTCAATTTGGCTACAAAAAAGAAGAACTGCCAAATGTATTAAGCGACTATATTAAAGGAGTTTAAGACTATGACACTACTAGCACTTGAAAATGTAACAAAATCATATGGAGCAACCGCGGCACTTGACAATATCTCACTAGAGATCTCAGCCGGAAAGATTGTCGGGCTCCTTGGACCAAACGGATCCGGAAAAACAACCTTGATCAAACTGATCAATGGTCTCCTTCAACCAAATAAAGGACGTGTCCTCATTAACGGACAGGATCCAAGTCCTGCTACCAAGGCGATCGTCTCCTACCTACCAGATACAACCTACCTCAATGAAGAGATGAAGGTTAAGGATGCTATAACCTATTTTAAAACCTTCTACCAGGATTTCAATCTCGAAAAAGCCCAACACCTTTTAGCCGATCTCGGTATTGATGAAAACAGTCGCCTCAAGAAACTATCAAAAGGGAACAAGGAAAAGGTCCAACTCATCCTAGTTATGAGCCGTGAAGCCCGCCTCTACGTTCTGGACGAACCAATCGGAGGTGTGGATCCGGCGGCCCGTGATTATATCCTCAATACCATCATCAATAACTACTCACCAACCTCTACGGTACTGATTTCAACCCACTTGATTTCAGATATTGAGCCAATCTTGGATGAGATCATCTTCCTCAAAGACGGAAAAGTCGTCCGCCAAGGAAATGTTGATGATATTCGTTACGAGTCAGGTGAATCAATTGACCAACTCTTCCGCCAGGAATTTAAAGCCTAAGCAAAGGAGATTATTATGTTTTGGAATCTAGTTCGTTATGAATTTAAAAATGTCAATAAATGGTATCTGGCACTCTACGGTGCTGTGCTTGCAATTTCAGTTTTGATTGGAGCTTTTATTAGCAGTCTTAGCCAGAGTTACAATCCTAACAATGCTGCTTATTTCATCTTCTTTTTAGTACTAGTCTTTGGAGGACTTAGCGTCACTCTTTGGATTGCAACAATCTTTTTAATCATCCGAAGATTCAAGGGGAGTGTTTATGACCGCCAAGGTTACTTGACCTTGACCTTGCCTGTCTCTGAGCACCAAATCATCATCGCAAAACTTTTAGGTGGTCTTGTCTGGTCCATCTTAAGCTATATCGTCTTTATCTTAAGTATATTGATTATCATCTTCTTAACACCAATTGAAAAAGACTTCACTGCCCTCTATAACTTCATTTCCCCTTATCTCAGCTACGGCTGGCTGTATGCCCTATCACTATTTGTCGGGTCAATCACATGGATTTTATCCATTTACCTCTCCATCTCTATCGGACAACTCTTTAACGAATATCGAACAGCTATGGGAATTTTAGCCTATATCGTCATTGCCATCGTTATTGGTTATATCACCTTCTTCTTACGAATCGAAAACGACTTTCATACGATGATTGGAGTAGAAATCCTTCGTGATCTCGTTCTAGCGACGATCTATTACCTCGGAACCTACTACATCTTGAAAAACAAGGTTAACTTGCAATAAGTTAAAGGTCTAGCGACTCTGAATCGCTAGATCTTTTCTTTTAGATATTTTGTATGAAAATGTGGATAAAAAGGAGTATAATAACTTTAAGACTGATTACTGTATATTGATTAGGAGGTCTACTCTTTATGCTAAGAACCTATGTCACAAAGAAACACTTAACACTTTACTTCTTTTCGATTGCAATCACATGGCTGGAAGCGATTATTACGCCAGCGCTCATTCAGAGTATCGTTGCTAGTTTTACCAATCAAGAACTGGAACTTCTTTGGAAAGTTTTGATTTTGGGGATTCTTGGAAACCTCATCCTCTTACTGGGGCTAGCTGGAAAACGCTATTACTACGCTCGTTTGATTACTGATTTCAAATATGGAATTAAAAGCGCTATTTTCAAGCGATTCCTCAGCAGTTATGATATTGCTGAAAAGGATATTTTGTCTGATTTAGAAAACGACGTCAGCCAGTTAGAAAAAAGCTATATTGAGCCGACCGTTATCATTATTTCTTCTCTTGGTTTCACAACCGTCTCCATCCTCTATGCCCTGTGGACTAATTTTTACCTAGGCTTGATTTTTATTCTCTTCTACTCCTTTCCCGTCCTTTGCAGTGCTATCGGTTCAAAACGCTTAGACTCACTTTCTGAAGAGCGGTCAAAAATCAATCAAAGCTACCTAACTAGCCTCACAAACTTTATCAAGGGAAACCAGCAGATTCGTCATTATCAGGGACAGGACTTCTTTTTTGCTCGCTACCAAAATCAGTTACAGGCTAGTCTGGATGCGGAAATAAGATATGAGAAACAACGTACCCTAAACAGTCTCTTTATCAATAGCATCGATGCCTTTTGCTCCGTTGCCCCTATCGTCATCGGCGGTTTTATGACCTATTATGGTTATTTAAACGCAGCTAGTTTTGTAGCCATTTATCTCGTTTCCCACAATATTGGCTATCAATTCCAAGAATTAGCCTACTTTACTAACACCCGAAAAGCAACTCAATACCTCTGTGAAAAGTACCAAGTACTTTTGACCAATTCTCGCCCCATTTCTGCTAGAACCTTCCAAAACATTTATCCCATCCAACTAGAGAATATCTCTCTAGAAAAAGAGGGACAGGTTCTTTTATCCCCTCTTTCCATGCACATCAAGCAAGGAGAAAAAATAGCCATTATCGGAGAAAGTGGCTCTGGAAAAACGACCTTACTCAATATCATTCATGGAGAGGTGGCTCCGACCAGTGGACGGATTGCATTTGCTGGCAAAAGCCTTTCACGTCAAGAAATCACGAGCGTTAGCTCCTATATCCTCCAAGATAGCCATTACTTTGATACACTGTCTCTGGAAGACAATATCCTTCTAGGAATGACTAAAAAACGAGAAAGGCTGAATCATATCCTCAAGACAACTGGTTTAGAACATTTGAAAAATCGAACTCTCAGCAATGAAAGTCTATCCGGTGGCGAAAAACAACATTTAGAAATTGCTCGCGCGCTCTATCACGACAGTCAACTCATCTTGGCTGATGAGATTAAGGCCAACCTTGACTTAGAGAATAGCAGAAAGATTAGCGACCTCCTCTTCTCCCTACCTCAGACGGTGATTGAAGTCATTCACCACTACACAGAAGAAGACTTAAAACGCTACGACCAAGTCATTCATTTAAGCAAAGAAAAATAAATCTCTACAAAGTAAAATTGGAAAAAGCAAGGAAGTCTGCTTCCTTGCTTTTTATACTCAATGAAAATCAAAGAGCAAACTAGGAAACTAGCCGCAGGCTGTACTTGAGTACGGCAAGGCGACGTTGACGCGGTTTGAATTTGATTTTCGAAGAGTATTAACTCAATATTAAACTGGCTACAATAGGACTAACAAAGACATAAAGAATACCGGTGACACCGATAGCCAAGCCACCCATGGCTCCTGCTACAGAGCCGTATCGAAAGGCCGTCCCCGTTCCGACAGCGTGTCCCGTTCCTCCAAGGGAAAGGCCTACAGCCACTGGATCATCAATCTTCAACCACTTCAAAAGAGTTGGTCCAATCACACTGGTCAAAATCCCAGTTGCTACTACGACGACCAAGGTTACAGTTGTTAATCCTTGCAATTTTTCTGTGATCCCCACTGCCATGGCGGTTGTCACTGACTTGGGAAAGAGAGAAATAGCTAGGAAAAAATCCATACCAAATATTATCGCTACTATGGCAGTAAAGCAAGTATTGACAACTACTGCTAACAGACTACCAAAGAGAATACTCCGAGCATGGTGCTTCATCAAGTGAAAACTCTTATAAAGCGGAATCCCTAGAGCCACGGTCGATGGAACAATCAAGTTGTTCAGATAAACCCCACCTTGGTAATAATCTTGATAAGAAATACCCGTCACCTTGAGAAAAATAATGATAAAAACAGCTGACAAAAGCAAGGGCGTTGTCAAAGGATGGGGAAAACGTCTGTAAATCAACATCCCTACTAGATAAGCTAGGATAGATAATGCAATCCCAAATAGAGGATTGGATACAAATTCGCTCATTTGGCATCTCCTTTCTCATAATCTCCCTCAAATCGTCTCTTGATAAACTGAACCACTAGTGCGATGAGGATAATGTTGATGACAGCCGCAAAAAAGACAATCAAGACGATAGGCAAAAGATAAGGAGCAATCACATCAAACTTTTCCATGATACCCACTGCTGGCGGCAAAAAGAGAATGGTCATATTGGCCAACAAGAAATTCCCGACCATGTTGACATGTCTGGTCCTTAGCCACCTGAACTGTAAGGCTAGAAAGAGAATAATCAAACCGATAATACTGCCTGGGATGGGCAGATGAAAGAAACTGGAAATCCCCTCTCCGATTAGAGAAATCACAAAGAGAATCATTAATTGAACATATAATTTCATCCTAAACTCCACGAAATAGACTTCTTGCATACCAGTTTACTCTTTTTTCAGAAAATTTCAAGGAAATATCGCAATTCTTATCTCTTGCAAGGATTAGTTAAAAGTAGTATAATCATTGCATGCGCAATCATCTTGTGTTGTAGAGACAGTCAGTAATGACTTTGTGATTTTACTTTGAAAAGAAAGGAGAAAGCAATGACCTATTTGGAAAAGTGGTTTGACTACAACCGCCGTCAAAAGGAAATGGAAGCCTTGTTGGAAGAAACTATTGCCCAGCAGAGTGAACAAAGGTTGACCTTGAAAGAGTTTTACCTACTCTACTATCTGGATCTAGCTGATGAAAAATCCTTACGACAGATTGATTTACCCGATAAACTCCATCTCAGCCCGAGCGCTGTTTCTCGAATGGTGGCTCGCCTAGAAGAGAAAAACTGTGGTCTGCTTAGTCGCCGGTGTTGCGATCAGGATAGACGGGCTAGCTTTATCTGCCTGACTGACGAGGGACAGACAACTCTAGCTTACCTGCAAAAGGCTGTCGAAGAAAGACTGGAAACGAGTCTTGATTTCATTTCATAAGCAGATTTTTTAAAAAAGTTGCGTGCGCAATCATTTTTCTTGACATTCCTCTTTTCAAGGAGTAAAATAAAGTCAAGATCGAACAACAAAGGAGTTTTATATGATCGAAATTACCTATCTAGACGCCAGCAAGCAAGAGAGAACCATGACTTTCGAGTCTTACCAAGACTTTGAACGTTCTCAACACGCCTGCCTTATCGGTGTCGCAGATTATTACCCAGTTCAAAAATTGACCTATAATGGTCATGATTTGGACTACCATGGGACTTATGGAGATGTCTTCTTCTATCTCATGAAACAAGATTTAAGCCAATATAACTAAAAAAGGAGAAATACAATGGCAAAAGCAATTACAGATGCAACATTTGAACAAGAAACAAAAGACGGTTTGGTCTTGGTAGACTTCTGGGCAACTTGGTGTGGTCCATGTCGTATGCAAGGTCCAATCTTGGACAAATTGTCTGAAGAACTTTCAGAAGATGTCTTGAAAATCGTTAAAATGGACGTAGATGAAAATCCAAACACAGCTCGTGCCTTTGGAATCATGTCTATCCCAACCCTTCTCTTCAAAAAAGACGGCCAAGTGGTGAAACAAGTTGCTGGAGTACACACAGCAGAACAAATCAAGGCCATCGTTGCTGAATTGAGCTAATCACACGAGAGACCAAGTGCTTTATTTGGTCTCTTTTTTCTTGCCCTTTGCCATTTTTCAAAAAATATGCTAAACTGTAGGTAGAATATTACGATGTTTGGGACATGCCATCGCTAAAAAAAACCTCTACTTGGTATTTTTTAGCTCCCCTCAAGGGAGCTTTTTGCGTGCTCGGAACATTTCTCATTTTAGAAGGAGTACTATGAAACGTCATTCAGCCTTGGTCGTCTTTAGCGGCGGTCAAGATTCCACAACCTGCCTCTTTTGGGCTAAAGAACACTATGAAACAATCGAAGCCGTCACCTTTGCCTACGGCCAACGCCATCATCTTGAAATTCAAGTTGCTGAAGAAATCGCTAAGGAACAAGGTATTCGTCATCACATCCTAGATATGTCTCTGCTGGGACAAATCACTGAAAATGCCCTGACCTCTGATATGGAAATCGAGCAAAAAGAGGGAGAGCTTCCCAATACCTTTGTTGACGGCCGCAACCACCTCTTTCTATCCTTTGCAGCAGTTCTTGCCAAGCAACGTGGGATTAAAGATATCGTGACAGGTGTCTGCGAGACAGACTTCTCAGGCTACCCTGACTGTCGAGATGTCTTTGTCAAATCTCTCAATGTCACTCTCAACCTTGCCATGGATTACGACTTTGTTATCCAAACGCCTCTCATGTGGCTAGACAAGGCTGAAACTTGGGAATTAGCAGACCAACTCGGTGCCTTTGACTACGTTCGTGAGAAGACCTTGACCTGCTACAATGGGATTATCGGAAGTGGCTGTGGGGATTGTCCAGCCTGTCACTTACGTCAGCATGGTTTAGATGTTTATCTTTCACAGAAAGGAGAGGGCTAATGTTTTTTGCTCCCAAAGAAATCAGACAGGAAACTGGGGAGTCTCTTGTCTACAATCCTCACAGAACCTTAGTTTCAAAAGAGTTTACCTTCGATGCTGCCCACCACCTCTTTCACTATGATGGAAAATGCAAGTCCCTGCACGGCCACACTTATCATCTGCAGATTGCTGTCAGTGGATTTTTAGATGAACGGGGCATGACCTACGACTTTGGAGATATCAAAGCTATCTACAAGGACTATTTAGAACCCCATTTGGATCATCGCTATCTCAATGAAACCCTGCCTTATATGAACACGACTGCTGAAAATATGGTTTACTGGATTTTCCAAACCATGAGTCAAGAGTTACCAGATGAGCGCAGTCTCCGTTTGGAATACGTTCGCCTCTATGAAACTCCGACTGCCTTTGCAGAGTTTAGACGGGAGTGGTTAGATGACTAGGGAACGTGTCCTCAAACTACCTGTTCTGGAAATTTTTGGCCCTACCTTTCAAGGCGAAGGCCGTGCTATCGGGCAGAAAACCATGTTTGTCCGAACTGCTGGTTGCGACTACCATTGCGACTGGTGCGACTCTGCCTTTACTTGGGATGGTTCTGAGAAGCCTACTCGCATGACAGCTGACGAGGTTATTGCTGCCTTGGATAAATTAGGAACCTACGACTATGTAACCCTATCTGGCGGAAATCCCGCAATCTTAGCAGCTAACATGGCTCAACTCGTCACCAAGCTCAAAGAACGTGGTGTCACTCTGGCAGTTGAGACTCAAGGTTCTCGCTGGCAAAATTGGTTAAAAGATATCGACCAAGTCACTCTGAGTCCTAAACCTCCTTCATCAAAGATGGAAGTCAACTTTGAGACCTTGGACTTTATCGTTTCCCAACTAGATCCAGACAAGGTCACCTTTAAAATCCCTGTATTTGACGATAACGATTTGGCCTTTGCCAAAGGGATTCAAGAGCGCTACCAACCAGATGTCCTCTTTTTATCGGCTGGAAATCCTGAGCCCAAGGCTACAGGCAATATTGTCCAAGACCAACTGGACCGCCTCAAAGAACTCTGGGAACGCATCGCCACTGATGATAGCTGGGGCAATGTCCGCGTCCTCCCTCAACTGCACACCCTCCTCTACGATAACCAACGTGGTGTTTAAATTAGAAAGAAAAAATCATGTCACAACAAGAAGAAATGAAAAACCTAAGCCTACTAGGCAACAAAGAAACCAACTACATTTTTGACTATCAACCAGAAGTCCTCGAATCTTTTGACAATCGTCATGTGGAAAATGACTATTTCATCAAATTCAACTGTCCTGAATTTACCTCGCTGTGCCCTATCACTGCTCAACCAGACTTTGCGACCATTTATATTTCCTACATTCCTGACAAGCTCTGTGTCGAGTCAAAATCCCTCAAACTCTACCTCTTTAGCTATCGAAACCATGGGGATTTTCACGAAAACTGTATCAACACTATCGGGAAAGATTTGGTCAATCTACTAGACCCTCGCTATTTGGAGGTATGGGGAAAATTCACTCCACGCGGTGGCATCTCAATCGACCCTTACTACAACTACGGTAGACCTGGAACTAAGTATGAAGGCTTAGCAGAACAACGCCTCTTCCAACACGACCTTTATCCAGAGAAAATTGACAACCGCTAATACTCTTTCGAAAATCTCTTCAAACCGCGTCAACGTCTCCTTGCCGTATGCATGGTTACTGACTTCGTCAGTTTCATCTACAACCTCAAAACCATGTTTTTAGCTGACTTCGTCAGTTCTATCTACAACCTCAAAGCAGTGCTTTGAGCAACCTGCAGCTAGTTTCCTAGTTTACTCTTTGATTTTCATTGAGTATAAACAGATACGAAAAAGCCCTGTTCCTCAAGATGAGGAGCAAGGCTTTTTGAGTTTCAATTATTCTTCTGTTCCAAGGAAGTTTTTCGCAACAAGAGCTGCAAGAACACCACCAACGATTGGGGCAAGGATGAAAATCCATACTTGTTGAAGGGCTGCGCCACCTACCAAGACAGCAGGTGCCAAGCTACGAGCTGGGTTAACTGAGAGTCCAGTAATGTTCAATCCCACAAGGATCAAAGCTGTCAATGACAAACCAATGACCAAACCAGCAATCGCACCATTGCCCTTGCTTGCTGATGTTACAGTCATGATAACCAAAACAAACAAGAAAGTTGCGATAACTTCAAATAAGAAACCACCAAAGACAGTAACCCCGTTTGCCAAGGCATTTTCACCAAGACTAGCAGTTGACATGCCTGAGTTAGACAAGAGGAAGAATACTGCAGCTGACGCAAGGAAAGCTCCAACTACTTGTCCAAGGATGTAGTTTACAAGCTCTGAAGATGACAAACGTTTGTTTACAAACATAGCGATCGAAACAGCTGGATTCAAGTGAGCACCTGAAACAGTTCCGATTGAGAAAGCTGCAACTACGATGGCCAAACCAAAGGCAAAAGCAATTCCAAGGTGTCCAAGACCTTCAACACCATTTCCAAAAACAACAGCTCCTGTTCCGATGAACACAAGCATAAATGTACCGATTAATTCAGCAACAAATTTTTTCATGATAAATCTCCTTTTTTCAAACTATGTATTAGTCTATCAGAAGAAGGAAAGGGTTTCAAGAAAATTGATTGGAAAGTTTTTTGAAAATCATAAAATGACCAGCTAATCTCTAGTATTGAAAAGATTGAATAGCTTCTTTCAACTCATCTTGTAAAAAGTTTTTCTGATCAAGTTTAACATAGACTTCCAACAGACAGGATCTGAAGTTGGAAAATTTATGGAAATCATTTGCTTCTTTCAGGGGAAATTCGACTGTTTGCAGCCAAGCAGTGAGGAGAGACGTTTCGATTTTCCCTCGTAAGATTGGTTCATAAAACGCTCTGGCTAACCGCCAATCTTCATCATTTGTAAAACGAATCTCAACACGTTTAAAGATTTTCCCAATGATTTCAAATGCTTCGGCTATATCTGACTTTGGAAAGCTAGGATGGCATATAACTTCCGTCAAAAGATCAGCCCCATGCGCAAAAGCGTGAACCCAACCATACTGATGAGAGTAGCCCGTCGTCTCTTTTTCCTTTGTAAGATAGTACAATCCTTGATTTAGCATGGTAGCCCTGATAGGAGAAGACAACTGCTGGTAATAAAGTGATTCCTTAGTACCATCGCAGGACAGTAGATTGGCATAAATAAGCGCCCTAAAAGAACGTTTAAGAGCCGAAACTCCTCTACTATCAATCTCCTTGTATAGTCCTTCATCAGAGGAGACCTCTTCTGAGATAAACTGAAACTGCTCAAGGGAAAACAACTCTTCTTGAATCCCTCTAGCCAAACTCGTAAAAACAAGTTCGTCTCGAATTTTTGGAGAGGCATCTCCCAAGTGCTCAAGCAACCACTGAATTTCTTCTCGGCTATAGCTTGGTTTTTCTTCTATCACTTTTCTTTGTAATTCTTGATACATGGTCAATACCTCTACATTTCTAGTAATTTAATATAATCCAGACCCCAGTTTTCGACAGCATCTAAAACAACTCTGAATTCCTGCCCCATTTCGGTTAAGCTGTACTCAACTCGTGGGGGAACTTCGGCATAGACCTTTCGTTGAACAATCTTATCCTTTTCTAATTGACGGAGATGACGGGTCAAAATAGTTTGAGTAATCCCAGGCAATAATCTCTGCAATTCTTTAAATCGTTTGGTACCCGTACTCAACTGATAAATGATTACCAGTGCCCATTTCCCTGTTAAAACCCTTTGCGTTGTCGCAAATGGACAAATACCATACTCACTCACTTTATTTGGCATAAAATATCTTCTTTCTATTTTTTTAAAAAAATTTATCTTTTAGTATCAACAATAGTACTACTTTTGATACTAGCTATCGAAAAAGTGTCTACTTGTTTTTTTGATTGTAACTGTTACAATTATATCATAAAAAAGAAATGGAGAATATATATGTCAACAAACTTAGAAATTTTCAACGCTTATAACCAAGCTTTAATTGCTGGTGACTTTCCTGGTGTCTTTGAAACTATGGCAGACGATATTGTCTGGCATCAACCTGGTAATCATAGTATATCTGGTACAGTTGTTGGTAAGGACCTACTAGGATCTCACCTAGCTACATTTGCTGAGAAGACTAATGGAACCTTTAAGGTGATAACAAATTGGGTTTCTGACAATAAGGATTTAATCGCAGCTAATGTTACTTTTCTCGGAACACGTGCTGATGGTACTGAACTCAATATGAACGGGATTGACCTCTTCCGTATTGAAGACGGAAAAATCAAAGAAGTTTGGCTCTTCTCTTCAGATCAAGCTGAAGAAGATAGCTTTTGGGGATAATTTAAGAGGCCGGGACAAAAAATTTTGATTTTAGGAATTCTTTATTATAAATTTCTAAAATCGATAGATTAGAAAAAAAGCAAACAAAACAGTATTCTGAGTGTCAGATAACTCGTTTTGTTCGCTTTTTATATTTAAGGTTAGACTTTTGTCCCAGACTCTTTTAATTTACTCTCCCAACTCAGCACTGTAGGCGATAATCTGGTCAACTGTATCAGACAAGAACTGGATGGTATCACGGAGTGGTTTGTCTGTTGAGATATCCGCTCCGATAATCATGGCTGACTCAAGTGGTGTCTTACTGCCACCTGATTTGAGGAGATTGAGCCAGTCTTCAGCTCCAGTTTCTGAATGTTTCAGATGAAGGTAACCAGCTGTCGAGATGACTAGTCCAGCAGAGTAAGTGTAACTATATAAGCCCATGTAATAGTGAGCTTGGCGCATCCAAGTCAGAGCCGCATCGTCGTCGATTTCAATGGCATCTCCCCAGAATTCAGTCAAGACTTCCTTCATGATGCTGTTGAGTTTGCTTGCTCCGAAGGTTTCTCCTTCTTCAATCAATGTATAAACCTTGCGCTGGAAGGCTGCTTCCAAGAGGTGGGTAATAAAGTTATGGAAGTAGGTGTCTGTCAAACGGTGAGCAAGGGCAAAGCGTTTTTGACGCGGATCATCAGACTGATGTTCCAAATGATCACTTAAAAGCAATTCATTGAAGGTTGACGGTGCTTCGACATAGTAGGTCGACATATGAGCGTTGAAGTAACTTTGGTGATTGTCAGAAAAGATAAATTGACCAGAATGCCCGATTTCATGAATCAAAGTATAGACATCGCTCAAACGGCCTGTCCAGCTCATTAGAACATAAGGGTGCACGCGATATGGATCCGCCGCATAACCACCAGAATCCTTGCCACTATTGGCAGCAAAGTCAACCCAGCGCTCTTCTTGATAGCGAGCAACTTCCTGACAATATTCTTGTCCCAAAGGTTCTACTGACTTCATGACCAAATCATAGGCGTCATCAATAGTCACTTCAGGATTGAGGGCGCTGTCCAAATCCAATTTCCAGTCTGCAAAGGTCATCTTTTCAAGACCATTTACCTTGGCAACATGCTTGAGATATCTCTGAGCAACTGGCGCAAAATCCTTCATGATGAGGTCAATCTGGCGGTCAAACATGGCACGGTCCACTTCTTGCTCAGCCAGAAGATAGTCAAAAACTGAGTCGTAGCCCTTCATATCTGCTAATAGTTTTTCAGACTTAACCTGAGCTAGATAGGCTGCGGCTGCTGTATTTTGGTGCTTACGGAGTCCTTCTGAGAAGGAACGGAAGGATTTCTCACGAATTTCAGCATCTTCATGGTTTTGGTAGAAATTCTCATAAGTCACAAAGCTGTTTTTATAAGTCTTGCCATGGGCTTCAAAGTCAGCCATTTCAAAGTCCCCAGCTCGCATCTTGGTGTAAATATCCTGTGGACTGTAGAAAACTTCACCGAGATTAGTCAAAGCTTTCTCCACATCCGCCCCTAGATAGTGGGCTTTTTTGATTTTTGCCTGACGAATGGCAGCTGTTAAATGTGGCAATTCACCCAAACGATCCAAGACTTCCTCATCTGCTGCCACCAAGGCGTCATCAAAGAAGGTCAAGGCTACACTGGCATCTGTTTCAAATTCCATCCCAGATTGGGCGATATTAGCAAAATCCTCATTGCTATAGTCCGTCGTCTGAGGCATAAAGGCATAATTGCCGATATGACTCATCTGGATATAGATTTGCTCCAATTCTGCAAAGGCCTTCTCGAAATCCTCAAAAGTGTGAAGATTGCCCTTGTAATCACGGCTAAATTGGTTAATATCTTCGCGTGTTTTCTCGATTGCACGCAAGAAATCCTCACGGTCTTGGTAAAGGGCGGTTAAATCCCAAAGTTCCTTCTCTGGGAATTCTGAACGGTGTTTTTGTTCCATATTCTTCCTCTTATTTCTCTAATTCTAATAAAACACTAAGGGCTGATAAAGCGTAAAGTGGTGCTGTTTCTGCTCGCAAAATGCGAGGGCCAAGTCCTGCTAAGACTGATCCCTTAGCTTCGAAACTCTCAATTTCTGCAGGTGAGAGACCGCCTTCTGGACCAAAGATAAAGAGCAATTTGTCTCCTTTCTCGAGTCCAGTAACCGCTTGTAAAAGCGCAGCGCTTTCTCCTTCTTTGGCCGACTCTTCATAAGCCACTACGATGCGGTCAAATTGGTCAAGTTGGGCTAGAAAGTCTGCTTTTTTCTCAAAAAGCTTGATACTTGGAACAACATTACGCTTACTTTGCTCTGCTGCTCCAAGGGCGATTTTTTCTAGTTTTTCGACTTTCTTGCCCAATTTCTTACCATCCCACTTGGCGACCGACCAATCGGCAGGAAAGGCCCAGATTTGGCTAGCACCCAGTTCTGTCACTTTTTGAGTGATGAATTCCAGCTTATCTCCCTTGGGAAAGCCTGATGCGATAGTTACTTGAACTGGCAGTTCCACATTGTCAACTAATTCTTCTACCAACTCAAACTGACGCGCTTCCACATCTATCACGCGCGCCAAACGCTTGATACCATCATTGAAGACCAAGATTACTTCATCATCTTCTTTCAGCCGCATGACCTGAAACATATGCTTGCTGGTTTCCTTGTCCTCGATAGTGACAGGAGATATTGCACTGCCTTTGACAAAATACTGCTGCATGCTAGCCTCCAATCACACCTGAAATATCCTTTGTTTTCTTAAAGACACAGGCATTCCATTCCCCTTGAATCATATGGGTTTCAAGGAAAAATCCAGCTGACTCAGCCGACTCGCGTACCATGTCCCACTTGTCCTTGATAATGCCACTCATGATGAGGTAGCCTTCATCCTTGACCAAGCGATAAGCATCCTCTGTCAGATGAATGAGAATATCCGCCAAGATATTAGCTACAATCACATCTGTCTCAATCTCTACACCCTTGAGCAAATCTCCTGGGGCTACATGGATGTTTTCCATACCAGGGTTGAGCCCAATATTTTCCTGAGCCACACGAACCGCCACATCATCCAAGTCATAGGCAAAAATCTCCTTAGCACCAAGAAGCGAGCTGGCAATGGAAAGAACTCCTGATCCAGTCCCCACATCCAGCACCGTTTCGCCACCACGAAGAACCTGCTCCAGGGCAAAGAGGCTCATCTTGGTGGTTGGATGCGTTCCAGTCCCAAAGGCCATGCCTGGATCTAGCTTGATAATCTTCTCTCCAGCAGTCGCCTCATAGTCTGTCCAAGACGGCACGATGGTCAAATCATGAGTGATACGAGCTGGCTCATAGTATTTCTTCCAGTTGTCAGCCCAGTCTTCCTCAGCCAAGGCAGTCGTGCCCATCTTGACTTCTCCCAAGTCTATAAAATCCGTCAAGTCTGCTAAGCGAGCCTGCAAGTCAGCCTCAACCACTGCCACATCAACCGTTTCTGGATAGTAGGCTGTCACTACGATTTCTTCCTGTTGCTCGACCTCTGGGAAAATCTCACCGAAGCGATCCACATTTCCCACATAGTCCATGCTGTCTTCAATCGCAACGCCTTGCGCTCCCAGCTCAATCAAGAGATTAGAAACCAACTCCTCTCCCTCACGCTTAACTGTAACTTTTAACTCTTGCCATGTTTCCATTTTATTCTCCTTAACAACCCATCATTTCTTCTAATTCTTTTAAGGTCTTACCGTTTTTATCTTTCCAGTCCATTCGTCCATTGGTATTCATTCCTATCACAAAAGCTGCTGCATAAGAAGGACTAGAGAAAAGTTGTTTCTCCTGTAAAATGCCATCTTTGATTACATTTGTATCAATTAATTCTTTACGAAGTTTTTGTAGACTAGATGGGATTACGTTGGAATCTATCAACTCTATTTGACTGCCCTCCAAAACTACAAAACCTTCCGAAGTACGTTCACAACGTGCTTCTATTACTTTATTAGATTTCTTAGATTTTCGTTTTAAGTATAAATAAGTTAACTGATCATTAGATAAGTCTTTCTCCGATATCTTTGTCATAGGAACGAACACTCGATATCCTAAGGTTCCTACAATCATCAAGGTGTTTTCAACAACCTCGTCCAACTCTGATTGCTTCTCTTCCGTTACATTCCCAGAATTTGGCTCATTCCCGTTTTTCACAATATATCGCCCAAATTCTTTAGCTAGTTGAGTAAATTTATTTTCCAAATAGCTAATTTCTGTTGGACCGAAAGAATTATTTTGAGTTGTTAGAATTATGACATCATTAAAATAATCAGCATGAGTATCACGAGTATGCTCTTGAATTCGCAACAATACCCCTTCACCATTTTTCCGAGTTGTCGCCTGACCAATATAGGTCACATCTTTCTGTTTATCTTCATCTCGACCAAATAAGAAATAAATACCACTTTGTTTCATTTCATCACGCGACTTCAAATCTCCCAACTGAATACGAGGTATTTTGTAAATCACTCCCGTCCAATTTGACAAAGTACATTTGATTTTTCCAGTCACTTCACCATCCATGAGAAACATATTGATATTTTTGCTACGCTTCGCCATTTATCGAACTTCCTCCAAATAATCCCTCAATCTATCCTGCAACTGAGGGACAACTTGACTGGAACTAAGAAATTCCTCAACATTCATCAGCTGATAGCCCTGTCCTTCATCTCCAAATACGATACTGTCAAACTGAGCCTGTGTCAACTGACCGACTAGAAATACAGATTGTTTATCCGCAAAAAGCATACTTGGATAAACCTTACTCCAAAGCAGACAATCCTCAGTCAGATAAATTCCCAGTTCTTCATAAACTTCACGCGCCACGCACTCAAAAGGACTTTCATCACCTTCACGTCCACCGCCTGGAAGTTCCCACATATTGGGCCAGGGAATGCTTGCCTTATCATCGCGTAAGATGGTCAGGAGCCTATCCCCACAAAACAAAGCAATCTTACAGCCTGTGAAATCAGAAATCTCTATTTCCATATTAGACTCCTTCGGTTAATTCCTTTTCCAGCTCAGCTAACCAGTTTTGATAATAGCTTTTCTCATCCCGTAACATCCGACTGCTATTCATTTTCTGTCTAGCAATCTTCATAGCCTTGTGAGTTTGAACTACATCTTTCTTTACCTTAAATTGATACCAAGCTTGAATGACCTGCATATCTGCTGTTTTTAGAGATAAAAAGGATTTGACTCCTCGAATACTTGCATATTCTTCCGCCTTCTTATTATCTCCTTCCATCAGAGCAACTTGAAGAAGGTATAATTGAGAACTAGTTTTAGACATTGGATTGTCTGTTTTATCTAACACAGACTGAAACTGTTGCTTTGCAAGTTCTATATTATCATCCAATATGAATACCAACCCCTGAAGAGTCTGAACACTTTCTGCAAAACTCCCTCTCACCTCCTCATCAACAGGCATGATAAAGTCTTTTAAATCATATTCTTGAGGAGCTAGCAAGGTCTGGGCAGAATGCCTCAACATCAGGTAGGCGTATTTCGTATTTTCAGGGTGTTGTAGCAATTCCCAAATTTTTGCTCCATCGGTGATGCCGACTGGCAAAATGTTATTTAGGAAGAAAGACAAATTAAGAAAAATCCAAGTCCCTGCAAAATACCAGCTTCTTGTCAAAAATCCAAACACTATCGCCAATAATATCAAGCTGAGATGAACCATCAAGCCTCCTGAAAGCATCAGGATGATTCTTTGATCACTTTCATCCTCTTTTAAACCAATGTATTGAGCACCAACATTTTTCAGAATGGCTGTTCTACTAAGATGAAACCTGCCTAACTTTTTGGTCAAAATAAAATGTCCTAACCCAAAAGCCACCAGACGATAGCCTGTCAGATAACCACAAAATGCATGACCAAGCTCATGAAGAATCAAGATTACATACATGCTTAGAAAAGCAAAAGCATAACCAAAACTAAAAACTAATAATGCAGAATAGCCCAACTCTGCAAATGCGATGGTTCCACAAGCAAAAGCTAGCATAATAAAGACAACAGCTAGCACATAAACCAAATAAATCCCAATTTTCTTCATAAAATCTCCAACCAACTCCTAATATCTCGGATAAGGATAAAATTCTCCCTCTTCCAAGCCAACTTTTCCTTCTTCAAAGACTTCTTGGTTCCATTCCATGACGAATTCTTCTGCTTCTGGGTCTTCCAAAAAGTCCATGAGGGCATCTAGTCCAACCTCGGCAGTGTCTTTAAGGAATAGAGCAAAATAAGCTAAAAATTCACGAGAAAAACCTTTTTTAGGTAGGTAAGGAATAACCGTCAAATAGTCTTCCTCATTGACTGTTGATTTGGCAGGATTGTAAAAAAGCACTGCTTCCTCAAAGAGAATGTCATCTGACGAAACCTCTCCGTCTTCATCTACCATCTCCACACCTGCAGCGTTTTGCGCTTCCAATAGAAAACTCACTTCAACCGCGTGGTTACGCTTGTCCCAACTAATCTCAAAGTCAAAGGGAAAATTCTTCTCCAACTCTTCCTCTAAAACATCTAAAAATCCGTATGTTGCCATTTTGTCCTCTTTCTATGCGACTCTTTAATCGCCCCGATTGCTCGGAAATATGCTAAAATAGATACTACCATCTTACCACATATACATCAGAAAATCCACGTTAGAAAGGACTGCTATGCCAGACAATCTCGCACTTCGCATGCGCCCTAAAACCATCGATCAGGTCATCGGTCAGGAACATCTGGTCGGACAAGGAAAAATCATCCGTCGCATGGTGGAAGCCAACCGCCTGTCCTCCATGATTCTATATGGACCTCCTGGAATCGGCAAGACCAGTATTGCTTCAGCCATCGCTGGGACTACTAAGTATGCCTTTCGAACTTTCAATGCGACAGTTGATAGTAAAAAGCGACTGCAAGAAATTGCGGAAGAGGCTAAATTTTCAGGTGGACTTGTACTACTCCTTGACGAGATTCATAGACTAGATAAAACCAAGCAAGACTTCCTCTTGCCTCTCTTGGAAAGTGGACTGGTCATCATGATTGGCGCTACAACTGAAAATCCCTTCTTTTCTGTCACTCCTGCCATTCGCAGTCGCGTTCAAATTTTTGAGTTGGAACCTCTGTCTAACCAAGAAGTCAAAGAGGCTCTACAGATAGCTCTAAGTAACCCTGAGCGTGGTTTTGATTTTCCAGTAGAACTAGATGAGGATGCGCTGGACTTCATCGCAACCTCTACAAACGGAGACCTGCGCTCTGCCTTTAACTCACTGGATTTGGCTGTTCTTTCTACCCCTGAGAATGATAAGGGCATTCGCCATATCACTCTAGACATCATGGAAAATAGTCTTCAGAGAAGCTACATCACTATGGACAAGGATGGAGACGGTCACTATGATGTTCTATCTGCCCTGCAAAAGTCTATCCGTGGCTCAGATGTTGATGCCAGTCTTCACTATGCTGCCCGCTTGATTGAGGCTGGGGATCTGCCAAGTCTCGCTCGTCGCTTGACCGTTATCGCCTATGAAGATATCGGTTTGGCCAACCCTGAAGCCCAGATTCATACCGTGACTGCTCTGGATGCTGCCCAGAAGATTGGGTTCCCAGAAGCCCGCATTCTCATTGCCAATGTCGTGATTGATTTGGCCCTTTCTCCAAAATCCAACTCAGCCTATGTAGCTATGGATAAGGCACTTGCTGACCTCAAAACATCAGGGCACTTGCCTATTCCGCGACACCTGCGTGATGGACACTACAGCGGAAGCAAGGAACTAGGGAATGCCCAAGACTATCTCTATCCACACAACTATCCTGGAAATTGGGTCAAGCAAGACTATCTACCAGAAAAAATTCGTAATCATCACTATTTCCAAGCAGAAGATACTGGTAAATATGAACGGGCTTTGGCTCAAAGAAAGGAAGCTATCGACCGTTTGCGAAAAATCTGAAATCCTTTTCAAAAAATTGCACTTTCCTCTTGATTTTTTTTGAAAAAGTGGTATTATATAAACATAGAAACGCTGTGGTGTACGACTTCACACTTAAGTGTTGACCGACTATTTTTTGTATTATTAGGGAAACAAAAGTCTTCTAACAGCATGTAGGCCGTCTCACACGGAAACAGCTTCAGTTAGAGCGAGTTGCCCACCTGCTTAATTGCGCGGGTTCAATACAAACCGTGAAGTTTCGGCACCAATACAGCTTTTTTCTTTGCCTCCTTAGCTCAGCTGGCAGAGCAGCGGACTCTTAATCCGTGGGTCACAGGTTCGATCCCTGTAGGGGGCATCTAAATACAACAGGAAAAAGCCTTGTAAATCAAGGCTTTTTTTGCTTGTCTATAACTGATTTACCCCATCATTTCTCCCACATTTTAAATCTATCTTTTCTTTTTGAATCAAATTACATCTTTACAAATAGTGTAAAGCCAGTTACTTTTGCTTTGATGCCATACAATATTTTCATGTAGAGAAGACAAATTTTATCTTCTCTTTTTATTTTCAAAATAATAAAAACTGATTTTCTTTTCATAAATCAGACTGAAACTTCCAAATTTTCCATTTTGTTTATTGATATTTCCTCTAAAAAGGTGTATAATATTTTTATTATCAAACTATACTATACTATATAGGGGGTATTGAAATGAAATTTTCTAATCGTTTATCGCTATTCCTTGCAGGAGTTGTTTTTGTCCTTTTAGGACTTTTCCTATTTACAAACCCAGTAGCTAATCTTGTTGCTTACAGCTGGTGGATTGCATTTGGTTTACTGGTTTCTTCTATAGCAGCTATTTTAGGCTATTTCTCTGTACCAAAAGAGCTTCGCTCACCAGCTCATCTTTTCCAAGGGATTGTTAATCTTCTCTTAGCTCTTTACCTCGTTGCCTATGGCTTTGTGACGCTGCCAGTTGTCATTCCAACTATTTTAGGAATTTGGTTAATTGTAGAAGCCATTATAGTTTTCTTTAAAGGCAATCGTCTGGGATTGATTTTCCCTATTATTGGCAACCATATCATGTGGATAGCGTTGCTTGCATTTTTACTAGGTCTAGTGATTTTGTTCAATCCAGTAGCTACAAGTGTCTTTGTCGTTTATGTCGTTGCCTTTGCATTTTTAATTGTTGGTTTCACCTATATCCTTGATGCCTTTCGTAAATAATCTAGCTGCCATTTTGGGCATATTAAAATAGCTGGGAAGTTACATTCTCAGCTTTTTCTGTTGCCTCCTTAGCTCAGTTGGTAGAGCAGTAGACTCTTAAGCTATGGGGCGCAGGTTCGAGCCCTGCAGGGGGCACATCTAAATCAACAGAAATAAGCCTTGAAACCAAGGCTTTTTTTAACGTCTAATAGCTTTTTGTAGAAAAGTATTTAAAAATAAAAGAGAAGAGAATCTCTCACTCTCTTCTCAGTATATCTTATTAAATTTAGTTTTTCTTAATCTAGCTGATTTTCCTTTGCAACGACAAATTCCTTAACCAATCGATAGATAACAGCAAATATCGGTGTAAAGAATATCATCCCAAGTAAGCCAAAGAGATTGCCTCCAATACTAGCAGCCGCAAGCGTGAAAATAGCTGGCAAACCAATAGATTGACCTACAACTCTAGGATAAATAAGGTTTCCTTCAATCAGCTGTATAACTTGATATAGAAGAAGAGAAAGTAAGGCTTGAGTAGGACTCACTGTGAAGATAAAAATCGCTCCCACAACACAAGCAATCATAGGCCCTACATAAGGAATGAACGATAGCACTCCTGCAAATATACCTGTCATTACCCCATAAGGTAGTCCAAACAGGCTGTAGCCAACCGCTATCATAACTCCTATGATGACTGCTTCAATCAGCTGACTCATCAAAAATTGGTCATAAGTCTCTAGTGCTACTTGTCCAATGTAAGTTAACTTTGTCACCACTTTCTCTGGAAATATAACTTTTAGAAGTCTACTCGTCATCGCTGCCAGATGTTCCTTACTGGATAAAAATAAAAAGGTAAATACTATAATCAGAAAGGCATTCATTATACTTGAAAAAATATTTCCTATATTACTAGTCAGACCGGATAAGAAGGTTATCAAAGCTTGACTAATAGAGCTAGACTGTCCCTGAATTCCTGATACGATAGTTGACAGCATGTCTTTGGTTACAAATTCCGAGCTGTCTAGCAATTTCCCAAGTTGAGTCAGGACTGTTGAAAGGACTGCTCCCAGCTGACTAATAGTCTGAGCAAGGGTTGGAAGCACCAAAACCAAAAGACAGATCACGATTAAGATAAGAGATAGGAAAACAAGCACCATAGCAATCGGACGGCGCAACCCTGCCTTTACCTTCATTTTAACTAGGAATTCTTCAATTTTTTTCATGGGAACATTGAGCACAAAAGCAATGACAGCACCATAAATCAAGGTAGAAGTTACTTCAAAGAGAGATACTGCCCCTGATATAAAGCTTGATGCATTCAGAATTACAAGAGTAACCAGCCCTATAAAAAGTATTAATGGGGTGTATTTTTTTACTAAATTCATAAATTCTCCTTAATAAACATGTTTAGATACGACTATACTATTTGGTTTTTCAAACTCTCGGTCAAGGTAAGCTTGGTAAGTTCCTGGTGCGATAAATCCTTTGGGTGAGAGGATATCGGTGCCAGCCTGACCGACTATGGTATCAGCCAAGAGCACACAGTTTGTAGATAAGACAAAGTAGGATTTAAACTTAGATTTGATAAATTTATAAAGTTCCCCATCTGTCTCATGTCTGATTTTATAAGCGTAGGTGTAGTCTTCCTTACCATCACCTGTCATGATTTTATCTGCACTTGGCTCCCATGGAATCGTCAGTTGTTTCAATTCAGCCAACTTTTTCTGAACTGCTTTTTCCATTTCAGGCGTCAAATCTATCCCATAACCAAAAAGCGTTTTTTGACTCTCACGTTTACATAGGTCAATGTACTTGTCACGATCACAGAAATATAAGACACCATCTCCTACCATGCCAAATAAGGTCTCAGAAGACGGATCATAGTTGCCATAAGAAATAACACGGCCTTGATAGCAGATATCCACATGACCAATTGCCGAAAACAGAGAGGTCTCAGCTGTATGAACAAAAATTTCAAGCTCCGCTGTCTTACCAGACTTCACCATTCCAAGATGGATATCCTCTCTCTCATCAGCATTTTCCTGCATGAATTTGTTGATTTTTGCTAAAGTTCTTGCAGGGATGAGAGCGGCTAGGACAATAGGTAAGCTAATTCTAATACGACGTTTGAGATGGTTTTTCCCAATTTCCCCTTCAAATAAGAAACCGTCACGGATATTGGACAGACCATAAAGGAAAAAATAAGCCCCTAATACAAAGAGTTGAAAGACAGAATTTCCTGTAGAGGACAAAAGACTAGTCCCACCAAGAAAAACTAGTACGAGTCCATCTAGTAAGAGACGAAAACGAGGTCGAATTTTGTTTTTGCGGTAGAGAACATAGGTGACAAGGTTAATACTAGCATGAAAAATCTGATAAACTCCAATCACAAGAGCCAAAATATAAATCGGCACATCCGTCGCAAGATTGGAGCCAAGCAAATATCCCAGCACTAACAATTTAACCAGTGCAACTCCCAAGGTGTCCGTTGACTGACTTTTTTTGAAAATACGTAATACTAAATCTAAGACCGTTGCTATCCAAGCTAAAAACAGAACCAGTCGAATAACCTTTACTGGCAACCAAGTCCCCGTGACCATCAAGATGAGACCTAGCAGAACAAACAAGAACCCCTGAGCAAGTAATTTCTTACCTGTCAGACCTAAAGATAGAATTTTCGCCATATAAAAACCTTTCAACAATAAAAATTAAACACTCCGATTAAACTGACTAGTAAATAGCCAACACTACAAACAGCCTGTGCCAGCAACATATGGTGACTAGAAATGACTGTAGTAATGTCACCATCTTGTCTTATGCACTTCTAAAATTTGTTATATTGATTAGAAGCCAGAGCTTATAAAAACTAGCTAAACTCGAGAGATAGACACAATTGCGACGAAAAAATGTATAACCAATTCAACTTGTTAAGGTAAGAAAGCATTATTTCCAATCTATTAATTATTCATCTATTACCTATTATGACACAATATTCCCTATAGTTCAACTTTTTACTTGTTTTTATATTACACGGACTAAAAAGTTTTCAACAGTTGATTGCATGTGTTTTAATAAGTTTTAACCTTTCTTGGTTAGATAAAAAAAGAACCATACAGTTTAGAATCTGTATGGTTTTTGCCCCACTTTTGTCCCATTTTTAAATCATGACATTGAAAATACCTAAAATCACTTATATTTCAATATTTTTAATTGCTCTCAATATGAAAGTCCTTTCCAAATCCCTGTAGGGGGCATCTAAATACAACAGGAAAAAGCCTTGATTTACAAGGCATTTTTGTGTAGTCTTAGCACTAAAAAACGATAGAAAAAACACCCCTTCTGAACTGCACCCCAAAAGTTAGACAGAAAAAACCTAACTTTTGTGGCGCAGTTCATTCGCGTCACATGAAGTTATTTAAGCATCTCCCTTTCTCTCATTACCATTTTCTGTTATAATAAATTGTACTTCTAAAATAGAAAGGACTTAAGATGACAACTCTTATTAAACATAAACGTGTAAATTATTCAGAACTTTTTTATGATCTAGTTTTTGTTTTTGCGATTTCAAAAGTAACTGCTTTAATTCACCATCTTCATAACGGTATTTTGACTTGGAATTCTTTGCTTGATTTTTTCATGTCTGTCTTGCTTCTCATCGATTCCTGGATGATTCAAACCGATTATACCAATCGCTATGGAAAGAACTCTTTATTTAACATAGTAATCATGTTTATCAAAATGGGACTTTTACTCTTTATAGCCAATATGATTGGACCTGATTGGCAACAATATTTTCATTATCTCTGTTGGGCTATTGGTACATTAACCCTTACCTTATTTTTTCAATATTTGGTTGAGTTTTTTAAAAAATCAACCGATAATGTTCATAGGGAAAGTATCAAAGGTTTTCTATGGATAACAGGTCTACGAAGTTTAGAAATCTATCTAGCAGCTCTTCTTCCTATTTACATTGGAGTCTATATCCTTTATGCTAGTATTCTGCTAACATTTATTACGCCAATTACCTCGATTAGTAAAGATAAGCATTACCAGGTAAATCTCCCCCATTTAATCGAGCGCATCTCCCTTCTTGTCATTATTACGTTTGGAGAGATGATTACGAATCTAGCTAACTTCTTTACAATCGAGAATTTCTCGATTTATTCGGTTCTTTATTTCATTATTATGATTTCTCTGTTCTTGTTTTATTTTGGTCAATTCGACCATGCTATTGATGAAAAATCTAATCAAAAGGGACTATTTCTAATTTACAGTCACTATCCTATTTTCATTGGACTTATGATGCTGACTGTATCGATGAGTTTTCTTCAGAATCCTGAAGCTAATCGTCTCTTTGCAACCAGCTTCTCTTATATCGGATTTGGCCTCTTTCAAGCTGCTGTCCTAGTAAATGGGCCCTATAACAAACACTATCTTCGCTATTCGAAAAGTTACTACTGTGTCCAAGCGACACTCTATCTGGCTGCCTTTATTCTCTCTTTAATCTTTGCTTCTAATCCTATAATAGTAGTGAGTATTACAACCATTTTAGCTCTAGCTATAGCTATTCATTCTATTTATTTTTATATGACACAGACTAAAAAACATTCCACACCTTACTGGGAGTTGTTTTAATGAGTTTATAACATAAAAAAAGCTTTGGAAACCAAGGCTTTTTTTCATTAATTTGTTTTTCCATTTTATCCTCCGATTTGAACTCGCACTGACATTTATTTATAACAACACTATATATCTAGTATGGCCCAATCATTAGGTATTATAGGTTTTCAAACCAAATGTGAGTTATTCGTTTTTGCCCCATTTTTAAATCCTGACATTGAAAATACCTAAAAGTATTTCCCTAAAATCAGCTATATTTCAACATTTTTGTTTATTTTCAATATGAAAAGTTCTTACAAATTCATGTAGGGGGCATCTACATACAACAGGAAAAGCCTTGGAATCAAGGTTTTTTTCGTATCTTCTACAAAAAAAGCAAGAGTTTTAGAGGACTATGACTCTAGATGTACATTTTACTTAAATGACTGAAGGTCTTTTCTTAATAAAAACACCCCAAAAATTAGATTTTTTCTGTCTAACTTTTGAGGTACAGTTCAAAACGCGAAATAGCATTTTTTATTTTAGGTTACTAATCTAATCGAATAAACATCATAGCATTTAACAAAGATATGAGTGAGACCGTGTTTATATTATTTGAATAGATCAGTCTCTTATTTTCAATCGGAGGAATAATAAAATTAGAAATGATGATATCATAAGGCGATTCTTCTAAAGATTCCTTTGATAATTCTAATTCAGTCCAAACTTCAAGTTCAAAATTGTTGCTGCAATAATAAGAAAGTGTTTCCGCTACTGATTTTGCATGATACTGATCAAAATTGCTCATAACCAGAACCTTCAGCTTTGGCTGATTTTGTAGTAGATTAAGCACCAAATGTTTGGTATGAGTGATGAATGTATAAGATAGATGATTTACCATCATTGAACTAGAACAAACTTCAAGAGTCTCTAAATAATGAGAAAGCTCTTTTTTTACATCTGAAACAAATTTAGGGAAAATATTTTGAAAATTCCTGATTGTATTCCCTTTTTGATCAAATAAAATAAACTCAGTGGACAACTCTTGACGATACAGATGTGCGGTATTATGCAGATGCCAAATCAGATTATCCCTATTTTCAATCTCAATCTGATACTTGACTGAAATCTGATCAATAAAATCACTCAATAGATGGTAAGATTTTTCAACATAGCTATCCTTTTTTACACATTTCATAAAGAGACTTTCATCTATGAAAAACATTTTTTGAAAGTAAGACACAAATAATTGGCAAACCACTTCTTCATCTAAAGAGATATTGTATTCTGATTCAAAACTCTGAGCAACACCTTCTATTCCTTCTGCCTGCATTAAAAAATCCAAACTTTGGTCGTTAAAAGAATCTTTCTCTATTGCCATAAGATGACCAAACTTTATTCGATATAGATTAATAACCAGGAGCAGCTTTAGCATTCTATGCGTTGACAAATTCATTGGAAAGCTTGTTTCCTTATAAACCAATTCTAACAATTGAGATAGGGGCTCTGATGAAAAATTTTCAAATGGCCATTCTAGGAAATAATATTTTTCTGAAAAATATTGTGCAAAAAAGTAACGAATGTCTCTCTCATTTCCAATGATTTGAACAGGGGTCAGACTGATTTCAAATTGAAATTGCCTTTTAATCACTTTATTGATTTGGCTAATAATACGATAGAGCGAAGATGAACTGATATAGAATTCTTTACAAATACTTTCAGCTTGACAACCCTCATTAAAGAAGATAAATTCTAAAATCGAAAAATGAGTTGAATGCTTAAAGAAATGATGGTAAACCATTTCAATATCACTATCATCGGTATTAATAATGCGTATACCATTAGTAGAAGAATGAAAAATCAAGTCAGGAAAAGCAGATTTAACATGGGATAGATCATCTTTGACTGCACGTTCTGTACAATTTAATAACTCTGCTAGTTCAGAACGATGAAACCAACGTTTATGTTCAAATAATAATTCTAATAATTCTAATTGCCTATGACTTTTTTTAGATAATAAATCTCTCATGAATGTCTTTCTCTTTTTATAAATTATCGGATTAAACCTCTTGCAATTATACCACAAAGAATAGGTATAGCATGATATAACGACTTTTCCTAAAATCTTTTATTTCGTATAATAACACTACGGAGGCAATATATAAACAATTTTCTTATTTTACCGTCTATTGAGGGCGTAAATACAGAATCAAATTCAAGTCGAAAGATTATATTTTTAATTTTAAAAATTATATAATAGCAACAATCAAAGAATTTGATTTTTTTATATTAAAATTATATAATAATCAAAATAATTGATTATTTTATATCAAAATTATATAATAGCAATAATCAAAGGAATTGATTTATTTTTTGATATTAAAATAAAAAAGGAGGGTAAGCAATATTGTGGTCAATCATTGCTGGAGGTCTTATTGGACTTGTAGCAGGTAGAATCACTAAAAAAGGTAGTTCTATGGGAATCGTCGCAAATGTATTCGCTGGTTTAGTCGGGTCATCTGTAGGACAATCCCTTTTAGGTAGTTGGGGCCTATCCATCGCTGGAATGGCTTTGATCCCATCTATTGCAGGAGCAGCAATTGTTGTTACTGTAGTATCATTCTTTACAGGTGAAAAAATAATTACTTGTAGAATAAACTATTTTTAAATAGATTAGACGGGTAAAAATAGTTTAATGTTAAATCGAAAGGATTGTATATGTCAAAAACAAAGAAAATATGTTTCATTATTTTCTGTATTTTAATCTTGACAATTTTCCTTCCTGTTTTGATAGATTATCATCAAGTTAGTGATTTAGGCATTCAGCTATTTAGCTGGAGACAGAATCATTTCGTTGAATTTTATCTCTCTAGATATATATTCTGGGGGATAGTGGCTCTATCAACTTTAGTTTTGTTATCGATGTTAGTTGTGTTGTTTTATCCTAAACGTTATTTGGAAATTCAACTTGAAACTAAAAACGATACATTAAAATTAAAGAATTCTGCAATCGAAGGTTTTGTTAGAAGTTTGGTGAGTGATCATGGATTGATCAAGAACCCAACTGTTCATGTAAATTTACGAAAAAATAAATGTTTCGTTCATGTAGAAGGTAAAATTCTTCCTTCGGACAACATCGCTGACAGATGCCAACTAATTCAAAATGAAATAACTAATGGATTGAAGCAGTTTTTTGGTATTGAGCGTCAGGTTAAACTAGAAGTTCTAGTAAAAGACTACCAGCCTAAACCAAAACCTCAAAACAAAAAGACTGTTAGTCGTGTGAAGTAAGGAAGTAAAAAATGGAATGGCTTAAACAATATCGATATCCAATTATCACTGGTCTCATAGGCGTATTTCTCGCTTGTTTGATTATCTCCTTTGGCTTCTTCAAAACAATATTTGTATTGATTTTAGGAGCACTGGGAGTTGCAGCTGGGTTATATATCGAAAAAAACTATATAGATAAATAAAAAATAAAAATTACTAATTTAATTAAAGGAGTTTCATATGTCAAACGAAAAAAACACAAACACTAACGTAGAAAAGAAAGATGCTACTGCTGTAGCTCACGAAATCAAAGGGGAACTTACTTACGAAGATAAAGTTATCCAAAAAATCATTGGTCTGTCACTAGAAAACGTTTCAGGTCTTTTGGGAATCGACGGTGGTTTCTTCTCAAATCTTAAAGAAAAAATCGTTAACAGCGATGACGTAACAAGTGGTGTTAACGTAGAAGTTGGTAAAACACAAGTTGCAGTTGACTTAAACATTATTGCTGAGTACCAAAAAAATGTTCCAGCTTTATATTCAGAAATCAGAGAAATCGTATCTTCAGAAGTTGCTAAAATGACTGACTTGGAAGTTGTTGAAATCAACGTAAACGTTGTCGACATCAAAACTAAAGAACAACATGAAGCAGACTCAGTAAGCCTTCAAGATCGCGTATCTGACGTTGCTGAATCAACAGGAGAATTCGCTTCAGAACAATTCGAAAAAGCTAAATCTGGTCTTGGATCTGGTTTCTCAACTGTTCAAGAAAAAGTTAGCGAAGGCGTAGAAGCTGTTAAAGGTGCAGCAAATGGTGTAGTATCTCACGAAAGAACTCGTGTAAACTAAGATAAAATAAATATAACAGGAGAAATTATCATGTCAGTAGAAGAAAAATTAAATCAAGCTAAAGGTTCTATTAAAGAAGGTGTTGGTAAAGCCATCGGTGATGAAAAAATGGAAAAAGAAGGAACAGCTGAAAAAGTTGTTTCTAAAGTAAAAGAAGTTGCTGAAGATGCCAAAGACGCTGTAGAAGGCGCTATCGAAGGTGTTAAAAACATGTTGAGTGGCGACAATAAATAAGGCTAAAAGTTACTTTATCTTTTTAGTAACATTAGTCAAAAGAGTTTGAGTCAAGATGATTCTCAGAAAACAAAAAGCTAGAGATTTCCAATTGCGGAACTCTAGCTTTTTAATTTTGCCTCTTTCTCTTATTATATTTCAGCAGGTTGTTGACCATGAGTACGAATCCCATGTCAATCTCACTTTACGCTTACCTTTCAGATGACATCTCTTATAACCAAACAAACCTTTATCTGCCCAAAGACAGATTTCATATCAATCTTACGTTTAGCGAAAATTTATCTACCCTTGGAAGATAAAAGTGCCTGATATTCTTTAATTTTTAAACACTGGTAACGTTCATTCATACACAGTCCCTTTTGAGGGGCTGATTCAGGTTCATCATCGCAGTCAACATTGATTTCAAGGATTTTTACTTTCTATCTACTCTTTTCCATGATGTATTTTCGTACAGGTTCTTCAACTATTTGAACGATTTCAAATCCTTCTTTTTGGTAAAGATTATAAGCTGCTTGATTTGCTTCGAAGACATTTAAAGAAATACTATCTATGTCTCCATTTTTAAACATCAATTGAATAAAATCCTTAAATGCCTGGCTACCTAAGCCTTGTCCCTGTTTCTGGGGGTTGATAAAAAATCTTCCAATATGAAGATTACTGTCTTCTCGCCTAATTTTCTGGATAAGCCCCACAAACTCTTGTCCATCAAAGATTGAAAAGATTCCTTCCAAATCTTGCAAGACTTGAATTGTCAAGGGAAAAGGAATCATTGTTCCCATCCATTGTTCTTGAAAGGATTTGCCAAGGGAGTTGGACCATTGGCATACGAATTGAGCGTTTTCTATACTTACCTTTTCTTCAAAACGAATTGTCATCTTTTTCCTCACCATCTTATCTATGTTTCTCCATTATACCACTTCTCCTATTTTTTCCGAATAGATAAGTATGATTGATTTTTATTTTTTTCTTGTCGGGAGCATTCTCGCTTCCTTTCTCGGTTTGGTCATTGACCGTTTTCCAGAGCAATCCATTATCAGTCCAACTAGTCACTGCGATTCCTGTCAGACTCGCTTACGTCCGTTAGATTTGATTCCGATCCTCTCGCAGGCGCTCAATCGCTTTCGCTGTCGCTACTGCAAGGCTCCTTATCCTGTCTGGTATGCCCTCTTTGAACTAGGCTTAGGGCTCATCTTTCTGGTTTACTCTTGGGGATTGCTTACCTTTGGGCAAGTCATCCTGATCACTACTGGCTTGACCTTAGGCATCTAGGACTTTCGCCATCAGGAATATCCCTTACTAGTCTGGCTGACTTTCCATCTACTCCTCATGGCTTTCTCTGGCTGGAATCTGGTCATGATTTTCTTCCTTATCCTTGGAATTTTTGCTCATTTTATTGATATTAGCATGGGCGCAGGGGATTTTCTCTTTTTAGCTTCCTGCTCTCTCGTCTTTATCGTAACGGAGTTACTGATCTTGATTCAGTTTGCTTCTGCAACAGGAATTCTAGCCTTTCTCCTACAAAAGAAAGAGGAAAGACTTCCTTTTGTGCCTTTCCTCTTACTCGCTGCTTGTGTGATTATTTTTGGTAAGCTACTGCTTGTTTGATAAAGTCCTGAATCGGCTCTCCTTGGTGGAGAGCTTTTACAATTTTCGAGCCGACGATAACACCATCTGACACCGCATTGAAGCGTTCTACATCAGCTTGACTAGATACGCCAAAGCCTGTCAAAACTGGGATATCGGCTACTTGATGCAGTTGAGCCAAGTGCTTGTCCAAATCTGCGCGGTAATTTCCTGATTTCCCTGTCACCCCGTTTATGGCAACTGCATAGACAAAGCCTTCCGCCCCTTTAATTAATTCTTTCTGACGCTCCAGTCCTGTTGTCAAACTAACTAGAGGAATCAAGGCGATATCCGTATCTGCCAAAAATGGCTCTACAAAGTTAGCATGTTCATGAGGCAGGTCTGGGATAATCAAGCCCTTAACAGCTGTATCTGCCAAATCTTTGACAAAGTTCTCCACACCGTACTGAAAGAGGGGGTTGAAGTAGGTCATAATGACCAGTGGTACCTCTGTTTCAATGGTTTTCAAGGTTTCAACCAAAGCTTGTGTCGAAGTACCATGAGCTAGACTGCGCAAACCAGCTTCTTCGATAACAGGTCCATCTGCGACAGGGTCTGAAAAGGGAATGCCCACTTCAATGGCAGAGACACCAAAATCTTCTAAAAAGTGGATTGTTTCTCCTAGTCCATCCAAACCTTTCTCATGGTCTCCAGCCATGATATAAGGAACGAAAATTCCTTTTCCAGCTGCTTTTATAGCCTTTAGTTTTTCTGTTAGTGTCTTAGGCATGAGCTTCTCCCTTCTTTGCTACATCTGCTTCCAAGCGATCTTTGACTTGAACCACATCCTTGTCACCACGTCCAGATAAGCAGACAATCATGGATTTGTCTGGTCCAAGTTCTTTGGCCAATTTCACCGCAAAGGCGATAGCATGGCTAGATTCCAAGGCTGGGATAATCCCTTCCACACGAGATAAGAGCTGGAATCCTTCCAAGGCTTCCTCGTCTGTCACAGGAACATAGCTTGCACGCTTGATATCGTGGTAATGAGAATGCTCTGGACCGATACCAGGATAGTCCAATCCTGCTGAGATAGAGAAGGCTTCAAGAATTTGTCCATGGGCATCTTGGAGCACATCCATGAGAGAACCGTGAAGGACACCTGGTCGACCCTTGGTCAAGGTAGCTGCATGGTGCTCTGTATCCACACCAAGCCCTGCTGCTTCAGCCCCATACATAGCAACTGACTCATCTTCTACAAAGGGATGGAAGAGACCGATAGCATTTGAACCACCACCAACACAGGCTACTAGGGCATCTGGCAGATTTTGACCTGTCAAATCACGATACTGTTGCTTAGCTTCTCGTCCAATGACACTTTGGAAGTCACGAACGATTTCTGGGAAAGGATGAGGCCCCAAGGCAGAACCAAGGATATAGTGGGTATCATCGATATTAGCCACCCATGAACGAAGGGCTGCATTGACCGCATCCTTGAGCACGCGCGAACCATCTGTCACTGCCTCTACCTTGGCTCCCAAAAGCTCCATACGGAAAACATTGAGGGCTTGGCGTTTGACATCTTCCTCACCCATATAGATGGTACATTCCATGTTAAAGAGGGCTGCAGCTGTTGCAGTTGCCACACCATGCTGACCAGCACCCGTCTCAGCGATAATTTTCTTTTTACCCATACGTTTAGCCAGAAGAACTTGTCCCAAGGCATTATTAATCTTGTGGGCCCCTGTATGATTGAGGTCTTCACGCTTGAGGTAAATCTTGGATCCACCGATATGCTGGGTCAAGTTTTTTGCGTAGTAAAGGGGAGTTTCACGACCAACGTACTGACGTAAGAGTTGGTTTAATTCTTCTTGGAAACTTGGATCTGCCTGACTTTCACGGTAGGCCTTTTCCAACTCCAAAACTGCTGTCATCAATGTTTCTGGGACAAAACGTCCGCCGAATTTTCCATAAAATCCATCTTTATTTGGTTCCTGATATGCCATGCTTTACCCTCTCTATAAATCTTCTAATCTTTTCATGATCTTTTTGTCCATCTGTCTCCACTCCACTTGATACATCTACTACATAGGGAGTAAAGTGTTGAATTGCTTTTACTACATTATCTTCATTAAGCCCACCTGCGATAAAGAAGGGCTGAGCGAGTCCTTCCGTATCCAGTTGGCCCCAGTCAAAGGTCTGGCCACTCCCAGCTTCAGGAGCATCAAAGAGTAGATAGTCTGCACGAGAATTGGGTACATGACCCTCTCCATCCACCTGCACAGCCTGAATGCTGGCACAAGGCAATTCCTCAAACAAATCATCTGCTACCTGACCATGAACTTGTACCAAGTCCAAGCCAACTTTGTCAATCGCTTTTAGCAGTTCTGCTCGACTTGGTGAAACAAATACGCCAACCTTTTTTACGTCTGAAGGAATGAGCTTTGCCAACTCAGCAGCCTGATCCAAGGTCACCTGTCTTTTACTAGGTGCAAAGACAAAACCAATGTAGTCCGATCCTGCTGAAACAGCTGTCTCCACCGCTTCCTTGGTCGATAATCCGCAAATTTTAACCTTTGTCAATCTGTAACTCCTTGATTCTCTTGGCTACATCTTCTGCCTGCATGAGAGCTGTCCCTACTAAAATTCCGTTAAAGTATGGTGCTACTCGTTTCGCATCCTGCCCTGTGAAAATAGCCGATTCAGAAATATAATAGCGACCTTCCTTAAAGTGTTTAGCCAAGTCTACACTGGTCTGCAAGTCGACTTCAAAAGTGGTCAAATTGCGGTTATTAACCCCAATAATCTCAGCACCAAGTCTGTGGGCCACTTCCAGCTCAGCTAGATTATGAGTCTCCACCAAGACTTCCAGACCAAGCTCTGTCGCATAGTCATACAGTTCCTTGAGGCGTTCTTCTGACAAGGCCGCGACGATGAGCAAGATAACTGTCGCACCTGCATTGCGAGCGCGGATGATTTGCTTTTTTTCGATGATAAAGTCCTTGTTGAGCGTCGGAATCTCTACCTGACTGGAAATCTCCCGTAGATAATCCAAGTGCCCTTTAAAGAAAACCTCATCTGTCAAAACCGAAATCATCACTGCGCCGTTCGCTTCATAAGTCTGGGCCTGTTGCACAATATCCACATCGAGATTGATATCTCCCAGACTAGGGCTGGCTTTCTTTACCTCAGCGATTACCTGCAAGCGGTCTTGATGATGCTTCAAAAATTCACCCAAGCGATAGGTTTGGCGCAAGGGCTGGATTTGCTCCAGCTCCATCTGCTCAACCTCACGCGCCTTCTGCTCCAAAATTCGTGCTAAAATTTCCTGACTCATTTTTGGTACTCCTGTAATAGTCTGAGTTTTTCAAGGGCCTTGCCACTAGCAATCACTTGACGGGCCAAGGTAACTCCTTCCTTAATGCTAGCTGCCTTACCATTAGCATAGAAACCAAGACCAGCATTTAGGACTGTAGTTTCCAAGAATGGACTTGGTTGGTTCTTGAGAACACTGAGCAAAATTTCTGCATTTTCCTGAGCATTTCCTCCACGAATGTCCTCAATGGCAATGCGTTCCATCCCCAACTCCTCTGGGGTAAAGCTTGATAAGGTGATTTCGCCATTTTCAAGAAGAGCAATGTTGGTTGTTCCATTTAGACCAGCTTCATCCAGTCCTTCTGGCCCAGCAACCACAATGGCACGTTTGCGACCCATATTTTTCAAAACCTGAGCTGTACTTTCTAGAAGTTCTGGACGACTAATTCCAAGAAGCTGTGTTTCCAAGGCCATTGGGTGAATCAGGGGACCAGTCAAGTTCATAATCGTTGGAATTCCCAATTCCAAACGAGCTGGCATGATATATTTCATAGCTGGGTGCATATTTTTGGCGAAGAGAAAGACGATTCCAGTTTTATCAAAGACCTTACCTAGTTCAGCTGGTTTGAGGTCTAGGTTGATTCCCAAGGCTTGAAGGACATCTGCCGAACCAGATTTAGAAGAAATCGAGCGGTTACCGTGTTTAGCCATGTGAATACCACCACCAGCCAATACAAAGGCTGCCGTCGTAGAGATGTTAAAACTGAAGGACTTGTCCCCACCTGTACCACAGTTATCCATAGCATCATGAATTTCAGTTGGAATGTGTTGGGCATGTCCTCTCATGACTTGAGCAATAGCTGTGCGTTCTTCAGGTGTTTCTCCCTTCATCTTAAGGGCCAAGAGAAGAGAAGCAATCTGCGCTTCGGTTACACGCCCAGTTACGATACGCTCAATGACATCCGTCATTTCCACACCTGTCAAATTTTCAAATTTTGCTAGTTTTTCAATAATCTCTTTCATCCTAGTTTCCTCACTTTACAACCTTCTCGATAAAATTCCGAATAGAAGACAAGCCATCTGGTGTTCCGATACTCTCTGGATGGTACTGGAAGCCATAAATTGGAAGGCTTTTGTGTTGAATTCCCATAATGGCTTGGTCGTCGGTCGAACGAGCTGTCACTTCAAAGTCTTCTGGCATTTCTTCAATCAAAATACTGTGGTAACGCATGACCGGACGCCCATCTTCGATTCCTTGATACAAAACAGATGGCGCTTCAAAGCTGATATTGCTCTGTTTCCCATGCATGACTTTGGGAGCCAAACCTAGCTTACCACCAAAGACTTCTGCGATGGCTTGGTGCCCCAAACAAATCCCAAGAATCGGTTTCTTACCAGCAAAGTCACGAATCATGTCTTCCATCTTGCCAGCATCAACTGGCCAACCGGGACCAGGAGAAAAGACCAGACCATCTGCTTTTTCAGCTTCTTCATATAGCTTGGGATCATCATTTCTCAAGACCTGTACCTCTGCAAAATTCCCAATGTATTGGGCCAAGTTATAGGTAAAAGAATCATAGTTGTCAATCAATAAAATCATGGTCTTAGTTCTCCAATTCTAGTCATAGATTTTGCTTTGTTAATGGTTTCTTGGTATTCATTTTGAGCAATAGAGTCGTAGACAATCCCTGCCCCAGCCTGCACATAGGCTGTTTGATTTTTGAGAATCATCGTTCGGATGGCAATGGCAAAATCCATATCACCCGTCGCAGACAAGTAGCCGATTGCTCCTGCGTATACGCCCCGTTTTTCCGTTTCCAGTTCATAGATACGTCTCATGGCTCGCATCTTTGGTGCTCCTGAAACTGTTCCAGCAGGAAGTGTAGCTTTCAAGGCATCCATAGCAGTGAGTTCTGGAAGCAAACGCCCCTTGACCACACTGGTCAAATGCATGACATAGCGGAAAAGCTCCACTTCCATATACTTGGTGACTTGGACACTTGCTGTTTCAGAGATGCGGCCAACATCGTTACGACCCAAGTCTACCAACATCCGATGTTCTGCTGTTTCCTTCTCATCCGAAAGCAAGTCTGTCGCCAAGGCCTTGTCTTCTTCATCCGTAGCTCCTCTTGGTCGTGTACCGGCAATCGGATTGGTTGTCACGATGCCATTTTTGACAGAAACCAAACTTTCAGGACTAGCACCGATGATTTGATAATCACCAAAGTCATAGAAATAGAGGTAATTAGATGGATTGGTCACGCGAAGATTTCTGTAGAAGTCAAATGAATTTCCAGTAACTTCTGCTGAGAAGCGCTGACTGAGCACGCATTGGAACATATCGCCATTTCGAATCAAGTCACGAGCTGTTTCTACCATTTCCTCAAATTTCTGAGGAGCGATATGGGGTTTGAAGTCAAGCGGAGATAAATCCAAGTCTTCAAATTCATTTGCTGCAGGAATGCGTAATTCCTCAAGTACTTGGTTCAAAGCTTTTTCCAAGTCTTCTTGAACACGCTCGCTGTAAAGAGCATCCTCGATGACATGGATTTTTTCCTTCTTGTGGTCAAAGACCATGTAGCTCTCATAGACAAAGAAATGCATGTCTGGCGTCCCAATGGTATCCTCAGGGATTTGACCAATTTCTTCATAAAGCGAAATCATATCGTAACCCACAAAGCCAATGGCTCCCCCACCAAAAGGTAGGTCTGAATGATGTTGGCTCTTATGAGTAACTTCATAAAGGAAATCCAAGGGATCACGATCAATCACTTGCCCATTTTGATAAAGAACTCCATTTTCAAACTTAATCTCAAAAACTGGATTATAGGCTAGGATAGAAAAACGAGCTGTTTCCTTGTCTCTCGGAATACTTTCTAAAATAACCTTGTGTTGCCCCTTTAGGCGCATATAAGCCAAGATTGGCGATAAGACATCTCCATGAATGATTCGTTCCATTGTAATTTCCCTTTCAATTCTAGTTCGTGGTGACTATATGAAAAATCCCCACGCAAAATAACTTGCGTGAGGACGAAATTCGCGGTGCCACCTCAATTATAGGATTTTTCCTATCTCTCATTCCTGTCTCAGATACCTCTTGTAACAGGCTGTGCGATAAAGGGCACTCCCTTGAGAATTATGTTTTCTTCTCTCATTTCAGATGGACCCAACCTTACAGCTTTCTCTGCTTGTTTCCAGCAACCACAAGCTCTCTGGGAAAGAAAGTACTGTAATTTTTCCATCTTTTTAATTAGAAACTTAGATGATAATTTCATCTTTCCTTTGTTTCAGTATATGATTTTTTCATACAGCCGATGCGATAATATGAAAAAGCCCACACACAGAATCTACTTCCGTGTGAGGGCGTTGGTAACGCGGTGCCACCTCAATTATAAAGGGACTATTCCCCTTTACATCTCTGCCTTGTCTAACAACAAGTTGCACTGTAAGGTGTGCGCACCGAATTTTCATTGTTTCAAATTCATTTTTTAAATCAGCCCACTTTCACTATTTTCAACCACCTGTTCACAATCACCACAGGCTCCCTGAAGATCAAAAATAGTTACTTTTCTGATTTGTTGAGAATATTATATGCTATTGTCCGATTTTTGTCAAGATTTTTTTATGATTTTTTTCCAGAACCGAGGATTTCTTCGGAAATTCTCACCAAAGTCTGAACGATGTAATCAACTTCTTCATCGCTTAATTTTGTATGAAGAGGGAGCGTAATTTCATTTTCAAAGAAGGCATAGGCTCTTGGATAATCTGCCATATCAAAACCAAGATTCTTATAGGCTGCCAAGAGAGGAAGCGGTTTATAGTGTACATTACTTGCAATTCCTGCTTTGGCCAATTCTTGGATGATGAGGTTGCGTTCTTCTAAACTTGCTCCTTCTACATGGGTGATGTAGAGGTGGCGTGAAGATTCGACAGTATCAGTCTTGTGTGCCAGTGGGTGAATACGAGTACCCGCAAAACCACGATCATAGCGGTCCACGATGTCCTTACGACGTTGTAGCAAACCAGGGTAACGATCCAATTGTACCAAACCAATCGAAGCCATGATATCCGTCATGTTACACTTGTAGGCTGGCGTTACGATATCGTACTCCCATGAACCCAATTGCATCTTAGCAAGAGCATCCTTAGTTTGACCATGAAGGGAAAGGATTTGGAACTCCTTGTACATCTCTTCATCGTCAATCGCTGGATTGGCTTTCCAAGTCGCACTTCCTCCCTCAGCAGTTGTAAAGTTCTTAACGGCATGGAATGAGAAGGAAGTAAAGTCAGCGATAGAACCAGCTGGTTGCCCTTTATAAGTAGATCCCAAAGCATGGGCACTATCAGAGACAATCACAATACGGTTAAAGGCCTTTTGCCACTTGCTTGAAGCTGTAAAGAGATCACGTTTTTTCTCCACAACTTGGAACAAACGGTCATAGTCACAAACAATCCCTGCAAGCTCAACCGGAATAATCACCTTAGTCTTTTCAGTAATGGCTTGCTCAAGAAGGTCATAGTCCATCTCAAACGTATCTGCTTGGATATCCACCATGACAGGTGTTGCTCCCACGTGAGTGATGACACTACATGAAGCTGTATAGGTCATGGCTGGAACGATGACTTCATCACCAGGTCCCACTTCCAAGACACGTAAAATCAACTCAAGAGCGGCAGTCGCAGAGTTGAGGCAGACAGTCTTAGGTGTCTGTGTGTATTGAGACAAGCGACGCTCCAGTTCTTTTGTCTTAGGACCTGTTGTGATCCAGCCAGAACGTAGGGTATCCGCTACTTCAGCAATTTCAGCTTCTGTAATATCGGGTGGTGAAAATGGAATATTGTAATTTGGCATTTATTTGCTCCTTTTATCTGTACTCATTTTCTCATGACTATTTATTTTAGTACTTCAAACACGGTTTGAAACATGATTTTGATGTCTCCAAGGAAACTAAACTCTCGGAGATAGGCGAGATTATAGCGCATCTTTTCAGGAAGAACATGTTCGACATAGGCTTGGTCAACTGACAGGCCTTTTTCGGTCATTTGACTGATGATAGTGTCCTCATCCTTGTAGTTGATGCTGGCTGGAGAGGTAATCCCTGCGGGTAAGAGCAAGGTCGCCATCATTTCAGGACTATACTGCTCTGTATAGCGTGGCACTTCAGGTCTTGTACCGACAAAAGACATCTCTCCTTTAAGGACATTGACCAACTGAGGCAGTTCGTCCAAACGGATACGGCGGATGAAATTCCCAACTTTGGTAATGCGGCTATCGTTAGCAGAAGTCACCAGACTTCCTTTTTTATCCGCATCCGTCACCATGGTACGGAACTTCCAAATCTTGAACCGACGGTTGTACTGGGTCACGCGCTCTTGCTTGTAAATGACAGGTCCCTTGCTATCCAACTTGATCCAAATGCTCAAGATAAGAAAGATTGGGGAAGTCAAAATCAGTAAAACCAAGGCCAGAATCCAATCCAGACAACGCTTGAAAACCAGCGAACCTTTCCTTTTAGAGACAAGCTGGTAGTAAGACTCAACCTCGCTTGATTGCATTTCCACGGGCAAGTCTTCCCATTTCAGCATGCTGTTTCTCCTTTGTTTTTATTATACTATTTGTCAACATTTTTCATTATACCACAAAATGGAAAAGGCGGTGCAAGAAAGCTGTAATTTGGAGGAATTCTTATTAGGACATGGCCCCTGCCTGCAAGCTATACATCTTATGATAGGTTCCTCCCAAGGCCAAGAGTTCCTCATGGGTTCCACTCTCGATGATTCGCCCCTTGTCCAAAACATAGATACAGTTGGCATCTTGTATAGTTGAAAGGCGATGAGCGATGGCAATGGTCGTCCGCCCCTGTCTCATCTTAGCTAGGGAATCTTGAACCAAACTTTCTGTTTCAGAGTCAATATTGGCTGTCGCTTCATCCAAAATTAAGATTTTAGGCTGACTGGCGACTGTTCTGGCAAAGGCAAGGAGCTGACGCTGTCCAGTAGAAAAGCTCGAACCACGCTCAGAAACAGGAGAGTCGTAACCCTGAGGAAGGTCCTGAATAAAGGAATCTGCATCTACAAAGGTAGCTGCGTCCTTTACTTGATCATCACTGATATCTTGGTACATGGCGATATTGGACTTGATAGTCCCGTGATAGAGGAAGGGATCCTGCAAGACCAGACCGATGTTCTTTCTCAGCTCTTCCTGACTGTAGTTCCTGATATCCACATCATCCAAGAGAACTAGCCCTGACTGAAATTCATAAAAACGCATGAGGACATTAATAATCGAAGATTTCCCCGAACCTGTATGACCTACAAAGGCAATAGTTTCCCCCTTCTTAACTGAAAAGGAAATATCATCCAGGATTTGGTGTTTGCCATCATATGAGAAATACACATGTTCAAAACGAATATTGCCTTCTTTGATTTTGGCTTGCTCATTTTCTTGAAGAGGCTCATAGTTCGTCTCGTCAATCAAGGCAAAAACACGACCTGCAGACACCATGGACGTTTGAAGGGTTGAAAAGTTTTGCGTCACCTCAATCAAGGGATCAAAGAGACGGTTGATATACTGGATAAAGGCATACATGGTTCCGGCCGTTATCCCGATAGAAAGTCCACGGTAGCCAAAGTAGGCCATCAAGACTGTGTAGCCTAGGAGTTTCAGTAAACTCATGGCAGGACGTAAAAAGAGGGCATCCAAAGCCACAGAACGGTTAGCATAGACCAAGTGTTCTTGGTTGATTTCATCAAATTCTGCCTGCAGGCGCTTCTCTTGATTAAAGGCCTGGATAATTCTGATTCCTTCGATATTTTCTGCCAGCTTACTATTGATATCTGATAAGAGACTTCTGGTTTTCTCGATGATTTTCACTGACCTTTTCCGATAGAGATTGACCAAAAGGACAATCAAAGGAAGAAAGAGCAAGACTAAAGCTGTCAAACGAAAATCCAACACCAACATGGTATAAAGAGTTGTCAGAAAGATAAAAACTGCTGAAATAAAGCTGGATAAAATCCCCGAAAACATATCACTGATGGTCTCGGTATCATTTGTCAAACGAGAGACGATGGAACCTGCTGGCGTCTTGTCAAAATAAGACATGCTCAGTTTTTCCATATTGGCAAAGGCATCCCGACGAATATCCCTTACAATACTGTAGGACACCCGCGCAAAGAGAAGATTTCCAACATACTGGACCAGAGTTTGCAGGAGATAAAGACCATAGTAGGCCAGCAAAACGGTAATGGCCAGTTGGTTAAGATTGCTAAGATACTGGTCGATAAAGTGGGAAGCCACAAGGGGAATGACACTTTTAATGACCGTAGTCGCTAGGAGAAAGCTTAGTGCCAAAAAGGTCAGGAATCCATAGGGCTTGAGATAGGACATCAAGCGCTTCAATACAGCCCATTGTTCTTGCTTATTTTGCATCTTCTTCTCCTTTCATTTCTAACTGCTGAGACTGGTAGGTTTGGGCATACCAGCCATCCATGGCTAGCAAGTCTTCGTGCGTGCCCCGTTCGATAATTTGACCATTTTGCAGAACCAAGATCAGATCTGCATGGACAACTGCACTGAGGCGATGGGCCGTTATGATAGTTGTCTTATCCTTCCGCGTCTCCTTGAGATTGTCAATAATAGCATACTCTGTCTTGGCATCCACAGCTGACAAGGAATCATCTAAAATCAAGATATCAGGGTCTAAAACCATCGCCCGACTCATAGCTAGACGTTGCTTTTGACCACCTGAGAGACTGACCCCCTTTTCACCGATCAGCGTATCAAATCCCTGAGGCATGGCTACAATATCTTGGTAAACTTGGGCTAGCTTAGTCGCTTCCTCGACCGTTGAAAGGGGCAAATTAGGATTGCCAAAGCGGATATTGTCTAAGATAGAGGTCGCAAAGAGGAACTGATCCTGAGGGACATAGCCCATGAGGCTGCGAAGGTCTGTCAAACGGTAGTCACGAATATCGTGACCGTTTAGGTAAATGGCTCCCTTGTCAACATCATACTCACGCAAGAGTAGTTTGATCAAGGATGTTTTCCCAGAGCCTGTCTGCCCGACCAAGCCTAGGGTTTGCCCTTTTTCCAAACTAAAGTGAATATCCGTCAGTGTTTCTTCATCTTCAAAGGCAAAGCTGTCAATGGCATATTCCAAGCGCCCATTTTCAATACTATCCAGAGGACATTCAGGGTCTTGCACAGGTGATTCCTGAGATAAAAGATCCTCAATTCGTTGATAAGATACCTTTCCCCTCTGAGTGATATTAAAGAGGAAGCCAATGGCCATAAGAGGCCAGACCAGCATATCCAAGTAGCTGATAAAGGTGACCAGATTTCCAACTGTAATCTGCCCTTCCTGAACCATCAAGGAGCCGACCAAAAGAGTTAAGACATAGGAGGAACCAACAAACAAGAGAACCATGGGATCAAAGAGGCTATCGTATTTCATGGTTTGGAGGTTCTTTTGGAAGGTCAATTCATTGACTGCCTGAAAAGACTCTAGCTCGTCCGCCTGATAACCGAAAGACTTGGTCACTTTGATACCTGATACAGACTCCTGCACCTTGTTATTGAGTTCAGAAAAGGCTGCCTGTGACTCGCCAAAGGCCTTGTGGGTCTTTCTCCCTAGACGACTGGTCGCATAAGCCATGAAAGGCAGGGGTAGAATGGCAACTAGCGTCATCTGCCACGAAATGCTAAAGAGCATGGCCAGCAAGGTCACTAGAGCCGTGATAGAGGCATCCACTGCTGACATGACACCACCACCTGCGAGACGAGTTAAGGCATTGATATCATTGGTGGCGTGTGCCATCAAGTCCCCCGTCCGATAGGTCTGATAAAAGGCTGGCGACATTTTAGTAAAATGCTCAAACAAGCGAGACCGCATAATCTGCCCTAGACGATAGGAAGTTCCAAGGATATACATGCGCCACACATAGCGCAGATAGTACATCCCAAAGGCTGCAAGTAGCAAATAAAATAGATTAAGAAGGAGGTCCTGCTGGGTTAATTTCCCCGATGTGATGGCGTCAATCACCCGTCCCATGACCATGGGGGGAATGAGATTAAGGACGGAAACCAAGACCAAGGCCACAATTCCGACTAAATAACGGCGCTTTTCTAACTTGAAAAACCACCAGAGTTTTTTAATAATGGACATAAAATCCCTTTCTGATTGCAAATGGAAACCTGAGGCAGAGACCTCAGGTTTTTCTTATTCATAGGTTACAACTGTGACGGCACCCTTGTCATACTCAGCGATAAAGATATTGGCCACATTGTCATGCCCTTGTTTGCTGAGATTATCAAGCAACCACTCTTCGCTACGGCCAATATATTCCAAAACATCGACTTGGATCACACCGTCAGTCACAACTGGATACTTAGGATTTTCATCTCCCATTTGGATCACGATGAGTTGGCCATTTTGCTCCTGCACAGCTCGTTTGACCTGTTTCATCTGGAAAATTCCTTGGCTACGAAGTTTGAGAGCAACTTCTGCTGCAGACAATCCAACTGAACGACAGGCTTCTGGGTCAATCTGCCCATTTTTGATAAGGAGAGTTGGTTTTCCATCAATCAAGCGTTTGACAAAACGAACATTGTTATTGAGCCACTTGAGGGTCAAGACCAAAATCGTCCACATCATCAAAATCACTGCGTACTGCAGAATGCTGATTGAACTATTGTAAATCACCCCACCGATGATACCACCAAGAACATAGTTCTGAATTTGGTCTGTAGCAGAGTTAGGTGCTAGATTCCCCTTTCCTGTCACATTAATAACAAAAACAAGAGAGAAAAGACCCAAGGCCAGTTTGATTAAAATTTCCATATAATTGAGTGTCATTTGTTTACCTCCACCAATTCAATAGCGTCTGTTTGATTCAATTCTAATTTCTCTAAAAGATACTTGTCTGGTTGGCTCCCGTTCATGGCGCGGTAGAAATTTGGACCTACCTTGACAAGCGCTCCATCAGTGGCTGCAGAAGTATTGACATAAACTTCTGATTTATCCACTCCCAAGTCTTTGGAAACAACCTCTATGAAATGAAGGGAGGTTTGAAATTGGTTGTTAGAGGCTTGATTGGTCTGGTATTTTGAGATTGTCACCAAAAGCATGGCCACCAAGGTCAAGGCCAAAATCATGACCAATTCCCGAAACTTAGTCCCCTTTTTATCTCGATACGCTTTAAAAGCAAAAAATCCTGTGATAGCTAGGAGAACAATTCCAAAGCCAATCATGATGCCATTTTGCTGACTGATTTGGCTAAGTACATAGTCATATGAGTAAAATTTCATTTATTTTCACTCCCTTTCATAAAATCATTCTTAATTATAAACGAAAGAGAGTGATTTTTCAAGCCATACGTTGGGGAAATGGACCTTTTTTTGGTATAATAAAATCTATAATCTGAATGAAAAAGGTAACTTTATGAAACTCATCTCATGGAATATTGATTCCCTCAATGCTGCCCTAACTAGTGACTCAACTCGTGCCAAATTGTCCCAAGAAGTACTACAAACCTTGGTCGCTGAAAATGCTGATATCATCGCTATCCAAGAAACCAAGCTTTCTGCCAAGGGTCCTACTAAAAAACACTTGGAAATTTTAGCTGAACTCTTTCCAAACTACGAAAACACGTGGCGTTCTTCTCAAGAACCTGCCCGCAAAGGCTATGCTGGAACCATGTTCCTTTATAAGAAAGAACTCACACCCACTGTCACTTTTCCAGAAATCGGTGCCCCTTCTACCATGGACTTAGAAGGTCGCATCATCACTCTAGAATTTGATGAATTTTTCGTGACCCAAGTTTACACTCCAAACGCTGGCGACGGCCTCAAACGTTTGGAAGAACGCCAAGTCTGGGATGTCAAATATGCTGAATACTTGGCTGAACTAGACAAAGAAAAACCAGTCCTTGCAACCGGTGACTACAACGTGGCCCACAATGAGATCGACCTTGCAAATCCTGCTAGCAACCGCCGTTCACCAGGATTTACCGACGAGGAACGTGCTGGATTTACCAACCTTTTAGCAACTGGATTTACTGATACCTTCCGCCACATTCACGGCGATGTTCCAGAACGCTACACTTGGTGGGCACAACGCAGCAAGACTTCTAAAATCAACAATACAGGCTGGAGAATCGACTACTGGCTGACAAGCAACCGCGTGGCTGACAAGGTGACCAAGTCTGATATGATTGACTCCGGTGCGCGTCAAGACCATACGCCGATTGTATTGGAAATTGAACTCTAAGGAGAAAGCTAATGGACTATCAAGCTGTCATTCCTGAATTTGTAATATCTGACCTCGAAAAGTCACGCCACTTCTACTGCGACTTGCTGGGATTTTCTGTCGAATACGAGCGTCCAGAGGAGAAATTTCTCTTCCTCTCGCTTGAAGACTGCCAACTTATGCTAGAAGAAGGCAGCACAGAAGATTTAGCCCAACTAACCTATCCTTTCGGGCGCGGTGTCAATATTTCCTTTGGCATTGAAGATGTCCCTCAGCTCCACCAAAAACTGCTGGAGGCCAACTATCCTATTTATCGTCCTTTGACTAAGAGAACATTTCGTGTTGGGGATCACTACATCTATCCTCACGAATTTGCAGTCTTGGATCCAGATGGCTATTTTTTAAGATTTAGCGAATAGAAGAACAAAAGGCTACAATACTATCTAGCATTGCAGCCTTTTGTTCGTTCGCTTTTATGATCTATTTACTAACAAAATATTTGATTTATAAAGCTAATTGGTGTAAAATAAAAACATTGGCAGTAGCCTATTTAAAATTGAATATCATTTTACTTGTTTATGTCGTGAATTGGCACGACGTTTCTACAAGGTGCCGGAACACCTAACAATGAGTATGTCAGCTGAAGGTATGGTTTTGGCCATGCCTATTTTGGGGACTTACTTAGGGGATTAAGTAGGTCCTTTTAAATATTTTTATTAAAGCACGCCTTTAAGTGTAAACTAAATATTTTTAATATTTCCCTTAATTAGTGCGGACGGGAGCAACTTCCTTCGGAATTTCATCCCTAATTTTTGAGCCAAAAGTCTCAAAAATCCCGTCATAGACAATAACAAGATTATTGTCTATGATACCACTACGGCGGGAAATATTTGATAAAACTCGCTTCGCTCGTACTAGTTTTATCATTTTATCAAATATATAGCACTAGCAAACTGGATCACTATAGAAACATTTAAACAACAAGTAATTTGACTTTTAGACTTTAGGAGGTCTTATGAAATTATTAGAAGAGCGCATCCTTGAGGATGGGCATATCTTGGGTGACAACATCCTCAAGGTGGATTCCTTTTTAACCCACCAAGTTGACTTTAGCTTGATGCGAGAGATTGGTAAGGTATTTGCGGAAAAATTCGCTTCTGCTGGCATTACCAAGGTCGTGACCATTGAAGCTTCAGGCATTGCCCCAGCTGTTTTTACAGCTGAAGCCTTAGATGTCCCTATGATTTTCGCCAAAAAAGCTAAAAACATCACCATGAACGAAGGCATCTTAACTGCCGAAGTCTACTCCTTTACCAAGCAGGTGACCAGCACCGTTTCTATTGCTGGAAAATTCCTCTCACCAGAGGACAAGGTCGTGATTATCGATGATTTCCTAGCAAATGGACAAGCTGCCAAAGGCTTGATCCAAATCATCGAACAAGCCGGTGCAAGAGTCGAAGCCATCGGTATCGTGATTGAAAAATCCTTCCAAGATGGTCGTGATTTACTTGAAAAAGCAGGCTACCCAGTCCTATCACTCGCTCGTTTGGAACGTTTTGAAAACGGTCAGGTCGTATTTAAGGAGGCAGATCTCTAATGCAAAAACAAGAAAAACACTCGCAAGCAGCCGTTCTTGGCTTACAGCACTTACTAGCCATGTACTCAGGTTCTATCCTGGTTCCTATCATGATTGCGACAGCTCTTGGCTATTCAGCTGAGCAGTTGACCTACCTGATTTCTACAGATATATTCATGTGTGGGGTGGCCACCTTCCTCCAACTCCAACTCAACAAACACTTTGGTGTTGGACTACCAGTCGTTCTTGGAGTTGCCTTCCAGTCAGTTGCTCCTTTGATTATGATTGGGCAGAGTCACGGTAGCGGTGCTATGTTTGGTGCCCTTATCGTTTCAGGGATTTATGTAGTTCTGATTTCAGGCATTTTCTCAAAAGTTGCTAATCTTTTCCCATCTATCGTAACGGGCTCTGTCATTACCACGATTGGATTGACCTTGATTCCTGTTGCTATTGGAAATATGGGAAATAATGTTCCAGAGCCAACTGGTCAAAGTCTCTTACTTGCTGCTATCACTGTTCTGATTATCCTCTTGATCAACATCTTTACCAAAGGATTTATCAAGTCTATCTCCATTTTGATTGGTCTCGTAGTCGGAACCGCCATTGCTGCTACCATGGGCTTGGTTGACTTTTCTCCTGTGGCTGCAGCACCGCTTGTCCATGTCCCAACTCCCCTCTACTTTGGTGTACCGACTTTTGAAATCTCATCCATCGTCATGATGTGTATCATTGCAACGGTGTCTATGGTTGAGTCCACTGGTGTTTACCTGGCCTTGTCTGATATTACCAATGACCCAATCGACAGCACGCGCCTTCGCAACGGTTACCGCGCAGAAGGTTTGGCTGTACTTCTCGGAGGAATCTTTAACACCTTCCCTTACACAGGATTTTCACAAAACGTTGGCTTGGTTAAATTGTCAGGTATCAAGACCCGTCTGCCAATCTACTACGCAGCTGGTTTCCTAGTCCTCCTTGGACTCCTTCCTAAGTTTGGCGCCCTTGCCCAAATCATTCCGAGTCCTGTCCTCGGTGGTGCCATGCTAGTGATGTTTGGTTTTGTCTCGATTCAAGGGATGCAAATCCTCGCCCGCGTTGACTTTGCTAACAATGAACATAACTTCCTTATCGCAGCTGTATCAATCGCCGCTGGTGTGGGACTCAACAATAGTAATCTCTTTGTCAGCATGCCAACAGCCTTCCAAATGTTCTTCTCAAATGGAATCGTCGTAGCAAGCCTACTTGCCATTGTCCTCAATGCAGTATTAAACCGGAAAAAGAAATAAGAAAAAGAGGTGTGAGCCTCCAGATTGAAGAAAAGTTCATTTTGGACGATTTCTTCAATCTTTTTCTTTCGGTCCAAATTAAGACTACCCTTGAAAAAATTGGAATAATAGCCCTTCTGAAAAAATATACGTTAAATCAGAAATTAAATTATTTCCAAAATAATTGTAAGAGTATCCACTTTCTAATAGGTCGCTCAAAAAGTTTTAAAAATCATAAAAACGCATAATATCAGGCATTCAAAAACCTTGATATTATGCGTTTTATCAGGGAAAAATTTGCTAGATTTTCTCCTCAAATTGAGTCATTACCCAGCCTCTTCTATTATCTTCTTTTACCCTTTTTTACAGGCATGAGCGTAATGTCTCTCAAGCTAAAGTAGGCTAGGGCCAGCATGGCGATTGTGACAAAGAATTCTGTCGGTAATTGGAAGATTTGCAAGATGGACAACATCAGCAAGATCAAGAGCGCAACAACTACAAAGACCAAGATAACGATGTTGACTGTTCCTTTAATGCTTTGTGGTGTCGCAAATACATAGAGTAGTAATAAGAGTATCCCTATGATTAAATAGACCATCTTTATCTCTTTCTAGCTCTTATTCAGCTGATTTTTTCTTTTTGTTAGCTTTCTCGCGCTCTGCCTTGTTAAGGATTTGCTTGCGCAAACGGATAGACTCAGGCGTTACTTCCATGTACTCATCGTCGTTCAAGAACTCGAGTGACTCTTCAAGGGTCAAGATACGAGGTGTCTTGATAACAGCTGTTTGGTCCTTGGTAGCTGAACGGACGTTGGTCATTTGTTTAGCCTTGGTGATATTCACTGTCAAGTCATTCTCACGAGAATTTTCACCAATGATCATTCCTTCGTAAACCTCAGTACCTGGGTTGACAAAGATCGTACCACGCTCTTCGATAGACATGATTGAGTAAGTTGTAGCCTTACCAGCATCGATGGAAACAAGGGCACCACGGTGACGTCCCCCAATTTCACCCGGAATCAATGGCAAGTATTGGTCAAAGGTATGGTTCATAATACCATAACCACGAGTCATTGACAAGAACTCAGTTGAGTATCCGATCAAACCACGCGCTGGAACAAGGAAGACCAAACGAGTTTGACCATTACCAGTTGAAATCATATCCAACATTTCACCCTTACGTTCAGAAAGGCTTTGGATAACAGATCCTTGGTATTCTTCTGGAGTATCGATTTGAACACGTTCAAATGGCTCACATTTAACACCATCAATCTCTTTTACGATAACCTCTGGACGAGATACTTGAAGTTCATAACCCTCACGACGCATAGTTTCGATAAGGATTGACAAGTGCAATTCTCCACGTCCTGAGACAGTCCATTTATCTGGTGAATCCGTTGGGTCAACACGAAGGGAAACGTCTGTTTGCAATTCTGCTTGCAAGCGTTCTTCCACCTTACGAGAAGTCACCCATTTACCTTCCTTACCAGCAAATGGTGAGTTGTTGACCAAGAAAGTCATTTGAAGAGTTGGCTCATCGATGTGTAGGATTGGAAGAGCTTCAACTGCGTCTGTCGGAGTAATGGTTTCACCGACAAAGATGTCTTCCATACCAGAAACGGCAATCAAGTCACCTGCTTTAGCTTCTTGGATTTCACGACGTTCCAAACCAAAGAAACCGAAAAGTTTTGTAACACGGAAGTTCTTCGTTGTACCATCTAGTTTAGAAAGGGTAACTTGGTCTCCAACTTTCACACTACCACGGAAGACACGTCCGATACCGATACGACCTACGAAGTCATTGTAGTCCAAAAGTGACACTTGGAACTGCAAAGGCTCATCTGAATTGTCGACTGGAGCTGGAATATGGTCAATGATGGTATCAAAGATTGGTGCCATTGTTTTTTCTTGATCAGCAGGATCGTCAGAAAGTGAAGAAGTTCCGTTGATAGCTGAAGCATAAACAACTGGGAAATCAAGCTGATCATCATCTGCACCAAGCTCGATGAAGAGTTCCAAAACTTCATCCACTACTTCTGCTGGACGAGCTGATGGTTTGTCGATTTTGTTGACAACCACGATTGGGACAAGGTCTTGTTCCAAGGCTTTTTTCAATACGAAACGAGTTTGTGGCATGGTTCCTTCGTAGGCATCTACGACCAAAACAACACCGTCAACCATTTTCATGATACGCTCAACTTCTCCACCGAAGTCCGCGTGTCCCGGTGTGTCCATGATATTGATACGAGTTCCGTTGTAAGCAACAGCTGTATTTTTAGCAAGGATGGTAATCCCACGCTCTTTTTCGATATCGTTTGAGTCCATAGCACGCTCTGCCAACTCTGTACGTGCATCAAGAGTTTCAGATTGTTTCAATAATTCGTCAACGAGGGTTGTTTTACCGTGGTCAACGTGGGCGATAATCGCAATGTTACGGATATCTTCTCTTAATTTTGTCATGATTTCCTCTAATATTTAAATTTTTATTTCTAACTGAACAATTATACCACAGTCTCATTCAAAAATCACAGTTCAGCTAAGTGTAAATGTTTTCACTCTGCTTTTCTAGTCAAGGCAACTCTTTTCAAAGTCAGAGACTTATGATAAGATAAGCTGGTATGCGTTTAGATAGATTATTAGCCCAAGAAAAGGTCAGTCGCAAGGCTATGAAACAGGCACTTCTAAAAAAAGAAATCCTAGTGGACGATTGTCCAGCCAGCTCCCTCGCTCAAAATGTCGACACTGGATTACAGAAATTAGTTTTTCAAGGACGGCAGATTCAAGGATACGAGCACAACTACCTCATGCTTCATAAGCCAAACGGAGTCGTTACAGCTAGCAAGGATAAGAAACTTCCGACCGTCATGGACCTACTCTCCAAAAATATCCAGTCAGACCAACTCTACGCGATAGGCAGGCTAGACCGCGATACGACAGGACTGCTCCTTTTGACAGACAATGGACCTCTTGGCTTTCAACTCCTCCATCCTCAATATCATGTGGATAAAACTTACCAAGTTGAAGTCAATGGACTGCTCACACCAGACCATATCCAAAAGTTCACAGATGGGATTGTCTTTTTAGATGGCACCGTCTGCAAACCTGCCAAACTAGAAATTCTGTTTTCAAGCCCATCAGTGAGCCATGCAGCCATCACCATCTCAGAAGGAAAGTTCCATCAAGTCAAAAAAATGTTTCTTTCTGTTGGTGTCAAGGTGACCTCTCTCAAACGAGTTCAGTTCGGTGATTTTACGTTAGATTCAGAACTTGCAGAAGGGCAATACCGTCCCTTGAATCCAGAGGAATCGGAAATCATTAAAAACTATTTAGAGATTAGTCAATAAAACAAAAAAGCTTTAAATTTAAAGCTTTTTTTGTTTTTGCTTATCTAAAAACTATTGCGATTGCTAAAATCCAATTTAGTACAGAAACTACAAGTCCTACGATGTTGAGAATTTTTTCTGTTTTATAGTCTAGTCCAGATTCTTTTTGGTATGAAAAAGCCAAGACCAATCCTATGATCCCCAAAATCAGACCTACTATTGGAGATAGCAAACCAAGAACGATAGATAAGATACCTAAAACAAGTGAAGGTTTTTTCTTTTGTTGTGAATTCATATTACAAAATCTCCTTAAATTTAATATAAATGATGATACCTTAAGATACTAGCTTTATCTATCATTCGATAGTTTTTTACAGAATGTTAACTATTCTTCACTTTCCCTTTCCAAGAATCCAACCCATAAGAAAGGATATAAATCTCAGAGAAACCTTGTTTTTTCAAATAGAGTGCAGCGTTGGTCACTCGTTGTCCGCGTTGGTTTTCATAGAGAAGGACAGGTTTATCCTTGCGAAGGGCTGCAAGGCTTGACTTCAACTGATTTGAAGGAATATTGCGGGCTCCGAGGATATGTTTTCTGTGAAATTCTGCTGGTTCACGGACATCAATCAACTGCCCTTTCCGAATTAAAGCTTCAAATTCTGCATTGTCTACAATCTTAGCCGCACGACGAATACGAAGGTAGTTATATCCCATCCATGCCGCCATCGCTAGTACGATTCCCCACAAAATCCAAATTGTCATAAGTTCTTATCTCCATTTTTCTCTATGTAGTCTAATTCTATCTTGTGCTCTCTACGAAGAACAGCTTCCGCCTCTAGATAGTCTAGCTTGTCCATCAGACCTGCATCATAGATCCGAGAGAGTTCGAGCTTCATCAGTTCAATATCATACAAACGCTTCCCCATGTAAACAATAATGCCAAACTGTTTGAGAAATTGCTGCACATCATAGAATGTTTTCATAGCTTCCATTTTAGCAAATTCTAGACTTTTTTTCAATACTGGACAGGCTCTTTCCCCCTATTTTCTTCGTCTTCATTACCCATTCTTCCGCAAGTATGGTACAATAAAAACATGAGAATTCAACAACTACACTATATTATCAAAATCGTCGAAACTGGCTCTATGAATGAGGCAGCCAAGCAGCTCTTTATCACCCAACCCAGTCTCTCTAATGCTGTTCGAGACTTGGAAAATGAAATGGGCATTGAAATCTTTATCCGCAATCCCAAGGGCATTACCTTGACCCGTGATGGGATGGAGTTTCTCTCCTATGCCCGCCAAGTTGTCGAGCAAACTCAGCTTCTGGAGGAACGCTATAAAAATCCTGTCGCCCACCGCGAACTCTTTAGCGTGTCGTCTCAACACTATGCTTTTGTGGTCAATGCCTTTGTCTCTCTGCTCAAGAAAAGTGATATGGAAAAATACGAGCTTTTTCTACGTGAAACTCGGACCTGGGAGATTATCGACGACGTCAAGAACTTCCGTAGTGAGGTTGGTGTCCTCTTTTTGAACAGTTACAACCGTGATGTTTTAACGAAAATGCTGGATGACAACCACCTGCTAGCTCACCACCTCTTTACCGCTCAACCCCATATCTTTGTCAGCAAGACCAACCCTCTAGCTAAAAAAGACAAGGTCAAACTGGCTGATTTGGAAGACTTCCCTTATCTCAGTTATGACCAAGGGACGCACAACTCCTTCTACTTTTCAGAAGAGATTCTTTCACAAGAACACCACAAGAAATCCATCGTGGTCAGTGACCGTGCCACTCTCTTTAATCTCTTGATTGGTTTGGATGGTTACACCATTGCAACAGGGATTTTGAACAGTAACCTCAACGGCGACAATATCGTTTCCATCCCGCTGGACATTGACGACCCGATTGAACTAGTCTATATCCAGCATGAAAAAACTAGCCTATCTAAGATGGGCGAACGCTTTATCGAATACTTACTAGAAGAAGTTCAGTTTGATAATTGATAAACTGCCAGACATATCTTATAATATTTCTTAGAAAAAAATGATTGGAGAATATCGTTGAAAAAGTTTATATTGGCAAGTGCTGTTATCCTTTCAATAGCAGAATTGGCACAAGCACCTATCCATGCGGAAGAAAACAATGCTAATCCTCCTGCTACCACCGAGCTAAGCAACTCTAAGGAAGATAAGAAAGATCTTTCAATTAAAAATGAAGAGGAGACTACAACACTTCCAAAAGACAAGGCAAAAGAAGAAGCCCCTAAAAAAGAAGGGTGGCAGGAAGAAAACAAACAGTGGCGTTTCTATGAAAACAATCAGCCTGTCCTCAAATGGAAAAAAATTCAAGATAAGTGGTACTATTTTGACCAAGAGGGAAATCGACTCAGTGATACCATCTTTGATGGCTATGTTCTCAATAAAGACGGGGTCATGGTAGAAAATGGCTGGGTAGCTCTTGAGGGTAAATGGTACTACGCCAGTGAATCTGGAAAAATCATCCAACAAACATGGAAAAAAATCGGAGGAATTTGGTACTACTTTGACAAAGATGGTGTCATGCTCAGTCAGACAATCGTTGATGGTTATCTCCTTACCAAAAGCGGAGCCATGGCTGAGAATGGCTGGGTGAAGTTTGACCAAAATTGGTATTATGTCACACCATCTGGCAGAATCTCGCAAGACAAATGGGAAAAAGTAAACGGTTCTTGGTATTATTTTGACAAAAGCGGCGTGATGCTCAGCAAAACGACCGTTGGTGCTTACCTGCTCGGCAGTAGCGGGGCTATGGCGGAAAACTCTTGGGTGAAGATTGATCAAAATTGGTATTACGCTAATGAATATGGGAAATACAGCCAAGATAAATGGGAGAAAATAAAAGGAACTTGGTACGCCTTTGAACAAAATGGAGTTATGCTTTCCAATAAATGGAAAGGAAGCTACTACCTCAAATCTAGTGGAGCCATGGCTGAAAAAGAGTGGATCTTTGACAAGGCCTACAACAGTTGGTTCTATCTAAAAGCGAATGGAACCTATGCGGCTCGTGAATGGATTGGAGCCTACTATCTCAAGTCTGGTGGCTATATGGCCAAGAATGAGTGGATTTACGACGACTATTACAAGGCTCGTTACTATTTGGACGATAGTGGCCATTATGTTTCAGGAACCTACAAGATAGACGGAAAGGAACATTTGTTCCAAAAATACGGCCAATGGATTTCTGAAGTTTCAACAGAAGGTGGATTTGTAAAAGGTCAATACAGCAATACCATTTTCCTAGATCCTGGGCATGGTGGTCGAGATTCAGGTGCCTTTTACTACAATGTAGCTGAAAAAGATCTCAACATGCAAATCTATCGCAAACTGCGTAAGAAATTAGAAGAATTAGGTTATACTGTCCTCACATCACGTGACAGTGATATCGATGTTGATTTTAAGACTGAGCGTTCAAAAATGGTAAATAAAACCAACTCTGATATCTTTATCAGTATCCATTTCAATGCTACTGGAAACATTCACTCAAAAGCAAGCGGTATTCAAACCTACTCCTATAGCGATGAACCTGATTATCCAAGTAAGATTAATAAATACTGGCACAACCATCCTGATCGTATGAGTGAAAGCAAGCGCCTCGCTGCTGCTATCCACTCCTCTCTCCTTGCAGAAACAGGTGCCAAGGATGCTGGCTTATTGGAAAGTAGCTTCGCCGTACTACGCGAAACTGCCAAACCAGCCGTCCTCCTAGAACTTGGTTATATGGATAATTTCACCGAAAATCAACGTATTCGTGATGATCGATACCAAGATAGACTAGTCGCAGGCATCGTAAAAGGTATCCAAGCATATTACGCTGGTAAATAAAAACAAAGTCTCGAGGTTTCTCGAGACTTTTCTACTTGCCTTCTTTTTTATTTTTATCAGGAAAGAGGTAGCCAAGTCCTACACAAGCTAGCACTCCTGCACCAATCACCAAACCACTTGATATTGGCAAAAGATCCAAAATAGCATTTGCAATGATAAAGGCAATGATTAGGCACATAAGACTAGCCTTATAGTCTTTTTTCAAAAAATTTTCTAAAGTGAAATAGAGGAACAATCCCACTGGAATGAGTGACCAGAGGTTGACATCCAAACTTGGCCATCCAACATAGCCAAAATACAATACTAGCGCTGCCGCTGCTAAGAATACAAGTCCCAATAATTTTTTCATTTTTTGTCTCCATTTTCTTTTTTTATTGATTTGAGTTGTCTGATACTGACCGCTCACGTCCCTTACATGAACCATTATAGCAGAGGTTTTTTTCAAGAACAAGGCCTTTTGCCTATCTGGTCTATATCTCGGTCTAAGTAGTTGAATATTTCTGGCAAAAGAAAAGAAGCCCTAATGGACTTCTTGATTCTGCCGATTGCAGGGATCGAACCTGTGACCTACGCGTTACGAGTGCGTTGCTCTACCGACTGAGCTAAATCGGCGATTACCCTTATAGTATAGCACTCTGAGAATAGATGTCAAGAAATTTTCATCTCCATTAAAAAAAGCCTGTCCTGAGACAAGGCTTTGATATTCTATTATTTACGATCCCGCACTTTCGTAGGCATCTAAGCCCTTGTCCCATAGTTTCAAAGAAATGACAAAGAAGACAAGGGAAAGCAAAATCAAACCACCGATATTAAAGAAGACATCCTTGTCCTGTAAGAAATAGCTGGCAGGATAGTAGGCCGTAAAAGCGAAAGGCACGATAAAGCTAATCAACCAACGAAGAAGCGAATTGTAAATGGAAATCGGGTACTTGGCAAAATCATTAAACATATAAAAAATGTAAATCATAGCGCCTGACTGCTTGGTCCAAAAAGCAATACTGGCTGTCGCGATTTTCAAAGAAGTATAAATCAAGGTCGCAAAGGGAATACAGACTAGGAAAATCAGGAATTTTGGAAGGGTCCAAGCAATACTTGATACTGTTGTCGCTAGCAAGATTCCACCGACCAAAAGTTCGCCCAAGGCATCAATCTGAAAGGTCTCAACTAGGATGTGAAAGAGAGGATTGATAGGACGAGTCAGATACTTGTCAAACTCTCCCTTTCGCACCAAGCGTTGCCCCAGTGCCCAGAGATTGTCAAAAAAGAGATGGTCCAGACCCTTGGGAATCAAGGAAAAACCATAAATAAAAGCTATCTCTTGAAAAGTCCAGCCTTCTAGGGATGGAATATGTTGAAAGATGACATTGAGAAACAAGAGGTTCAAGCCTTGGGTCAGGAAAACACCTAAAACACCAACCACAAAATCAACCTTGTATTCCATGATTTGTTTGATGTATTGTCTGATAAAAATCAGATGCATGCGTTGATATTTTTTCATACTAACCTCCTTGAATGGTGATGAATGACTGGACTCGTTTCCAAATCAACTGAGACAAGCCCACCATCACTAAGAGCCAGAAAAACTGTAGCAAAAGCGCCTGAAGAATCTGACTGGCATCGTATTTCCCAACTATGATCATAACTGGAGTGTAAATCAAGGATGAAAAAGGCAAGAAGGACAGGATATCTGAAACGACCTTAGGAAAGAAAGCCAAGGGAATTAGACTTCCAGACATAAAGGCAACTATGGAAGTCTTGAGTAGATTGGAACCCCATAGATTTTTAAATACAAAGGCTGAAAATCCAAAGCAGATATTAAAGAAAAAGTTAATCAGGTAGGCGAGCGTCAAGCTAAATAGATAAAGGGTAGTTAGTCCCAGCACTTCTAAAATGCCTTGCCCTGATAAAATTTTCATCAACACAATGACACTTAAAAATGGAAGTCCGACAGAGATAAAAATTAACCACTTGGAACCAAGTTCGGTAAAGAGATAAGAGGCCGCAAAATGCACTGGTCTCAACAAGCGCATGATAATAGAGCCATCCTTGACCTCCTCACCAATCATAAAAGAAGAATCCGACCTAGTCAAAAGATTGGTCACAAAACTCATGATGATGTAGAGGGTGATATCTGCCATACTGAAGCCTTGAATCAAAGACTCTTGCGACGAATCAAAGACTGCCTTCCAGAGATAAAAGGCCACAAAAGCCCCCATGACATCGCCAATCCGATAGAGAATAAAGTTGACTCGATAAGTAATCAACTCCTGAATCCCTGCATTGATAAAAGGTTTATAACGTCTCCACAATTTGACCATCTTAGAGCTCCTTTCGGTAGAAGCGACGGATAATATCCTCAATATCCGTATCCATCATCTTCAAATCGCGAATCTCAAAATCAGACAAGGTTTGCTTGATAATATCAGCAGACTGGTAGCGGGAACTATCAAATTCAATATTGAGGCTGTTTCCTTGTCTATCAATGGTCATATCCGAAAAGCCTTCATAGTGAGAAACGAGATGACTTTGACCTGCTAGCAGTTCAAAGGAAAGAGTCTTCATCTTACCGAAGGTTCCCTTGAGCTGGCTAACAGTTCCATCAAAAATCTCCTGCCCCTTATCAATCATAAAAATCCGATCACAAAGTTGCTCAATATCACTCAGGTCGTGAGTGGTCAAGAGAATGGTTGTTTTTTCCTCCTGATTGATCTGAGTAATTGCCCGACGAATGTTATCCTTGACCGAAACATCCAAACCAATGGTCGGCTCATCTAAAAAGAGAACCTTGGGATTGTGAAGCAAGGAAGCCGCAATGTCCGCCCGCATCCGTTGTCCCAATGAAAGAGTTCGCACAGGGTCTTTGATAAATTCCTTCAAATCCAAGACTTCATTCAAAAAGTCCATGCGTTTATGAAAGAGCGAGTCTGGCACATCGTAAATCTCTTTCAAGACCGTGTAGGTTTCTTGCAGTGCCAGATCCCACCATAGCTGGGTGCGTTGTCCAAAGACCACCCCAATATCCTTGACATAATCCTGACGATTGTCCTGCGGAATCTTGCCATTAATCCGACAAAAACCAGATGTCGGCTTTAAAATCCCTGTCAGCATTTTGATGGTTGTCGACTTCCCAGCACCATTTGCCCCAATAAATCCTAAAATCTGCCCTTTTGGAATCTCAAAAGTCAAATCCTTGACCGCTTCAAAGGTCTGCTTTTCGGGATGAATAAAAGAGCGCAAAGCCCCTTTCAATCCCGGTTCCTTGACTGTCTTCACAAAATTTTTCTGAAGATGTTCCACTTCTATCATTGCCATAAATCTCTCCCTATAGCAAGGAATAGCAACATTGTATTTTTAACTACAAATATCTAAATCCTTACTTTCTACAACTTCTACATTTTATTACTACAGAAGGCTTTATACCAACCTATTATAGCCCAATAAAAAACGGAATGCAAGCGTTTGCCTGAAGATTATGAAATTAGAGATTTTACTCTTAAAATAATAGTTTTAATCAAAAATTCTGATTTAATAGTTTCCTTAAGACACCAAAAAACCTGCCCAGAAGGGCAGGTTGTATTAAAAGTGATTTATCTCAAATATTTAATTTAATCAACACATTCTCCATTTTCATTAACTCTATACCCGTCTATGGTAGTATTAACTGCGAGTTCTCCTGAAGAATATGAATAATACCATGTTTCGCCAATTTGGTACCAACCAGTTACCATTGATCCGTCTACTTTTAAATAATACCATTTTCCTGAATCTTGAATCCAACCTGTCGCCATAGCTCCATTATCTTTCAAGTAATACCAGGCATCATTATATTTAAACCAACCTGTTACTAGGGCGCCATCATCACTTAGATAGTACCAATGTTCATTATCTTGAATCCACCCCTTTGCTAAAGAACCACTATTATTTAGATAGTACCAAGCACCATTATTTTGATTCCATCCTGATTCCGATGAGTCTTGAACATCATTTATTACTTGGACAGCCTCAATAATTTCCTTCAATTCAACTCGTTTTCTATCTTTTATGACAGATTTAACTTTTTCCTCAACAAACTCTTTCGCATAAGTTCGACTATTTTCTTTCCTTTGGAACATATCCTTCAGTAAACTTTCTAATTGTTCATTAAAGACATCTTCTTGGATTTTATTAAACTCTTTCTGAGATAGCGAAATAACCATCACAATATCAATAAACTCTTCTTTTAATTGAGCAAACATTTCCACACGATCATCTTCTATGAATTGATCCGCAATTGCTTTTGCTCCTATTCCTCCTGCAATTCCTCCTACAATCGCTCCTGCAAATGCTCCTATTGGTCCAGCAATTGCATCAAATTTAATCGAGGTCAAATTACCTCCTTTGGATATCAATTTTGCCCCCTATAAATAATTCTGTGAATACATTTGAAATAAAAAAGAATGCTGATAAATCAACATTCTTTTTACGTAAACATAGAAAAAAATAGTCTTTTTTGTTTCTTTAGCTACCAGAAAGCTACCATGAACTTAACTAAATTAAGATTCTTATATTTAAAAAATTAATTTTGTGCTTTATCTATATTTTTTATACATTCATTATAGCTTTCTATATAATAATACGAACTATAAAACTTTGAAAATTTCAAATATTGAATAGCTAAATCATACTCCTTTTGTACTCTTAGTTCCTCACCGTAGAGAACTAAAAATTCAATGGGAAGTACCTTTTGGTTGTCAAACAATATAACATCTTTCAAATTGTTTTCAATAAAATTTGTTATTGTAAGTTTTTTATTTTCTTTTTTCTGCATTTTATATTCAAGTGATAGTATCAATAATCGATAATCTTCATATTCTCTTTCTCTTTTTTCTTCGATTAGACGTAATAATTTTTCAAAACTATCTTTCATGCCAAGTTCTGTTCTTATTATCAATTGACCAAGTAATTTTATTTCATCTATTTCAGATATTGTACCAATTAAAAATTCATTTGGTAAATATTTTTGCTCTAAAATATCCATTGAATTATCAAAATACAGATAATAATTAATTTCATCTTTTTTTACCACTGTCAGTATTTCATCGTATAAACTAAACAATCTATCAACTGCGAAGTATATTGCAAATAATACTGTAAAAACACTTGTCATATCCTTTATTTGTTCACTAGAATACAACACGGTGACAAAAACTAAAATGTAGACAACAGCTTTAATTAGAGTTTCTATACGCGGATTGTTTGTTTGAAATTGTATACCGAATCTCATTATTAAAACAATTACTAATAAAAAACAGATTGCAAATGGAAGGTTAAACAAGATAGAAAATATAAAGGGAATCACAAAACATGAAAAAACCTGGACAAAATTTTTTATCGTATCTATGATTGTGTCTGAGTGTTCATTATCTTGCGAAACTGTGAATGGTCTTACATATAGAAGTAAATTACATAAAAACCTATATATATTCCCCTTTCCAAATTGTGTTAATGTGATTGCAATAATAAGCACCCCAATAGATATTGTAAATTTGTATTCCCCGAAAAGAATTACTGAAGAAATAATCATTAAAATACTGCTAATAATCTGGTCCCTAAAACTTTCTCGATTAAACAACTTACCAGAAATCCAAAGTGGAATAAGAGAAATAAGTAATCTGACAAGTAATTCTCTCAAAATATTCCCTAAATCTGAAAAACTCTTAAATTTAAAATCAATAAATCCATCAATAACAATCCAAGAGCACTTACCTAAAAAATAATTTAGAATAGATTCCGCATTTCTAGCTAGCACAAGAATATTCGAAATAAAAAATTTAATAATATCTCCCAAAAATATTTCCCAAAGAAAATTTATAGTACCACCCATATAGGCAATTATAGTTAATATCATTAATCCCGATATTAAATCTTGTTTTACAATATTACCATCACTCATTCTTAGTATTCTATTTCTTATTATTTGAAACCAGTTATTTTTTTCAAAATCCATATTCTTCTCCTAATGTAACTTTTCCCAATCATCACTTATTTTATAATTAGACTGTTTCCATGAAGCTTCAATGTCAAATATTTTATATTCTATATACTTATCATTTGTATCAAAATAAGATAATCTAACTTCATCAAAATCATGAAAGTCTATGTCTCTCCCTTTTAAAATGAATTCTAAGTCATATCTTTTTATTTCTCCCGCATCAACTAAAAATGAATATGAACCGTTATCTGCCAAAACAGTTTCCCCAGAATGCGTTGACTGTTTTGTTTTAGAAACAAATTTTCCAGCCGAATATAAAGATAAATTTAGATTTCTCACTATCTGTCTAGTTCCTTTTGTATTATGAATTTCAATCCATAGTGGTAGGTCAAAATATAGTTCATTATTTTCTTCGTAAAACCCCCAAGGATTTAATGTAGTTTTATTGTAAACAGTTTTATAGTAAATATTGGTTTCCCCTTGTTCCATCAAATGCTTCTTAATATATGCTTGTATAAGCAGAGTAATCGATGAAGATATTATTGAAATAAATGCACCTAATAACGTCGAATTATTCAAAAAGTAACTTAAGAACTCACTCATAGTTTTCTCTCTTCCCATCATAATAAATTTTATCTAACAATGTTTCATTTACTGTTTGTAGTTCCTCACTACTAATATGTTTCACATCAATATCTAGTTGGTCTAGTTCACCAAACATCGATTCTAAATCTAGCAATATGTCTATCAACTTTATTTTCACATTACTTAAGATATTCTCTAAACTAGCTTTATTTACTACTTGTTCTAATGTATAACACTGAATACCACATTTACTTGTACTATAAACCATTGGGGCAAATTCAATTAGGTCATAGCACATTTCAATTGATAAATTACGTTCAATCGTACCTATCCCATTAGTAATTTGCCGTTCTCTTAAAACTTTTTTTATTTCATCTGTAAAAAATGATTCTGACAGTGGTGCTGACTTAACTGTAAAATTTCCATTTATCCCTGAGTATCTTATATTATACGCAATACCTTTCCTATACTGAGGAATTTCATCATCTATCTTATATCCTCTTAACTCATTTTCAATCCATTTTTGCAGTTCAGAATTTTTTAATGAATATGTAATTACTCTTAATCTTATTAGTGCGCTTTCTAAGCTAATAGATTCTTCAGCAATATCCCTAATTAATTTACTTTTTGTCATTCCCACTCTCCTTATCCGAACTAACTGTTTCAAGCAATTGGAAATCAATTTGGTTAATAAAAATCCATACGATCAAGCAAAAATAGCAACTGAACAAGAAGTTAACAAGATTTTTATCATTGTTCAAAAACCTTAGAAAATCGAGTAAACAGTTTTCTAAATTTTCATTCTTAAATTCTATTTTGTTAATCATAGGAAAGAATTCTTTATTTGAGTTTTCAATGATAGATAATAAATTTCCATTAGATAGAAATAAAAATAGCAATATGACTTTATTATCTTTTAAAAACTTGATAAATCGTGATTTATAAATTTTATAATGAGTATTTTTAAAAAATGAAAAATTAAATTGGGTATTTACTCCTGCCTCTTCTTGTTGTTTTTTACTTTGTTTTATATATTTAAAACACATACAACAAGAAGCAAAAAATGCATCAAAAAAAATAAAATTAGTATATTCCCAACCAGTAGCTGTGAGGACTAGAATATCAAATAGCAGTTTAGTCAATGCAATAATTAAAAATTTTATAATCGGACACACAAATTTATCATAAACACTATTCATATTTTCTCTCCTTAAGATATTGCTCTACCATATTATATATTTCGTTTTTATCTTCATCTGTCAAATCATATTCTCTAAGCAATCTCACAATTACTTCAATTCCGTCATATCTTCCATTTAATGCTTCCGTTGTGGTATTAAAAATATCAGCTAGTTTTTGGATTGTTTCGTACTTAGGATTTCTTCCCCCATTTTCCCACCTGGCATATTGAGCTTGTGATACCCCTAATCTTTCTGCAACTTGAGCTTGAGTTAACCCATTTTTAAGCCTTTCTTTTTTCAAATTATCTTTTAACATATTTAAATTTTCCTTTACTTTTTCATTAACTTATAACCAAAAGGATAGTATTACATTTATAATCAAATGGTAATACTTTTCGTATACTTAATAGTATAATTGCAAGCTAATAAAGCTCTACTAAGCTATTTTGAAGCTTTATTATAAAATCACATTAATTATACCAAAATGGTTATATAAAGTCTATGATAATCAATGTTTAGCTTATGATAAAGCTTTCGTTAATTACTGTCAAAGCTAGGAGACAAGGACGAGGGAGATCGCCGGAGGCAAATCTCTCGAAGGCTGCAGCTCTACTAGCTTTGACAGTAATCTGGCGATTCTAACAGCCATCAAAAAGATACACCAAGAGCTAAAGCCAGAATAATGAGTCTCGAGCAAAATTTGGTCCTGACTAAAGGCAACTAACAAATTTAATAATAAAGGAGGTGTATATTGTGCAATATAAAATTCAAACTTTATGCAAGTATCAGAGTGAATCAGATTTATCAAATCTAGACAAATCAATTTATATCAATATAAACCGTTTAATAGTATTACTTGCTACTGATAAGCAGAGTCTAAGAAAAATATATAGAGAATTAAGACATTCGCTTAATACTGTTATTCAAGCAATAAAAAATACTGAAAAAAACTCACGGTATTATCTTTCATCTCTAACCTCAACCCCAATAATTCTAATATACTAAAACTAGCTATCTAGTAACTTTTTAAAGTCCCAATTTGTAAAATTAAGCTAGACAGAAAAAGCCATCTATGTTAGGCTCAGATAAACTACCACATTTGTCTGAAAGGAACTAACATAAACGACCTATACACATCTTACCACAAACGAGCTTGTAATGATAGAAGCTTACTACAAAGAAGGTATAAAAGTTACAGATATTATAAAAGCTCTTGGAAGATCAAAATAGACCGTCTATAATGTTATCAACTTTATCAAAGACGGACTTTCTGCCTATGACTATTATGAACACTATAAAGCCAATAAGAAACGCTGTGGTCGGAGGAAAACAAGTCTTTCGCAAGCAGAAAAAGACTTTATTCAAACTCATTTGGAACAAAATTGGGGCCTTGATGTCATTAAGGGAGCTTATCCAGATAGGATTTCTTGTTCTATGAGAACTCTCTATCGACTAACAGACCGTGGTATTTTCAAGAAAGAGGACCTCCCTTGGAAAGGCAAAAGAAAACCAAATGGTCATAGCGAAAGACGAGGAAAACAAGCGTTCCGCAGAGATTTGCGTGAGAGAGCAGCCATTTTTCCTAATTTTAAGACAGAATTTGGTCATCTAGAAGGGGATACCATTGTTGGTGAGAAACACAAAAGTGCTGTCATTACCTTGGTAGAACGCCTCTCAAAAGCCATCATCACACTGAAAACCAATGGACGAAAAGCAAGTGATATTGAGACTTCCATCAATCAATGGCTGTCTCAAGTCCCCAGCCATCTCTTTAAGTCGATAACGTTTGATTGTGGGAAAGAATTTTCTAACTGGAAGTCTATTTCGAATGCGCATGACATTGATATTTTCTTTGCGGATCCAGGCTGTCCTGGTCAAAGAGGTCTCAATGAACATTCTAATGGCTTATTAAGACGAAATGGATTACCTAAACAAATGGATTTTACTACTATTTCTCAAAATTATTTATCAGCTATAGCTGATAAAAGAAATAGAATTCCTAGAAAATCATTGAATTATCAAACACCATACCAAGTTGTTCTGAGTTACTTGAAAAGTCTAACTTAATTTGACAATTTAGGAGTTTTAAAACTACATAGTGCATCATAATAAAAACGGAAATGTATTAAAAAAACATGATATTTACCTCTAAGCTAAATTAACTATATCAAAGACATAATACAAAATCTATATCATTTATTTTATTTTTCCCAACCAAAAAACCCACCCAATGGGCAGGTTTCATCTGTATTGTTCAGATAGATTAAGCTTTACCTTCTGAACCGAATACGTCGATACGTTCTTCAACTGATGCTTGGATAGCTTTTACACCGTCAGCCAAGAATTTACGTGGGTCGAAGAGTTTCTTCTTGTCGTATTCTGCTTCGTTTGCTTCGTAGTCGCGAGCAAATTTACGAGTTGCGTTAGCGAATGCGATTTGGCATTCAGTGTTAACGTTAACTTTTGCAACACCAAGTTTGATAGCTGCTTGGATTTGGTCATCAGGGATACCTGAACCACCGTGCAATACGATTGGGAATCCTGGTACAGCTTCAGTCAATTTTTGCAAGTGATCAAGGTGAAGACCTTTCCAGTTTGCAGGGTATGGACCGTGGATGTTACCGATACCAGCTGCCAAGAAGTCGATACCAGTTGCAACCATTGCTTTAGCATCTTCGATTGGAGCCAATTCACCATCACCGATGATTCCGTCTTCTTCACCACCGATAGTTCCAACTTCAGCTTCTACTGATACACCATTTGCGTGAGCAAATTCTACAACTTTACGAGCTTTTTCAAGGTTTTCTTCAACTGGAAGGTGTGAACCGTCAAACATAACTGAAGTATAACCAACTTGAATACACTCAAGTGCATCTTCGTAGTGACCGTGGTCAAGGTGGATAGCTACTGGTACAGTGATACCCATTGATTCAACAAGGTTAGCGATCAAGTTGCGAGCAACTTTGTAACCACCCATGTATTTAGCAGCACCCATTGAAGTTTGGATCAAAACTGGAGCTTTTTTAGCTTCTGCTGCACGCAAGATAGCTTGAGTCCACTCAAGGTTGTTTGTGTTAAATCCACCAACTGCATAACCGTTGTCACGAGCTGCTTGGACAAATTTTTCTGCTGAAACGATTGCCATTTGTCAGGCCTCCTATATATTTTTTGGGACATCCCATTTACATTGTTCATTTTATCACTTTTTGATAAAAAAAGCTAGTTTTTCCCATACTTTAGATTGAATTTCTTCCAATCCAATCAATGTAAACCCTTTCTTCTCCTTAGTCCTGAGTGACTTTGGGATAACGTATGAAGAAGCTCAATCGATCATCTTGCATCTCAAAATGATAAGGTAATTTCTCATGTTCTAATAAACTTTTAACCACAAAGAGTCCCATCCCCGAACCCTTGGCCTTGCGACTGGCATTTTCAGAAAAAGACTGGGCCAATTTTTCTTGTTCTTCAGGACTACAGCTATTCTCGATAAAGAGTTCCCCTTCTCTTTCTCCGATACGGATCAAGCCGCCTAGAGTGGAGTGCTTGATAGCATTACTGATGAGATTCGATAGGATTAGTTTCATGACAGATGGGTTTATGTAAGCCTGCTGATGGGTCAAGCGATTGTCCATCTGAAGTTCTTTCTCCTTGGCGAGCAAAGCATAATCCTTGACTAGACTTTGTGTCATCTGGAGTAGGTCAATGTTCTCCTTCTCCTCTCGCAATTCCTGAACAGAAGAAAGAGAAAGTATCTGGAGAACGTGGTGACTGAGGTCATCCACAATCCCCAAGGCAACTCCAAGATAGTGGTCTCTATCCTTATAACGACCAATATTTTCTTTCATATTTTCGATTAGGATCTTCAAACTAGCCAGAGGTGTTTTCAATTCATGAGAGGCCCCTCGTAGGAATTCGACCTTCATCTTTTCAAGCTGGAGAATAGCTTCATTCTTCTCATGCAAGTCCGCAATAACTGTCAAAAGGTGCTGGTAGAGGCTATTGATTTGTTCCTTGAGATCACCTATCTCATCCTTAGAGTCCACGCGCAATCGTACTTGAGCATCCAAATCCATCATCCGACGGGTCACCCTCTTGATTTCCAAAATCGGGGCAACAATAGTTCGAGCATAGATGTAGGCCACCAAGAGGGAAATCAGAAAGGATGCCAGCAAGGTATAGGGAAGAAATTGAAGACTAATCTGCTCAGCTTCCTTTTGCAGGTCCATGGAAGCTAGAAATTGCAGAGTCATGGTGCTACCATCTTGCGTTTTCACCTCACGCTCCTCAATAAAGAGGGAAGTAGTTTGACGATCCGTGTCCAAAGGAAGGTTGTCCTTGACTTCTAACTTGTCCTCAGTCATCTCTCCCTTGACGGCCCCCTTGATATCACTAGTCTGGGAATACAAGTCTAACACTTGCTCGATACTCTGCCTATCCTTTCCTTCCAGGGACTGGGAAATGGCTGTCGCTTTCTGACCAATGGTTTCCTGACGATGGCTCAGATAAGTCGAGGGAAAGAGAAAATAAATAGCTAAATGAAGACAAATAACCAGAACACTAAAAATCGAGAAGGTATAGATAAATATCTTTGTAAACAAACCTGTTCGTTTCATTTTCTCTCCAATTTATAACCAACATTGCGCACAGTGAGGATACAATCCAAGTCTAGCTTTTTCCGCAGTTCCTTGATATAAACATCAATGACACGGTCAAAGGGGACCTCATCTGTCGCCTTCCAGACAGCATCGATAATCTGAGAACGAGTCAAGGCCCGTCCTTCATTTTTCACTAGATAGTCCAGAATTTCCAACTCTTTGGCATTGATAGCCACTTCTTGACCTGCCAGGCTTGCACTGTAGCTCTCAAAGTCCACCTTGGTATCCTTATAGGAGAAGATTCGTCCCGTATCGTAGTAGCGCTTGAAAATCGCATCTACTCTCACTTTTAAAAGCGAGAGGGAGAAGGGCTTTTCCAGATAACCATCTGCCAGAGAAGCAAAGGCACTCATCTTGTATTCCTCATCCTGAAAGGCAGTCAACATCAAGACAGGAACCTGACTGGTCTTACGAATCTCAGCTAGGACTTCTAAACCATTGAGTTTGGGCATCTGGATATCCAGTAAAACCAAGGCTACTTCATAGCTGGAAAATTGTTCCAAGGCTTCCTCGCCGTCCGCAGCCTGAATGGTTTCATAGCCGCAATCCGTCAAATAGTCACTAATCCCCTCACGGATCATCTCTTCATCTTCTACAATTAAAATTTTCATAGAAAAACGTTTCACATTCCTTTAAATTTCTTGTAAATCTCTCTGTTTCCCCCTGATAGGAAGAAGCCTTATCAAGACGAAGCAGATAAAAATGCTACCTATATTATACCCCATTTAGGGGAGAATAGGTAGCAAGTTTTTTATTCGCTATCGAGCAAGAGCTCTTTTGGTTGTTTTCTGAGGAGATTGCTGGAAGCAAGCGCCATAACGAGAACCACTAGAACCAAGGCAAGGACAAAGACGATGATAAAGTCTGATGTCTGAATAGAAATATCTAGGCTCGACAAGGTCTTGCTAAAGCCGTCTACTTCTGCACCACCACCAAGATTAGAGGCTTGAGCTGCCTTGCTGGCTTGCTTGGCAACACCTGAAGTTACATTGGCAAGAACAGTATTTCCGATTGCACGAGCTGTGTAGTTGGCTAGGAAGTAGGCAGAAACAAGAGCAGGGACGGCAATCAAAATCGATTCAGTGATGAATTGACCCAAGATACTTGCCTGCTTGAGACCGATAGAGAGGAGGATTCCCACTTCCTTGCGACGGGCGTTAATCCAAAGACTAAGCAAGAGTGCAAGGAGAAGGACTGAGAAGCTCAAGCTACCCCAGAAGAGGAGGTTGGCCATCTTGTACATACCAGAGATGGATTGCTCAAGAGCTGGGTAGTTAGAAGAGCTCTTCACAAGTGTGTAGCTCTTCCAGTTGATACCGCTGATGCCATTCAACTCTTTCATGACATCATTCAAGTTCTTGTCCGCTGTTACAAAGAAAGTTGCGTCCCCATAAATGGCTGTGTCTTCTGTGTATCCATAAAGTTTTGCAGCAGTGTGAATGTCTGTGATAGCTGTATTTTCATAGAGTTCTTGTGAGTAGGTTACTGCTGACTTATTGTGACCATCAAAGAGCCCCTTGATTGTCACTTCAACTGTTTCCTTGGCACCTTTTTCATTGTCTGCATCGTAAACATTGGAGTCCAATTTGACCTTATCTCCGACTTTCCAACCGTGTTTTGCTGCCAAGTCCTTGTGCATGAGGATCTTGTCCTTGTCATCATTGGTTAAGTGCTCACCTTCGACCAGCTTATATGAACCAGAGACAAACTTATCTTCTTTTGAGGAGTCATTGACACCCGTAATCATCAAGCTACTTCCAAACCGTTTGGCACGGTCTGCAGTGAGATTTTTCTTGGTTTCTGGCGTTTCGATGAGGTCATATCCAGTTAAATCTCCGATAGCGTTGATACGTTTAACATAAGACTCGATGGCCTTGTTTTCGGTGATTTTTTTGATATCCTCACCCTTAATATTCCCAGCACCACGTGGCGTTCCTTGATTGACGCGACGATTGATTTGCATGGAGAAGCTATTGGTGATATTTTTAAATGTCTCCTGAGAAGCCTTGGCAGTAGCTCCCTTGATCGACAAGCCGACCAAACTCAAGCTCGCCATGAGGAGAATAATTAGGAAGATAACAATCGATTTGAAAAACTTCCTTGTAACATAGGCAAATGCGTTGTGTAACATAGGTTCCCTTTCTAGATTTGATTTCATAATTCTATCAAAACAAGCTCATCTTATTTAGTAGTGTTGCGAGTTTCAGTCAGTTTCTTATTCTTCAATTCAAGTGTAATATCTGACGCTTGTGCCACTTCTTTACTGTGGGTGACGACAATCACACATTTACCCGTTTTCTCAGCAAGTGATTTGAGTAGTTCGATAATATCTCCAGCAGTTTTAGGGTCCAGATTTCCTGTTGGCTCATCAGCTAGAATAACTGGGGCTTCTGATACCAAACTGCGAGCGATGGCTACACGTTGCTGTTGCCCACCTGATAACTGGAGAACGTTCCGCTTGATCTGACTTTCATCCAAACCAAGCTCAAGAAGTGTATCCTTAGTCGCCTTTTTGTTGACCAAGCGGATATTTTCCAGCGGAGAAAGGTAATCAATCAAATTATAATTTTGAAAGACCAGGGAAATATGGTGCATGCGATGGTAAGAATATCCCTTGTCACGAATGTCCTCTCCTTGGAAAAGGATAGAACCTTCAACAGGACTATCTAAACCAGCCAGTAGGGACAAGAGAGTGGATTTTCCTGCTCCTGACTCACCAATAATACTATAAAATTTTCCGGGTTCAAAATTATACTTGATCTGATATAGAACTGCTTCAGCAGTGTTCTTATAACGGTAGGTAACATCTTGCAATTGTAATAAAGTCATGATTTCTCCTTCTTAACTAATAGATGATAAAATTTCTTTTGGCGATTTTCTAAACAAGAATACGAAACAAAGGGCTACAGACAAGCAACTAATCAGGAGCAGAAAAACATAGGATTCTGCAAAGGATAGGAGACTAGTTGATAGACCGCTTGCTTTGGCCAGCGTGTCTTGTAAGGTTGCCTGATCTCCGCTTGCTAGTACGGTTTGTAGCAGATAGGATGTGATGGCGTTTCCTGCAACAAATGCTGGAAGCAAAGCTCCGAGAGATACCAAAACTACCTCTAAACAGAATTGTAGGAAGATTGAGATCTTGCTTTTTCCAAGTGCGAGTAAAATCCCCACTTCGTAGACCCTTTCTCTTAACCAGAGGGACAAGACCAAAATTAAGGCTCCAGCTCCAGCTATCAACATCCCATAAAGGAAGATGGTGAGGAAAGTTTGGAAGGTTGCAACTGAGTCTTTGATTTGTTCAAAGGCCTTGTTTTCCTTCTCGACTTGGTAGCCTTGACTTTCCAAGGCCAAGTTTTCCACCTGCTTCATGAGTCCATCCATTTCCTTAGGATTTTCTACATAGAAGCGAGCTGCACTGACTTGCGGTTCACTATTTCCCAAAAGAGTTTGGCTACTTTCATAGTCTGTAAAGACCTGGTTTTCACTGAAGTCGGAAGACAAGCCTGTGAACTTTTCTTGTTTTTTACCAGAAAAGATTCCGACAATCTCAAACTCTACTATTTGCCCTTTTCCAGATTCAGACTGGCCAGCGTCCAAGCGAATCTTGTCATGAAGCGAAAGACCGTTCTTCTTAGCCAACTCTTCGTGAATGAGGATTTTCTTGGAATCTCCTTTTTGAAGGTGTCGCCCTTCTTTTAGATTGAAAGCCGAACTGGTAAAGGTAACATCCTTGGATGAATCCTCAAGAGCCGTTAAGCTAACCAAGTTCTTGTCCGCAGCTGACAAATCATCACGTTCAACGCTCTGCTCACCACTCACTGCTTCCTTGTCTTTCAGTTTTGCGACCGTTTCGAGTTCAGGAGAGACATTTTCCAGTCCCTTAATCTTGCTCACGGATGCTAGGTCTGACAACTTGAAGGTCTGTCCATTTTCTATCTTTTTGATAGAAAAAGAAGTATTGAGTGATTTGTAAAGATTGCTTTCTACTGTTTTGTTGGACTTCATCAGAGTCAAACAGGCTGAAATTCCTGCTAAAAGGACCAATAAAATCAGAAATAAAATAAAACTTCTCAGTCGTTTTCTGCTGACATAAGCCCAAGCTCTTTGGATTGGATTCATTTGTCACCTCCATGTTTGTAAGACTATTATAAAATCCAAATATGAAATGTTTATGAAATCGAAAACTTTTTTGATTTATTTTTTGAAAAAATGAAGAAAGCTAGCAACTGCTAACTTTCTTCATATTAGAACACGTTTTACCAATCAAAAAACAACTCCATTCCATAAATGATAGTTCTTGATGCCCAATACCTTCCGATATCCAAAATGCGTCATCTAGCCTTCTTTTTAAAAACAAAAAGAGCTAGCCACAGCTAACTCTTATCCTATGCGGAGAGAGGGACTTGAACCCTCACGACCTAAAGCGGTCACAGGATCCTTAGTCCTGCGCGTCTGCCAATTCCGCCATCCCCGCGTCGATTACTTTACTAGTATATCAACTTTCAAAATCTTTGTCAACACTTTTTTCAGATTTTTTTCATTTTTCCAAGGGAATCATTCTTTAATTTCATCAAGATTTTCATCCAGTAATTTGGCTCCCAAAGTGTTCTTAAAATGTCCAAGAGCAAACTGATGATTTTCTGGCCAGATGGAGGCAACCGCAGGCTTGACAACCTCGATTTGATAACCTAAATTATAAGCATCAATAGCCGTATGGAGAACACAAATATCTGTCAAAACACCAGTTAAGATGACTGTATCAACTCTACGTTCTCGCAAACGGATATCTAGGTCCGTACCTGAAAATGCTGAATAGTGACGCTTGTCCATCCAAAAGACACGACTATCCGCCTCATGCTCAGTATAAAAGTCAGCTAGGGGGCCATAAAGGTTGCGGCCACTAGTCCCGATGATGTTGTGCGGTGGAAAGAGCTTGCTTTCTGGGTGGAATGTATCCTTCTCTTCATGAGCATCAATGGTGAAAAAGACATAGTCTCCACGATCAAAAGCCAGTCTGGTCACCTGAGTAATCGCCTCTGATATGGCTTGAGCAGGAGCACCTGCTGTCAATTTTCCATGATCTGCTACAAAATCCTCTGTATAGTCAATCGAGATTAAAGCCTTTGCCATTAGTAGTCCCTCTTTTTCACTTCCTCAAAGATATCTGAAATCAATACTTTGAGATAGGTTCCCTTCATTCCGAGTGAACGGCTTTCAATAATTCCTGCTGACTCCAGTTTACGAAGCGCATTGACGATCACTGAGCGCGTGATTCCAATACGATCTGCAATAACTGACGCAGTCAGCTGCCCTTCATTTCCATCCAGCTCAGATAAAATAGCTGAAACAGCACGAAGTTCTGAGTAGGAGAGGGTATTAACTGCCATAGTTACAGCAGTACGGCGACGGATATTTTTCTCATCTTCTTCACGTTGGAAGTTCAAGAGTTGAATCCCTACCACTGTGCTCGCAATCTCAACAAGAATCAAATCCTCATCTTCAAATTTCTTATCATTGCGCCAAATAATCAAGGAACCTAGGCGAATCCCTGATACATGAATGGGAGCAATGGTTGTCAAACCATCTGGAAAGTCCGCACGACTCTCTACAGGGAAAATGGTCAAATCATGTTCAACAGGAAGATTGGCCTCCGTATCGTAGATCATGTTTGCCCCTTGTACATAGTCATCTGGGAACGTCTTGGTTTGGAAAAACTGCTCTACACGGTCTGTATTGGTTTTATAGCGCATAAAGTAGCCCAAAAGACGGCCCTTGCTATTGACAATGCAGGCATTGCAATCAATAATGTCTGCTAGTTGACGTGTAATGGCATTGTATGGAAGTTCATCCTGCATTTGCTCTTCTGAGCGTTTTAAAATTGATGTAATTTTTCTTGTTTTTTCTAATAAATGTGCCATTTTTTACCTCGCATATAATCGCTTCCATTATAACATAGAAAAGTCTTTATTTCAATAATTATCTGAAAATTGCTTATTGAATTGCAATTTTTAAAAGCAAAAATATTTTATAAAAATAGCAATTTTTTATTGACATTCTGTTTGGATTTTTATATAATAATATTATAAGAAGATGGATTAAAGTCCCCCTTCCCATCTCACCTTTCCTTTACTTTTATACATCTTCTTTTACTATCGGTCTCCTTATATATAAAAGCGATTCACACTGTGAATCGCTTTTTTCTATTTATCTCCTTTGTTACGAATAACAAAGCCGGTTTTCTTTTCGCTTGAAGTGTTGCGAGGTTTTTTATTGTCTTTATTACGGTAACGTCTGTCTTTATCAAAACGATCGTTCCCACGACTGCCTTTCTTGAAATCATCACGGCGACCATTGCCACGGCGATCACGATCTCGACGGTCGTCCCCACGACGGCCTCCACGACCTCCCTTACCTTTGCCGCCAAAGCCATTACCTGATGGTTTAAATGGCAGTGGTTTTTCACGCGCAATCTCCACTTCAGGCAGGCTGTCTGGATCTTGGACTGTCAGGCTCAAGATATACATAGCCAATTCTTCTGGACTAAATTCGGCAGCTAACTTACGAGCATCTTTAGCAAATTTCTCAAAGTTCCCACGAATGGCTTCGTCTGCGAAGTCTCGTTCGATTTTCTTGAGCGCTACTTGTTTCTTAGCTTGGAAGGCTTCTTCTGCTGTTGCTGGTTTCAAGCCTTTCATGCGTTTCTTAGTCAAGTTTTCGATGATTTGGAGGTAACCCATTTCATTTGGTGCTACGAAAGTAATAGATTGACCTGACTTACCAGCACGACCTGTACGGCCGATACGGTGAACGTAACTTTCAGGATCTTGTGGAATATCGTAGTTGTAGACATGGGTCACACCTGAGATATCCAAACCACGTGCTGCTACGTCTGTCGCAACAAGTACATCAAGGTTCCCATTTTTAAAATCACGAAGAACACGAAGACGTTTATTTTGGTCCAAATCTCCATGAATTCCTTCTGCACGGAAGCCACGAATTTTAAGTCCACGAGTCAATTCATCTACACGGCGTTTGGTACGACCAAATACAATAGCAAGTTCTGGTTGTTCCACATCCATGAGACGGGTCATGGTGTCAAATTTTTCTTGCTCTTTAACTCGGATATAGTATTGGTCAACCAATTCTGTTGTCAATTCCTTGGCAGCAATCTTGACATGCTCAGGGTCCTTCATAAACTGAACACCGATACGTTTGATAGCATCTGGCATGGTTGCTGAAAAGAGCAATGTTTGACGATTTTCAGGGACACGGGAAATGATGGCTTCAATGTCTTCGAGGAAGCCCATGTTGAGCATTTCATCCGCTTCGTCAAGGATGAGGGTTTCAATATCTTGTAACTTCAAGGCCTTACGTTTAATCAAGTCCAAGAGGCGACCAGGTGTTCCCACCACGATATGGGCACCAGATTTAAGAGCCTTAATTTGTTTTTCAATGCTTGATCCACCATATACTGAGCGAACTTTGACTCCCTTGCTACGGCCAAAGCGGAAGAGTTCCTCTTGACTTTGGACGGCGAGCTCACGAGTTGGAGCGATAACCAAGGCTTGGATGGTCGCTTCTTCTGTACGGATTTTTTCAAGGGTTGGCAAGCCAAAGGCTGCAGTCTTCCCTGTACCAGTCTGAGCTTGACCGATAACGTCTTTTCCTTCAAGAGCCAAGGGAATGGTCTGTTCTTGGATGGGACTGGCTTCTACAAATCCAGCTTTTTCAATCTCTGCTAGCAAATCAGCAGACAAGTTAAATTCATTAAATTTCACGTTATTCTTCTTTCTAAAGATGGTGCGAAGCCATCCTATAGGGCTTTAGTTTATACTTTTCTTTTCATGATGTATCTTCTACAAAAAAGAGATACCATGTTGCTTCTTTTCCACGAAAGAAAAGTACGAGTTTCTTTGCAACCTATCTAGTATAACACAAGAGAGAAGCAAAAGATAGTAGAATCCTTAAGGAAAATCATGTAAACGATTTTCCACAAATATAAATCCATCCTTATATGGTTCGTTTCTCCCGTAGCAGATTTGTGCAAAAAGTGTTCTCTTATGCTAGAATGAAAATCGAATAGGAGGAAGATAAATGTTAACTTATGATTTAATCGTTATCGGATTTGGTAAAGCTGGTAAAACACTAGCTGGTAAATTGGCTTCAGCTGGTAAAAAAGTTGCCCTTATCGAACGTAGTAAGGCTATGTACGGCGGAACTTGTATCAACATTGGTTGTATCCCAACTAAAACTTTGCTAGTTGCTGCTGAGAAAGATTTGTCTTTTGAAGAAGTCATTGCTACCAAAAATACTATCACTGGTCGCCTTAACGGTAAAAACTATGCGACTGTTGCTGGTACAGGTGTGGATATCTTTGATGCGGAAGCTCACTTCCTTTCAAACAAAGTCATCGAAATCCAAGCTGGTGATGAAAAACAAGAACTGACTGCTGAAACTATCGTTATCAATACCGGTGCCGTTTCAAACGTCTTGCCAATCCCTGGACTTGCTACAAGTAAGAATGTCTTTGACTCGACTGGTATTCAAAACTTGGACAAATTGCCTGAAAAACTTGGTGTCCTTGGTGGCGGAAATATCGGTCTTGAATTTGCAGGTCTCTACAACAAACTTGGAAGCAAAGTTACAGTCCTAGATGCCTTGGATACTTTCCTACCTCGAGCAGAACCCTCCATCGCAGCTCTTGCTAAACAATATATGGAAGAAGACGGCATTGAATTGCTTCAAAACATCCGTACTACTGAAATCAAAAACGACGGTGATCAAGTCCTTGTCGTAACTGAAAATGAAACTTACCGTTTCGATGCCCTTCTCTACGCAACTGGACGTAAGCCAAACGTAGAACCACTTCAACTTGAGAATACTGATATTGAACTAACAGAGCGTGGTGCTATCAAGGTCGACAAACATTGTCAAACAAACGTTCCTGGTGTCTTTGCAGTTGGAGACGTCAACGGTGGACCTCAATTTACCTACATCTCACTTGATGACTTCCGTGTTGTCTACAGCTACCTTGCTGGAGATGGCAGCTACACACTTGAAGACCGTCTCAATGTGCCAAACACCATGTTCATCACACCTGCACTTTCACAAGTTGGTTTGACGGAAAGCCAAGCAGCTGATTTGAAACTTCCATACGCTGTGAAGGAAATTCCTGTTGCAGTAATGCCTCGTGGTCACGTAAACGGAGACCTTCGCGGAGCTTTCAAAGCTGTTGTCAACACTGAAACAAAAGAAATTCTCGGTTCAACTATCTTCTCAGAAGGTTCACAAGAAATCATCAACATCATCACCGTTGCAATGGACAACAAGATTCCTTATACTTACTTCACAAAACAAATCTTCACTCACCCAACCTTGGCTGAGAACTTGAATGACTTGTTTGCGATTTAAGATTTCAAATATTCTACACAAGACAAGCATCCATTTTGGTGCTTGTCTTTTTCTATCCAGTCCATAGTTTCCTTGCAAGATTATTTGTGCTTTTAGCTGTAAAAGTTTATAATATAGGTATAGGATGTTGTCTTCATTTTTTGTTCAAAAAGGAGGCTAGTCAAATGGGAAAGCAAGTTAAACTACCAAAACACACTCCTTTTTCCTTTCTATCCAAAGAAAAAAGTATGGCTATGAAAACACTGGTTTTCTGTGTCAGTATAGTCTTCATTTTTCTCCTGCTTTGCTGGATGCTTTTTCGCTTGATTTCACCTCAAAAACAGCGATTCACAGTCAATCAAGCTGCTGATTTTTACCTTGTTAATTCAAAATCAATCCAAAGTTATCAGTTGCAAAACGATCAGTTTCAGCTCACGAAGACTGAGGACGTCTCCATTACAGAAGATGTCAATTTCTGGTTTCCTCAGGGACGGTTTGACAATCGCTATCTCGTCTTTTCATCTGGAAATACCAGAGGGAAGGCATCCACTCAGAACATCGTATCTCTTGACTTTCAGACAGGGGACATCCGGAAAACTTCAACTCCCTTCTATGCTTATTCGGGAGCTGGAGTATCAGACAAGTTCTTCTACACAGGCCAAACTACAACTGAGGATGGGGTTCTCAGCATGTTTGATATCTCAGGAAAGTTGATTACTCAAAAAACATTCTCCGAATCCACTTCCTTTCCGATCCAGTTTCATGGAAGAGGGAATCGCCTCTACCTCGGCCTGGGATTTCACGATGAGTCTCGCCAACGACCCGCTTTAGTCTTCGATGGTTATTTAGTTGAATTAGACGAAAATAATCAACTAAAAGAATTGTCTCGCACACCTCTGACAAGCGAAGACAAGATCGTTGAAATGTTGACGTCTTCTGAATTAATCAGTGACAATTATTACAGTAGTGTTGCTTATACCCGAAATACAGAAACTTTCTCCAAGGATCCAGACAATCGCATACTTGTCATGAACCTGTCTAGTAAAGAAAAGCACTTCATCACGCTACCAGAGGACAACCCCAATCTTCTCTATAAAACTCCAAAAGAGGATCGTTTGATTGTAAAACATGAGGCGGATGGGAATGATCGCTGTGCCTTATCTATTGTCAATCTCTCTGATGAATCTAGCTATCTAATCAATGTCAGAAAAGATTTGCCTGACTCTACAGAAGAGATAATACACATCGATACAAGTTTGACAAACAAGGTATTGGTCGTAACCAATCAACATTTGTTATTGTATTCCTTAAAAAATGGCCGACTTCTAACAAAAACAAAACTGGAACTGAAACAAAACGACTCCCCAATCGCAACTTGGTTTCAGAACTAATCACTCACAGCCCTCGTCGGGCTGTTTTTGTTTCTGCGAAATCTCAAATCTGTCTTTTCCTTCTTTTATGATATAATGTCCACACTTTACTTAGCAGTCCTAATTATATATTGAGTCTCAGGTCGCTCTTTTAAATATCAGCAATACATATGACTTTGAATAACTCGCTTCAGCTCATCGTTTTATGAGTAATTTAAAAAGATATTTTGCAATGATTGTTTCGTGCCTAATTAGGTAAATTAGGCACTCTTCGCGCGGTCATGTGTGTATTTTCATCATTTGTGAGAAGATTTTACTGTTTGCAAATTGATGGCTAAGTCGATATATTTTTTCTTCTTAAATATTTTACAAATTATTTGATCTTTTTAAAGATAAGAATCACTTTCTAATCAATCAAAGGATACTTCAAATTTCTTCGTTCTTGATAATATGAGCAATACTCCGCAAAATGTTTAAACTTTATCATTGTAAAAAATATCGAAAGAAATCCCATATTACATTAGTATATATTTGGTATGGGATGAAATTGACTTTCGAAAACATTAACTATATAATGTCTGTAAACAAGAAACAATGAGGTAACAATATGAATAAAACAGAATTACTATTACAAAGACTAAATAATATTGGTCAGTCTCTAAAAGATTCTAGACAAGCACTAGCTTTACTGGCACTTGGTTCTTGCGGAGCAGAAAGAGAACGATTGGATCAGTACTCCGATTTGGATTTCTTTGTTATTGTAAAAGATGGCTACAAGCAGGCCTATATCCAGGACCTAACCTGGTTAAGTAAGCTAGAACCAATTGCATTTCACTACCAAAATACAGTGGACGGACATAAAGTTCTATTTGAAGATGATGTTTTTTGTGAATTTGCTATCTTTGAAGCTCATGAACTAGTAAACATTCCCTTCGCTGAAGGCAAGATTATCTGGAAGGAGGTCGGTTTTGATGAAACAATCTGCCGGCCACAAAGATTGCCATCAAAAGAAAATAGAGACCGCGAATGGCTGTTGGGAGAAATTTTATGCAACCTATATATAGGACTAGGTCGCTATCAACGAGGCGAAAAATTGGCTGCTTATGATTTCATCCAAAACAGATCTGTCAAGCTCTGGACTGAACTAATCAATTTGGAAAAAACTTCTAAATCTAATTTTATAGATATTTTTAACAGCTACAGACGATTTGAAAAAGGTTATCCAAATGAAGCCAAACAATTACCCTACTTTTTGCAAGGTTACGAACGAATTTCTGAATCTGCTCAGGCACTCCTAGAATATCTTGATAAACACTATTCTCTTAACGCATTTATAAAAGAAAAAATTCGCAATTTATTATAATAGAGACTTTCCAAAAAATGACCTAAATTCCAAAAGTTAGTTATCTTTGTCAACTGTAGTGGATTAATGAAATTTTAAAATCTGTAGAGGATAATTGATGTCCTCTCCTTTTTTATGTTCAGAGTGAGAAAGATTCATTTCTTAAAGTTGCCAAAGTTAAAAAATCCAAAGATATTGTATTTGATTGGTTTAATCAGAACCTAAAAAGCGCCTTTAAGGTTACTTTTTTAGTTGATCTTAGAAGTTACTTTAGTTATTGGACTGCTGGGCGCAGTATGATATAATAGAAACATGAAATTAAAAACTACTTTGGGTCTCCTAGCTGGGCGTTCATCTCACTTCATCTTGAGCCGTCTTGGTCGTGGAAGTACGCTCCCTGGAAAACTTGCCCTTCAATTTGATAAAGATATTTTACAAAATCTAGCTAAGAACTATGAGATTGTCGTGGTCACTGGAACCAACGGGAAAACCTTGACAACTGCCCTCACTGTCGGCATTTTAAAAGAGGTTTATGGTCAGGTTCTGACCAATCCTAGTGGCGCTAACATGATCACAGGGATTACGACAACCTTCTTGACGGCCAAATCCTCTAAAACTGGGAAAAACATTGCCGTTCTAGAAATTGACGAGGCCAGTCTATCTCGTATCTGTGACTACATCCATCCTAGCCTTTTTGTCATCACTAACATTTTCCGTGACCAGATGGACCGCTATGGTGAGATTTACACAACTTATAACATGATTTTGGATGCCATCCGTAAGGTGCCTACGGCTACTGTTCTCCTCAATGGTGACAGTCCTCTTTTCTACAAGCCTGCGATTCCAAATCCTGTCCAGTATTTCGGTTTTGACTTGGAAAAAGGGCCTGCCAAACTGGCTCACTACAATACCGAAGGGATTCTCTGCCCTGACTGTCAAGGCATCCTCAAATATGAGCACAATACCTATGCCAACTTGGGGGCCTATATCTGTGAAAATTGTGGCTGCAAACGCCCTGACTTGGACTACCGTCTGACCGATTTGGTTGAGTTGACCAACAATCGCTCCCGCTTTGTCATTGACGGGCAAGAATACGGCATTCAAATCGGTGGACTCTATAATATCTATAATGCTCTTGCTGCGGTTGCCATCGCCCGTTTCCTCGGTGCAGATTCGAAACTCATCAAGCAAGGATTTGACAAGAGTCGCGCTGTCTTTGGTCGTCAGGAAACCTTCCATATCGGTGATAAGGAATGTACCCTTGTCCTCATCAAGAATCCTGTTGGTGCAACTCAGGCTATCGAGATGATTAAACTAGCGCCTTATCCATTTAGCCTTTCTGTCCTTCTCAACGCCAACTATGCAGATGGAATAGATACCAGCTGGATCTGGGATGCGGACTTTGAACAAATCACTGACATGGACATTCCTGAAATCAACGCAGGCGGTGTTCGTCATTCTGAAATCGCGCGTCGTCTACGGGTGACAGGATACCCAGCTGATAAAATCACTGAAACAAGCAATCTGGAGCAAGTTCTCAAAACCATTGAGAACCAAAATTGCAAGCATGCCTATATCCTGGCTACTTATACTGCTATGCTGGAATTCCGCGAACTGCTGGCTAGTCGTCAGATTGTTAGAAAGGAGATGAACTAATGGTTTATACTTCACTTTCCTCAAAAGCTGGCAACTACCCTTATCAGCTCAATATCGCCCACCTCTATGGAAACCTCATGAATACCTACGGGGACAATGGAAACATCCTTATGCTCAAGTATGTGGCTGAAAAACTTGGGGCACATGTAACAGTTGACATCGTTTCTCTCCATGATGACTTTGATGAAAACCACTACGATATCGCCTTTTTCGGTGGGGGTCAAGACTTTGAACAAAGTATTATCGCTGGCGATCTTCCTGCTAAAAAAGAGAGCATTGACAACTACATCCAAAACGATGGTGTTGTTCTAGCTATCTGTGGTGGTTTCCAACTATTGGGTCAATATTATGTTGAAGCTTCAGGCAAGCGCATCGAAGGTCTAGGGGTCATGGGCCACTATACCCTCAACCAGACCAATAATCGCTTTATCGGTGACATCAAGATTCACAATGAAGATTTCGATGAAACCTACTATGGATTTGAAAATCACCAAGGGCGCACCTTCCTCTCGGATGATCAAAAGCCACTCGGCCAAGTTATTTACGGAAATGGAAACAACGAAGAAAAGGTCGGCGAAGGGGTTCATTATAAGAATGTCTTTGGTTCCTACTTCCACGGACCTATCCTCTCTCGTAATGCCAATCTAGCTTATCGCCTAGTCACTACTGCCCTCAAGAAGAAATACGGTCAGGACATCCAACTCCCTGCCTATGAAGATATTCTCAGTCAAGAAATCGCTGAAGAATACAGCGACGTGAAAAGCAAGGCAGACTTTTCTTAAAGAAATGAAAGCTATATCAAAGAACTCCACTATCTTTTCGGAGTTCTTTTTGCTTGTTCTTTTACCCTTCTCTCTTGCATTTTCTCTCTTTTTTTGCCAAAATAGAGGGGTAGAAAGAAGGTAGCATATGTCTAAATTACAACAAATCGTAACATATCTTGAATCAGAAAAACTAGACGTCGCTGTCGTATCTGACCCCGTCACTATCAATTACCTCACTGGCTTTTACAGTGATCCCCATGAACGCCAAATGTTCCTCTTTGTCCTAGCGGATCAGGAGCCTCTCCTCTTTGTTCCAGCCCTTGAAGTAGAGCGTGCAACCAGCACTGTTTCCTTCCCAGTAGTGGGCTATGTGGATTCTGAAAATCCTTGGCAAAAAATCAAAAACGCTTTGCCTCAGCACGACTTCAAACGTGTTGCTGTTGAGTTTGACAATCTCATCTTAACCAAATACCATGGTTTGAAAACGGTCTTTGAAACTGCTGAGTTTGAAAATCTCACTCCTCGTATCCAACGCATGCGCCTCATCAAATCAGCTGATGAAGTCCAAAAAATGATGGTTGCAGGTCTCTATGCTGATAAAGCTGTAAAAGTTGGTTTTGACAATATTTCTCTTGATAAAACCGAGACAGATATCATTGCCCAAATCGACTTCGCCTTAAAGCGTGAAGGCTATGAAATGAGTTTTGATACCATGGTCTTGACTGGCGATAATGCTGCAAATCCACACGGAATTCCTGGGGCAAACAAGGTCGAAAAAGACGCCCTTCTCCTCTTTGACCTGGGTGTTATGGTCAATGGCTATGCATCAGATATGACTCGTACAGTCGCTGTCGGCAAACCAGACCAATTCAAGAAAGATATCTACAACTTGACCCTTGAAGCCCAACAAGCTGCCCTTGACTTTATCAAGCCAGGTGTGACTGCCCATGAGGTAGACCGAGCTGCCCGTGAGGTCATCGAAAAAGCTGGTTATGGTGAGTACTTCAACCACCGTCTCGGTCACGGTATCGGTATGGATGTCCACGAATTCCCATCTATCATGGAAGGAAACGACATGGTCATCGAAGAAGGCATGTGCTTCTCTGTTGAACCAGGTATCTATATCCCTGGTAAAGTCGGTGTCCGCATCGAAGATTGCGGTGTTGTTACCAAGGATGGCTTTGACCTCTTTACAAGCACCAGCAAAGATTTGCTTTATTTTGATTAATATTCTTCGAAAATCTTCCCACAATAAAACGCATAATATCAAGGTTTTTCAACACCTGATATTATGCGTTTTTCTGATTTTTAAAACTTTTCTCCAGCTGCTTTACTTAGTTTTCTTAATACTCTGACTAAGCACAAACCCTACAACCATACCCAAGGTATTTTGCAGGAAGTTTGGTAGGATTTCTGGTAGAGCCGCTGCCCAGCCATTCATCAAAGTTGAACCCAAGGCGTAGCCCCCTACCATGGCAATCGTTGCTAAGATAAGGCCTAACCACTGAGTTTTGCCTTTAAATCCTGCGAAAAATCCCTGCAAGCCATGGTTTACCAAGCTAAAGAACATCCACTGTGGATAGCCTGATATGAGGTCAATGAGGAATCCAGCTAGTCCTCCAACGACAGCCCCCTCTTTACTGCCAAAGTAAAAGGCTGCAAAGAAGACACCCGCATCTAAGAGAGTTAGAATGCCTGTTGGCGTTGGAATTTTTAAGAAATAACCTAGAACCACAGAAAGGGCGGTTAATAGGGATACAAGGGCGATTTTAGTTGTTTTTGTTTGCTTCATATTGTCTTACTCCATATTGATCTGCTTGTGCAATAGCACGGTAAACGAAAGCTTTAGAACTTTCTATTGCTGGTAAAAGTTCATCGCCCTTAACCAAGTGACTGGCGATGCTTGAGGCAAAGGTACAACCTGCACCAGCATTTTGGCCTTGAATGACTGGGTTTTCTAGAACAGTGAAAGTTTGTCCATCATAAAAGACATCTACAGCTTTGTCCTGACTAAGGCGATTGCCCCCCTTGATAATGACTGCTGGCGCTCCTAATTCATGCAATTTCTGCGCTGCTCTTTTCATATCTTCCAAGGTTTTAATCTCTTGATCAGCTAATAATTCTGCCTCTGGAAGATTTGGCGTAATCACACTGACATGAGGAAAAAAGCGGATCAATTCTTGGCAGAGTTCACTGACTGCCACGTCGTGCGTTTCCTTGCAGACCAAGACAGGGTCTAACACCACAGGTACTCCTGGGCGTTGCTTGATAAAGTCCAGGGTCTTCTCAGCCACACTGACAGTAGGGAGAAGACCAATTTTGATTCCCGCAAAATCCACGTCACGCAAACTATCTAATTCATGTTGAAAAATGGCGTCATCTGTTGGAAAGACTTCAAATCCCTTTTCTGTCAAGGCTGTCAAACAAGTCACTGCTACAAAGCCATGCAAACCATTTAAAGTATAGGTAGCCAAATCAGCTGACAAACCGCCACCACTAAAAATATCATTTCCAGAAAGTGCTAAAATACGATTATTCTTCATAACGAATCTCCTTTAAATACAAGCCATTTGGTGCTGCTGTTGGACCAGCAAGTTGCCTATCCTTCTTCTCCAAGATCAGGTCAATCTGCTCAACTGGCATTCGGTTATTTCCAATTTTGAGCAGCGTCCCCACCATATTACGAATCTGCTTATACAAGAAACCATTTCCAGAAAAGGTAAAGGTCAAAAACTGCCCTGTCTCATCGACTGTTAAACTCGCTTCTGTGATGGTGCGAACCTTGTCCTCTACACTGGTACCAGAGGCCGTAAAACCGGTGAAATCGTGGGTTCCCTCTAGCTTTTTGATTGCCATCTGCATGCGTTCCACATCGAGTGGATAGGGAAAATGAGTGGTATAGTGACGACGCATAGGATTTTTGGGACGCCCCCTATCCACGATAAACTCATAGGTCTTGCTGTGCTTGGCATAACGGCAATGAAAATCATCCGCCACAATCTCAATAAAAATCACATCGATATCTTCAGGAGACTGGGTATCCAAGGCAAAACGAAGCTTCTCCTCATCCATCTGATGAGGAAGATCAAAATGAATGACCTGCCCCAGGGCATGAACTCCACTATCCGTCCTACCAGCACCGTGAACAGTAATCGCTTGTCCTTTATTGAGTCTCGTTAAGGTTTTTTCGATTTCCTCCTGAACGCTCCGCGCATGGGGCTGACGCTGAAAACCAGCAAAAGCGTAACCGTCATAAGAAATGATTGCTTTATATCTTGTCATAAGTCTTATTTTATCAAGAAATAAGACTGCAAACAAGTTTAAAAAACAATAATTGTCTGGGTACAGAAATAATAAAGAAAAAGCTAGGAAATCAATCCTAAGCTTTCTTTCGAAGAGAAACCATGACAAATACGGAAGTCACTATTAACCAGCATCCTAGAATGGTGAAGATCAACATACCGTTTTGAGTCACCAAGCCAATCGCCCCAAGAATGAAAGGTGTCGTAAAGGCTCCAAAGCTACATCCTAGCACTGCGAAAGATGTCGCCTGATTAAGGAGGTTAGCTGGAATTCTTTCAGAAAGAAGCTGAAAGACAGTGGTCAAGGCTACGCTGTAGGCAAAACCTGCCACAATACTTCCAACTACCATCACACCCAATGACGGAGACAAAGCTATCACAATCTGTCCCAATCCAAAGGTGATACCTGACCAAAGGAGCAACCTTTCTTTAAACAGAGAGATAAAGAAAGAAAAACTCACACCTGCCAAGATACCAATCAACTGCATGATACTTAAAACCAAACTCGATAACTGGGCATCCCCTAGACCTCTTTCCACCATCAGACTAGGAATACGAATGGTGATAGCTGTGTTGGTGCAGACAACAACTGCTGCTTCGACAGCCAATAGAAAAATCAAGCCTTTCATCTGTCCTGTCAAACGAGTCGTTTCGGCCTCTTTTTTCTTTGTTTCTTTCTTTTCTTTGCCATAAGGGACAAAGAACAGATAAAGAATCAATACTAAAAATCCCGCACTGTAGGCCAAGAAGGTCACTGTCCATCCCAAGGATAAGAGTTGACCTACCACTAGAGTCAAAATCGACGCCCCGACAACTTCTGCTGATCCGCGGAGACCCAGCATCTGGATCCGTGTCTTTCCATGATAGCGTTCGCTGATGATGGAAATAGCCTTGGCATTGATCATCCCAACACCCAAGCCAAATAAAATCCGCATCGCAAAGATAAAGTTGTAATCCTGATACCAGAAAGGGGCTGTTCCACCGATAGAAAGGATGAGAAGGCCCAGACTAATCTGAAGTCGCTCAGGAAACAACCGCTCCAAAAGCCCATTTAAAACTAGCATAATCATAATCCCAAAAGAAGGGAGACTGACTAGGAGCTCGATTTGTTCTTTGGGATAGCCCTGATAGTAGTCAAACATGGCTGGTAAAGCACTTGAGATGGAAAAGGAGGTAATCAAAACGAGGGAGAGGGCCAAAATACTAGCCCGTTCTAAAAATTGTTTCATGGATTTTCTTTCTATATATTTCTCACTGTTGATCCTTTTAAAAGGAAGAGGGCAAGAAAAGAAGGAGCCCGATTGAACTAGAGACTCCGTCCTAATTTCCCTTATAGGAAGACTATTTTCGCTTGATTTGCTTGATCAGATAGAAGATAAAGCCTGCAACCATATACGCCGCAAAAATGATCAAACACCATTTGATAACCACGTCCCAACCCTTGTTCACATTTAAAAAGAAATAAGGGAAGGGATTGTCCTTGGAATTCGGAATATTGAGTTTTAAGACCAGGCCGTTAAACAAGGCAAAAATCATATAAACCAAGGGCAAGATGGTCCACAAGACTGGATCCCAGATCTTGTATTGACCCTGTTTATCAAAGAAGAGGGTGTCGGCTAAAAACCAGAGTGGAACGATATAGTGGCAAAGGAAATTTTCCACACGGTAAAAGTCTGTCGCAATCGGAGCAAGCATAAAATGGTAAATCACACAGGTAATCATGATACTCATGGTAACGCCACCCTTGAGACGAAGCAAGATCGGACTTTGCCAATTTTCACCTGAACGGCTCATCACACGGAGCAGATAGCCCGTGAAAATCGTTACCAAAAGATTGGACAACACTGTGTAGTAAAGGAGCATACCAAAGCCACCGTGCTTGGTAATCTCCAAATAAACTCCTGTAAATGCCGCTAAGAACAAGAGCACACGACTATAAAAGATAAATTTGTAATTCAGTTTCATGGCTAGATTTTCTTAACAAACTCTGACTTGAGTTTCATAGCTCCAAAACCATCAATCTTACAGTCGATGTTGTGGTCACCTTCTACGATACGGATATTTTTAACACGAGTTCCTTGTTTCAAATCCTTTGGCGCCCCTTTTACTTTCAAGTCCTTGATAAGGGTTACAGTATCGCCGTCAGCCAATTTATTTCCATTGGCATCGATAGCAACAACACCTTCTTCTACTTCTGCAACTTCTGCAGGATTCCACTCATAGGCACACTCTGGGCAGACCAAGAGACTTCCGTCTTCGTAGACATATTCTGAATTACATTTTGGGCAATTTGGTAAGTTGTTCATAAGTCCTCCTAAAACTAACAATTATTCTTTAAAATTCATATGTTATTGAACAGCAACTATTATACCGTAAAATCCTACTTTTGACAATGTGTCCTAAGTCCAGTAAATAAAAAATCATGCAACTGTTTACAGTTACATGACTTTTAAAAGATGATTGGTCATGGGCACTTATCAAGCGCCTCATGATAAAAGGGGTAGCAACTATATTTTACAAACCAGGAGCTTGTCCAAGTTCTGCTGTAAGCATCCAAACTGTTTTCTCAAGTTCAGCCTTAGCCCCAACAAAGATATCGTTTGTAACATCATCACCTTCTTCATCAGTTACATCCAAAGCTTTTTGGAAAAGAGTGATGAGGTAGCGATAAATAGCTAGAACACGTTCCAAGCTTTCTTCAACGTTACGGAATTCTCCTTCTTCTTCTTCGATTTCACTGTGTTGAAGGAACTCTGTCAAAGTTGAGTAAGGTTTGCCACCAAGAGTAATCAAACGTTCACTGATTTCGTCAAGATAGCTATCAAGACTATCCATGTATTCATCCATTTTTGGATGCCAGACGAGGAAACCACGACCACGCATATACCAGTGAACTTGGTGAAGAGCAATGTGAGCCACATACAAGTCCGCTACTGCTTGGTTCAATACTTCCTTTGTTTTTGCCAATGCTACTGGCGCTGTTTTAGATAATGTTGTTACATCTTTTAATGCATCTTTTTTCAATTCAACCATTTTTCTCACCTCATAATATTATTTTTGTAACCAATTTATTGATTACTACCTAAGTATACTACTCCTGGTATACAAAAGCAAGGAAATTAACTCATATTAAAAAAGTTGTAATTGACTGATAATTTAAGAAAAATTTAACTTTATTTTATTAGCTGACTTGATCAGATTTGCTCGAAAATTGGCTTTGGTACAAATCATAATAAAAGCCTTTTGCTTGGAGCAAGCTTTCATGATTTCCCTGCTCAATAACCTGCCCATCCTTAAGAACGAGAATTTTGTCCGCTTCTTGAATGGTCGAAAGACGATGGGCGATGACAAAGCTGGTTCTTCCCTTCATCAAGCGTTTCATGGCTTTTTGAATCAAGAGTTCCAAACGAGTATCAACTGAGGAAGTCGCTTCATCCAGAATGAGAATTTTAGGATTGACTAGGAGAGCACGCGCGATGGTCAAAAGTTGTTTTTGCCCGAGGGAAATATTGCTTGACTCTTGGTTCATCTCCATGTTGTAACCACCAGGAAGCGTTCGGATAAAGTGATCTACATTTGCCGCTTTGGCAGCCTCTACAATATCCTCATCACTGGCGTCAAGATTTCCAAAACGTAGGTTTTCTTTGATCGTACCTTCATAGAGCCAAGCATCCTGCAAGACCATCCCAAACTGACGGCGGTAGTCTTGTCGTGACAACTGACGAATATCTTGCCCGTCAACCAAGATTGCACCTGCTGTGACATCGTAAAAACGCATGAGCAGATTGATTAAGGTTGTCTTACCTGCACCAGTTGGACCAACGATCGCTACCATCTCTCCTGGTTGAACTTCTAGATTAAAGTCTCGAATCAATGGTTTGTTTTCGACATACTGGAAATCAACCTGCTTGAAGGTTACCTGACCCGTTAAAGGTTCAAGGATTTCGAGTTCTTCTCCCTTGACTTCCTCAGTCTCATCCAAGATGTCAAAGATGCGGTCTAACGAAGACTTGGCACTTTGCATTTGACCTGCAAGTTGTGTGATGTTTTGGATAGGCTGGCTAACCTGCCAAACATACTGAACAAAGGCCTGCATATTCCCCACTGTCAAACGACCCGCAATCACTTGCAAACCACCAAGAACTGCAACGATCAGATAGGTCAAGTCCGATACAGCATGAAGGGCGGGCATCATGAGTCCAGAGATAAAGCTGGCTTTAAAACCAACACGTTGGAGATCGTCTGTAATCTTAGAAAATTCTTTATGAGAAGTTTCCTCACGACCATAGAGCTTCAAGACATTAAAACCTGTGAGATTTTCCTGCACATAGCCATTCATCCGTCCTAAAATAGCTGCCTGTTCTTTAAAATAAGGCTGAGAACGTTTCAGGATGCTTCTGGCACCAAAATAGGTCACTGGAATGGATAGAATCACCACTATAGCCAACTGAAAATTCAAGTATAATACCATTCCCATGACGAGGACAATCGTCAAAAGGGCATTGACAATTTGAAGAAAAGACTGCTGAAGGGCATTGGAAACCGTCTCAACATCACTGGTAAAGCGTCCCAATAAATCACCAAACTGGTGTTTGTCAAAGAATGACACAGGGATACGATTGATCTTTTCAGTCATTTCATTTCGCAGTTCCTGGGTCATGGACTGGACCGCATTAGTCATGAAATAGTTGGAATAATAAGACCCAAGTTCATACAAGAGTCCTCTAAAGAGGTAAATGATTAAAACAGTTCCGATGTAGGCTGTATTGATGCTAGCACCTGAAAGGCCCTTAGCCATATCTAAGAGATTCTTTGTCAACTCCGTAATGGCCAGCCCCAAGACAAAAGGCTCCAAGACACTCATGACCACACTCAAAACTTTTAGAAAGACGGCAAAGAAGACAGAAAAACGGTAGGCTTTTAAATAGCTCCACAAACGAGCCAAACTAGATTGTGTTTTCATATTTCCTCCTATTCTTCTGTTAGAGATGCATTTTTCAACTGCGACTCAGCTATTTCACGATAGATGTCATTGGTCTCCATCAATTCTTCATGTCGACCGCGACCCACGATTTCTCCCTTATCAAGAACGATGATCTGATCCGCATCCATGATGGTTCCGACACGTTGAGCAACAATTAAAACTGTAGCATTTTGTGTGACTTCCTTGAGACGACGGCGTAAAATAGCATCCGTACGATAATCCAAGGCTGAGAAAGAATCGTCAAAAATATAGATATCAGGATTCTTTATAACCGCTCGGGCAATTGATAGACGTTGCTTCTGTCCTCCAGAAAGATTGCTTCCGCCTTCAGCTAGATGAGTCGCAAAGCCTTCTTCTCGGCTTTCAATAAAATCTTTGGCTTGCGCAACGTCCGCTGCCTGATGTAGGTCTTTGTGACTAGCATCTTCCTTCCCATAGCGAATATTCTCAGCGATAGTTCCTGTAAAGAGCAAGGCCTTCTGCGGGATAAAACCGATCTTTTGACGGAGAGACTTGAGGCGGTAATCCCTCACATCAACACCATCCACTTTGATTTTTCCAAGGGTGACATCGTAAAAACGAGGAATCAATTGCACAAGAGAGGATTTACCAGATCCGGTCGATCCGATAAAGGCAATGGTTTCACCTGGTTTAGCGCTGAAAGAAATGTTGTGCAAAACAGGATTTTCCGTCTCACCAGGATAGGCAAAGGTGACATTTTCAAATTCCAAATAGCCGTGGGTTGCTGTCTCTCTGACGCCTCCTTCATTTGGATCAATAGAAATCGGCATCTCCATGACTTCTTTCAAACGTTCACTCGAAACAGCTGTACGAGGGTACATGGTGAAGAGGCTAGATAAGAAAAGGAAGGACAAGAGAGCGTGGAAACTATATTCGATAAAGGCTACCAGGTCCCCAATTTGCAGAGAACCTTGTTTGATAGGGTCCAGAGCGAACCAGACAATAGCCACAATCATGGCAATGATAATCTGAACAAACAAGGGTTCTGTCAGACCAGTTAGTTTAAACAGACGATTGGAATTAGCTGCATAGACCGCATTTTGCCCTGCAAAGCGTTCCTCCTGAAATTTCTCACGAGCAAAGGCACGAATGACACGGAGTCCCATTAGATTTTCACGAGCATATTGATTTATCTTATCTAAGGTAGCCTGCTGTTTCTCTGATAATGGTCGAGTCTTGACCGCTACATAAATGACCACCACGGCTAAGAAAGGTACTGCAAAAGCCACTATCCAAGCTAATGACGGGCTGGTCAAAAAGATCATTAAAATACTAGACAGCATCATCATGGGAGTGATGACACCCAGTTTTAAGGTCTGTTCTGCAAACTGCATAAGAACAAAGGCATCACTGGTAATACGAGTAACCAGTGAAGATACTCCTATCTTTTCATATTCATGATGAGAATACTCTTGTAATTTGGCATAGAGATCATCTCTCATATCCTTGACCATATTGGTCGTTAGCTTACTAGCAGCGTAGGCTAAGACTATACGCCCCAAGGTTCCACATAGGATAATCATCAGCATAATTGCAGCCCAAATATACAATTGCTGTTCATTCCCTTTATTCACACCTTCATCAATCATCCGAGCCAGAACAGTTGGCAGTCCAAGATTGACGATAACAAAGAAAACCGCGCCAAAGAAATCCAAGAATAACCACTTGGGATATTTTTTCAAATAAGACCAAATATAGAGCATAACTCCTCCTTTCATAACTTTTTGATATAGAAAAGAGCGCGCATCTGCACGCCTTTCTTTCCCTAAAGAACTTTCCTAGTCTAGAAAAATCCCTCTTTCACAAGAATGCTCCAAGTAAAAACAAGACAGGCAGTCAAAGTCACCTAGTACTTTTGACTGACTGTCTGGAATAACTTAGATTATTTTACAAAATCAAGCAATGCCAAGAAGCTTTCAGCTTCAAGTGAAGCTCCACCAACAAGGGCACCGTCAACGTCTGGGCAAGCCATGTATGAAGCAACGTTTTCAGGCTTAACTGAACCACCGTATTGAACACGAACTTTGTCAGCAACTTCTTGACCAAAGTCAGCCGCTACAACGTCACGAACAACCTTACACATTTTTTGTGCATCGTCTTGTGAAGCTGATTTACCAGTACCGATTGCCCAGATTGGCTCATAAGCGATAACTGATGCAGCAACTTGTTCAGCTGTCAATCCAGCCAATGCAGCAGATACTTGAGCACCTACGAATTCAGCAGCTTTACCAGCTTCGTAAGTTTCAAGCGACTCACCACAACAGATGATTGGAAGCATACCGTTTGCAAAGATTGCTTTTGCTTTTTTATTGATATCTTCGTCAGTTTCATGGAAGTAGTCACGACGTTCTGAGTGACCGATAACAACGTAGTCAGTACCGATTTCTTTCAAAACTTGTGGGCTAGTTTCACCAGTGAAAGCACCTGCATTTTCAAAGTAGCAGTTTTGAGCAGCAACTTTAAGGTTTGAACCTTTAGCAGCAGCAAGAACAGCTGTCAAATCAAGAGCTGGAGCTGCGATACCTGCTTCAACAAGGTCTGATGAAGGAAGTTTTGAGGCAACGGCTTCAACGAATGCTTTTGCTTCTTCTGGATTTTTGTTCATTTTCCAGTTACCAGCGATAAATGGTTTACGTGACATTTCACATACCTCTTTTTTCATTTTATTTTCTATTATTTTATCATATTTATAAGGAGCTTGCAAATCTTACTCTAATTTACAAGATTTTTCAAGCGGCTACTCTTGCCACAAATTCATAGCATCGAGGAAATCAGCCGAAGCCTGAACTTGTTTAGGATTGTTTGCTTCTCTCTCTGCTCGTTTGGCCTCTACCTGAGCCACAGATTGAATACCTTCATGGCGCCAGTTTCGTAAGATTGCCTGAATATATTTCCAGTTTGGCTTACCATTGAGAACAGCCTCTCGGAGAGCTTCCTTAATCAAATCCGCCTTAACTCCGTCTTCTTTGACGGTCTTGGAAAGATCCTCGATTTCAAATGGTGTTAATAAACGTCCCAATTCCTGCTGAAAAGTTTCAACCAGATCCTTGAGTTGATTTTGCGGGTTTGATGCTGTTGCAGCTGGAGTCTGGCTGTCCAACAAGTTATCCAAACGTTCAAAGGCCAAACTAGCATCAAAAATAAGCTCAATTTCCCCATTTAGTTCAATAGTTCGATATTGTAGTAGCCCATTTTCAGTCAAGTTTGAAATGGATTGGTTGACATCTGCAAGTTCTTTTCCAATAGTTTCTGCAATTTGGCTTGGCGATAGCTCATCCAAAGCAGATGTATTTTGCAGATAAAAAAATTGCCAGACGAGAAAATCATCACTGGAAGGAAAAAGTTCCTTAAAATGCAAGAGCAGGGCACTTGGCAAAACCAAGTTCCCTGATTTAAAAGCGTCAAAATATGTCATAATTCCTCTTATAAATATCCAAATGAAGCTGCGTCATCCTCTACCTTTTTCCAGTCAAAGGGGGTTTCCTGATAAACAGCATAGTTAACCCAATTACTGAAAAAGAGGGCAGCTGATGAAGACCAACAAAGACACGGTTTCTCATTCACATCATCATTTTTGAAGTAATTTTCTGGAATGTGAGGATTAAGTCCTGCCTCACAATCACGAAAATACTCTTTTGCTAGAGTATCACGGTCATATTCTAAATGACCAAAACTATAAATCTCACGAAGATCCCGACTGGCTAAAATAGAAACGCCGACTTGTTCTCCCTCAGAGAGGATTTCCAGATTGGTTTTTCCTAAAATTTCCTCCTTATAGATTTCTGTATGACGAGAATGGGGAGCTACATAGCTATCATCAAAACCACGAAAGAGAAGATGACCCTCTTTCAAGGTGTCCTGCGGGTAAATGCCTGACAATTTCTGAGCCATCTGATGCTTTTCAACTCCATAGCGAGCATAAAGACCTGCTTGGGCACCCCAACAGATATGCAGGGTCGAAAAAACATGCGTCTTGGACCATTCGATGACCTGTTTGAATTCTTCCCAGTAATCCACCTCCTCAAAAGGCAAATGCTCCACTGGTGCTCCTGTGATGATCATCCCATCAAAAAAGTCATCCTTGACCTCTGGAAAGGTCTTATAGAAGGTTTCCATATGTTCGGCACGAGTTGTCTTGGAACGATGTGTTTCCATATATAAGAAATCAATATCTAATTGCAAAGGGGTATTAGCCAAATGCCGTAAGAGTTGCGTTTCTGTTACCATCTTTTGAGGCATGAGATTTAGAATCAAAATCTTCAAGGGGCGAATATCCTGATGAGCGGCCCGTTGGTCGTCCATAACAAAGATATTTTCTGTCCTTAAAATCTCCACAGCTGGTAATTTTTTATCAATTCGAATCGGCATAATACCCTCCTAACAGTTCTCTATTTCGGGAATGATGTTGTCTGTTTGAAAGTAAAAACCTCCAAATACTTCTTCCCTTTATTATACTGTATGAAGATATAGTTTTCAATTATAGTTTTTCTCTAACTAGCTATAGTTAATTTATATAGCAGGTGAAGAGAAAACAGCCCCAAGGACTGTTTTTCATTAATAATGCATAAGTACCTTGTAATCGTAATCTCCGATTTTTTCACGGCCTTTAAGCTCATCAAGTTCAATCAAGAAAGCACAACCTGCTACAACTCCACCGAGTCTCTCAATCATTTCGATGGTCGCTTTAACAGTTCCACCTGTTGCCAAAAGATCATCTACGATGAGAACACGTTGGCCTGGCTTGATGGCATCTGCATGCATGGTCAAGGTATCAATACCATACTCTTTCTCATAGTCAGCAGAAATCACTTCACGCGGTAATTTCCCTGGTTTACGAACAGGAGCAAATCCAATCCCCAACTCAAAGGCAACGGGACAGCCAACGATAAAACCACGGGCTTCTGGTCCCACAATCATGTCGATTTTCTTATCAGTTGCATACTGAACAATTTCACGAACAGCATAGCTATAAGCATTTCCATCTGCCATCAAAGGGCTGATATCACGGAAGGTGATGCCTTCCTTGGGATAATTTTCAATCGTTGCGATATAATCTTTTAAATTCATCTTTTTCTTTCTTTCAAAGTTTTTTACTCTCTATTATACCATATTTTCCGTGAAAGAAGAAGAGGAAAAGCACTATTCTCTTGTTCCATCAGGCTATTAATGGACTTATTTCCCCAGGAATGAACTTATCATCAAAAAAACGAGCACATTCGTACTCGTTTTTAAAAATTTGTTAATTAAAGTGAGTTTACGTCAACCTTGATACCAACACCTTGAGTAGTTGTGATTGTCAAGTTTGTTACGTAAGTTCCTTTAGCTGTAGCTGGTTTTGCTTTTTGGATTGTTTCGTTGAAAGCTTTAAAGTTTTCAACCAATTTTTCAGCTTCAAATGATACTTTACCGATAATTGCTTGAACGTTACCTGCACGGTCAGCACGGTAAGTGATTTTACCACCTTTAGACTCTTCAACTGCTTTAGCAACATCCATTGTTACTGTACCAGTTTTAGGGTTTGGCATCAAGTTACGTGGTCCAAGGACACGTCCAAGACGTCCAACAAGAGCCATCATGTCAGGTGTAGCGATAACTACGTCGAAGTCCAACCAACCGTCGTTGATTTTCGCAACTAGGTCATCTTCACCAACAAAGTCTGCACCAGCAGCTTTTGCTTCTTCAGCTTTTGCACCACGTGCGAAAACAAGAACGCGTGAAGTTTTACCAGTACCGTTTGGCAATACCATTGCGCCACGGATTTGTTGGTCAGCTTTTTTAACGTCGATGTTCAAGTTGTAAGCAACTTCTACAGTTGCGTCAAATTTTGCAAAGTTAGTTTCTTTTGCAAGTGCTACAGCTTCTTCTACGCTGTACGCTTTTGTGCTGTCGATTTTCTCAAGTGCAGCACGAAGTTGTTTGCTTTTTTTAGCCATTTTCTATTCTCCTTGTAAGTGGTTCAATCGATTTTCATCTCCCACGTCACTTCTCGAAATGATGAAGTCTTGCGGGTTATATTGGGGGTGTTATTGATTAGTCAACAACAGTGAATCCCATAGAACGAGCAGTACCTTCGATCATACGCATTGCAGACTCAATGTTTGCTGCGTTCAAATCTGGCATCTTAGTTTCTGCAATTTCTTGTACTTGTGCACGAGTAACTGTAGCAACTTTAGTTTTGTTAGGTGTACCTGATCCTTTTTCAACACCTGCAGCTTTTTTCAAAAGAACGGCAGCTGGTGGTGTTTTTGTAACGAAAGTAAATGATTTGTCTTCGTATACTGAGATAACAACTGGAATGATCATACCAGCTTGGTCAGCTGTACGAGCGTTGAACTCTTTTGTGAATCCCATGATGTTGATACCAGCTTGACCAAGAGCAGGTCCAACTGGTGGAGCTGGTGTAGCTTTACCAGCAGGGATTTGCAATTTTACAAGTTTTTCGACTTTTTTAGCCATTTTTAAATCCTCCTTTGTGGTTTTGGCGGTAATTAAAGATTTTTACCTCCCACAAGTATGCTTTACACATACCCTTCAATTATACACTATTTATCTAAAAATGCAAGAGAAAACTTTCATTTTTAATCGACATAATCTCCGCCTTCAAAGCCATAGTATTCTTCCAAACTAAGGCCACTTGCAGCAATTTCTTTGGCTTCTTTTCCGACGTAGCGAAGATGCCATTCTTCTGCCATATAGCCAGTCTCTTTTTCCTTGCCTTTGAGATAGCGAACAACAAAGCCATAGTCAGCCGCATGATCCAAGAGCCACTGGGCTGCCTTTGCTTCAGTAACTAAATCACCATCTGTCCCGATAAGGTCAAAAGCAAGACCCGTTTGGTGTTCACTATAACCTGGGCGAGCTGAGTAGCGATCTGCTGCTTCCTTACCGTCTTGATTCACATAGTCTTGATAAAGCTTGGTTTGAGTTTCATAACTTCTAAAACCACTGTAATGATCGCTGATTGGGTAGCCAGCTGCTTGCATGGCTGCAATGAGTTTCAGCAACTCTGCTTTAGCTGTTGGATTTTCTCCTGGATTGTAGTCTTTTGACAAAGGATAGTGCTTATTAGCTATGACGATCTCATCATATTTTCCTTGTATACTATAGTGGTCTCCTTTATTCACAACCTCTGCCTTCTTCTGACTAGAGGCTTGAGATTTGCTCCCTACAGTTCCTTCAGGTTGACTAGTTTGTTCCGTTTTTTGAGTATTTTCTTCATTTTTAGGTTTTTCTTGAGAACATGCTGCTAGGGTTACTGCCAGCAAACCAGATAAAACGATGTATCTTTTTTTCATTTTTTGCTTCCTCTCTTAGGCCAAGTACTTCTCCAATTCATCAGATAAGGCTTTAATCATTTGTTCCAACTCACGGGATTGCACTTGGCAATCTTCTGCTGCCATTTCTTCCCAGGGTACCCACCAGACTGGACCACGGCCATTAAGCCCATGACCCTTCATATCACCTGACCGTCTTGGAAAGAGGTGCCAGTGAGCGTGGGCATCTCCATTTCCTAGAAGTTCGATGTTCATCTTTTCAGCTTTAAACGTTTTGGCAACAGCTTCTTGGACCAAACTCATTTCCTCTAGAAAACGAAGTTTTACAGAAGTCTCCATATGGTGGAGTTCTGTGACATGCTCTTTTGCCAGAAATAAGGTATAACCCTTAAAGTATTGGTGGTCTCCAATAACAACATAGCCTGCTTCTAGTTCTTTTACAAAGTAGGGATTTTCCCCTGCCTTGATCCATTCAATTCTTTGACAAATCAAGCACATCTTAGTCCACCAACGCACTCTTGAGATAGGCATCAACCATACGCTCTGTCGCCACTACTGAATCAATGTGTGTTCGTTCGTAAGAATGACTTGACTCAATACCAGCTCCAAGGAGAGCATGCTTGACCTCGGCTCCTGCTGACATAGCTGCCGAAGCATCCGAACCGTAAAATGGATAAATGTCGAGCTTAAATGGAATATCTTGCTCCTTCGCCAAAGCTACTAAGTGTTGACGGAAGTCATAGTGATAAGGACCGGAAGCATCCTTGACACAGATAGATACTGTGTACTCATCTGTCTGTTGGTCATCGCCAATAGCTCCCATATCCACAGCCAGATATTCTACTACCTGAGTAGGAATATTGGAATTAGCTCCATGACCCACTTCTTCAAACACTGAAAAGGCAAAATGTGTCGTCATTGGCAAGTCAATTCCTTCTTCTTTATAAACTCGAAGGAGATTGAGTAAAATTGCTGCACTGACCTTGTCATCTAAGTGGCGAGACTTGATAAAACCAGTTTCCGTCACAACTGTTCGCGGATCGAAACTAATAAAGTCACCGACCTCAATACCCAAGGCACGCGTTTCTTTTTCATTGGTCACTTTTTCGTCCAAACGCACTTCCATATTGTCCTGAGTGCGTTCTGCAGTTCCTGCATCTTTGTAGACATGACAAGAAGTCTGGTGGATGAGGATAGTTCCAGATACCGTTTTACCTGTACTAGCCACATGAACAGTACAGTTTTCTCCCTCAATCATGTTCCAAGGAAAACCACCGATCCGGTCCAATTTGAGACGACCGTCAGGTTTGATAGCACGAACAATAGCACCCAGCGTATCCACATGGGCAGTCACATAGCGTTGTTGCTCATCATTTTGACCTTTAATGGTCACATTGATACCTCCCTTGGCTGTACGAACCGGCTGGTAACCAAGCTCTTCTAAAGTACGGACTAGGTAGTCTGAAATCTCACGAGTAAAGCCAGTTGGAGATGCAATAGCGGTTAATTCTTTGATATAGTTTACAGTTTGATTCATTTCTTCACCTCTTTTGCTACCTATTATAGCACATTTCAGTAGAGAGGAAAAAAGAAAAATCACTCCTGTAGAGTTGACTTACAAAAGTGATTTCTATTTTTTATTCCATTTCAAAAACATCGCTTTCTTGCTTGTTTGGTAGAACCAATGAAAGCAAGATTCCGATAATAGCAGGCACTAGCCATGGAAGAGAGGCTGACGCAAACGGAAGGGCATTAATCAGATTTTCTAGAAACTCAATTTTAAAGGAACTTCCAAGGACACTTGCAAGAGCAATAGCTGTAACAAGCCCAATAGTTAACTGCATGCCCGGTTTTGATAGGGCTACAAACTTATTCACAATCACGATCATCACAATGGCGATGGTGATTGGGTACAAGATTACCAGTACTGGCACTGAGTACTTAATGATTGCATCAAGACCAAGGTTTGCAATAGCAAACCCAATCAAGGTAAAGGCAGTGGCATAGACCTTGTAGCTGATTTGTGGGAAACGTCCATTAAAGAACTCAGCTGTAGACACAATCAATCCAACTGTCGTTGTGAAGCAGGTTACAGTTACCATAACAGCAAGGAAGAGTTGAGCTGTTGAACCAAAGATTTCCTGAGTTGCTTGCGACAAGATATAAACTCCTGGTGTTCCACCCTTCATCACTTCTGCTGGTACTGGGAAGTGATTTCCAAGGAATCCTAAACCAATGTAAAGAGCACTGAAAGCAAGAGCTACAACGATACCAACCACCCAAATAGTTGAAATGTATTCTTTCTTACTGGAGAATCCAAGTTGTTTCAAGGTTTGAACTGCAATCACACTGAAGGCAACTGAAGCAAGGGCATCCAAGGTGTTATAACCTTCTAGGAATCCTGTACCAAAGGCAGAAGCTTGATAAGCAGCTGAAGCCGCTTGAGGGCTTGTTCCACCATATTTGAAGGCACCTAGTACAACCAAGATAACGATCAATAAGGCAAAGACTGGCGTTAAAACACGTCCAATTCGATCCAAAATCTTTGATGGATTGAGTGAAATCAGATAGGCTGCTGCAAAATAAAGCACAGTAAAAACAATCAATCCTAGACCTTTGTTTGCTTCGGATAAGAGGGGGCTAATCCCAACTTCATAAGCTGTTGTGGCTGTACGCGGAATGGCAAAGAAGGGGCCAATCGATAGATAGAGGACTGCAAGATAAAGCGTCGCAAACCAAGGTGAGATTTTCTTAGAAATCTCGTGAATGTATCCTTTAGGGTTTAGCGTTCCGATGATGAGCGTTAGGACAGCAATCCCGACACCCGAAAATACAAAACCTGCGATGGCAGGAAGAAACTGTTCTCCAGATAAAGCACCTAGAGAAGGCGGAAAGATCAAGTTCCCCGCACCAAAAAATATTCCAAACAGGAGCAAGCCTGTTAGGGCACCTTTTTTAGCCATAATAATCTCCTTCATATTTCTAAAATACTGACCTAGTATACCATTATTAAGACTCTGAAAAAAGTATCCAAAATTAATCATTGAATGTTTTCAATATTTTTAAAAATAAGAATTATCTAAAAACAAAATCCCTCACTCAGTTGGAACCGAGCAAGGGAAGATTAGGATCTATCACCATAGAGGTTTAAAGATTTTCAAAGGCCGTCATTCCACCTTGAACATTGATAACTTCATAACCCTGTTCAACTAGAAATTGACAAGCACGCGCTGAACGTATTCCAGATTTACAAATGACATAATGCAAGAGGTCCTTGTCCAACTGATCATAGATATCAGCTAATTGACTAAGTGGTAGGTTTTGAGCACCTTCTAAATGAAGCGTCTGGAACTCTTCTACTTCTCTCACGTCCACTAGAGAAAGTTGCTCATTTTGATAAAGCTGGTAAAAATCGTTAAAAGTAATTTCTTTCATTTTGTTTCTCCAAGAATCTTTTGAATTCTTTTTTTCAAATCGGGCACTACTTCTGACTCAAACCAAGGATTTTTGGCCATCCAGATTTGATTTCGTGGTGAGGGGTGCACCAGAGGGAAAAATTCTGGTAGATAGTCTTTGTAGTGTTTTACCCGTTCTGTCACCTTGCCACTAACTTTTTCATGTAAATAATAGGCTTGGGCATATTGTCCAATCAAGAGAGTTAATTGGATATCGGGCAACTCTTGCAAGAGTTGCGGATGCCATTTTTCTGCAAAACCTGTACGAGGTGGAAGGTCGCCTGACTTGCCATGCCCCGGAAAGTAGAAATCCATGGGCAGAACTGCAAAATAACCTGAATTGTAAAAGGTGTCCTCATCCACACCTAGCCACTCACGCAAGCGATCGCCACTCTTATCCTTCCAATAAATCCCAGCTTCTTGCGTTTTAAGCCCCGGAGCCTGACCGACAATATTGATGCGGGCAGTTTTTGGCGCCGCAAAGAGAGGTTCGATTCCGCGTTCTGTATAGCTGGTATTCTGTGGATCAGCCATAATGGCTTGCTTGATTCTTTCGATTTGAGACATCTGTTTTCCCTCCAAAAAGAAGTCCAAGCATAAAATCTCAGACTTCTATCATTTTATTTGATCAGTTCATAAATAGCTTCTGCATAGATTGCTGCTGCTCGGAAGAGATCGTCCAAGGCGATAAATTCGTTGGCTTGGTGCATGGTATCGATTGAGTCCGGGAACATGGCACCATAGGCAACGCCACGTTCCAGCAAGCGACCAAAGGTACCACCACCGATGACTTGCTCGTGACCTTTAAGACCAGTTTGTTTTTCATAAACATTCAACAAGGTTTGTACAAGTGGATCTTCCATTGGCACGTAGTGAGGTGTGTGACCGTGTTCAGAAAGGCTAACAGAAGCAACTGGCAAGTTTTCAAGGATTGACTTGATTTGCTCTGGGCTTGTTCCTTTTGGATAACGGAAGTTAAGGGCAATGGTATTGTCAGTACTTGTTTCATCAAAGCGGAAGACACCGGCATTCATAGAAAGGGCACCCATCTTTTCATCTACATGAGCAACCTTGAGATTTGTACCCTCATGGTCATTCAAAAGAATCTTACCAGCGATGTCGAGGTAGTCTTTTGCAGGTCCTGCAAAGTCAAACTGACTGAGGAAGAGGGCCAGATAGGTCGCACCATTGACACCTGAAGCAGGCATAGCACCATGAGCTGATTTACCAATGATGGTCACCTTGTATTTGCCAGCTTCTTCTTTGATTTCTCCTCTGAGTTTGTGTTCTGCAACAAAGGCATCTAGTTTAGCTTGCAAGTCATCCAAGTCACCTGAAACGACTGCTGTTGCTGATTCAGGTACCATGTTTTCACGCAAACCACCTGTGAAGCTGTGAAGGCGAGCTGCACCTGTATTTTCACCTGCAAAGTGGAGGTATTCAGTGATGTTCCCTTTTTCACCATTGATGATAGGGAATTCAGCATCTGGAGAGAAACCGAAGTCTGGTTTGGCTAGTCCTACATGTTCAAAGTAGTAGTCCATGTCTGCCCAACCTGATTCTTCGTCTGTTCCGACGATGAAACGAACTTTTTTAGAAGTTGGAAGGCCCAATTCTTTGATGATTTTCAAACCATAGTAACAAGCAGTTGTAGGTCCCTTGTCATCGGAAGCACCACGCGCATAAAGGCGACCGTCTTTGATAGTTGGTGTATAAGGGTCCGTGTCCCAACCGCTACCAGCTGGCACCACGTCCATGTGAGCAAAGATTCCGAGAACTTCTTCTCCTTCACCAAACTCAAAATGTCCTGCGTAGTTATCAACATTCTTCGTTGGATAGCCATCGCGGTCTGCGATTTCAAGGAATTTTTCCAAGGCTTTTACTGGCCCAGGTCCAAAAGGATGTTGCGCATCTACCTTGCTGTCGTCACGTTCTGAGTTGATTTCCAAAAGGCTAAACAAGTCAGCCAAGAGGTCTTCTTTGCGTTTTTCTACTTCTGCTGTAAAATCAATTGCTGTCATTTTTTCTTCCTTCTATCTTTTCTCGATGATTTCATCCACTGGCAAGCGGTAGCTTGGTTCTAATTTCTCGTCTGTGTAACCTACAGTAATCAAAAGCTCAGGGCGGAATCGGTCTTCAATATCCAAAACTTCGTTGGCTTTTGATTTGTCAAATCCAAGGATAATGTTAGAACCGATTCCCTGGTCTGTCAAAGCCAGAACCAAGTTCATAGCAACCAAACCTGCATTGAGGGCTAGGTAGTCGCTGACTTGTTGCTCACTGTAACGTGCAAATTCAGCAGGCAGATTCTTCATAAAATATTGAAGTTGCTCTTCTGAGAAATTCTTTGCACCACCAACACGGGCAATCTTGCGGGCCCGTTTAGCAAGGTCCGTATCTGTAAACAAGGCAATGGTTACAGGTGCTGATGACACCTGCTCAAAGTTGGAACCATAAGCCAATTTTGCCAATTCAGCATTTTTCTCACGAACGACCACAAATTTCCATGGCTGGCTGTTGTGGGCACTTGGGGCTAAAGTTGCGATTTCAATAGCTGTGCGAACATCTTTGGGATCCACCGGCTTATCAATGAAATGCTTGGTCGCATGACGTTTTTTATTTAATTCAAGAAATTTCATAATCGATTTCCTTTTCTAATTCTACTGCTTCCATTCTACCATAATTTGAAAGAGCTTGCAGGGATTTTTCATAGAGTTAGTACTTCTTTCAAACTCTCTGCTATTAATTTGGAGCTATTTAAGTAGGTATCGCTTTAGATTTGAAGCAATCAAAAAGCAGGTGATCGAACACCTACTTTCTTATATTATTGACCAGATGTGTATGGAGCAATTGCTTTATAAGCCGCTTCCAGCGCTTTCTTCATTGTGTCACGTCCAGTTTTCAACTGTTGAACAAATAGAGTACGAGTTTGTTCTGGCACTACTGTATCATCAGAACCAATACTTGAAAGGCTTTCGTTAAATGACTCTCTTACAGTCTCCATAGACTTAAGCGCTGGTTCAACTTGGGCGTTATATGCTTCTTTTCCACTCTCTGGAATTTTTTCCCCAATTTCAACTGCATGCTTTTTATAATTGTCGACTAGTTTACCAAAGACTTTCTTCACATCTCCAACAGTTTTAGCATTGTCAATTTCTTCATCGGTGATCAAAACAACCTCATTATTTTCTGTCTTTGAACTAGACGTTGTTGATGAAGTCTCTGAAGAAGAAGTTTGTTCTACAGAGCTTGAAGTCTTAGTCGAAGAATCAGACGTTGTTTTCCCTGAACATGCTGCTAAAACAACAACAGATAAAAGTGCCATACTGGCTGTAATAATTTTCTTCATAATGTTCTCCTTTATATTAAGAATTAAGTTCATTGTATAACAAAATAATTTCAATGTCAAACTTTAGCTAAGCCATCTTTTCTTCCTGATCGTCTGACTCTTTTCTAAGCAATTCGGCTACCACCTCACTTCAAATTAAGGGCGTCCATTTTATTTCTCACTTTGCAAAAAATCAAAATAATTCTTCACATCCTCTACATACCCGTGCTTTTCGATTAAACTAGCCAAAAGTTCCAAATTGTGCCCCTGATAGTTGTCTTCTCGTCGTAGCTCTTCATACATTTCGATAAAGGGAAGCCCCTTGGACTTGGCCAATTCTAACTCCGCTTCATAATCATAAGAAACTTTTCGAAATAGAATATTTACCAATTCCCCATCTTCCACTTCTATCACGGCATACTGGGCACGGTGATTTTTTAATGCCTCCCAATTAAAATAGGGCATGCCAATCGATCCTGGATTGATGATTTGTTGCCCTTGACTGCCATAACGAAGCAACTGCTTGTGGACATGACCATAGACTGCCACGTCCGTTTCCGCATCTAGCAGTTGGTCAAATTTATCTGTATCATTCCCAACCAGTAGGTCCCCACCATAGTTTTTTTCAGGTAAATTATGAGAGAGAGAAAAGCGCAGTCCGTCAACTTCTTTCTTTTCCAGCATAGGTAAGTTTCGTAGCCAGACAATCGTTGCAGGATCCATTCGCTCCATCAAAAACTGGGTCATGCGCATTGACTGGATTTCTTGTGGGTCTTCTAAGCCATATTGCCCATCTAAAGCCTCAAGGACACAATCATCCCAATTGCCTCGAACACTTGCCGTGATAGGAAGATTCTTTAGCAGAGCAACCAGATCATTTGCACCTGGACCAGGAAGAAAAATATCTCCCATAAGCCAATATTCACTAGCTCCTTGAGTTTTAGCATCTGCAATTACTGCTTCTAAGGCTGTCGCATTACCATGAATATCTGATAAAATTGCGATTTTATGGATCATGATGGTTTCCTTCCGTTTGGTAATCTACTCTCTCTTCCGCTACTTGAGCCAATTCCACTTCTTCCTGCGGGTTCAACTTCCTCTGCACAGCCTCTGCGACAGCTCTTGGCACCCCAACTTCGACAATCTCATCCACACTGGCTTCCTTGATTTTAGTGAGAGATTTAAAATGCTTCATAAGATTCTGCTTGCGTTTAGGTCCCAGACCGTCAATCCCATCCAGTTGTGATGAAAAAGAATTTTTTGAGCGCAGTTGACGGTGGAAGGTGATGGCAAAGCGGTGCACCTCATCTTGGATGCGTTGGAGGAGGAAAAATTCCTGAGAATTGCGAGATAACTCCACCACTTCCAGTGGATCTCCAAAGAGCAGTTCATGGGTTTGGTGCTTGTCATTTTTTTGCAGCCCAGCAATCGGAATGTCCAAGCCCAGCTCCTCTTGAATGACTTGCTTAGCGATATTGACCTGACCTTGTCCCCCATCGATGACAATCAAATCTGGCGGAGTCAAGCTCTCACGCTGAACTCGGTCATAGCGTCTGCGAATGACTTCTCTCATACTGGCATAGTCGTCTGGACCCACAACCGTTTTTATCTTGTACTTTCGGTAATCCTTCTTACTGGGTTTTCCATTGACAAAGACCACCATGGCAGACACCGGACTTGTTCCCATGATATTAGAGTTATCGAAGGACTCGATGCGAACTGGGGTCGGGATTTGGAGCAAACGTCCCAGATTTTCAATAGCTCCCTGGGTCTTTTCGACAGATTTTTCTAGCAGGTTGAATTTCTGCTCCAGACTAACACGAGCATTTTTTATGGCTAGATTGACCAGCTGTTTTTTCTCTCCACGCTGGGGTTTGAGAATCTTGGTATCTACCAAGGCCTTAACAGCTTCTTCATCGATATCCTGCGGAATCAGTACCTCATTAGGAACCAGATGAGATTTTTCTTGATAGAATTGTCCCACGTAGGTCAAGAAGTCCTCATCCGGATCATTGTAGTAGGGGAAGAGATTGACGTCTCGCTCGATGAGCTTGCCCTGACGGACAAAGAAAACCTGCACACACATCCAGCCCTTGTCCACATAGTAGCCAAAGACATCACGGTTTTGGAGATCCTTGGCCATAACCCGTTGCTTGGTCCGAAGAGTGCCAATGGCCTGAATCAGGTCACGGTATTCCGCCGCACGTTCAAACTCCATATTTTGCGCTGCCACTGCCATTTTACTCTTGAGGTCATCGATGATTTTGTCATCCTGCCCTTTTAAGAAGTCAGAAACCTCCTGAGCCATGGACTTGAAATAGGACTCATCCTTCTTACAGATAGTGTGGGCCATACATTGACCGATATGATAATAAAAACAGACCTTAGACGGCGGATTGGTACACTTACGAAAAGGGAAAATCCGATCCAAGAGTCGCTTGATTTCATTGGCGGCCCCCACATCGGGATAAGGTCCAAAATAAAGACCTCCATCCTTCTTGACTTGACGGGTGATAATCAAACGAGGATAGCGCTCATTGGTAATCTTGATGAACGGATAGGACTTATCATCCTTGAGCATGATATTGTACTTTGGCTTGTTTTCCTTGATCAGGTTGATTTCTAGGAGAAGTGCCTCAATATTGGACTCAGTAACGATAAATTCAAAATCTACAATTTCAGACACCAAGGCCTCTGTTTTGGTATCATGACTGCCACGGAAATAGGAGCGCACACGGTTGCGCAGATTTTTAGCCTTTCCTACATAGATAATGGTGCCGTTTTTATCCTTGTGAATGTAGCAACCGGGGCTGGTCGGCAAGAGCTCTAGTTTTGATTTGATCAAGTTGTTCATAGTTCCATTATAGCAAAAAGGCCGTGACAGGACGAACAAAAAGCCCCACCAACCGTTTGATGGAGGAGCTTTGATTTCTTTCGGATTGCACCGACTTTATCTAGTCGCTACTGGTATAAAGTTCTTGAACAGCCTTCACATCCTGAGGCTGAATCCCATAGTAGGAGCCTGCCGGCTGCATAACAGAAGTCTCGTTAGTATGATCCAATCCGATGGCATGTCCCAGCTCGTGCTCCGCTGTATGCACGATCCGTTCATAGGAATATCCATAACTTGGATTGGATAGATAATAATGATTTAGGCGAACTGTTACAGATATAAATTGATTGGTCAACAGATTGGTTTGGCTCTCGGCTTGGCCAGCTACAGCTGTCGTTCCATCATTCATTTCACTTGCCACAATATCTGCCTGGCTAGGATCCGCAACCACCTCAAAGGTAAAGGCTCCCGTTTGATTCCAGTTTTTTATGGCTTCTGCATAGGCACCTTGGAAGGTCTCATCCATTTGAGGCTCAATATAGATGCGGGCTGAAGCCTGAGCCCACTTGCCTTCCGCGTGTTGGTGACTGTCTATCTGAGACAAGACTTCCAGCCTTCCCGTTTCCTTCCATTGATTCCAGCCACCTTGACCAATCTGGCTCATTTTTTCAACCTGATTGATCGCAGAATGAAAATCACCTGTCAGATACCAAACTACTCCAAAGGCAAGGAGAACGATGATAACCAAGGTCCAAACCAGACGCCAGAAGAAACGCCAAATGCCCAAAAGAAATCGGAAGAATAATCGAACAATCCAGAACATGACACTCCACCTTTCATAAAAATAAGAATCTATCTTAAAATCAATGGTCTCCCATAATCAAGATAGATTCTCTATTTTACTCAAAAAACTGAAAAAAACCTAAAACTAAGATAAGCGCTCTTCCAAAACAAAGTTAATTGGTAGAGTAGCTAAAAAACGCTCCAATTGTTTTTCCCAGTAGTACCACTCGTGAGTGCCAGCACTATGACTATAGGTCACTTCAAAACCAAGCTTTTTGAGGTTTTTCACAGCGAGGTTATTGGCTGAGTAGAGATAGTCTTGTTCACCACACCAAGCCCAAAGTTTGGTTTTTTTATCCGATTTCGCAGCGATACTTTCAAGCGAATGAGGGCTAGCTGTCCAATCTTTGATTTCTCCAAAAACTCCTCTCCAGTAGGCAAGAGAGCCCAAATCCTGACTTTCAGGAGAAAATTCTTGAAAGCTGAGTGCACCAGAAAAACTAGCTGCATGAGAAAAACGATTGGTTGCGAGAGCTAGCTTGAAGGAACCATAGCCACCCATAGAGAGACCTGCAATGAAGGTCTTTTCTCGCTTGCTGGTCATATTGGGGAAGAAACGTTTCATAACCTGAGGTAACTCTTCTGCTAGAGCAGTAAAGTAGTCAAAACCATACTGGGTATCTGTGTACCAGCCATTGCTAGTATTGGGCATGATAACAATGAGATTGGTGCCTCGCAACAAGCGCTCGACATTGGTTCGCTTGAGCCAGCTATTCTGATTTCCTGACATTCCATGCAAAAGATAAAGGACAGGAATATCTTTACAATCTGGTTCAGTTACCCGACTGGCATCTGGATAGAGCACAGTAACGCCCCACTCCATATCCAAAACTTCAGAGTAATACTCAATATTCATAACTGCCATGGTTGTCTCCTTTTACTATTCTATAAGAAAAAGCCGAATTTCGACTTTTTCTGTAGGTATGCTGCTTATTATTTGGCTTCCATCACGACTGGCAAGATTGCTGGGCGACGCTTGGTTTGATCAAAGAGGTACTTGGTCAGATTATCACGAACCTTACCTTTGAGATCTGCCCAGTCAAAATCATCACCTTGAAGATATTCTTCTACCGTTTGGTTAATCAATTCAGAACTTTCACGGAGAATATCACGGCTCTTCTTGAGATAAACAAATCCACGCGTATGGACGCGAGCCTTAGCCACAATTTTCTTCTCACGACGGTTGACAGTGATAGCCACGATAAAAATCCCATCCTCTGACAAGACTTTACGGTCACGAAGGACAACATTTCCAACATCTCCGATAGCATTTCCGTCAATCAAGACATCACCTGCAGAAACTGATCCAGCTGGGACAAAGTCTCCATGTTCATAGGACATGGTGGTTCCCTTTTTAGGAATGAAAATACGCTCTGGTAACATTCCAACCGCCATGGCAGCCTTGGCATGCGCATCTAACTCACGGTATTCCCCTTGGATAGGGAAGAGATACTTGGGTTGCAAGAGATTGATCATCAACTGCAGATCACGCGCATTCCCGTGTCCTGATACTCGCAAACTTTGGGTAATGAGTTTCACTACACCACCAGCTTGGTAGATCATATTTTCCACACGCGCCATGACAGCTTCTTTAGCGATAGATGGAGTCGTTACGATATAAACTAGGTCACCGTCCTTGATTTCTACATAGCGATGGCGACCGATGGACATCTTACGAAGGCCATTAATAGGCTCACCCATACGACCAGTCTCAAGGATAATCAACTCATGGTCTTCAAATCGAGACATTTCTTTGGGTTTGATCAAGAGACTTTCGTTGGCTAGAGACAATTTTTTGAGTCGAATCGCTGTTCGAACAATATTTTCAACATCAAATCCCGTCAAAACAACTCGACGACCTGTATCCGCAGCAGCATCAAAGACCTGCTGGATACGAGAGAGGTTGCTGGCAACTGCCGCAACGATGATACGACCTTCCCAGTCCGCAATGGTCTGGGTAATTTCATCCCCAACTTCACTCTCACCCGCTACCTGGATATTGCTGTCCGCATTCGCCGAGTCACTAAGAAGAGCTAAGACACCTTCGCGGCCAATCTCCGCCAAACGACCAAAATCCGTCGCATAGGATTTACTAGCCGTCTGGTCAAATTTGAAGTCACCTGTATAAACGATGCTACCTTCACTTGATTTCAAGACAACTCCCAAACTTTCTGGGATAGAGTGAGTTGTACGGAAGAAGGAAACCACAGTCCCTCCAAAATCAATCTCTGTATCCTCATCTATCACATGGAAGTCATTGAATTTCTTGACCGTATCATTTCCTTTGACAAAGAGCTTCGCCAACTCGATAGTCAACTCAGAGCCAAACACAGGTACCTTAGCCTCTGCCAAGAGATAAGGCAGAGCACCAATGGCATCCGCATGTCCGTGGGTCAAGAAAACCCCAGCGATACGATCGCTATTTTCAAAAAGGTAATCCATGTTTGGAATGACGACATCAACTCCAAGTTGTTCATTTTCAGGGTATTTAAGCCCTGCATCCAAAACAAAAATAGATCCATTGATCTCAGCAATGTACATATTTTTCCCGTTTTCACGCACACCACCTAGTGTTGTTAAACTGATATTACTCATTTTTCCTCCGAAACCTTAGTTTATCTTGATTATAGGGTGGATTTACCCTCTTATTCTAAAAGCTCTAAAACTTTCAGCCGAATCTTTTCCTACCATTATACCATTTTTTTGATGATTTTCAAAATGAAGATTTGTTTCCAAAAAAGAGCTGGTTGCCCAACTCTTTCCTATCTTTTAGTTTTTCTCCATCAAAAAGTCATAAATTTCTTGCACCGTACCCAGCGCCATGATTTCTTGATTTTTTACGGTTTGTTTGAGATCTTGATATATCTGACTTTCCCCGATCTCCCGCTTGGGTGCTTCTTTGTTCACCTTCATGACACCATCTTTGATCATCACAAAACCTAGCTCTTCAAATACTTGAATCATCTTGACCAGCAAGATTTGTTGGATATTGAGATAAGCCGCCAAATCCTTGAGTTTATAGCGAATATCAAACTCTGGGAACTGGTAAATCGTCTTGTATAATTTGGCAAACTGCTCTCTAGTTCCATAACCTGTCAGATAATAGGCCTTGTCAATGTCATTTTTGAAATAGACCGCAGAGAAATTTTGTTCCTTAAATATAGTCTTAAGCAGTGTAATATCCTCAGGAATGGTTTTCACAACCACAGCATCACTGGTCACTAATTCTGGTAATTCTCCAGCAAAGTCCAAGACTGGAACCCCTTCTGGCAAAACTACATTCTTCCCACGAATGTTAAAGAGTTGAACACCCTCCACACGCGCATCTACCATCATCAACTGGAGGGCAGTTTGACCATTCCATTGATTGACAGACAGGGTGACTGCCAATTCTAAGTTTTTTGTTTGAGCAAACTCTGTCGCCCATCTACCTTGTCCGAAGGCTACCACTTCAAAACTCGCCTCACCCTTGGAAATTTTTAGTTTGAGGTGGGCATTGCCTGCTCCCATGGTTCTAGCACTTTCGACCTGAAAATCCTTGATATAAAAGACAGGTTTCTGATTGTCCATTCCAAAAGGCGCCAAGCGCTCAAAGCTTTTAACCGTTTCTAAACTAAGAGTCTCCAAGTCTAGCTCTTCATCTAGATTTAACTTGTTCTTACCACTAGCATCTGCGCCTTTTTCACGGATATAGTCTTCCAAGACCTGAGATAAATCTGAAAGTTTCTCAACTTCCAGCGTCATTCCCGCTGCACCAGCATGGCCGCCAAAGGCGATAAAGAGGTCTCGATGGGGATCCAGTGCCTCAAAAATATCGACCGCTTCCACACTACGAGCGCTACCCTTGGCACGACCATCTTCTATATTAAGAACAATGACTGTCTGCCCTAGTTCTTCCAACAAGCGCCCAGCCACGATACCCAGAACGCCAGGATTCCAGCCTTCCTTGGCCAAAACCTGGACCTTTTTCTCAGGATCAACCATGGTCTTAGCTTCTTCATAAATTGACTGAACGATTTCCTTGCGCTCTTCGTTTTTCTGGTGAATCATGAGGGCAATCTCATGCGCTTCCTCATCGTCAAATCCAGTCAACAAATCAATAGCTGGATTAGGATCATCCAAACGCCCCAAAGCATTTAAACGAGGGGCAATCTGAAAGCCAATCGTTTCTTCTGTTACTTCGTTAGCAGCAATCCCAGCCATATCCAGCATTTCTTGTAGACCAATACGCTGAGTATGCCCCAGCATCTCCAGACCATATTGGACCAAAATGCGATTCTCATCCGTCAAACTCACCATATCGGCAATGGTACCGATAGCGACCAAATCAAGCAATTCCACTTGCACTTCTTCTAAAAGAGCGCAAGCTAGCTTGAAAGCCACTCCACAACCAGCCAACTGTTTGAAGGGATAGTCCGCATCTGGATGCTCAGGGTGAACAATGGCAAAGGCATCAGGAAGGGTTTCCGGCATGGAATGGTGGTCGGTCACAATGACATCCACTCCCATAGACTGGGCCAATTCAATGGCTTCGTGACCCGCAACCCCATTATCCACTGTCACAATCAAGGAAATACCCTCTTGCTCGATAAAATATTTATAGACACTGGCATTGGGGCCATACCCATCGGTAAAACGATTAGGCAGGTAAACACGGCACTCGGCGCCAAGCTGTTCTAAACTTTCCTTCACAATCGAAGCTGAAGTCATACCATCCGCATCGTAGTCTCCATAGATGAGAATGTTTTCCCCTTCTTCAATGGCCTGACGAATCCGTTCCACTGCCTTGTCCATATCATGGAGCAGATAGGGGTCATGTAAGTCCTCTAAAGAAGGTTCTAAAAACTTCTTTAGACTTTCTTCATCCTGAATCCCTCTTTCAAATAATAACCGAGCCACCTCAGGACCCAGCCCAGCCTTCTTGGCTATCTTTGTAAAATCCGCATCTTCAACCTGCGGGGCAAACTGCCATTCATAAGTAGGAGTTATCAAAAAGACATCCACTCTTTCTAAGAATTCTATCGTTTCATTATAACATGATTTAGGCATTTTCTCTATCCAGATTGCTTTTTTGTAACATTTTAGTGAATTTTTTCAGATATGATTTGACAAGAACATTCTTTTGTTGTAGAATCATGTTATAAAATCTAACACAAAGGAGATCTCTCATGGCTTTAGTAGAATTTAAAAACGTCGAAAAATATTACGGAGACTATCACGCACTCCGCGACATCAATCTCCGTTTTGAAAAAGGACAAGTTGTTGTCCTGCTTGGACCTTCTGGTTCTGGGAAGTCTACTCTTATCCGTACGATTAATGGTTTAGAGGCTGTTGACAAAGGAAGTCTCCTAGTCAATGGACACCAAGTAGCAGGTGCTAGTCAGAAAGATTTAGTTCCTCTTCGTAAGGAAGTCGGCATGGTTTTTCAACATTTTAACCTTTATCCACACAAAACAGTGTTAGAAAATGTTACACTTGCGCCCGTTAAAGTTCTAGGAATTGATAAAAAAGAAGCTGAAAAAACAGCCCAAAAATATCTGGAATTTGTAAACATGTGGGACAAGAAAGATTCCTATCCAGCTATGCTATCTGGTGGTCAAAAACAGCGGATCGCCATTGCTCGTGGTCTTGCCATGCATCCTGAGCTCCTCCTCTTTGATGAGCCAACATCTGCCCTTGACCCTGAAACCATCGGCGATGTACTTGCAGTTATGCAAAAACTGGCACATGACGGGATGAATATGATCATCGTTACCCACGAAATGGGCTTTGCTCGAGAGGTTGCGGACCGCATCATCTTTATGGCAGACGGAGAAGTTTTGGTGGATACGACAGATGTCGATGACTTTTTTGACAACCCAAGCGAACCTCGTGCCCAACAATTCCTCAGCAAAATTATCAACCACGAAAGTGACAAAGTCAAATAAGGAGGCGCCTATGAAAAAGAAATTCTTTTTATCCGCATTATTGATTAGCCTTTTCAGCCTTGCTGCTGCCAAACCAGTTCAGGCTGATACCAGCGTCGCAGACATTCAAAAAAGAGGCGAACTAGTTGTCGGTGTCAAGCAAGACGTTCCTAATTTTGGCTACAAGGATCCCAAGACAGGGACCTATTCTGGTATCGAAACGGACCTTGCCAAGATGATTGCAGACGAACTCAAGGTCAAGATTCGCTACGTTCCTGTTACGGCTCAAACCCGCGGACCACTCCTAGACAATGAACAGGTCGACATGGATATCGCAACCTTCACTATCACAGACGAGCGTAAAAAATTATACAACTTCACCAGTCCCTACTATACGGACGCTTCTGGTTTTTTGGTCAATAAATCCGCCAACATCAAAAGCATTGAGGACCTAAACGGTAAAACCATAGGAGTTGCCCAAGGCTCCATCACCCAGCGCTTGATTACTGAACTGGGTAAAAAGAAAGGTCTAACCTTTAAATTCGTCGAACTTGGTTCCTATCCAGAATTGATTACTTCCCTTCACGCTCACCGTATTGATGCCTTTTCCGTGGACCGCTCTATCCTGTCTGGCTACATCAGCAAACGCACAAAACTACTAGATGATAGTTTCAAGCCATCTGACTACGGTATTGTTACCAAGAAATCAAACACCGAGCTCAACGATTATCTTGATAGCTTGGTCACTAAATGGACCAAGGACGGTAGTTTGCAGAAACTTTATGACCGTTACAAGCTCAAACCATCTAGCCATACTGCAGATTAAGGAGGACACCCCATGACAGATTTATCATCTTGGACAGCCTATTTTCAGGATTTTGGACAATTTTTCAATGGTTTCCTCTTCACTCTTGCCCTAGCGATTGGTTCCTTTATCCTCGCCATGGTTTTGGGCATCTTCTTTGGAGCCATGTCAACAAGCAAACGCCCAGTCTTACGTGTTTTAGCTCGCATCTTTGTGGAATTTTATCAAAATACTCCCCTCTTGGTGCAGTTTGTCATCGTCTTCTATGGTTTGCCTCTTATCAGTGACCACACCATCATGATTCCCATTTATTGGACAGCTGTTCTCTGCGTGGGACTCTATCACGGTGCTTATATTGCGGAGGTTATTCGTTCAGGGATTCAGTCTATTCCTAGCGGTCAGATGGAGGCCGCCTTGTCGCAAGGTTTTACCTATATCAGTGCCATGCGCTTGATTATCTTGCCTCAAGCCTTCCGTATCATTCTCCCTCCATTGACCAACCAAATTGTTAACCTCATCAAGAACACCTCTACAGTTGCCATCATCTCTGGAGTAGACTTGATGTTTGTGACCAAGTCTTGGTCGGCTCTCAACGGAAACTATATCCCAGCCTTTTTAGGTGCTGCTCTTCTCTACTTTGCCCTATGCTTCCCTGTTGCCCAGTTTGGTCGCAAGATGGAGCAAGCCAACAAAAAAGCCTATTCACTTTAGGAGGTTACTATGGAATCTATTTTAGAAGTTTTGACCCCAGATAACCTAGTCTTTATCTTTAAAGGATTTGGCTTGACCCTCTATATTTCTCTGATTGCCATTGTCCTTTCTACCCTTATAGGGACAGTGCTAGCCGTCATGAGAAATGGGAAAAATCCTGTCTTATGGATCATCTCCAGCATTTATATCGAGTTTGTACGTAACGTTCCCAACCTTCTCTGGATTTTCACCATCTTTTTGGTGTTTAAGATGAAGTCTACACCAGCAGGTATTACTGCCTTTACCCTTTTTACCTCAGCAGCCTTGGCTGAGATTATCCGAGGTGGTCTCAATGCCGTGGACAAGGGCCAGTACGAAGCAGGAATGTCGCAAGGATTCACTTCAGCTCAAATCCTCTACTACATCATTCTCCCACAAGCAATCCGCAAAATGCTACCCGCTATTATTTCTCAGTTTGTAACCGTGATTAAGGATACCAGCCTCCTCTACTCTGTTATCGCCCTGCAAGAACTCTTTGGCGCTAGCCAAATCTTAATGGGACGTTATTTCGAACCAGAGCAGGTCTTCAGTCTTTATATCTTGATTGCTCTGATCTATTTCAGCTTTAACCTAGCAATTTCAAGTCTGTCTCGCATGCTAGCCAAACGTTGGAAGCAAGCCGCAGAATAAAAATAAATGTGAACCAACAACAGGGGTTCACATTTTTTTGCTATAAATGAAAAGAGCAACCCAACACTATGCAAACGTTTTACTTTTTGGTAAAATGACTTTAAACCATAAAGCTAGGAGAAAAATAATGATCCAAGAACTTTACAAAGAATTCTCTCAACTGGAACAAGTAGAAGCCATCGCTCTAGGTGGTTCACGTGCAGGACAAGACTATGATCAAACTTCTGATTATGATGTCTACATCTATCTCAACTCTCCCATTGATGAGGCAATTCGACAAAATATTTTGAGTAAATACTGCTCCTATATGGAAATTGGAAACCAGTTTTGGGAATTAGAGGACGACTGTGTACTAAACAACGGTATCCAAATCGAGTTGATTTATCGTTCGCTGGAGTCGTTTGAACAAGAATTGAACTCAACCGTTTTTCAACACAAAGCTCAAAATGCTTATACAACTTGCATGTGGCATAATCTACTCCACAGCAAGATTCTATACGATCCGAATGGAAACTATGCTTCGCTCCAAAGAGCCTACCAGATTCCCTATCCACAGGAACTCAAAAAGCACATCATTGAAAGGCAACTCCTTTTGCTAGAACAAGCCATGCCTGCCTTCTCTGTCCAAATAGAAAAAGCTATCAAACGTCAAGATCTTCTCAGTATGAATCATCGTTCAAGTGAATTTTTTGCTTCCTACTTTGACTTGCTATTTGCGCTCAATGAGCAAACCCATCCTGGTGAAAAACGGATGCTGGAGTACGCAAAGGCCAATTGTACTCTCCTCCCTAAGCAATTTGAAGAAACTATTCGCGACTATTTCCTACTACTCTACCAACCGCAACAAGGAAAGCAAGCAGTCGTAACCTTGCAAACTATCCTGAAGGAACTAAAAGCCATTTTGCCATAAGCAAAATTGAATAATAATGACTACATGAATTTTACAAAAAATCTCCTAACGGAGATTTTTTTCATATATTACCATAAAATACCCCTATAAGAGAAAATCAAAGCTAAAATCAATAAAATATAGAAGGCGATAAAAATCCATTTTATCTTCACACATAGGGCAATATATTCTCTGATAAAGGCCGATGGGATATAGTAGGCGGCTGTACGGCAACCAAGACCATCTCCCTTCATCCCAATACGGCGAGCATAGGTACTGGTACGAAAAACATGATAATCATTGGTCACAAAGAGAAAACGTGGACTGGCCACCAGCTTCTCTCCCATTTCTTTTGAGAAAAGAAGATTCTCATAGGTCGTTGTCGAGCTTTCCTCTAGGAGAATTGCTTCTCTCGGAACATCCGTCTCTTCCCGCAAATAATTACAAATTGCCTGAGCCTCGGAGATCTTCTCATCCCCTCCTCGACCACCACTAGCGATCAATTTGACATCTGGATTTTTCGACTTGTGGTAAGCCTCAACTGCCTTGTCAATGCGACTCTTGAGTAAGGGAGTCACTTTTTCTCCATTCAATAAGCCTGCTCCGTGAATGATAATAAAATCATAATATTTTTTCTTAGGAATAAAAAGATACAGAATAGAATAAAGCAGAAATCCTGCAAAGGCAAAACCAAAAATCAAATACGAATAAATCAAAAAGAAAAAGATAATATTCACTAGATGATTGGTGTAGAACAAGCCATTGGTATCGCTCATTCGGATCGCCATGATCACAAAAAAGAACAGAATCATGCACCCTAATCCTAGAGACAAATAATTTGCCTTAGATTTTCCTTCTTTCTTCAATAACACAAATCCGTTATAAATAAGGAAAAAACCACTTAGAAAAACTAAAAGAGGCAGCAGAAGAAAAATCCCTGCAAAGAAAACCATGTGCACTTCTTTCTGCCCAGCTTCGTAAAAAAGATTGGCAATAGACAGGTAAGAAAAGAGCAGAGACAAAAGCAAGAGAGCTGGATTCCAGAGACTGCGATTGTCCCTTAAAAACGAAACGAGAAAAAGTAGGACAAAAAATCCTGTGATAAAGTACATAGTCTCCTCCTTTGATGACTACATTGTACCATAATTGTGGCAATAGAAAAAGAGGAGTCTAGCCCTCTTATTTTACTATTCTTGCTTCTGCATCAGCCACAACCTGAGCCAGACTTGTCTGACGGAGTTGGTTTTCCATCGCTAGTTGGATATCCAGCAATTTTTGATCCAAGACTTCATGAATATTTGCTCCTACTGGACAGTTAGGGTTGGGATTAGCATGGAAACTAAAGAGTTTACCAGATTTTCCTAAACATTCAACAGCCTGATAAACATCAAAAAGGCTGATATCTTGGAGGTCTTTGATAATCTCGGTACCGCCCGTCCCACGCGCAACTGATATCAGCTCAGCTTTTTTGAGTTGGGACAAGATTTTGCGAATAATGACTGGATTGACTCCAACACTGGCTGCGAGAAAATCACTGGTCACTTTGCTCTCTTGACTCTTAATGGCAATAATGATTAACATATGAGTCGCAATCGTAAATCGGCTTGAAATTTGCATCTTTTTCTCCTTTCACATCCTATCTGATACTCATTATACCCTTTTGTGTTGTAATGTCAATTATTACCACCATCTAGCCATGCATTCAACTCGGCATCATGCCCCTGTTCTTGGGCAATTTCATACAGAAGTTCCTGGTTATGAGTATGGTGAATCCCATTTACCAAACTTTCATAGTAGACCTGGAAATAGGGGAGCTTCAAATCCTTAGCCAACTGCAATTCGGCTTCTACATCATAATCCACTCGACGAAAATCAACATCAGACAAACCTGCCTCATCAAACTCTAAAATCATATATTGAGCCCGCAGGTCCTTACGCAACTGCGCATCTAAAAAGAAGGGTTGCCCAATGGATCCTGGATTGAGAATCAACTGTCCATCACTTCCGTAACGAAGCAATTGCTGGTGAATATGCCCATATACCGCGATAGAGGCATGCGGTTCCGTCACCAATCTATCAAAATCTTCTTGTTTTCCCGTATGAATCAACTCTCTACCCCAGTTTTTATCAGGGAGATGGTGAGTGATTCCTATCGTCAAATCACCAAACTGACGATGAACTTGCATAGGTTGATTGTTGAGGTCTTCGATTTCTTCAGGGCTAATCTCTTCTAAGATATACTGGCATTGGCGTAGGAGATAGCGATGACTCGCTTTTGTTGGATCTAGCTTGCGATGCAAACCACGCCAGAGACTATTCTCCCAATTTCCCAGCACTCTTGCAGTGATGGGCAAGCTAGCTAAGAGATCCAATATCCTTCTACGTCCTGTTCCAGGCATGAGAATATCTCCCAAAAGCCAATACTCTTCTACCTCTGCCACTCTTGCATCAGCCAGTACGGCTTCCAGAGCTGTCATATTTCCATGTATATCTGAAAGAACTGCTATTTTAGTCATTCTTTCTCCTCTTTTCCTCTTACTTCTTCTGTTAGTATTATAGCAGAAAACACTGCAAAAAATCACTATCACTACTTACCTGATCAACTTGTAAGAGCTTCCAAATCGTGCTATAATATAGGTAGAGAGCTCCCCTTCATTTAGGATTATGTGGTATTCAACCTCTCTCAATTTTTGCAGATTGGAGGACTATTGCCATGCGGAACTACCTTAAGTATATCCCATACTACCTTGTCATATTCTTCTTTTACTGGCCTCTCTATGAGTTGCTGTTACTGCTGATTTCTGACCCTTATACGCTGAAAGGACTTTACATTTATAACATCATCCTCTTTTCACCTTTGGCAACCTTCATCGTGTCCCTTCTTTATAGCTACCGTTTCCAATTTTCACTGTGGTGGCTACTCGGTATTGCTCTTCTCTATTGCTTTACCATCATCACTTTCAATGAATTCATTCTCGTTTATTTCCTAGCTTATGAACTCTTTGCCCTACTTGGTATGGCTTCAGGTTCAGGTATTAAATATATGCTCCAGCAAGGAAAAAATAAAAAACTTTCACAAAATCCTTGAAAATTCTCGCAATCATGCTATAATAATGCATAGAGACAAGTCACTTAGTCCCTTTCTACTAGAGAGTGCGTGGTTGCTGGAAACGCATAGAGAGCCTAAATTGATACTACTCTACTGACTTTTATGAAAACATAAAACGGTGGCCACGTTAAAGCCAATCAGAGGTGTCCCTCTTTTTTGAGGAACATAAATGAAGGTGGAACCACGTTGCGACGTCCTTTCGAGGATGTCGCTTTTTGTTTTGTCAGAAGGAGGAAGAACGATGCTTTATATGATTGGCGGATCGCCTTGTAGTGGAAAGTCAACAATTGCCTCACTTCTTGCTAGACAGTATCAACTACTTCATATCAAACTGGATGATTTGGTAGAAGAGATGATGAGTCAAGCAAGTGCAGACTCACAGCCGATTTGCCTTCTGAGACAGGACAGAAGTCCAGAACAAATCTGGATGAGAAATCCAGAAGAGATGGCAGACGAAGAATGGCGCTTTTATCAAGATAGACCTCTCTTGGTGGAGGGGGCAGGACTTTTGCCTCACTTGGTAAAGGAGCTTGAATGCCCAGCATCTTCCTATCTATGCTTGACTCCAACAGCTGATTTTCAGAAAAAGCATTATAGACAGAGAGAATGGGTTCCTTATGTTTTAGAAGGAACAACCAATCCTGAGAAAGCTTTTGAAAACTGGATGCAACGAGACATTCTTTTTGCTCAAATGGTGCGTAAGGAAGCGGTGAGATTAGGCTATCCTAGTCTCGTAACAGATGGTAGTCAATCAGAGAATCAGAACGCGGAAGAAGTTGCTCGGCTCTTAAAATTGTCCAACAAAAATAGAATAAATATTTAAGGAGAAAACTATGGTTAAGATTACTTTCCCAGATGGCGCTGTTCGTGAATTCGAATCTGGCGTTACAACTTTTGAAATTGCCCAATCCATCAGCAATTCCCTAGCTAAAAAAGCTCTTGCTGGTAAATTCAACGGCAAACTCATCGACACGACTCGTTCTATCACTGAAGATGGTAGCCTTGAAATCGTGACACCTGATCACGAAGATGCTCTTCCAATCTTGCGTCACTCAGCTGCTCACTTGTTTGCCCAAGCAGCTCGTCGTCTCTTCCCAGACATTCACTTGGGTGTCGGTCCAGCTATCGAAGATGGTTTCTACTACGATACGGACAATCAAGCTGGCCAAATCTCCAACGAAGACCTTCCTCGTATCGAAGAAGAAATGAAGAAGATCGTCAAAGAAAACTTCCCATCCATCCGTGAGGAAGTGACCAAGGATGAGGCACGTGAAATTTTCAAAAATGACCCTTACAAGTTGGAATTGATTGAAGAGCACTCAGAAGATGAGGGTGGTTTGACCATCTACCGTCAAGGCGAATATGTAGACCTCTGCCGTGGACCTCACGTGCCTTCAACAGGTCGCATCCAAATCTTCCACCTTCTCCATGTAGCAGGTGCCTACTGGCGTGGAAATAGCGACAACACGATGATGCAACGAATCTACGGTACAGCTTGGTTTGACAAGAAAGACTTGAAGAACTACCTTCAAATGCGTGAAGAAGCCAAGGAACGTGACCACCGTAAACTCGGTAAAGAGCTTGACCTCTTTATGATTTCACAAGAAGTCGGACAAGGTTTACCATTCTGGTTACCAAATGGTGCCACTATCCGTCGTGAATTGGAACGCTACATTGTTGACAAGGAAATCGCTGCAGGCTACCAACATGTTTACACTCCACCAATTGCCTCAGTGGAACTCTATAAAACTTCTGGTCACTGGGATCACTACCGTGAAGATATGTTCCCAACTATGGACATGGGGGATGGTGAAGAGTTTGTCCTCCGCCCAATGAACTGTCCTCACCATATCGAAGTTTATAAACATCATGTACACTCATACCGTGAATTACCAATCCGTATCGCTGAGATTGGCATGATGCACCGATATGAAAAATCTGGCGCCCTTACAGGCCTTCAACGTGTACGCGAAATGTCCCTAAATGATGGTCATACTTTTGTAGCTCCAGAACAAATTGAGGAAGAATTCAAGAAAATTCTTCAATTGATTATCGACGTGTATGAAGACTTTAATTTGACAGATTACCGTTTCCGCTTGTCTTATCGTGACCCAGAAGATAAACACAAATACTTTGACAACGATGAGATGTGGGAAAATGCACAACGCATGTTGAAAGCAGCTATGGATGATATGGAACTAGACTACTTTGAAGCTGAAGGTGAAGCTGCCTTCTATGGTCCGAAACTCGATATCCAAGTGAAGACCGCCCTAGGAAAAGAAGAAACTCTTTCTACGATCCAGCTTGACTTCTTGCTTCCAGAACGTTTCGACCTCAAATACATCGGAGCTGATGGTGAAGAGCACCGTCCAGTTATGATCCACCGTGGGGTTATCTCAACCATGGAACGCTTTACAGCTATCTTGATTGAGAACTACAAGGGTGCCTTCCCAACATGGCTTGCACCACATCAAGTAACCCTCATCCCCGTTTCTAACGAAAAACACGTGGACTACGCATGGGAAGTGGCTAAGAAACTTCGTGACCGCGGTGTTCGTGCTGATGTGGACGAACGCAATGAAAAAATGCAGTTCAAGATTCGTGCTTCTCAAACCAGCAAGATTCCTTACCAATTGATCGTTGGAGACAAGGAAATGGAGGACGGAACCGTCAATGTTCGTCGCTACGGCCAAAAAGAAACACAAACTGTCTCAGTTGATGACTTTGTTCAAGCTATCCTAGCTGATATCGCCAACAAATCACGCGTTGAGAAATAAAACGATCACAGTCTGAGAAACATTTTTCAGTAAGAAAAAGCAACAATTGAAATAGTTGTTGCTTTTTTATATTTTATTTAACCTGAGCTAGTAGTGATTGGTTAAACCACCACACAAGATTTGCTTTCATGAGTTAGATAAGTTGACTATCCTCAATCCTTGTCTGCTTCATTTTCTTTTACGATATCTTTTTGTGAATCCTTTTCAGAGAGTTTTTGATCGATATACTTGTCAATGGTTTCATAAAATTCCTTGGTCGTATCACTGTCTAATTTTGTCGAATTATGAACTTGATTGACTTTTAATTGAACAGATTGAATACCGTAAGAGGCTTGTTTTTGATGGAGCGTTTCTAATTCTTCGTCTGAAATCGGATCTCCAACAACCGTCAAGACCAATTCATTGTTTCTTGACTTGTAGACTTGGTTAATAACCGTATGATTGGCGAACTCTTTTGCTACAAACTGTTTGATCCCTTCTTTTCGCGCTTGATCTATCGTCAGAGTCACTGCTGAATAACTGGCTGGAAGAACCAATAATACAATCAAGGATATCAAGCCAATTTTCATTTTAATGTTTAGCTCTTTAAATGAACTTAAGGGAGATTTTCTCATCAAAATTCTTGTTCCAACAATGTTGGCTAGCATGATAAAGATACAGTTGATCAAGAAAAGATAGAGAGCCCCAAATAAAAATCGTACATTTCCGTTAGCTAAACCATATCCTGCAGTACAGATAGGTGGCATCAGAGCTGTTGCAATGGCTACTCCTGGCACGATATTGTTTGCTTCTTTTTTCCTTGAACCAATTACGCCTGCTATCCCACCAGCAATAGCAATGAGAACATCCCAAATGGTTGGAGAGGTTCGTGCAATCAATTCGCTACTTGCATAAGATAAGGGAGAAATCCAGAAATACAGAGCCGAAACAAGCAAGCTAACCAATACTTGAGTAAATAAAACCTCTAGAGATTGCTTGATTAAACGCGTATCAAAAATAGCTAAACCAAATCCGAGTCCAACAATCGATGTCATAAGAGGGGAAATTAGCATGGCTCCAATAATGACAGCTGTTGAATTCATATTTAAACCTATAGAGGCAATAAAAATCGCACACATCAAAATCACTGTATCTCTTAATCGAACATGAAGATCATCATATAATTTCTCACGGTATTCACGTGTTGAATAGTTTCCGGTCATTGGTTACTCCTTTTATTTCATATAATCTTGTTTCTGCTTGGATGACGGCAGAGAGACTTCTGTTCAATCTTACATATTTTTAATTCTCACCTGTTATTTTTTTGAAAATTATCCTTTAAGCATCCGTCAGTCTATCCTTAACATTATATCAAAAATTTTACAGTCTTTCTCTGGAAAAATATATCAATTTAAAAGATAGAGAAAGGAAGAAATTTTTGTTTCCTTATCCGAAAAAGAAAAAACGGTATCTCCTCTGAAAGAAGGTGCCGTTTTAATGTTTAAACATGATGAGTGTGTTTGACAATCCATTGCTCCATTTTTATTTTCAACCAGAAGCCATAGATCCCAAATGTGATGATAGTTAGAAGAAACCACTTGATCCAGTTACCGAACAGTTGTGCTCCAGTCCCGTCAAAGTATAGACGTTGACCATCCACTACCGTATGTTTGGTTTTCAATTTTGCATCATGCAAACCGCCCAAGGTGTTGCGATCCCCAAGGTAAGCCCAAAAATTATGGCTACTAAGATAGAGTATCCAATCTAATCTAGGATTCCTCCGTCAAAATAACTTTCTTTCATTTTTGCCTCTTTTATTTTTTGACTATATTCTAGTCGTTTCCTAGTGTAATTTTTTTTACATCTGGACAATCTTATGGTAACTTCTAGACGTTATCATGAAAATAGAGATATAGACTAGAACAAAAATTCCACAGATGAATAAGGTTATCATCAACTATGCTCACTCAATCATCAGATTCATATTGGAAAACTTGATGCGTACTGTTGTTCCTGCCCCAACCTCAGACTCGATGCGAATCTGGTGACCCAGTTCTTCAGAAATTTTCTTGGATAGGTAGAGGCCAAGTCCAGATGATTGCTGGGTCAAACGCCCATTGTAGCCTGAAAAGCCACGTTCAAAGACTCGGAGGACATCACTATTTTTTATCCCGATTCCCGTATCCTTGATACAAAGATCCTGATCCTCCATATAGATTTCCAAACCACCTTCCTTGGTGTATTTGAGGCTGTTTGAAAGGATTTGTTCAATGACGACTAACAACCATTTCTTATCGGTCACGATAGTTTTGTCAAGGTCATGGAGATTGACTGTTAGTCCCTTCTGGATAAAGAAAAGTGCGTACTTACGAACCATCTCCTTAACCAAGTCCTCCACTTGGACCTGTTCAAATACCAAGTCATCATGAAAACTCTCTAAACGTAAGTACTGCAACACCAGATTGGTATAGGAGTCAATCTTAAAGATTTCCTGTTCCAGTTGCTGCTTGACCTCACGATCAGAGACTTCTGCTACTAAAAGGCGACTAGCTGCAATAGGCGTCTTAATCTGATGGACCCACAAGGTATAGTAATCAAGCAAATCCGTCAGTTTACTTTGGGCTTCCGACTTCTTTTGATACAATTCAGACTCTCGCTCTTCAAGTTTTTCTGCTAGCGCACATTCCAGAGGAGACTTGGGGTCTCGCTCAGCATAGAGTGCTTCCTGCCGGTAAACCTGAGCTTCTGCAAATATATCCCAAGCCAAAAATAAGAAGGTCAAAAAGCCACTGAGCAGAAAGAAATAAAGAAAATAAGTTCCTAGACTAGCAAATAAAAACTGAAAGAGAAGGACGAGAAAGCCTAATGAAAAAATATAGGCAAAAACGCGACTGCGAGAACGCAGATAGGCTAGAAAAAATGATTTCCAATCAAGCATGTTTCAGTCCGTATCCTATCCCTTTCTTAGTCTCGATAAAACCTGCCAAGCCTTGTTCCTCCAACTTTTTGCGCAAACGAGCAACATTGACAGACAAGGTATTGTCATCGATGAAAAAGTCGCTATTCCAGAGTTCCCGCATCAGGTCATCACGCGCCACGATATTGCCAGCGTGTTCAAACAGCACTCGCAAAATTTGAAATTCATTCTTGGTCAAACTCAGAACTTTCCCCTGATAGTGCAGGTCCATGGACTTGGTATTGAGGATTACACCCGCATATTCCAGCAGACTTTCATCTCGGCCAAATTCATAAGAACGGCGCAACAAGCCCTGAACCTTTGCAAGAAGCACCTGCTGGTCAAAAGGCTTGGTCACAAAGTCATCTGCTCCCATGTTGATTGCCATGACGATATCCATAGCCTGGTCTCTCGAAGACAGAAACATAATGGGTACCTGAGAAATCTTACGAATCTCCTGACACCAGTGGTAACCATTAAAGAGTGGCAGGCCAATATCCATGAGGACCAAATGAGGCTCTGACTGAACAAATAAGCTCAATACTTCCATAAAATCTTCTACCAAAATGACCTCAAAGCCCCACTCAGAGAGCAGTTTTCCCACTTGATGTTGAATAACTTGGTCATCTTCTACTAGTAAAATCTTGTGCATGCGCTCCTCCTTTGCTATTTCTCAAAGTATCAAAACCCTTCATATCAGATTTACGGATCAGTATCTCATACTGTTTAGCATCCTATTCCCCAAATCCAGCTCAGAAAACAGATGCTAAATAGAGAACATTCCCACTGATATCATACCTTATTTTTAATTATAGTTCCAGCCTTATCCTATATTTTCCTTTTGTGTTCATTTGGTTAGCGTTTCTTTCACTTATTTAATAGATCTAGCCTTCTTATTGACAAGCTAGCCATGATTTGTTAGAATATGAATGAACAAATAAGTTTATTCATTCATAAAACAAAGGAGGTTAAATCATATTGGACAAAAAACAAGCTTTAAAGACAGCGGCCTATGAAATTTTTTCAAAAAAAGGTTACAAGGCGACAGGGATTTCAGAAATTGCCAGGCAAGCTGGTGTTGCAGTTGGTTCTTTTTATAACTATTACGAGAGTAAAGAAGCCATTTTTCTAGACATCTATATAGATGAAAACAACCGTGTTCGCCAAGCTATGATCGAAGAACTAGATTGGGAAATTGACATGACCGACCTCATTGGTCAACTCTTTGCTCAGTCCAGAACTCTCGTTTCTTCCAATAAAATCCTTGCAGAATGGTACAATCCTGCCATAGCAGATGAGTTACACAGCTACTATTCCTCGGAAGAAGGCAAAGTCGCAAATCCATTTCATCAGTTTCTAGTTAAAACTTTTACAAATCGTATGCAAGGTGAAGGGTATTCGCCAGAAAAGATTCAAGATATTTTACAGGTTTATAATCTGTTTTACTACATGGATATGCATATCACGGAAAAAGATTTTCCAGATATTGGCAAAACTGTCGAAATACTTGCAACCAACTTCATTAAAGGAGTTCTAAAATAAAGAATGGATTTCTTTATTTTTTGGAAAAATATGAATGAATTTGTTTTTAGTTCATTCATAAAATTAAGAACAGGAGTCATAAAAAATGAAAAGAGGTAAAAAAATGTTTATTATCATTCTATCAACACTTGGAGTCTTAGGCCTTATAACTTGGGGTGCCATCGCCTACCTTGGACGAAGTCAGACATTATCGATAAAATCCATCGAAAACCCCAGCGGAGATCTATATTTAATTCATATCACAAAACCGAGTCATCAAATCTGGAAAGCTGGGGCTTATGCCAAGTTTACACTCCCTGATACCTCGTCTACTGCTAGTAAATATGAAGCTAAGGGAGAGCAAACCAGTCGATGGCTAACCATTGCCTCCACACCTGATGAAGATGAAATTCTCATTTTGACTCATAATAGTGGTAGCCTCTTTAAGGAAACCTTGACACATTTACCGGCTGGCAGTGAGATTGAGATGAGTTGGCTGGATTCCTCTTTGACCGTTAAAGATATGAATCAGCCACTAGTTTGCTTTGCATCTGATGTCGGCATTTCTGCTCTACGCCCCCTTATCAAAGAATGGGCTGGTAAATGCCCGATTGTACTCAATCATTTTGACAAAGGAGTGACTATTTTTGATAAAGAAATGAAGGAACTAGCTCAGAAAACATCGAATTTTACTTATAAAACAAGCGATGAATTTTTTCAAAGTCAAGAATTTTTAAAACGTGCTATTGATGAATACGGCAATCAAGCCAGCTATCTCATCACAGGTCAGCCTGATGATGTAAATGAGATGAAGAATTTTTTAAAGGAAAATGGGATTGATAGCAAAAATATACAAGTAAGCTCGTTTAGAGGTTTGAAATAGGAGCAGCCTGTCTTCTATATATCTGAATCAATCCCTGCTAGGTCATCCAAACAAGCCTACTAGCTAATTCTAGGTAAATGTGATAGGATAAACATAGAGAAAGGAGCTTTTATGGCCAATATTTTTGACTACTTGAATGATGTAGCATATGATTCCTTTTATGACCTTCCCGTGAACGAGTTAGATGTTCTTGCCTTGACCGAATTAACCTATCTTCCTTTTGATGATTTAGTCGCTCAAGAACCCCAGCGCCTCATAGATCTTGCACCTCAAATCCCTAGAGAAACGACGATGCTGACCAGCAAAAACCGCCTCCAGTTATTGGATCAACTCGCTCAACACAAACGCTTTAAAAATTGCAAGCTCTCAGACTTTATCAACGATATCGATCCTGAATTGCAAAAACAGTTCGCAGCTATGACTTATCGTATCAGTCTCGATACCTATGTGCTTGTTTTTCGTGGAACTGACGACAGTATCATCGGTTGGAAAGAAGATTTCCATATGACCTATATGAAGGAAATCCCAGCTCAAAAACATGCCCTCCAGTATTTACAGGACTTTTTTGCTCAACATCCTAACCAAAAGGTTGTCCTAGCAGGACACTCAAAAGGAGGCAATCTAGCCGTCTATGCTGCTAGTCAACTCGATCCACTTTTACAAAAAAACATTGTCGCTGTCTATAATTTTGATGCGCCTGGGCTTCACAAGGAACTAACCGAAACACCAGGCTATCAAAACATGATGGAAAGAACGAAAGTATTTGTCCCACAAGGTTCTATCATCGGGATGATGCTGGAAATTCCTGATAAAAAAATCGTCGTTCGAAGCACTGCCCTAGGTGGTATCGCCCAGCATGACACCTTTAGTTGGCAGGTTGAAGACAAACACTTTGTCCAACTGGATGAGACCAATAGTGACAGCCAGCAAGTCGATACTACCTTCAAGGAATGGGTTGAAACAGTTCCTGACGAAGAACTGCAACTCTACTTTGACCTCTTTTTTGGAATCATTCTCGATGCAGGCATCTCTTCTATCAACGACCTTTCTTCCTTCAAGGTCATTGAACACGTTCACCATCTCTTTGTCCAAGCCCAATCCCTCACTCCTGATGAAAGAGAAACCATGGGACGACTAACCCAACTCTTGATTGACACTCGATACCAAGCTTGGAAAAATCGTTAAGGTAGAAAAAGACCTTCTGATACCCTAAGCATTCTCTTCTGTGTTATACTGATATCAGCACATTCTTTAAAAGAGGAAATCCTATGAAAATCCATAAAACTGTCAATCCTGTTGCCTATGAAAACACCTACTACATAGAGGGAGACCATCACCTGATTGTGGTTGATCCTGGTAGCCATTGGGAAGCCATTCGCAAGACCATCGAGAAAATCAACAAACCCGTCTGTGCGATTCTGCTGACCCACACCCACTACGACCATATTATGAGTCTTGACTTGGTGCGTGAGACTTTTGGAAATCCCCCAGTTTATGTAGCAGAGAGTGAAGCTAGCTGGCTTTATACACCCGTAGATAATCTCTCTGGTCTCCCTCGTCACGATGATATGCCAGATGTGGTTGCAAAACCAGCAGAACATACCTTTGTCTTTCATGAAGAATACCAGCTTGAGGAATTCCGTTTTACTGCCCTACCAACCCCAGGCCACTCTATCGGTGGTGTTTCCCTAGTCTTTCCTGATGCCCATCTAGTCTTGACGGGAGATGCTCTTTTCCGCGAGACCATCGGACGGACTGACCTCCCTACAGGTAGTATGGAACAGCTTCTCCATAGCATTCAGACGCAACTCTTTACTCTCCCTAACTACGATGTCTATCCCGGACACGGTCCAGCTACGACCATCGCTCACGAAAAGACCTTCAATCCCTTTTTCTAGCAAGCAAAAAACCAAGGATGCTATCCTTGGTTTTAGTCTTACCAAATAACCACACGATCCTCTGGTGAACGCCACATACCGTCGCCTTCTTTGACATCATAAGTTGTAAAGAAGTCATCGAAGTTTGGTACTTGGATGTTGACACGGAGTTTAGCTGGCGCGTGCACGTCGACACTAGCCATGAGTTTCATCAACTCTGGACGGCCTTTCATGCGCCAGATGCGAGCAAAGTTGTGGAAGAATTCTTCGGCTGAGAAGTCTAGTTCTCTCTTGGCAGCTTCAAGGGCTGCAGCAATTCCGCCCAAGTCAGCAACGTTTTCTGATACAGTTAGTTTTCCGTTGATTCTTGCACCGTAAGATTCTTGCCCATCAAACTGGTCGATAACTTTTTGTGTTTTTTCTTTGAAAGCAGTATAGTCACTCTCTGTCCACCAATCCTTGAGGCTACCATTTTCATCAAAGGAAGCGCCATTTGTGTCAAAGGCATGAGAAATCTCGTGGGCAATAACAGCACCAATCCCACCGTAGTTGGCAGAAGATGACTGATGCAAGTCATAGAAAGGCGCCTGTAAGATAGCTGCTGGGAAGACAATCAAGTTCTTCTGAGGATTATAGTAGGCATTGACCATGTGAGCAGGCATGCCCCACTCCTTGTAGTCAACTGGTTGGTTCCACTTGTTCCAGCTGTGCTTAATTTCCACACGCGCAAAGGCTAGAGCATTGTCAAAGAGACTGGCAGTCTCATCCACTACCTTGTCTTTGTAGCGTGCTGGCAATTCCTCTGGATAACCGATATAAGGCTTAATGACATTGAGTTTGACAATGGCCTTGTCACGCGTTTCAGGAGTGAGCCAATCGTTTTTAGCCAAGCGTTCCTTATAAACATCAATCATAGTCGCTACTTTTTTCTCTACGTCTGCCTTAGCTTCTGGAGAGAATTTTTCATGCGCATACCAGAGACCCAGAGCCTGCTTGAAAGGGCCTTGGGCCAAGTGATAGGCTGCCTTGACCTTATCCTGAGCTTCTGGAACACCTGAAAGGGCCCGTCCGTAGGCACCTGACAAGACACGAATCTCGTCTGTGAGATAGCTGGTTGAAAGATTGACCACAGCTAAAATCAAGGTTGCTTTGAGTAGAGGCCAAGCTTCTTCACTATAGAATTGATCTGCTGCTTGCCAGAAACGTTCCTCATCTACGATAACCTTGTCTGGAGTCTGTCCAATCACTGCTTGGAAGAAATCATCCAAAGGTAGGGCAGGGGCAAACTTTTTGAAATCTTCATAAGCGTACGGATGGTAGAGTTTGGCATATTCTGAACTTTCTTCGTTAGAAAGTACCACAGCCGCAATGCGACGGTCCAATTCCAATCGTTTCTCTAGTAAGTCTGCGATTTCCTCATCTGAAAAATCATAGGCTTTGAGAAGATTTGCGCTACTTTCCTTCCAAAGAGTCAAGAGTTCCTCACGTTGAGGATGGTCTTCAGCATAGTAGGTTGTATCTGGCAAGATTGTTCCTGGTGCACTAGCCCAGAGAACATTGGTTCTGGCATCCATAAAGTCTGGTGAAACACCAAAAGGAAGAAAATTTGGTTTACCATCTAGTTCAAATTCTGCTAGTTTGCTGGTAAAATCTGCAAAACTCTCCAAATCCTGGTATTCCTTGAGCAGAGGAAGGACGGGCTTAATCCCATCTGCTTCTCTCTTATCAAAATCACGTACCATACGATGGTACTTAACAAAGTTGGCGAGGATAGCATCCTTTGGAACATCCTCACCTGCCAACCACTTGTCCGTAGTCGCCAGCATCAACTCTTCAATTTCCTCGTCAAGGTCAATAAAACCACCTGTTCGTGATTTATCAGCTGGAATCACAGCTGTTTTTTCCCATTCGCCATTAATAGCATCATAAAAATCATCTTGATAACGTGTCATCTTGTTCTCGCTTTCATATTTTCACTCATTCCTAGCTTAGCAAAAAAATCTAGGGAATGCAATCAAAAATAAATTTCTTGTATCTTTCATTTTATTGTTATTTTATTAAATTTTTTAAAAATTAACTTGACTTAATTTTTTTTTTAATGTATATTAAATACGGGAGGGAGGAATTTGTTATGATACGTATTGAACACCTCAGCGTCTCCTACAAAGAAACGCTGGCACTAAAGGATATCTCACTAGTGCTCCACGGACCAACTATTACCGGAATTATTGGTCCAAATGGTGCTGGAAAATCAACTTTATTAAAAGGTATGTTGGGAATTATCCCACATGAAGGTCAGGCCTTTCTCGACGACAAAGAAGTCAAGAAATCTTTAAATCGAGTTGCCTATGTCGAGCAAAAAATCCATATCGACTACAATTTCCCTATCAAGGTCAAGGAATGTGTCTCTCTAGGACTCTATCCATCCATACCGCTCTTTCACACCTTAAAAGCCAGCCACTGGAAAAAAGTGGCAGATGCACTTGAAATCGTTGGACTCTCAGACTATGCTGATCGCCAAATCAGCCAGCTCTCAGGAGGACAATTCCAACGTGTTTTGATTGCCCGCTGCCTAGTGCAGGAAGCTGACTACATCTTTTTAGATGAGCCTTTTGTCGGGATTGACTCGGTTAGTGAAGAGATTATCATGAATACGCTGAGAGACCTTAAAAAAGCTGGTAAAACAGTTCTCATCGTCCATCATGACCTCAGCAAAGTCCCCCATTATTTCGACCAAGTTTTACTTCTCAATCGAGAATTAATTGACCTTGGTTCGACTGAAGAAACCTTTACCGAGGCCAATCTCAAAAAGGCCTACGGTAGCAAACTCTTTTTCAATGGAGGTGACCTATGATAGCAGAATTTATCGATGGATTGCAAAATTTCCATTTCCTACAAAACGCCTTGATCACAGCTATTGTCATTGGAGTCGTTGCTGGAGCTGTGGGATGTTTTATCATCCTACGTGGGATGTCTCTCATGGGAGATGCCATCTCTCACGCAGTTTTACCCGGCGTAGCCCTTTCCTTTATTCTGGGAATTGATTTCTTTATTGGAGCGATCATCTTTGGTTTGATGGCTTCCATCATCATTACCTACATCAAGGGAAACTCTATCATCAAGAGTGATACTGCCATTGGTATTACCTTTTCATCTTTCTTAGCCTTAGGTGTCATCTTGATTAGTGTTGCCAAGAGTTCGACAGACCTCTTCCATATCCTTTTTGGGAATATCCTCGCTGTCCAAGATACGGACATGTGGATTACCATTGGTGTGGGGGCATTGATTCTCTTGATTATTGGGATTTTCTTTAAACAACTATTGATTACATCCTTTGACGAGCTCCTGGCTAAAGCCATGGGAATGCCCGTTAATTTCTACCACTATCTGCTCATGGTGCTCCTGACCCTTGTATCCGTCACTGCCATGCAAAGTGTTGGAACTATTCTTATCGTGGCCATGTTGATCACCCCAGCTGCGACGGCTTACCTTTATGCTAATAGCCTAAAGAGCATGATTTTCCTTTCATCAACCCTAGGGGCAACCGCTTCTGTCTTGGGACTCTTTATCGGCTATAGCTTCAATCTCGCAGCAGGATCCAGCATCGTGCTCACATCCGCCAGCTTCTTTTTAATCAGTTTCTTTATCTCTCCTAAGCAACGATATTTGAAACTGAAAAACAAAAAAATCATTAAATAACGGGGAAACCCTTCTGGAGGAATCTAATGAAAAAATTAGGTACATTGCTTGTACTCTTTCTTTCCGTCATTGCACTTGTAGCATGTGCTAGCGGAAAAAAAGATGCAACTTCTGGTCAAAAACTAAAAGTTGTTGCTACAAACTCAATCATCGCTGATATTACCAAAAATATCGCTGGTGATAAGATCGATCTTCACAGTATCGTTCCTGTTGGTCAAGACCCGCACGAATACGAACCACTTCCTGAAGACGTTAAGAAAACTTCTCAAGCTGACTTGATTTTCTACAACGGAATCAATCTTGAAACTGGTGGCAATGCTTGGTTTACTAAATTGGTTGAAAATGCCAAGAAAACTGAGAACAAGGACTACTTTGCAGTTAGTGACGGCGTAGACATCATCTACCTTGAAGGCCAAAACGAAAAAGGCAAAGAAGATCCACACGCTTGGCTCAACCTTGAAAATGGGATGATTTATGCTAAAAATATCGCTAAACAGCTGATCGCTAAGGATCCTAGCAACAAGGAATTCTATGAAAAAAATCTCAAAGACTACACTGAAAAACTAGACAAACTGGACAAGGAAGCCAAAGAGAAATTTAACAATATCCCTGCTGAGAAGAAACTCATCGTAACCAGCGAAGGATGCTTCAAATACTTCTCTAAAGCTTACGGAGTTCCAAGTGCCTACATCTGGGAAATCAACACAGAAGAAGAAGGAACACCTGAACAAATCAAGACCTTGGTTGAAAAGCTTCGCCAAACAAAAGTTCCATCCCTCTTTGTTGAATCAAGTGTCGATGACCGTCCAATGAAGACTGTTTCACAAGACACAAATATTCCAATTTACGCACAAATCTTTACTGACTCAATCGCTGAAGAAGGTAAAGAAGGTGACAGCTACTACAGCATGATGAAATACAACCTTGACAAGATTGCTGAAGGTTTGTCAAAATAATCCATTAAAAACGTCATTCTCACCGAATTGGCGTTTTTTCAATTTCCGGTCAAATCATTGGAAAAATCTGACAATTCTCGGTAAAATAAAAGAAAAAAGAATGGAGTAGTTTATGACCACTTTTCTCGGAAATCCTGTAACCTTTACAGGTAAACAACTGCAAGTCGGAGACAAGGCACTCGACTTTTCCCTCACTACAACAGATCTCTCTAAAAAAACGCTAGCCGACTTTGATGGAAAGAAAAAAGTCTTGAGTGTTGTCCCTTCTATCGATACTGGTATCTGCTCAACGCAAACACGTCGCTTCAACCAGGAACTTACCAACCTTGACAACACCGTCGTTCTTACCGTTTCTATGGACCTACCATTTGCCCAAGGACGCTGGTGCGGGGCTGAAGGCCTTGACAATGCCATCATGCTTTCAGACTACTTTGACCATTCTTTCGGGCGCGATTATGCCCTCTTGATCAACGAATGGCATCTCCTTGCACGTGCTGTCTTTGTTCTCGACACTGATAATGTCATCCGTTATGTAGAATACGTTGACAATATCAACACGGAGCCAAACTTTGAAGCTGCTATTGCTGCAGTGAAAGAACTAGACTAAAATCACAAGCATTATGACAGAAAGCTAGAGAAATCTAGCTTTTTTTGGTATACTAGATGGAGAGAATATACAAGAGGAAACGAATGACTCCAAATAAAGAAGATTATTTAAAATGTATTTATGAAATCGGTACGGACATGCAAAAAATCACCAATAAAGAAATTGCTGCCCGTATGCAGGTCTCTCCACCTGCCGTAACAGAGATGATCAAACGCATGAAAAGTGAAAATCTCATCCTCAAGGATAAGGAGAACGGCTATCTATTGACAGATATTGGCCTCAAACTGGTCTCTGAGCTTTATCGTAAACACCGTTTGATTGAAGTCTTTCTAGTTCACCATCTAGATTATACCAGCGATCAAATCCACGAAGAAGCTGAAGTCCTAGAACACACTGTATCCGACCTCTTCGTAGAGAGACTGGATAAACTGCTGGGTTTCCCTCAAACCTGTCCCCACGGAGGAACCATCCCAGCCAAGGGAGAGCTCTTGGTCGAAATCAATAACTTACCACTAGCAGAGACCAAGGAAGTTGGAACCTACCTCCTGACTCGGGTTCACGATAGCTTTGATCTGCTCAAATACTTAGAAAAGCATGAAATTCATATCGGTGACCGACTCCAAGTTAAGCAATTTGATGGCTTTTCCAATAGCTTTACTCTGGTCAACAAGGATGAAGACCTCCAAGTTAGTATGGATATTGCCAAACAACTCTATGTCGAAAAAATCAACTAACCCCTTATTCCTGAAAGAAATTCCTTTCAGGGATTTTTTATTATTTTGCTTGTAACTCCCATTTGTTTGGTGTAGAATGAAGATAGATAAAAGAGGGAGGTCTTCCTATGAAAAAGCTCTTTAGAATCCATTTTGCAACCATTGCAGTCAGCGATTTGCTACTATTAGCAATTTTTATCTCCAAAACCGATCCCTCTGTAGAGTGGATGCTACTCTCTGGTTTTATTTTCATCCTTGCTCAGGGACTACTGCTATTTCGCTTGGTTGTCCGACTCAAACATCAATTCGCTGAGATTTATCCTCAGATTAACAAAAAAATTCACCTCTACTATCTAGGGGTTCTCTCAGTTGATCTTCTGTTATTAATCCTTTTAGTCTTCACCAGTTCTCATCGTTTTTCCTCTCTTATGCCAATCTTTACTTCTTGTCATTCTACTTTTTATTATATAATGGCTAGCCACATAAGAGAAAACTATCCAGACTTTTACGACAAACACATTTCTTTATGGGATTGTTTCTAAACAAAAACCAAGCCAGCTGGGCTTGGTTTTCTTATCTATTTTTTGTATCAAGGATAATGGTGACTGGTCCGTCATTAATCAGCTCAACCTGCATATCCGCTCCAAAGATGCCTGTCTGAACGGGCACTTCCTGAGCCAGTTTTTGATTGAAAGCGTCATAGAAGTCAGCTGCCATATCCGGCTTAGCTGCACCTGTAAAGGCTGGACGATTGCCCTTCTTAGTATCTGCAAAGAGGGTAAACTGAGAAATAGAAAGGATTTCGCCCCCAATATCCTTAATAGACAGATTCATCTTGCCTTCTGCATCTGAAAAAATCCGCATATTGACAAGCTTTCGGACTGCGTAATCCAGATCCTCCTCTTGGTCCCCTGGGCCTACACCGACCAGCAATAAAAGCCCTTGATTGATTTTTCCCTGAACCTGACCTTCAATACTCACTTGAGCTTTCTTGACTCGTTGAACGACGATTTTCATAAAAATCCTTTCTAGATCTTAGCCGTTGGTCCGTTTGACAGAGTAGACTTCTGGCACACTTTTAATCTTATCAACTACTGTCGTTAGAGTTGAGAGATTTGAGATTCCAAAGGACACATGGATATTAGCAAATTTCATATCCTTGGTTGGTTGGGCGTTAACGGTTGAGATATTCTTAGCTGTGTTGGAAAGAACTTGCAGAACATCATTTAAGAGACCTGTACGGTTGAGGCCGTAGATATCGATGTGGGCAATATATTCCTTGCTTGAGAATTGATCTTCCCATTCCACATCAAGGAGACGTTGTTCGTAGTTTTCTTGGGCGCGAAGGTTCATACAGTCCACACGGTGAATAGCCACACCACGCCCCTTGGTGATGTAGCCGACAATGTTGTCACCCGGCACTGGATTACAACACTTAGCAATCCGAACTAGGAGACCTGAGGCGCCTTCAATGACCACACCGCCCTCATGCTTGACCTTGAGCTTCTCCTTATTCTCAACCTTAACCTCACCACCCTTAACTAACTCATCAGCCTCTGCCCTAGCTTTGGCACGTTCCTCCTCACGGCGTTCCTTTTCAGTCAGACGGTTAAAGACGGTAGTAGCACTGATTTCTCCAAAACCAATAGCAGCAAAGAGGGAGTCTTCTGTCTTGTAGCTGGTCTTTTGAAGGACTTGGTCCATGTGCCGCTTGTCCATATACTTATTAGCCACATAGCCATTCTCTTGGAGCTGATTAATCAGCAGTTCACGGCCCTTGTTAACAGACAATTCCTTGTCTTGGTTTTTAAAGAACTGACGAATCTTGTTACGTGCCTTGCTAGTCTTAACCATGTTGAGCCAGTCACGACTCGGGCCAAAAGAATTGGGGTTGGTTACAATTTCGACCTGATCCCCAGTTTTGAGCTTGGTTGTCAGAGGAACCATACGGCCATTGACCTTGGCACCAGTCGCTTTTTCACCGACTTTGGTATGGATTTCATAGGCAAAGTCGATCGGGCCTGAATCTTTTGGAAGGGAGCGAACTGCACCATCTGGAGTAAAGACGTAAATCTCCTCCGCCAGATACTCTTCCTTAACGGACTCGACAAATTCCTTGGCATCGTCAGCCTGGTCCTGTAATTCCATCATTTCCTTGATCCAGTTCATACCAATCGCAGACTCTTTGCTGTTGACCTGACCTTTGATTCCTTTCTTATAAGCCCAGTGAGCCGCAACCCCGTACTCAGCAACTTCGTGCATTTCTTTGGTACGAATCTGGAATTCAATCGGCCCTTTTGGTCCATAGACAGTCGTATGGATAGACTGGTAACCATTGGCCTTCCGGTTGGCAATATAATCTTTGAAGCGCCCTGGCATGGGTTTCCAAAGTTCATGTACATAGCCAAGCATGGCATAGACATCACTATGAGTCTCTAGGATACAGCGAATAGCAATCAGGTCATAAATCTCCTCAAAGCGTTTCTTCTTATCCTGCATCTTGCGATAGATAGAGTAGATATGCTTGGGACGGCCATAGATTTTCCCTTTTAGATTGCGTTCGGAAGTGTACTCCTCCAACTTGGTTACTACTTCATCGACCAAAGCCTCACGCTCTCTGCGTTTTTCCTTCATCATGTGAGTGATCTTGTAAAACTCAGTTGGATTGAGATATCGGAAGGACAAGTCTTCCAACTCCCACTTGACGCTGGAAATCCCCAGACGATGAGCAAGTGGTGCATAGATTTCCATGGTTTCTCTGGAAATACGTTCCTGCTTGTCCTTTCGTAGATGGTTAAGCGTTCTCATGTTATGCAAGCGGTCAGATAGTTTGACCAAGATAACGCGGATATCCTCAGACATGGCCATGAGCATCTTGCGGTGATTTTCCGCTAATTGCTCCTCGATTGATTTGTACTCGACCTTACCAAGCTTAGTCACCCCATCAACAATAATGCGAACATCGTGACCAAACTCTTGCTCTAAATCATCCAGTGTCGCATCCGTATCTTCAACCACGTCATGCAAAAAACCACAGGCAACTGTCACGGCATCTAGCTTGAGCTTGGCTAAAATCCCTGCCACCTGAATGGGATGAATAATATAGGGCTCGCCAGATTTACGATATTGACCGCTATGGCATTCAACTGCGTAAACCAAGGCTTTATGTACAAAAGCAACATCTTCTTTCGATAAATATTTTTGCGTTAAAGCGACAACCTCATCGCCCGTCAAATTCACTTCTTTCGGCATCTATTCTCTCCAATTCTTCCTACCATTTTATCACTTTTTTAAGAATATTAAAACTAGAAAAGCCTGTTTTCATGTCTAGACTAAGCATTTAAAAGAAAAAACACTGCAAGAGAGACTCTGCAGTGCTTTGTTATTTTATTTATCTTAGTAAACTGTTTTCTCAGTTTCTACGTCGAAGAAGTGTGCTTTGTTCAAGTCAAATCCAAGTTCAACTGTTGCACCTGTTTGCAAGTAGTCACGAGCATCCACTTTGGCAACAAATTCGTCTTTACCAACTTGACAGTAAAGGTGAGATTCTGAACCAAGCAATTCTGATACTGAAATAGTAGCTTTGACAACTGATTCTGGGAATGTTTCAAGGAAAGCAGGTTCTGCATTCACGTCTTCTGGACGGATACCGAAGATCAATTCTTTACCTTCATAGCCTTTTTCACGAAGAACTTTCAAAGCACCTTCTGGAACTTTCAAGCGGAAACCGTCAGAAACAATTTCACCACCAACCAATTTCACATTGATGAAGTTCATAGCTGGGCTTCCGATAAATCCTGCAACGAACTTGTTAACTGGGTTTTTGTAAACTTCTTGAGGAGTTCCGATTTGTTCAACACGTCCGATAGTACCTGTACCAGCAGGGTTTTTAGTTGCTGACATGATAACGATACGGTCAGCAAGTGTCATCGCTTCTGTTTGGTCGTGAGTTACATAGATAGTTGTAGCACCGATACGACGGTGGATTTTCGCAATTTCTGCACGCATTGATACACGAAGTTTGGCATCCAAGTTTGACAAAGGCTCGTCCATCAAGAACACTTTTGCATCACGAACGATCGCACGACCCATGGCAACACGTTGACGTTGACCACCTGAAAGGTCAGCTGGTTTACGATCCAAGAATTCTTTCAAACCAAGGATTGCTGCAGCTTCTTGTACACGTTTGTCGATGTCTTCTTTGCTGTACTTACGCAATTTCAAACCGAAAGCCATGTTGTCATATACAGTCATGTGTGGGTAAAGAGCGTAGTTTTGGAATACCATGGCGATGTCACGGTCTTTTGGAGCCACGTCGTTGACAACCACGCCGTCGATAGATGCAGTACCTTCTGTGATGTCTTCAAGACCAGCAATCATACGAAGAGTTGTTGATTTACCACATCCTGAAGGACCTACGAAGACGATAAATTCCTTGTCTTTGATGTCCAAGTTGAAGTCTTCAACTGAGTAGTGTTCGCTGTTTGGATATTTTTTGTAAATATTTTTAAGATTCAATTCTACCATGGAAGGTGAACTCCTTTTGTTTTTTGATAGTTTTATTATAGATGAAAACGCTTTACATTTCTATGGCAAGGTGACTAAAAAAATTAAAAAGTTCTGTGCAACTTGCACAAAACTTTAGAGAATATCTGGTAAAATCAACTGATAACATAAGGTCAAATCTGTCAATTCTTTTAATTGTAGTCCTGTTAATTCTTCCCATCTATCAATCTTGTATTGGAGAGAGTTGCGGTGAAGATAAAGTTGCTGGGCTGTTTTAGTTAGGACAGCACTGTTTTCCCAAAGGGAGAGAATGATTTCCTGAATCTGATCTTGGTCCAGAATCAACTGACGAAGGTATTCTTTGATAATTCTATGGTCAATCAGCCCTTCCCCAAGACTCCAGAGATAGAGTTGTGAAAAAGTGTGAACACCTTGATGACCTTGACGCCACCAAGTCTTAAACAAGTCCCGCTCTGCTTGGATTAAATCTGACAGAGCCTGATACCCAGTCTGAGACCAAACCTGGCCCAACATGATAGATAGACGAAGACCAAAGTCATACTCCACTGCCTCAATCGTATCACTTAAAATAGCTCGTACAGAGGTGTACTTATCTTGTTGAAGCACAAATACATAATCCTGAGCACCGACCTGCAACACTGTCTGGCAGTTAGGAAAGAGGGTCTGCATCATATCCATCCAAGAGGCTAGATTTTCCTGCTGGAAATAGGAAAGATGGCAATAAACCAGCTGAATCTTTTTAAAAGTTTGCGGTGCCTGCCCCTTGCCCTCAATCAGATAGGGATACCAAGGATTAAGCGAACTAGCCTGCTCCTGCTGGGTCAAAAGGGCAATTAACTGCTTTTCACGTTCAGTGAGATTGGTCTCTTCCAGTAAAATCCACTGCTGTGAAGATAGAGGAAGAGTAAGATATCCTAATTTCTCTACTGGCTGATCTGAAATTTGAGCTTCAGGAAACCAATCTTGTAGTTCTTTTGCAATCATATCCTAGCCCTCCACTTTTTGGATGCACCAAGAAATTAAGGTCTCTAGACGCTCCACATTTTCAGTCAGATGGAGATAGCCCATGACCGCTTCAAATCCAGTAGACATACGGTAAGTCACGACATCTGCATTTTTAGCCTTTGTGTGGCTATTGGTATTGCGACCGCGTTTATAGATTTCTTCTTCTTTTTCCGTCAGGACTTGCTCCTCCAACATGAGGGAAATCAGGCGAGCCTGAGCCTTTGCTGAGACATACTTGGTCGCTTCTTGATGGAGTTTGTTGGGCTTGGTCATGCCTTTAAGGATGAGGTGGCGACGAATATACATGGAGTAAACCGCATCCCCTTCAAAAGCTAGAGCAATCCCGTTAATGAGATTGACATCAATCACGAGTCCACCTCACTCCATTTTTTGTATCCAGTAGTTTAATGCCTTGAGCAGCCAGTTGGTCACGGATTTGGTCTGCTGTCGCAAAGTCACGATTGGCACGCGCTTCTTGGCGTTTTTGGATCAAGGCTTCGATTTCTGCATTCAAATCTTCTTCGACAAAGACAATACCAAAGACCTCTAACATAGTCGCAAGAGCTTGCTTGACAGCAGCATCATAGTTATCTGAGTTAATCCACTTGGCCATTTCAAAGACTACTGTGATACCGTTGGCAGAGTTAAAGTCCTCATCCATAGCCGCTACAAACTTATCTTTAAATGCTTGTAACTCTTGGGCATCTACATTTCCAGTAAATGGTTGTTCATAGGTGTTTTTCAGATACTTGAGGTTGGTCTCGGCATCGCGAACAGCTTTTTCCGTAAAGTTGATTGGCTTGCGGTAATGCTGAGTGGCAAAGAAGAAACGAAGCACTTGGCCATCGATGGTTTTGAGGGCATCATGAACAGTGATAAAGTTCCCCAAGGACTTGGACATCTTGACATTGTCGATATTGACAAAGCCATTGTGCATCCAGTAGTTGGCAAAGGTCTTACCTGTTTTGGCCTCTGACTGGGCAATTTCATTGGTGTGATGAGGAAACTCGAGATCGGCTCCACCACCGTGGATATCAATGGTATCGCCCAAAATTTCTGTCGACATGACCGAACACTCAATATGCCAGCCCGGACGGCCTGCTCCCCAAGGACTGTCCCAGGAAATCTCGCCCGGCTTAGCCGCCTTCCAGAGAGCAAAGTCAACTGGATTTTCCTTACGGGCGGTCTCCTCATCTGTCCGACCAGAAGCACCCAACTCCAAGTCTGCCAAGGTTTTGTTGGCTAATTTGGCATAATTGTGAGATTTTTCGACGCGGAAGTAGACATCACCCTCTGACTCATAGGCATAACCCTTGTCCACCAAAGTCTGCACAAAGTTAATGATTGCTTCCAAAAAGTCAATCACACGCGGATGCTGAGTAGCCGGCTTAACACCTAAGGCAGTCACATCCTCACGAAAGGCCGCGATGTACTTGTCCGCAACCTCCTGAGGCGTGATGCCTTCTTCCCTGGCACGGTTGATAATCTTATCATCCACATCTGTAAAATTGGAAATATAGTTGACCTCAAATCCCCGATACTCAAAATAGCGACGAACCGTGTCAAAAGCTACTGTTGAGCGGGCATTGCCGACATGGATATAGTTATAAACCGTCGGACCGCAGACATACATGCGAACCTTGCCCTCTTCAATGGGCACAAATTCACGTAGGCTGCGGGTCATGGTGTCGTAAATTTTAATCATGCGGTCCACTCCCTTCTCTATTTCTGACTTTTTCGGCTGAAAAACAGCTCTGCAAAAGGACCAAATTGTCTGAGGCTATCCAGTTGGTAAAAGCGCTGCCCTTCCTCTTGGGTAAAGAGGGGAACCCCCTTTCCTAGGATAAGGGGCGCTATCTGAATAATGAGGTGGTCGAAAAGATCCGCATCTAAGAGCGGTCCTACCAAGGAATTACCACCAATCACAAAGACATTTTTGCCTTTGTCAATCTGGTGAACAAAGTCCACCACATCCCCAGCTACTGGCTGGTAATTGCTGACAGGAAGGTGCCTATCATGCGTAAAGACATAGTTTTCCGTAGCTTGATAAAAACTTTCTACATCTTGCAAATCTTGGATTTCCTCAAAGGTCCGCTTGCCCATGATGGTGATATCCATTTGCCTGTAAAAATCATCATAGCCTGTATCCTCTACAGAACCAAGCTGATGCAGCCAGTCTATCCTGTGCTGGCTGTCTGCCAAGTAGCCATCCATGGTGATACAGCCGTAAAAATATACTGCCATTCTTGTAGTTACCTTTCTAGTTCCTTTGCTATTGTCAAAGCGATAGTGAAAAAAGTCATGGCATCAGCTGTCCGCTCTTCATGGCGGGCATCCCAGGTTCGCTTATGATGATCCACATAGTCAGCTGTGTAGAAGAATTGATAGACTTTACTCTTGCGAAATTGACTCCAAGCCATGATAGCTGAAGCTTCCATGTCCACCACTTTGGCTCCAGCAGCCAAGCGACGCTTGACCTTATCAGGCGTTTCTCGATAAAAGGCATCAGTCGTCCAAGACTTTGTTCGAATGTGCTCAATACCAGATTTGTTCAAAGCTTCTTCCATGGTTAAAAGCAAAGTTTCATCATAAGCTATCTCATCACTTGGAGGAGCGTAATGGTAACTTGTACCTTCATCACGTAGAGCTGAACTTGGTAGGATAATCTTATCTGCCTGAATAGACTGATCTAGAACTCCGCAAGAACCCAAAACAATAAAGTTCTTAAATCCTCTTGCTTTGAGTTCTTCTAAGAGTCCAACAACCATCGGGGCTCCAATCGTAGCTATAGCAACGGCTACCTTACTCCCATCTTTTTCATAGATATACCATGGAAGTTTGCCATTTAGATTGGTTAAATATCCACCTTCATAAACATTTTCAAACTGCTTTACTCGTTCAACGATTTCTCCATTAAAAGATAAAATAATTGTGTCACAGATTTCTCCACCACCACGAATACTTCGATCAGTTGGTTCGATAACAGCAGGTGCATTTTCGAATTCTTCTAATAGCATTTACCTAACCTCCTACCTAAAGCATTACTACTCTCTACAATCCCGACGACCTGTGGCTGGCTTCTCTAGCATGTTCGAGTTTATTGACGTAGTACTCGCGTTTTTCTTCGACTTCGTGGATCATTGGCTCATCCTTCTGTCCATGAACTCGGACGATCTTAGCAGGAATTCCGACCACTGTCACATCACTTGGAACATCTGCAACAACTACTGCTGCTGCACCGACTTTGGCATTTTCACCGATTTCAACTGGACCAATGACTTGAGCATGAGCAGAGACCAAGGCACCTCGACGCACAGTCGGATGGCGTTTGCCACAGTCTTTCCCTGTTCCTCCAAGAGTCACCCCATGATAGAGGAGAACTCCCGTCTCAACGATAGCTGTCTCTCCAATCACCAAGCCAGAGCCATGGTCGATAAAGACACCTGAGTCTATCTGGGCACCCGGATGAATCTCAATCTGGGTCCAAAAGCGCCAAAACTGACTGTGCATACGAGCCAGGAGTTTGAAGCCATGATTCCAGAGAAAATGCGAGAGACGGTGGGCAGCCAAGGCCTTGACACCTGGATAGGTCAGTAGAACCTCCAAACTGTTGCGTGCCGCTGGATCATTTTCTTTTACAATATCAATGGTTTCGCGCCACCATCCCATACATTTCTCCTTTTCTTATTCTGAATCTTTTGGTGTTTCTGTAAATTCTTTCTTAGGTTTGTGGTCCTTGTGATGACGTGGGCGGTGAGGACGCTCAGACTTTTCACCTTTTTCATCATGCTCAGGTTTTGGCGGACGAGGAAGAAGAGCCTTCATAGAAGCATCAACACGTCCTTTTTCATCAATCTTGATAACCTTAACGTCGACTTCATCACCGATAGCTACCAAGTCCTCGACACGGTTGGTACGAGTCCAAGCCATTTCCGAAATGTGCACAAGTGCATCTGTCTTATCAAAGAGATTGACAAAAGCACCGAATTTCTCGATACGAACAACCTTAGCATGGTAAACTTCATCCACTTTGGCTTCACGAACCAAGCCAGCGATGATTTCTTTGGTTCGGTTAATGGCATCTTGGTCGCTAGAGTAGATAGACACATTTCCTTCTTCGTCGATATCAATCTTAACACCTGTTTCAGCGATAATCTTGTCAATCGTTTCTCCACCCTTACCGATAACAATCTTGATCTTGTCCACATCGATCTTGATGGTATCAATTTTCGGAGCAGTTGGAGCCAATTCTGGACGAACTTCTGGAATGGTTGCTTCAATGACATCAAGGATTTCAAAACGGGCTTTCTTAGCTTGAGCAAGAGCCTCAGTCAAGATTTCTGCAGTAATCCCTTGGATCTTGATATCCATTTGAAGGGCTGTAATCCCGTCACGAGTACCTGCAACCTTAAAGTCCATATCTCCAAAGTGGTCTTCCAAACCTTGGATATCTGTCAATACAGTGTAGTTATTTCCATCTGAGATGAGACCCATGGCAATACCAGCTACTGGCGCCTTGATTGGCACACCACCAGCCATAAGGGCAAGCGTTCCCGCACAGATAGAAGCCTGAGATGAAGAACCGTTTGATTCCAAGACTTCTGCAACCAGACGGATAGCGTATGGGAATTCTTCCAAGCTTGGCAAGACTTGAGCAAGGGCACGCTCACCAAGAGCACCGTGACCGATTTCACGACGACCTGGTGCACCGTAACGACCCGTTTCCCCTACAGAGTATTGAGGGAAGTTGTAGTGGTGCATAAAGCGTTTCTTGTACTCTGGATCCAAACCATCGATGATTTGTGTTTCTCCCATCGGAGCCAAGGTCAAAACTGAAAGAGCCTGAGTTTGTCCACGAGTGAAAAGACCAGAACCGTGCACACGAGGAAGGAAGTCAACAACCGCATCCAAAGGACGAATTTCATCGACCTTACGTCCGTCAGGACGCACCTTGTCTTCTGTGATCAAACGGCGCACTTCAGCGTGTTCCATTTGTTCCAAGATTTCAGCCACATCACGCATGATTCGTTCAAATTCTTCATGGTCTGCATATTTTTCTTGGTAAACGGCTGTCACTTGATCTTTCACTGCTTGAGTCGCAGCTTCACGAGCCAATTTTTCTTCTACTTGAACCGCTTTTTGGAGTTCGCTGTTGTAGGCTGCGATGATTTCAGCCTGCAATTCAGCATCCACATGAAGCAATTCCACTTCTGCCTTTTCTTTACCGACAGCAGCAACGATTTCTTCTTGGAAGGCAATCAATTCTTTGACTGCTTCATGCCCTTTCAGAAGGGCTTCCAACATGATTTCTTCTGATAATTCTTTGGCACCAGACTCAACCATGTTGATAGCGTGCTTGGTTCCAGCTACTGTCAATTCAAGAAGCGAACGCTCTGCTTGTTCTTGACTTGGGTTGATGATGATTTCACCGTCGACATAGCCAACTTGTACCCCAGCGATTGGGCCGTCAAATGGAATATCTGAGATAGACAATGCCAATGATGAACCAAACATAGCTGCCATTGGAGCAGAGGCATTTTCATCATAAGAAAGCACGGTGTTGATAACTTGTACTTCATTACGGAAACCTTCCGCAAACATAGGACGGATTGGACGGTCAATCAAACGCGCTGTCAAAGTCGCATCTGTTGAAGGGCGTCCTTCACGTTTCATAAAGCCACCAGGAAACTTCCCAGCCGCATACATTTTTTCTTCGTAGTTGACTTGAAGTGGGAAGAAATCCCCTGTTGCCATTTTCTTAGACATAACGGCCGCAGTCAAGACGGTTGACTCACCGTAATGCACGACAACTGAGCCATTTGCTTGCTTAGCAACCTGGCCAGTCTCTACAACCAACTCACGACCCGCAAAAGTCGTTTGAAATACTTGTTTTGTCATTAAAATCCCCTTTGGATTAATTATATTATACGTCTTGCCTACAAAGATCAAGATACTAAGGACGTCAAAAGCAAAGTAAAAATATGAAACTGACGAAGTCTTCGATGAAGACAAGACAGTTTATCTTTTTTACACAGCTTTTCGGCCGGATTCAATTACTCATGATAGCATAAATTGACGCAGTGTGCGATGCACACTGGGAAATCTATCTTTTTCACTAGGGATTTAGCCCGTGTTCAACTATCTAGATACTTTGAAATATCTAAGAATAATATTCTCTAGCATCTGTCTATTTTTGTTAGATTTAAATTGCTAAAAATCTTTTTATACCCTCATCTTTGTATCAAGTACGTACAGAGTCTATTTTATCATATTTTTCTTAAAAAGTGCGGGCTTTTCTATTAAAAAGGAACCATCCCCCTCGCTTGAGAAGAATGGTTTGCTTTTTATTACCCTAAAGACTGATGATTAAACAAGGCATGGGTTGCTTGGTGGATGTATTTGGCTGTTTCAGCATTGTTCATGGTATACAAATGCACACCTGCGACATCCTGAGTGACCAAGTCCACGATCTGATCCACTGCATAGGCAAGTCCTGCTGCTCTGAGCGACTCAGGGTCATGCTCATACTTGTCTAAGATGGCCTTAAATTTACGTGGAAGGTGGATATTCTCACACGTTTTCAAGAGACGAAGCGCTTGGTTACGGTTAAGAATAGGCATGATTCCCGCATGAATGGGAACATCAATACCTGCCAAGGTACACTTATCTTGGAAATCATAGAAACGCTCATTATCAAAGAAAAGTTGCGTTACGAGACTTGAGCAACCTGCATCCACTTTTTTCTTGAGATTTTGAATATCTGAGATCTGGTTTGGCGAGTCAGGGTGCCCCTCTGGATAGCAAGCTCCGACAATATCAAAATGCGGCGCTTGTTCCTTGATGAACTCAATCAAGTCCGTTGCGTAGCGGAAATCCTTTTGCGGTTCCACATCAGGAATGATGTCCCCACGTAGAGCCAAGATTTTTCGCACACCAACCTTATCCAAGTCCGCAAGTGTCTCTGCAACCTTCTCCTTAGTCAGATAGATAGCTGGCAAGTGGGCAATAGTTGGAATCGCCAAATCATTCTGGATAAAGTCAGCCAAACGAACCGTTGTTTCCTTGATATTAAATTTATTATTGCTGGCGGTCACACTGATAAAGTGCGGTGTCAGCTCCCGCATATCCTGCAAGGCTGAAATAATTTTATCATTACCCACAGCTGGGTTTGGAGGGAACACTTCAAATGAAAGTGACGGCGTTTGGCGTGACATAGTCATTATCCTTTTCTTTTTGATTTCATTATTGCTGAGCCAGCTAGGGCCAAGCTATTCCTTGATCAGTCAGGGTCAAGAGAGAAATCTTATCTTACAATTTCTCACGCGCAGCCTTAGCTGCTTCGACAAGGCGAATCAAGCTTTCTTTTGTTTCTGGGATACCACGTGTTTTCAAACCACAGTCAGGGTTAATCCAAACCTTCTTGCTTGGTACTTTAGCAAGGATAGCTTCGATTGTGTGGTCGATTTCGCCTTCATTTGGCACACGAGGAGAGTGGATATCGTAAACCCCAGGTCCCACTTCTGTTTGGAAGTTTTTCGCTTTGAGTTCGTCCAAGATTTCAAGGTTTGAACGGCTTGCTTCAAAGGAAATAACGTCCGCATCCATGTTGTCAATAGCTGGGATGATATCTGTAAATTCTGAGTAACACATGTGAGTGTGGATTTGAGTATCTGGCGCTACTGTTGAGTGTACCAAGCGGAAGGCTGGAATAGCCCAGTCAAGGTAGTCTTCGTACCAGTCGCTACGACGGAGTGGCAATTTCTCACGAAGAGCAGCCTCGTCGATTTGGATGATCTTCACGCCTGCAGCTTCAAGGTCGAGCACTTCATCCTTAATAGCAAGAGCGATTTGAAGAGTAGAATCCTTGATAGAGATGTCTTCACGTGGGAATGACCAGTTAAGGATGGTAACAGGTCCAGTCAACATACCTTTAACAGGTTTGTCAGTACGGCTTTGTGCGTAGCTAGACCATTTAACAGTGATTGGGTTAAGACGAGTGACATCACCCCAGATGATTGGTGGTTTCACTCCACGCATACCGTATGATTGTACCCAACCATTCTTAGAGAAGAGGTAACCTGACAAGTTTTGACCGAAGTACTCAACCATGTCATTACGCTCAAACTCACCGTGTACAAGCACGTCAAATCCAACTTCTTCTTGCCATTTGATCCATTCGTCGATCGTTTCAGCAAGGAAGGCATCGTATTCTTCTTGTGACAATTCACCCTTACGGAAGGCCAAACGTTTGGCACGAACTTCCTTAGTTTGAGGGAATGAACCGATGGTTGTTGTTGGAAGAGCTGGAAGTTTGAAAGCTTCTTCTTGGATGGCTTCACGTTCTGCAAAGGCTGGCAAACGAGTGTAGTCAGCGTCTGTCAATCCAGCGATACGCGCACGAAGTTCTGCATTTTCACCCACACGTTCAGTCGCAAAGAGTTCTTTGTTAGCTGCAAGAGCTTGTTCACCTTGACCATTGCGGATAGCATCCAAGTCACGAAGTTCTTCCAATTTTTCAACCGCAAAGGCAAAGTGGTTCAAGATAGCTGGTTCAAATTCTTCGTTAGCAGTTGTAAATGGCACATGAAGAAGTGAGCATGAGCTTGTCAAAACAATGTTTTCAGCTGGGATTTGCTCAAGAACAGCCAAGCTCTTTTCGTAGTTGTTACGCCAGATGTTCTTACCATTGACGATACCTGCATAAAGAGTCTTGTCAGCTGGGAAGCCACCTTTAACAAGTTCAAGAGTTTTCTTACCTTCAACGAAGTCAAGACCGATAGCATCCACTGGCAAGTTTACAAGGTCAGCGTAGACGTCACGAACATCACCGAAGTAAGTTTGAAGCAATACTTCAAGACCTTTTTTATCAGCCAAAAGTTTGTTGTAGAGGTTCAAGAAGAGAGCTTTTTCTTCAGCTGTCAAATCTTTTACAAGAGCAGCTTCATCGAGTTGGATACGAGTTGCACCAAGTTCAGCCAATTTAGCAAAAACTTCTTGGTAAGCAGCTACAAAGCTATCTACGAAGTCTTCTGCTTTCACACCTTCTTCAAAGTCTGACAATTGAAGGAAAGTGAATGGTCCTACAAGGACTGGACGAGTGTTGAGACCAAGTTCTTTTGCTTCTTGGAACTCATCAAAGATCTTGTGACCTGCAAGTTTGACTTGAGTGTCTTTTTCAAATTTAGGTACGATGTAGTGGTAGTTGGTGTTGAACCATTTCTTCATCGGAAGGGCACGAACATCCCCTTTTTCACCTTGGTAACCACGCGCCAAAGCAAAGTAGCGCTCAAGGTCAGACAAGTCCAAGTTTTGAACAGAAGCTGGCACCACGTTGAAGAGGAAAGCAGCATCTAGGAAGTTATCATAGTGAGAAAAGTCATTTGATGGGATTTCAGTGATGCCTTTTTCTTTGACAATGTTCCAGTGTTTGGCACGCAATTCTTTTGCTGCTGCAAGGAGTTCTTCTGCTGAGATTTCTTTTCTAAAGTATTTTTCAGTTGTAAATTTTAATTCGCGGAATTCACCCAAACGAGGGAAACCGATGATTGTAGTTGACATGATGTGTCCTCCAAAATTTGTTGTTGAAACTATCTTAACAGAAAAGAAACTGTCTGTATAATTGTAAATAATTAGGCTTTGATATAGTTTGAAACTATATCACTCTTTTGGTCAAAAGAAAAAGGCTTGAAACAAATGTCTCAAATCCTTTGCATAGCTTGTTTTATAGCTATATTTTAGTTAGAATGCTCAAACGAGCTATTTATGTTTCTTATAAGTGACTATGACTTGTTATTAGAAAAGACTATAGCTCTATCCCCTTGTCACGGAGATTAGCCAGACACTCCTCATAGTAGGCAACGTCATGCTCACTGTAGATAGGATTGCCTAGCTTCTCCTCAGGCAAGTCTTGATAAGGAGGACAGGTTTTGCCACGGTAGTTCTTGTCCAACCATTCTGGACTGACATTATAGCCACGGTCAGCCATCTCCTTCATGATTAAGCGATGGTAGGCATAGAGACGATAGGGCGAGTGGGTAAAGACATAGTCAACCGTCGCATGCTTTCTGCCCCAGCCATTGCCACGCAGGGCGCAACACTCTCGATGTTGCCCCAAGAGCTGGGGACGGGGAAGTTGTGAAATCAAAGCCTCATGCCAAAGTCTCATGGGAGTCTCCTTTCAGCAAGGTAGAATGTTGCAGATAAGCATTTGGGTATCGTTCAAGCAAATCTCTCGTCTTAGCAATCAAGTCCTCCTTGGAAGCTTGAGCAAAGCGATAGCGATCCAGCAAGAGCATATAGTCCTTGCGCTCAACATCTGTTGCTTTCTTTTTGAAATAGCCCCAAATATGCTGAAAGGCATTGCAAACCTGACCCCTATGCTCAGAAATTTGGCAAGCACGGTCAATCAGTTCTTGAACATGACTCACCTCCACCACTTCATTCTTCAAGTATTGGCGAATCTCATTGTAAATATTGCTGGAATGGCTCAAAACGAGGTATTTATTTCTAGCCCAGAGTTGCTGGCACTGGGATTTTTGATTAGTTTGTTCCATGTTTCTCCTTACTTTCTATCAGTTTCCAGGAAATATGGAAACAAAGTTGTATCCTAAAAATTAGCGAATTATGAGCGGAATATGAGCGAATAAATAGTGTTTTTTGTAGATCCTGATTTTTCTAATAAGCCTTAGTCGACAATCCTTAAATACCTGAATAAGTCTCTACTAATAACTGAATCTTACGTAAAACCTCTTGTTTTTTCCGTTCACGCGCTCCCTGTCTACGAGAAGTTGGTGGAATAATCGAATCCAAATCAGTCCCACTGTTTTCAGCATAACCTCGTTGAATTGATTTGTCGATGAATAATTGATAATCAGCTACAAGTTTCTCAGATTCAGCTAGGTCGTGAATCGCAATTTTCTTGCGCTCCTTACCATATTCATAGAATGCATTGATAATCTCATCATGGTCTTGCAATTTTTGCAAATCGGTATCATTGATAAATCCAATAACCAACTCTTCTTTGGCACGAATATCGATACTAGAACGAATCACACGACTAACTTCTGCTTTCATTGCTTCTTTGGACTCAGAATTCTTCGATTTTTCAACAATCAATGCCAAAATATAGTCTAGGTTAATCTCATCTGTTTTTAGTAATTCAATTTCAAATTCAACATCTGAAAGGTCAACATCTAGATCTTTGGTCTTTTCATAGTTTTTAAGGTTCAAAAATTCATCTCGAATTTCCACATAGGCACTTCTTAAATCCTGAAGATAACCTTCAGAAATAGGTTTGTCAATTTCTTGGAATTCGTCATAATTTCGAAGAACATTATCAAGCTTCAACAACTCACCAAAGAGCCTAACAAACTCTTTTTTCTCATGCTCTGTTTCAATTTCCTGCGGATTCGGGAATCTTTCCAGAATTTCCCGACAGACTTCAGTATAGCCTTTGACCTCGATACCCGTTACTTGATCCACGAAACCATCCATGTATTCGCTAAAGCTTTTTTCTAAGATGATTTCAAGTTTGTTGGTATCCCCAAAAGTTTTAATAGCTTCTTGCGTAGCCTTTTCTAAATCACGGAAACAAACAATATTCCCAAAAGGTTTAACCTTGTTAAAAATTCGATTGGTTCTCGAGAATGCCTGAATCAAACCATGATAACGTAGATTCTTGTCAACAAATAGCGTATTCATAGTCGGAGCATCAAATCCTGTCAAGAACATACCTACTACAATCAGAAGGTCAACTTCTTTAGACTTAACTCTCTTAGAAAGGTCACGATAGTAATTTTGAAACTCCTTCCCATCAGTTGAGAAGTTGGTCTTGAACATTCGATTATAGTCATCAATCGCTTTTTCCAGAAACTCTTTAGAAGATTGAGGCATGGCTGTATCTTGCGGTTCTAATTCTTCGTCTTGAATTTCCCCATAAGCTGACTGTTCTTCATTTGGTGCGAAGCTAAAGATGGTTGCAACTTTCAAGCGTTTAGCTTCTGGTAAAGTTGCTTGTTGTCGCTGGAGTTCGTCATAGTATAACTTTGCTGCTTCAATACTTTGTACAGCTAGCATGGCATTAAATCCAAACAGTTGTTTTTGCTTATGAGTATAATGTTGATTTCGATGAGTTTTGTCATTGTAAACTCTCAACAGATACTCTGTGATAGTTGCTATCCGTTCTGGATGCAAAAGGAGTTCCTTCTCCATCTTTTTGAGTTTCTTCTCATCAACCTCTTGACCAACTGCTTTTTCTGCTTCTCTATATTTATTGATTTCAGGCTTGATATAGTTATAGTCAACCTTAAACTTCAATACTTTTTTATCTCGAATAGCATCTGTGATAACGTAGTTATGAAGTTGTTCTCCAAAAACTTCTTGTGTCGTTTCACCCGTCAAGCTATTTTCTGGGAAAATCGGTGTTCCTGTAAATCCAAACAAGGCGTACTGTTTAAAGGCCTTCTTAATTCGCTTTTGCGCCTTCCCAAACTGCGAACGATGACACTCATCAAAAATCAAGACACATTTCTTAGCATAGATTTCATGATTTGGATTCGCTGTTATAAATTTGTTTAACTTTTGAATGGTTGTGACAACGATTCGATCATCATTTTCTTCGATACTTCGTTGGAGTTCTTTGGTATTGTTGCTACCATTGACTGAATTTGGCTGGAATTTTTGATACTCCTTCATGGTCTGATAGTCAAGGTCTTTTCTATCAACCACAAAAATCACTTTGTCAATGTAGTCCAACTCTGTCGCCAAGCGTGCAGTCTTAAAGCTGGTCAAAGTTTTTCCTGACCCCGTTGTATGCCAGATATAGCCACAAGCATTGATAGTGCCAAAGTTCTTCATCTCATTAGATGAATGGATCTTGCGTATGATACTCTCAGTTGCTGCTATCTGATAAGGGCGCATGATGAGCAAGGTATTATCAGCATCAAAAACACAATACTTGGTCAAAACTTCTAAGAGGACTCGCTTACTTAAGAAAGTGACAGTAAAGTCCTCGAGGTCATGAATTGTTTTATTTTTGCGGTCCGCCCACTCACAGGTGAACTCATAATGATTTTTATTTTGAGCTGTTGTATTGGCAAAGTAGCGTGTATAAGTGCCATTCGAAATGACAAAAATCTGAATGTATTTGTATAAAGAATTTTCACTATTGAAACTTTCCTTACTATATCTATGGATTTGTTCAAAAGCTTGTTTGAGACTAACCCCTCGTCTCTTCAATTCAATTTGAACTAACGGCAGACCATTCACTAAAATAGTAACATCATAACGATTGGTATGGCTCCCCACCTGAGTCACTTGGTTAATGACCTGCATACTGTTATTGTGAATGTTTTTCTTATCAAGGATAAAAATATTTTTAATCCGTCCATCATCAAAGACAAAATCATAAATATGATTTTCTTGGATTTTGCGTGTTTTTTCAACTAATCCTTCATTGGGACAATCCAGATACTCCAAAACAAAGCGATTCCACTCAGTATCCGTAAAGGTCACTTTATTTAGTTTTTCAATTTGGACCTTGGCATTTGCTAAGAGTTCGGCAGGTGTGTGAATATCCAAGCGTTCGTAGTTAAGATAATTAACCAAATCAGAAATCAACTGATTTTCTAGGTCAGCCTCTGACTGGTATTCTCTATCTGTGCGATACTCTGGTTGATACTCAGCCAAGAGAATCCCTTCATTTGTTTCCGCAATTACTTCATGTACTTTTGAATAATCAACCATTTTCATTTTCCTCTTTAGGGTTAAATTTATAATTTTTCTCAAAACTATTGAATAATTCTATTAAGGTATTTTTTTCTCGTTCTTGCAATTCTCTAAACTCCAAGTCCGATTGACGATTATGAGTGAATAAATCAAACCTTTGAGCATATGGTTCTACATTTTCTTTGGTAATCTCCTCACCTGCCACCTCTAATCCTAATAAAACATCTTCCCATCTACTATAACCTAAAAATGTTGCTGTTTTCTCTGACAGATTTCTAAACAAAGCATAATGAAATTTTTCTACTCGTCCACTGTCTACAGCTTTACGTAACTCTTCTCTTACCTTTAGGTGGTATCCGAAGGGAGAATCTTTCTCAACGTCAGTTAAAATATATCTAACTTTATCTTCCTTATCAACTTCTTTTTTCATAACATAAAAGGACTTTTTTTTATTTGGTATTTTTCTGTCAAATCGTATTTCATTGTACAAAACATTATAAAAAAGTGGTTGGTGAGAAGAAATAATAAACTTTAAATCAGTGCGTTTAGATTTGGTAATAATTTCCTTTAAAAAAATAGCGGAATCAATAGTATTGTTATCATCTAACGAAGAAATTGGATCGTCAATATAAATATACTTAAAGTCCTGAAAATCAGAGTCAATCTCTGGATCGCTTAACTCTTCAATAATAAGTTCCAAAAGAGTTAGGAATATAGACCAAACAAATATCCTCTCCTCACCTCTAGAAATTTTGACTGTATCACCATCTAAAGTAAAGCGAATTCCCTTAAAATCACTCACCAATCTTGGAACACGCTGGTCTCCAATAATATCAAAAATCGGGAATCCAGAACTATCATTAGCCTGTCTCTCAATATCCTCAAAACTTGGAACTATGAGGTTATGGACATACTTCTGAAAGTTGATAATAACTTGTTCAAATTGTTGCTGTTCTTCTAAAAACTTACCAAAAAAAGTACGTTTATCATATTTGAGGTAGCGATCTTCATCATTTTCTAAATCATTTTCCCAAGTAAAAAGATCTTCTGTGAAAGCGTTAAAATAAAGTATTTTCTTTACTTTTGACTCTTCATCATTTTCCGAGATATTTAATTTATCCTTTAAAATTGTAGATAGCCTTGTTTTCCCTGTAGCATTAAAAGCATAAATTAAATGCACCTTCTTATCACTTGAGATCAGTTCGTCTGCAACATCTTCCAATGTATCAAATACTTTATCATCCGCCATGATTCACTTTTCCTTATTCATTAAAATTGAGTAATTGATTTCTCCAATATTCATACTGTTTCTGTCTTAGTTCGATTTCTTTTGGAAGACCCTCAGAAAGAGAGTTGGTTAAAGTATTGAAATTGTCAAGAGTAGAGACGATTCTTTCTTGTTCTGTAATGGATGGTAAGTAAAAAGTAATTTTATCAATAGCATCCTTAGATAATCTCGGAATACTTGCCTTTCGAACTTGTGATTTGAGTCTATCTTGCTTACTTACCAAGACATAGTACATAAATTTATCAGAAATATTATCTGACGTCTCTAATGTGTAGACATCATCTGCTGCCCAAAAGTCCATAGCGCTATACCCAATTTCACCAGCCGCACCTGCACAAATTACAAAGCTAGAATTTTTCACTCTGTTTGATTCGGTATAATATCCTAAGGGCGTCAAACTGTTTTGATAAACTGGAAAATTTCCTGTAGTAGCTAATTGTTGTCTCACAAGACGTTTCCCGCGTTGTAAATTGACAACTTGTCCCACCTTCACTCGAATTGGACCAAATACCCACTGTAATAGCCTGATAAGAGCGGAATTGTCCCACTCCTCTACTCTACTCTCAGTGTACTCGCCTTCGGCGACGAATGTCAAGAGTTTTTCTCTAAAATATTCATACTGTTTTTGACGAAGTTCAATCTCCTTGGGTAGTCCGATGTTTAGGTCATTACAAACCTTGTCAAAGTTGTCTAGAACTTGAACAATACGAGACTGAATTTCGAGAGAAGGGACTGGGATTTTTAATTTCGAAAGTGCACTACCATTCGTTAAAGCTCTGGTTGTATAAGCACTATACCGCACAATATCCCTTCGAAAAGTAGTTGATTCAAAACAATATGCACAGTATTCAGGAAGCAATAATTTCGTAATCGGTCTCGCTCTCAAAACAAATCCACTAAAAACTCCGTCTTTAACTTCATCTAATAATACGGAAGTTTTTCCAATTTCTTCTTGTGTTTCAGAAGTTCGTGTGAAAAAGACATCCCCTCTTTGAACACCATAACGTTCTTTTTCCTCAGGACTTACTCTAACTTTTCCTCTCAAAACATTCGCTGATATTTTATTGTTCCTGTATACATCAGTATAATTAACTATAGGTGTTCCACTCCCAAAAAATTCTTTTCCTTTGTTCAATCCATTCTTAAAAACAAATAATTCTCCCAAAGTCTTCCACTCAACCTGATAAACTTCATCCTCAAATGATAAGAGTTTATCCCGATAAAAAGAATATTGCTTTTTACGTGAGGTCAATTCTGAGGTCAATTCTGAGGTCAATTCTGTAACATAATCGGTCATTTTGTCAAGTATTTGCACTATTTTTTCTTGAATTTTTTGAGGAAGTAACGGAACCTTTATTTTCTTAAATGCTACTTTAGAAATATTATACCTAGTTACACCACTTGCAGTTTTCTCAATCTGTTTTCTGAATTCAATACTTCTAAACAAATACTTAGTAAATTCTGGTAAAAGTTCAACATCTTCATTAAATCGTATTCCAAAACTAAAACTATTTAGATAAATCGGTTCCTCAGGTACAAAAGTAACTACAGAAGACATGCCAACTTCTTCTTTGCTCTCTGAAGAACCTGTTATTAACACGTCTCCGTATTCTATAAAATTTTGCTTCTCATTTTCATCTACCTGAACATTCTCCAATATATTTAATTCAACTTGTATATTATTAAAAATATTTTTATAAGTTACATACTTAGCATTTCCATTTTCAAAATCAGATTTTGTTTTTCCAGTTAAACCACCGTAAAAATGACTAACTTCCCCTAACTCTTTCCACTCAACGGGACAGTTTTGGATTTCTTCTAGGATATTCATGGTTTCCCTCCTTCCTTGGCTAGATTTTCAATGCTTTTTATTTCCTTGAGATAATCTTTTTCAACTTGACTGAGGGTCTTGGCTTGGTAGCTCTTATACTCCTTATCCACCTTCTGCTTCATCTGTTCACGAGAAATAGAACCACTATTGTCCAGCAAATCTTCGCCAGTAGCCTGAAGGATACGATCTACGTGAGTCACCCAGTCTGCCATGGTCATGACCTCTTCTCGCTCTGCCTGTCTTTCAGCAAAATCTAGATATCCTGATACAAGCTGATTAAGCCCACGGAGTTCCTTCTCTGTCAGATAGTTCTTGGCAACTTTTGCTTCAGATAGAGTAGGAAGGTCTCCCTTAAAAGTGGTCAAGCCCATAAACTCCTTTTCGCTATCGACACGGTTATAGATGAGTTCACTCGCAGTGTTGTGGTGAATGGCATAATGCATCTTGTTTTGAACCGTCGCAAAGAATTTCTTTGCCTCTGGTGAGTTTGCATTGTAGTCACTTGATGTCGCGAAAAGATCTAAAACCTGACGGTAAAAGACTTTTTCGCTTGATCGAATGTCTCGGATTCTTTCCAAGAGTTCTTTAAAGTAAGAGCCACCACCCAAGTTTTTCAAGCGCTCATCATCCATAGCGAAGCCCTTGATCAGATACTCTTTCAAGACTGTAGAAGCATAGTGTCTGAACTGGATTCCACGAGGGGAGCGCACACGGTAGCCAATCGCTAAAATCATATCCAGATTATAAAAGGCGACTTTTTTCGACTGAGTTTTCCCAGACATTGCCCCGTGACGAGTGGTTGTCAACTGATAGTTGACAACCACTGTTTCATCCAACTCACCATCTTCAAAGATAGCCTTGATATGTTTACTAATGTTTTGCTTGGAAGTCTGAAAGAGATCAGCTAGTTCTTGTTGGGTCAGCCAGACCGTTCCATTATCCAAGTGAAGTTCAATAGCGGACTCTCCGTCATCTGTTCTATAGAGAATCACATCATTTGCCATGGCTAAGCTCCTCTACAATCTTATCTATCTCTGCACGCAAGTGGCCAATCTTGGCAACAGTCTCTGCGATCTCTTTATTGAGCACATCAATATCAATCTTCTCACGAGTATCTTCTTGTTCAACATAAGTTGAAACAGACAGGTTATAATCCTGCTCTGAACCAATCACCTCATTCTCAACAAGAGCAGATTTATAGTCAACATTTTGATAATTAGAGAATAATTCAACTATATGCTCGATATTGCTATCCGTCAAAACGTTGTTATTGGTCTCTTTTTTGAATTCCTTACTTGCATCAATAAAGAGTGTTTTATTTTCAAGTTTATTCTTCGCCAAAACCAAGATCGTAGTTGCGATAGAAGTTCCAAAGAAGAGATTATCTGGAAGAGCAATCACTGCTTCAACAAAGTTGTTATCTACTAGATACTGACGAATGGTCTTTTCAGCACCACCACGATAGAAAATACCTGGAAAACAAACAATAGCTGCTCGACCTTTATTGGACAAGTGGTTGAGACTATGCATGATAAAGGCAAAGTCAGCTTTTGACTTAGGAGCTAGTTTCCCTGCTGGCGCAAAACGGTCATCGTTTATCAGAGTTGGGTCTCCATCTCCCACCCATTTTACAGAATACGGAGGGTTAGAAACGATAGCATCAAAAGGCTTTTCTTCCAAATGCTGAGGATTTAAAAGGGTGTCCCCTCGCTTAATGTCAAAGTTGTTGTAGTTGATATTGTGCAAGAACATATTCATACGAGCCAAGTTATAGTTGGTCATATTGATTTCCTGACCAAAGAAACCATCCTCCAAGATATGGTCTTCGTATTGTTTTTTCATCTGTAACAAGAGTGAGCCCGACCCACATGTTGGGTCATAGACCTTATTAATCTTGTCCTTGTCGACCATGACTAGTCGAGCTAACAATTTAGAAACAGTCTGAGGGGTGAAAAATTCCCCACCACTTTTCCCTGCGTTACTTGCATAGTTGGAAATCAAGAACTCATAAGCATCTCCAAAGGCATCAATGTCATTTTCCTCAAAGTTTCCAAAGTTAATGCTATTGATACCGTTAAGGATATCAGATAGGCGTTTATTTTTTTCTGGAACACTTCCACCAAGGATGTTGCTTCGTGTATCCAAGTTATCAAACAAACCTTTGATATCATCTTCTGATTTGAAGCCAATGGCTGACTTTTCAATATCTTGAAAAATATTGGCCAACTCTTCGTTTAAATTTTCATTTTGTGAAGCGTTCTTGACGACATTTTCAAATAATTGACTTGGAAGGATAAAGAAACCCTTATCCTCAACTGTCCCTGGTTTGAAATCTTGCTCAGCTTCTTGGTCACTTAAGTCAGCATAACGGAATTCTAAATCCCCAGCCTCATGCTCAGCACGGTCAAAATAGTCGGCCATATGCTCTGAAATAAAGCGATAGAAAAGAATCCCTAGGATATATTGCTTAAAATCCCAACCGTCTACAGCCCCACGCACATCGTCCGCAATCGCCCAAATTTTACGATGCAACTCCTTGCGTTCTGCATTTTCTTTACTTGCCATTTTTACTTTCCTTAATTAATGTATTATCTTTTCTATTTTATCATATTTCAAGAAAAACCACTCGACCTAGGGAGGACGAGTGGGATATAAACTATTTTTAAAATATGATTTTATAATTGTACTCTATGAATTCAATTATTTTTTGATTTTATTAAGGTAGTAGAACATCTTTCATACCATCCTTATCATCACTCTTAACAAATACAACATTACGTTTCCCTGTTAACTCTATCAGTTTTTCTTTCCCAAGGATGATTGCGAGATTCTTAATAATTGAACGTTTAGCTGATTCATCGTAATAAGTGAAAATAAACCGATATAGATACTCACCTTTCTCTGCTAATTCAAAACATTTTTGAAATATCTCTTTATCCAATGGATCAACAGAGTGACCAAAAATAATTATATTTTTGGATATCAATATTGATACTTCCTCATCTGAATCCCTGTACCTTGGTTGGAAAAATTCTTCAAATTCATTTCCTGTCTCTTTAACGACCCTTTGGTAATACTTCTGATAAGGAATTAAATCACTGTTAACATCATTTTCTTTATCTTCTATTCCAAAGACCATAGTATTGATGCGACCGAAAGTTCTCTCTAAATCAATTCGGCCATGTATAAAATGAGTTAGCATATCAGAAGTTCCAAATAGATATCCTGAAGTATTGGTATAATTAAAATTTAAAACATAGGTATGTGATAAATAACATATTGCATCCAAAGCTGTTGGTCTTGCTTCAATTCCTCGAATCTCAAAATCTATATAATCTAAATACGACAGATAGATTTCTAGTAGTTCAATTAGTAAATCAAGTTGATCAAGAAATAACTCATTAAGGTTCTCTATGAAAAGTTCTTTTTTATAATTATCCAATTCTTCATCTAGAATTTCATCTTCGAATACTTTTGCAACATAACGTTTTGCGGTGTAATTATTTGTATCTTCTAAAACATCATTAAAATAAGGGTAATAATCAGATCCAATACATTCAGATAATACTTTACTATTTTCTTTAAAAAACAGTATTGCATCTGCAAGTTGAGAAATCATGATTTCAAGGTTAGACCAATTTTCTCCAAGTTTATCCTTGTTATCATTAATAAATTTCAAATACAAATTATCTCTGTATTTCTCAATCCTTATATTTTTAACTTTTAGAAACTCCAGTAACCCCTCATCTGGATTAGAAAATAATTGTTTTTCAAAGTCAATAAAATCGGTATACTTTGTTTTTCGCCCCATTGCAATATCAAAGCCATTACCTAAAATTAAAATTGTATCTGCCATATTTTCTCCCTTTGCTTTTTTATTTTCTAGAGGGGTAATATTTTACTTCTCCTACTCCAATCGGCTTTTAACCTTCTTCTTAGTCAAGGTACGGTCGTTTTTATTGGAGAGAGCTTTGATACGAGCTTCTAGAAGGATTTTCCGTCCGGCCTCTGTTCGTGTGTAGATCAGGTAATAACGTCCAATAGTTGGCGTCAGAAAGTCGAGGAATTTCTGTGTATCTTCCTTGCGCTTGTCAAAAAGACTAGGCACGACATAGTAAGGTGACTGACCTTGTCGGACTTTCTCTGCCTTCAATAGATAGCGCTGATTGTCCACTGGTGTAAGGAACTCCCCCACAGTCTGTGCAAACAGCTCCTTGTCCCTCATGCTTCCTCCCTTGAGATAGGTGAAAACCATATAATTTTCCTTATCCTCCTCTACCTGAACACGGGATTGATCGTCTATTAGATGCCCCGAATCTAGCAGAGCCTTTCGGATCTGCTCACCAAGGAATTGCATACGCCTATAGGGGCTTTTATAGAAGAGATAGCGTGATGTAGCAAAAGCTAGAAAGAGGAGACAGGCTGCCGTAAGCCACCAAACACCAATCAGTCTCAGTCTAAATAGCAAGACCAACAAATCCACTGCTAACAAGAGCAATGACATGCGAACCCATTTTAATGCATCAAGCAAGAGCATGACTGGGATCTTCTGTTTTTGGGTTGCGACTTCTGTAACTATCTCGAACTGATCCGCTACGACAAGAGCATCTTGCCATTTTTTGCGCAAGCCTGCTCGATCCTTGGAGAGACTCTTAACTCGCTCATTATACTCGCTGATTTGCTTTTTCCTAAAGGGGGGCTTTGGAAACTCCAAGCGATCCAAACCAGTCTCAATAGTCTCCTGATTATAGGCCAGTCCAAGAAAATGTTCCATACGACGCGATAGGGTTTGAAGATCCTGGTTAGTATTTAGGTCTTGTTCCTCTTTTTCACCGGGAAGTGGGAGGATGCGGATAGGCTCAACAGCGACCAGGTGCCAGATATTGCTAGTCTTTTCTGGATGTCCTTGCCAGGTACGAATGGCACGTCCACGCATCTGATTACTCAGCATAAAGCTCCCCACAAAACTTCCAAGAATTAGGGAATTGACACAAGGGGCATCCCAACCCTCTCCAAGGAGAGATTTGGTTCCAACTAGGATTTGGATCCGACCGCGTTGGAAAAGTTCCGTCACCGCCGCTACAATACCCTTAGCCGTACTAGGGAATCCCACCAGTACATAATCTTCTTGGTCTAACTGACCAATAGACGAAAAACTAAGATGAACCTGAGGCAAGAGTTCCTTCAACTCTGTTGCCACATTGGTCGGAAGAATAACGACACTCCCTGACAAAACAGCCAAAGATACAGGTATCTCATGCTCCTGAACTTTCCGACGAATACTTTCAAAATAAGGAAGAACTCCCAACTGAGGAATGGTTGCCTGATTATCTCCCAGATAGGTGGCAAAATCCTTGCGAATATAGTCAGCTAGTACTAACTGTCTCAGTTCCTGACCTAGACTCTCATACTCTGTCAAGAAGATATCGGCAATGGCAGACAACTTCCCCAAAGACTGATTTAAAATCTTGTCCCTAGACTTGGACTTGACTAGAAAAACCTGTCGCTGTTCGATTAAACCACGTGCTTTCAACTCCGATTCTAACTTTTCCCTAAATCCATTTGAATCCTCGTACCAATCTGGAGTTTGATAGAGAACGCTCTGCAACAACAGCTCGAGCCAGTAGGAATTCACCTGAGGCAGACGTTTCGCCCCCAAAAGATTCTCTAAAGAGTCAGGAATGGTCAAGCCTTGAGAATGCATAAAGATTAAAATAGCCGACAAGTACTTAGGGTCTTCTAGTAGAACATCGGATGAAATGTCTCCTTTGAGTACCTTTGAATCTGACACTAGAGCTTGAAAGTCAGGATTGACCAAAAGCTGATGGATATACTCCCACTTTCTATCTTCAAACAGCATGATGTGTTCCGACTCTTCAGCTGTTGGTGAACAGATATAGACAAAATCCTGATGAGGACAGAGGGTGTCTTCCTTGACTAGTTCAGGTACCGTGATTTCTTGGTCAATTTCCCCACACATACGGATATAGCGTTCCCAGAGTTCTGGCTCGCTGTCATAAGGTGGTGTCGCTGTCAGGGAGATGACTTGCAGCTGTTCATACTGCTTGCGAAAGGCTTCCAGACTTTTCCACCATTCATTGCGCAGGTGGTGGCATTCGTCCAAGCAAAGAGTAGCAACTTTCTGAGCTCTTAGACTTGCAAGCAAATCAAACCCCACAAAATCCTCTACTTCGCTATCTTCTTGTGTTGGCAATTGATTCATGGCGCTATGAAAAGCCTGATAGGTCACAATCGTTAGTGCCTTCATCTCCTTTAAGTTTTGGGAAACGAGATCTGAAATCTTCTGTTCGTTCTCTAAAAAGGCTGTTTGAATCCTGTCCACCCATTGTTCACGAATGGTGACAGTTGGAACCAAGACAAGGGCTGGGTTGCCAAAACGAGCGATCAGCTCGATACCAATGGTGGTCTTGCCGGACCCTGGTGCCGCCACTAGGTGAACATGACCATCTGTTTGATAGTTCTGAAAACGATCTAAGACTTCCTTTTGGTACTTTCTCCATCTTCCTTTAAATTTTAAATCTAACATTTCTTTCACCGTTATATCTCTTGACTTACTCCTTTAATTGTACCACACTTATATAAAAAGCAAGATAAGGAATCAAATTAGTCTTTATAAGAAAAATATGGTATAGTAGAACCATATACTATCTATAAGGAGTTTCTATGTCACAGCATAAGCAAATGAAAGCTGTTTCTCCCCTTCTACAGCAAGTCATCAATATCTCATCTATCGTCGGGGGAGTCGGCACCTTGATTTTCTGTATTTGGGCCTATCAGGCAGGAGTGTTACAGTCCAAGGAAACCCTATCGGCCTTTATCCAGCAAGCTGGGGTTTGGGGGCCACCACTCTTTATCTTTTTACAGATTCTACAAACCGTCGTTCCGATCATTCCGGGAGCTTTGACCTCAGTGGCTGGGGTCTTTATTTACGGCCACATCATCGGAACTATCTATAACTATATCGGCATCGTGATTGGCTGTGCCATTATCTTTTACCTCGTGCGCCTCTACGGAGCTGCCTTTGTCCAGTCGGTCGTCAGCAAGCGCACTTATGACAAATACATCGGCTGGCTAGATAAGGGCAATCGTTTCGAGCGGTTCTTTATCTTTATGATGATCTGGCCTGTCAGTCCAGCTGACTTTCTCTGTATGCTGGCTGCCCTCACCAAGATGACCTTCAAACGCTATATGATTATCATCGTGTTGACCAAGCCCTTTACCCTAGTGGTTTATACTTATGGTTTGACCTATATTATTGATTTCTTCTGGCAGATGTTTTGAGAATAGAAAAATCCGTTTGGTTTCCCAAGCGGATGTTTTTTTGTTTTATTTTGCGACACTCTTAGCAAGGACAAAGTTCCCAAGTGTGGCAGAACCATTTCCAGCAACTGCTGGAGTCACGATGTAGTCACGCACATCTGGTACTGGTAGGTAGCCGTTGAGGAGAGCTGTGAATTTCTCACGCACACGGTCCAGCATGTGTTGTTGGGCCATGACCCCACCACCAAAGACGATGACATCTGGACGGAAAGTAACAGTAGCGTTGACTGCAGCTTGAGCGATATAGTAGGCTTGAACGTCCCAGACAGAACTGTTGAGTTCGATGTTTTCACCACGAATACCTGTACGGGCTTCCAAACTTGGTCCAGCCGCAAAGCCTTCCAAACAGCCTTTGTGGAATGGACAAACACCGTTGAATTCTTTTTCAATATCCATTGGGTGTTTGGCCACATAGTAGTGCCCCATTTCAGGGTGACCCACACCACCGATAAACTCTCCACGTTGGATAACACCTGCACCGATCCCTGTACCGATCGTGTAGTAGACCAAGTTTTCGATACGGCCACCAGCATTGTTACGAGCAACCACTTCACCATAGGCAGAGCTGTTTACGTCTGTGGTGAAATACATGGGCACATTTAGGGCACGACGAAGGGCACCAAGTAGGTCTACATTTGCCCAGTGAGGTTTTGGAGTCGTTGTGATAAAGCCATAGGTTTTTGAATTTTTGTCGATATCGATAGGGCCAAACGATCCGACAGCAAGACCTGCAAGATTATCGAATTTTGAAAAGAACTCGATGGTTTTATCGAGGGTCTCGATAGGAGTTGTTGTAGGAAATTGTGTTTTTTCTACAATGTTAAAATTTTCATCTCCGACAGCACAGACAAACTTTGTACCGCCTGCTTCTAAGCTTCCGTATAATTTTGTCATGATAAACCTCTTGTTTTTATTTTCTTTATTATAGCATACTTCAAAAAGTTACTTTTCTCTATATTTTAGTTTTTCCTCTGTAAATCTTACTATCTAATAAAAACGAACAAACATATCATTTGTTCGTTTTCACCTTAGAGAGGATTGATTAGATTTTCACTTCAATAACGGCATCACCCTTAACAACTGAACCGCTTGCGACTGGTGTCACAGAAGCGTAGTCTGCTGTGTTGGTTACGATAACCATTGTTGTGTCATCAAGACCTGCGGCAGCGATTTTGTTTGAGTCAAAGGTTCCAAGAACGTCTCCAGCTTTGACCTTGTCGCCTTGAGCAACTTTTGCTTCAAAGCCTTCGCCGTTCATAGATACAGTGTCGATACCAACGTGGATCAAGATTTCAGCTCCCTTAGCTGTCTTCAAACCAAAGGCGTGACCTGTTGGAAATGCGATAGATACTTCTGCATCAGATGGTGCGTAAACCACACCTTGGCTAGGTTTTACAGCGATTCCTTGTCCCATTGCACCACTTGAAAAGACTGGGTCATCAACATTCTCAAGAGCAACTACGTCACCAACGATAGGAGTTTGGATTGTTTCGTTTTGAGGAGGTAGTGGAATGTTGCCAGTTGTTTCTTCTTGGACCAAGCGCTCTGTCGCCACTTCAGTAGCAACTTCTGCTTCGTCCTCGTAACCAAACATGTAAGTAAGAGCAAAACCAAGAACGAATGATACAGCTACCATAAGAAGGTATTGGAGCAATTGACCATTCCCAACGTAAAGCATTGTACCAGGGATGATGGTGATACCATTACCAGTACCAGCAAGTCCAAGGATTGAAGCCAATCCACCACCGATAGCACCAGCGATCAATGAAAGGAAGAATGGTTTACGGAAACGCAAGTTTACCCCGAAGATAGCAGGCTCTGTAATACCGAGGAAGGCAGAAAGAGCAGCTGGGAAAGCAAGTGTTTTCAGTTTAGGATTTTTAGTTTTGACACCAACGGCAACAGTTGCAGCCCCTTGAGCTGTCATTGCTGCAGTGATGATAGCGTTGAATGGATTCACATGGTCAGCAGCAAGCAATTGTACTTCAAGCAAGTTGAAGATGTGGTGCACACCTGATACGACGATCAATTGGTGAACCCCACCGATGACCAAACCACCGAGACCAAATGGCAAGCCAAGAATCGCTTTTGTTCCGAGAAGAATGTAGTTTTCAACAACGTGGAAGACTGGTCCGATGACAAAGAGTCCAAGGATAGACATAACCAAAAGTGTCACGAATGGTGTCACCAAGAGATCCAAGACATCTGGAACCACTTTGCGGAGTGCTTTTTCAAACTTGGCTCCGACCACCCCAATGATGAAGGCGGGAAGAACGGAACCTTGCAAACCAACAACAGGAATGAAGCCAAAGAAGTTCATAGCTGTTACTTCACCACCTGATGCTACTGCCCAAGCGTTTGGAAGCGAACCAGAAACCAGCATCATACCAAGGACGATACCAACGGCTGGATTTCCACCGAATACGCGGAAGGTAGACCATACAACCAAACCTGGCAAGATGATGAAGGCTGTATCTGTGAGGATTTGGCTGTAAATGGTAACATCTTCTGGAAGAGTCATTCCGAGAGCATTCAAGAGACCACGAACACCCATGAAGAGACCAGTTGCTACGATAACTGGGATGATTGGTACAAAGACGTCACCGAAAGTACGGATGGCACGTTGGAACCAGTTCCCTTGTTTAGCAGCTTCTGCTTTCATGTCTTCTTTAGAAGATGTTGGCAAACCAAGTGCAACCACTTCGTCGTACATCTTGTTTACTGTACCAGTCCCAAAGATGATTTGGTATTGGCCTGAGTTAAAGAAAGCTCCTTGAACTTTATCCAAGTTCTCAATCACTTCCTTCTTGATTTTCCCTTCATCTTTGACCATGACACGTAGACGAGTCGCACAGTGGGCTACACTGTTGACATTTTCACGTCCGCCAAGGGCTTCGATGACCTTTTTTGCAATATCCTGATTGTTCATTTGCAATAATCTCCTTATAAAAATTTTGTTCTTATTTGAAAGCGATTTTATTCGCCCTACGACTATTATTTTATCATGTTTCTAAAATATGTCAAGCGTTTTGCAGAAATTTTTATTATCCTTCTCTTATTTATATCCATTTATGATAGTTTTTGATTGAGTTCTTCTATTTACTTATAAAAATATCCTTAAATTAGAGGGTTCAAAGCTTTTGTTTTTCATTTTCTTTCATTTTTTCGTGAAAATTTACTCGATTTCTTTCGCTTAATTTATGGCAATCGTTTGACATTTTTTCCTCTTTTTTAACATAAAAGACTTGCTTTTTTTACCGAAAACGTTTACTATTAAGATAGTAGAACTTTAGGAGGAAAGATAAAATGGAATGGACAACCGAGCGTCGTTATAGACCCTATGAAGATTGGACGCAAGAAGAAATTCAACATATAAAGGAAAAGATGGCACAATCTCCATGGCATACTCATTACCATGTTGAGCCAAAAACAGGACTTCTCAACGACCCAAATGGCTTTTCTTACTTTGATGGCAAGTGGATTCTCTTTTACCAGAACTTCCCCTTTGGTGCAGCCCACGGTTTAAAATCTTGGGCACAGCTAGAAAGTGATGATTTGGTTCACTTTAGAGAAACTGGAGTCAAAGTTTTGCCTGATACTCCATTAGATAGCCACGGTGCCTACTCTGGTTCTGCCATGCAATTTGGCGATAACTTGTTCTTGTTTTATACAGGAAATGTCCGTGATGAAAATTGGATTCGTCACCCATACCAGATTGGTGCTTTGATAGATAAAGATGGTAAGATTACGAAAATTGACAAGATCTTGATTGGCCAACCATCTGACTCTACTGACCACTTCCGCGACCCGCAAATTTTTAACTTCAAAGGTCAATACTATGCTATCGTCGGTGGACAGGATTTGGATAAAAAAGGCTTCGTCCGTCTCTACAAGGCTGTGGACAATGACTACACCAGCTGGCAAGAGGTTGGCAATCTTGACTTTGCCAATGACCGCACTGCCTATATGATGGAATGTCCAAACTTGGTCTTTGTAGGGGAACAACCTATCCTTCTCTACTGCCCACAGGGATTGGATAAGAGTGTTCTAGACTATGACAATATCTATCCAAACATGTACAAAATCGGTGCATCCTTTGATCCTGAAAAGGCGCAAATGGTAGATGTGTCTCCATTGCAAAATCTAGACTACGGTTTTGAAGCCTATGCAACTCAAGCTTTTAACGCTCCAGACGGACGCGCTCTAGCAGTTAGCTGGCTTGGGCTACCAGATGTAGCCTACCCATCTGATCGATTTGACCACCAAGGAACCTTTTCATTGGTCAAGGAACTCACTATCAAAGATGGGAAACTCTACCAATACCCTGTCGCAGCTATCAAAGAACTTCGTGTCTCTGAAGAACCCTTTTCAAATCGTGCTCAAACCAAGAACACCTATGAACTCGAGCTCAACTTGGAAGCCAATAGCCAGAGCGAGATTGTCTTACTTGCTGATAAAGAAGGCAAGGGGCTTTCCATCAACTTTGACCTTGTGAATGGTCAAGTTACAGTGGATCGTAGCCAGGCTGGAGAACAGTATGCCCAAGAATTTGGAAGCACTCGCTCTTGCCCAATAGACAAGCAAGCTACTACTGCTAACATCTTCATCGACAACTCAGTCTTTGAAATTTTCATCAATAAAGGAGAAAAAGTATTTTCTGGTCGCGTCTTTCCTCATGCCAATCAAAATGGTATCCTGATCAAGTCTGGAAAGCCAACCGGAACCTACTATGAATTAGATTATGGTCGCAAAACTAACTGATGTCGCAAAACTTGCAGGCGTCAGCCCCACTACCGTCTCTCGAGTTATCAATAAAAAGGGTTATCTATCTGAGAAAACCATTCAAAAGGTTAATGAAGCCATGCGAGAGCTAGGCTACAAGCCCAACAATTTAGCTCGTAGCCTCCAAGGAAAATCTGCCAAGTTGATTGGACTCATTTTTCCAAACATCAGTCATGTCTTTTATGCAGAATTGATTGATAAGTTGGAACACCAACTCTTCAAGAATGGGTATAAAACCATCATCTGTAATAGCGAGCATGACTCTGAAAAAGAACGGGAGTACATTGAAATGCTGGAGGCCAATCAGGTCGACGGTATCATTTCTGGAAGTCATAATCTAGGAATCAAGGACTACAATCGTGTGACAGCACCGATTATTTCCTTTGACCGAAACTTGTCTCCAGACATCCCTGTCGTCTCCTCTGATAACTATGGTGGCGGGGTTCTCGCAGCCCAAACCTTGGTCAAGACAGGAGCTCAGTCTATCATCATGATTACAGGAAATGATAATTCCAACTCACCTACTGGACTGCGCCATGCTGGTTTTGCCTCTGTTCTCCCTAAAGCACCTATTATCAATGTTTCGAGCGACTTTTCTCCCGTCCGAAAAGAAATGGAAATCAAGAATATCTTGACCCATCAGAAACCAGACGCTATCTTTGCTTCAGATGATTTGACAGCCATTTTGGTTATCAAAATCGCTCAGGAGCTAGGTATCTCTGTTCCTGATGAGCTCAAGGTCATCGGCTATGATGGGACTTACTTTATCGAAAACTACTATCCTCATTTGACAACGATTAAGCAGCCTCTAAAAGAGATTGCCCACCTCACTGTCGATCTTCTCCTGCAGAAGATTGAAGGTAAGGAAGTCGCGACAACTGGTTATTTCTTACCAGTCACCCTATTACCAGGAAAAAGTATTTAATACTCTTCGCAAATCTCTTCAAACCGCGTCAGCGTCGCCTTACCGTAGATATATGTAACTGACTTCGTCAGTCTTATCTACAACCTCAAAGCAGTGCTTTGAGCAGCCTGCAGCTAGCTTCCTAGTCTTCTTTTTGATTTTCATTGACTATAAGCACAAGAAAACTCAGACTGATTTGTCTGAGTTTTTTATGATCTTAAGTTTTCGAGATAACGCTGGGCTGTCTCTAAGTTAAAGGTTTTATCTGCGATGAGGCGCTCAACGAGAAGAGCAACTTCAGACTCACTAGCACCTGCTAGGAGAGCTAAGGATTTGGCCTGCAATTTCATGTGGCCTTGCTGGATGCCCGTACTTACCAAGGCTTTGAGGGCCGCAAAGTTTTGGGCGAGACCGATAGACACGATAATCTGAGCTAATTCTTTGGCAGAAGGATTTCCCAGTAGTTCATGACTGAGGGCTACACGCGGGTTGAGACCGATTGAGCCACCCTTGGTCGCTACCGGCATGGGTAGGGTCATCTCACCGACCAATTCTTCTCTTTCCATGTCCAGTGTCCATTGACTAAGACCTTGATAGCGTCCATCTCGACTGGCAAAGGCATGGGCCCCAGCTTCGATGGCACGCCAGTCATTACCAGTGGCAATCAAAATGGCATCAATACCATTAAAAATCCCTTTATTGTGAGTAGCTGCTCGGTAGGGATCAGCCTGTGCAAACTGGCTAGCCAAAGCTATTTTCTCCGCAATTTCTCGTCCTTGGTCCCTTTGGGGACTCAAGTAGCGAAAGGCGATACGACAGCTTGCAGTCACCAGAGAATCGGTCGCGTAGTTGGACAAAATTCCCATAAGACTCTGTCCCTGACTGAGTTCTTCTAAGACTGGTTTCAAGGCTTCCAGCATGGTGTTAAGCATATTGGCTCCCATGGCTTCCTGAGTATCGACATGGAGATAAACAACGAGAAAGTCTGTTTCACCTTTGATCTGCTCTACATGCAAATCACGCGCCCCGCCACCACGTTTAACGATGGACGGATAGGCTTGATTGGCAAGTTCTAAGAGCTCCGCTTTCTTGCTGGCAATCTTCTCTTGCGCTTGTTCAGGATTAGCAACTTGATAAATGGCTACCTGACCAATCATCTGGCGCTCATGTACTTGAGCAGTAAAGCCACCTGCTCGCTTGATGATTTTACTTGCATAGCTGGCCGCAGCAACCACTGAGGGTTCTTCTGTCACATAGGGAACTGTGTAGTCCTGACCGTTCACCAAAAGCTCTGGAATGATAGAATAAGGCAGAGAAAAAGTTCCCACTACATTCTCACTCAGCTGATCTGCAACTGCCAAGCTGATTTGTTCATCCTGCTCCAGACTGGTTTGCTTTTCAGGACTAAGGAGCGCCTGAGCTTTCAGTAACTCAAGGCGCTCATGGTATGACTTTTTAGAAAATCCATTCCAACTTCTCTTCATTATTTTTCAACCTTGCTATAACGGCGTTGGTGGTCGACAATTTCAACCAAGGCATAGTCTTGATGTTCATAGCCTGCAAATTGGGCTGAACCAGATTCATCCAACTGCACCTCTTCGAAGAAGACTTTTTCATAGTCTGCAACAGACAATGCTGTACGTTGTTTGAGTTTGTTCAAGCGATCCTTATCAAGGTAAGCCTCATAGCCTTCGACCAATTCACCACTAAAGAACTCTGAAACCGCTCCACTTCCGTAACTGTAGAGGGCAATTTTATCTCCAGCCTTCAAATTCTCTGCATTTTCCAAAAGAGAAAGGAGCCCGAGGAAGAGGGAACCTGTGTAGATATTCCCAATCATCTGACTATAGAGAATGGACTTATCAAAGTTTTCTTGCAAACTATCCTGTTTTTCTTTAGACAAAGTTTTGTCCATCATCTTGCGCAAGCCTTTTAGGGCCAACTTAGGATAAGGCAAATGGAAGCAGATAGCCGCAAAGTCATCCATAGTCCAATCATAGCGTTTCTTGTATTCATCCCAAGTCGTTGTCAGGCAATCAAGATACTGTTGGGTCGAGTACATGCCGTTTACATAAGGAGTGCTTGAATAGTTCGGACGCCAGAAATCCATGATGTCTCGTGTTTGAGCAACGTTATCATTGTTAAAGGCCATGATACGCGGATTTTGGGTGATCAACATCGCCACACTTCCAGCACCCTGAGTTGGTTCGCCCGGAGTTCCGACACCATACTTGGCAATATCACTGGCAATGACCAAAACCTTAGATTCTGGAGAATTTTCCACATGCAATTTAGCATAATGGAGGGCAGCTGTTGCTCCATAGCAGGCTTCTTTGATTTCAAAGCTACGGGCGAAAGGCTGAATGCCTAATAGGCCATGAACAAAGACTGCCGCTGCCTTACTCTGGTCAATCCCTGACTCGGTCGCCACGATGACCATGTCGATTTCTTCTTTTTCTTTATCTGTGAGGATAGAGTTGCTGGCACTAGCAGCCAAGGTAACAATGTCCTCAGTCAGTGGCGCAATACTAATTTCATTTAACAAGAGTCCCTTGCTAAATTTTTCGGGGTCAACTCCCCTCGCTTCTGCTAGGTCTTGTAATTTCAAGACATATTGACTGGTCGCAAAACCAATCTTATCAATACCGATTGTCATATTTACCTCTGTTTTTTCATTCATTGTAAAAAATCGTTTCATTCTATTTTATCACAAATAGGGGCAAAAGAGAGAAAAAAGACTTGATTCACCAAATCAAGTCTTTTTCTTTGACAGCCTTAGGAGGAGATTCCTCGTTGTTTTCGGATATAGTAATAGAGCTTTAAAATCACCGTTCCACTAGCCATCCCGATAGAAATGACCAGAGCCAACATAACCACCAAGGTCGCGCTGGCAAGAGCATGACTGTAATCACCTGTTACAAAAAAAGCAGTCGTCCGATAGGAAAGATAACCTGGCACCAAGGGGGCAAGAATAGCCAAGACAAAGACCACTGCTGGTGTCTTGTAGAGAATACTTAAAATCTGGCTGATACAAGAACCTACCACAGCCGCGATAAAGGTCGCAACGATGACATTGGTTGGTTCTTTGAGTAAGAGATAGAGGAGCCAAACGCCCATTCCCAAAACCCCACCAGGCAGAAGCATGGAGCGTTGGACATTCAGTACGATGAGAAAGTTGATAATGGCGAGCAAACTCGCCACCGCTTGGAGTAAAATACTTGTTAGAGTCATCTTATGTCATCAAAACCAGGGCGACAGAAGTGCCAGCCCCTAGAGCGAGGGTAATGAGCAGAGATTCAAACATCTTGCTCATACCAGAGTTGATATGATTGGTCATGATATCTCGAACCGCATTTGTCAGAGCAATCCCTGGAACAAAGGGCATGACGGCTCCTGCTATGATTAGGTCTGCAGTCGAAGGAAATCCAGTATAGCGAGCCCAGAACTGGGCAATCAAGCCAAAAACAAAGGCACCCGCAAAAGCTGTTACAAAAGGAATTCGGATAAACTTCTCGACATAGAGAGAGAAAGCAAAACCAAACAAGGTCGCAACGCCTGCTCCAAAAGCATCATAGACATTGCCGCCAAACATAATCGAGAAGAAAGGAGCACTGAGGGTTGCTGCTACAGTCACTTGGAGCTTGCTATAAGGAAGAGCTTGATTTCTGATTTCCTTCAGCTTTTTAAAAGCTGTAGAAAGATCAATCTGGCCACCCACAAGTTCTCGTGATACTTGGTTGACATCACAGACTTTTTCGATGTTATAGGAGGATGACGTCACCCGTTTCATCCGAGAAATATTGGTGTTTTCAATCGAAAAGAAAATAGCTGCAGGCATGGCAAGAACATTGCAATCCACTATTCCCTGTGAATGGGCAATGCGAATCATGGTGTCCTCAACCCGATGAATCTCCGAACCACTTTTCAGGAGAATGGTTCCAGCTAGCATAATCACATCAATGACAGCATTTAACTCTTTTGATTCGTCCATTTTCTACTCCTATTTTCTACTCCCTTTATTCTATCACAAAAGTTCATGAAAAAAAATCTTTGTCATGAAATCATGACAAAGATTGGGTTAATTTCGTTCATTACTTGACGTTCTACTGCCATCTGAAGAATCCGTTGTAGGGTTGCTACCTTGATTGTTACTCTGTGAAGGCGTCGTGTCTGTTCCTGGATTTCTGTGTTGAGACGAACTTGATGAAGAAGGAAGTGGTTTTGGTTTATAAATAGAAATCTTAACACGTGTTTTATTGAGATCTACCTTTTCTCCAGGTTTAGGGTCCTGACTAACAACTGTTCCTGCAGTAGTTCCTTCAGGAGCAGTTGATACTTCCACAACTTCGATATTGGCCTCTTTTACACCAACAATCTGAGTCAAATTGTTCTTAGTAAATTCGAGACTTGAACCAATGTAACTTGGCATCGAAACGCTGGTCACCTTCTTAGCAACTGTTAAGGTAATCGTGCTGGCTTTCGTGAGATCGTAAGTACTTCCTGCAGCTGGGGTTTGCCTAATGACTGTTCCTGGATCGCTTTCGCTAGATTCCTCTTCCTCAACCTTGATAAGATTTTCTGGAACCTTTTTCCCTTTGAGCTCTGCGACAACATCCGAGGACTTACGTCCTACATAGTTACTTAGTTGGAAGGATTGCTTACCTGATGAAACGATTAGATTTACTTTGCTTCCTTCTTTTCGACCACTTCCAGCTTCTGGGTCTGTTCGAATGACGCGACCTTCGGCTACTGTCTCACTGGCCTCTGTTTTTTCTTCACCTACTTCAAAATTAGCTTTCTTCAGTGTTTCTTTAGCTTCAGCAACTGTCTGTCCCGATACATTTGGAATAGCAATAGTCGCCGGAGTTCGGGAGAAGATCCAAATCAAAGAGGCTGCAACTAGCAAGGCACTGGCCAGTAAAATCATGTAGCGAGCTTTAAACTTCCGTTTTTTAGCTGGTTTTAGTACTGGTGCTTCATCTACCACCTGCTGAGTCTGCTCTTTTGATTGAGGTCGCTCTAATTGTGGCTTAGCCTTCGGAATAGAGGTTAGAGTGCTTTGTGGAACTTTAGGCAAGGTCTTGGTATCAACCTTGCTTGCCTCATCGAAGACTAGCTTTGGTTCTCTCCTACGATTGTGAGACAAACAACTCGACAAGTCCACATACATTTCTGATACAGACTGATAGCGATCTGTCAATTTCTTGGCCGTTGCCTTGATAACGACATTTTCCAAAGCTTGTGGTACTGCTGGATTCTCAGCAATAACAGATGGAAGTGGTTTTTGGAAATGCTGGAGGGCAATAGTCACTGCACTATCCCCATCATAAGGGATATGTCCAGTCAACATTTCATAGAAAATAATCCCCATAGCATAGATGTCACTCTGCACAGTTGCCTTAGAACCACGGGCCTGCTCAGGTGAGAGATAGTGGACTGAACCGAGCATGGAGTTGGTCTGTGTCAAACTGGTCTCTGCAAAAGCCACGGCAATCCCAAAGTCTGTAACTTTGGCAGTTCCATCTGGTGTCAAGAGGATATTTTGAGGTTTCAAATCTCGGTGGATAATCCCTCTCGTATGCGCCAGACGCATCGCCAAGAGAATCTGTCCCATAATACGGACGGCTTCTTCATTTGAGAGAGGGGAGTGTTCTTTGATATAACGTTTGAGGTCAAGCCCTGCTACATACTCCATAGCTAGATACTGCTGACCGTCTTCCTCACCGATATCTGTTATTCGAACGATATGGGGATGATCCAGATCCGCCATGGCTCTCGCTTCACGTTGAAAACGTGCCACAGCAATCGGATCTGTCTGATAGTTAGTCCTCAGGACCTTAACCGCCACTTCTTCCCCGTCTAGGATCAAATCCTTGGCCAAGTAAACATCCGCCATGCCTCCTCGACCAATCTGTTTGACAATCCGATATCGTCCGGCAAAAATCTTGCCGATCTGGATCATTCTACTTCCTCCTCATTCATGTGAACAAGGGCAACCGTGATATTATCTAAGCCTCCTGCATTGTTTGCAAAACGAATCAAAGTTGCCGCCTTGTCTGCCAAGGAAATATCACTCGTTACAATATCGTAGATATCGCTTCCTGAGATCATATTGGTCAAGCCGTCACTGTTGAGCAAGAGGTAGTCTCCTGGCTCTAGGCTGACCATGCCAAAATCTGGTTGAATTTCATCTTTTTGCCCAATGGATTGGGTAATGATATTTTTCTGCGGATGAATTTCTGCCTCCTCTGGAGTTAGCTGACCAGCCTTTAGCAGAGCATTAACCAAAGAATGATCACTTGTGAGCTGGCGATAATCTTCACCACGGATCAAACCGATACGAGAATCACCAATATGGGCATAAATAGCTTGATTTCCAATAATGGCTACTGCTTCAAGCGTTGTTCCCATCCCCTTATAGGCTTCATCTTTCCCCATCTGATGAATTTTTTGATTTTCAAGTTCCAGATAGTGGGCAAACCATTCACGGATCTCATTGACGGTGTCGATTTGGGTATCAACCCAAGCCACGCCCAGATCTGTCACCGCCATCTCACTAGCGATATTGCCTGCACGGTGTCCTCCCATCCCATCAGCCAAGAGGATCATGGTGCGCCCTGCTCGGTTGACAAAGTGATTGACATAGTCTTGGTTATTTGTTCGTTTCTGACCAACATCTGTTAATAATGCTATTTCCATTGTGTCAGTTCCTTCCTAATCAGATATCTTGCGGAATTGGCTGATAAAGAATCCATCACTTCCGTACAATTCAGGAGTGATCAAGATACAGCCGTCCTTCAAAATATCCTTGCATTCATGTTCTAGTTTAACCTGCTCAAACTCGGGGTGACTTTCTAAAAATGCCTCAACGACGTGAAAGTTCTCCTCTGAGACGATAGTACAGGTACTATACGTTATTATACCACCTTTTCGTAAGGTTTGACAAACACTACCTAGTATTTCCAGCTGAATTTGCTGTAATGATGCGAAATCCGCCGTTTCTTTATTATATTTGATATCTGGTTTGCGGCGCAAAAGACCAATTCCAGAACAAGGGGCATCTACTAGAATCTTGTCAAACGAGTCCTTCCCAAAAAACTCATAAACTTTTCTGGCGTCCAATTTTTGTGTTTGTACTCGATCTGCCACACCCAGACGTTGGGCATTTTCTTGGATCAAGTCCAACTTGTGATCGTAAAGGTCTAAAGCTGTAACCTTACCGGATGTGAGGTAAGAAGCCATATGGGCTGTTTTCCCACCAGGAGCGGCACAGGCATCAAGCACCTGCTCATCACCTTGTAGACGAAGGGTCGGAGCAACCAATTGACTGGACTCATCTTGGATGGTAATGGCCCCTTCTGCGAACAAATCATGTCCTGCAAAGTGACCTTGCTCCTTGACCAGACCAGTGGCTGCCAAAGGGGAATCAGCCGCCTCTAACAAAGCTTTGATTTCCTCTTTTCGGCTCAAGTCGGTCACCCGAATACTGGCCTTGTTTCGCACCAAGAGACTTTCAAAGATGGCTTGCGCTCGCTCTTCACCGTATTCTTCCTTGAGCTTAGACACTAGCCAAACTGGGAGAGAATAGGCAATGGAATCACGCTTATTTTTGCGTTTGATAGTTGCAATGTCTGGCCAACCTTCTCGCAAGATACGACGAAGAACAGCATTGACTAGCTTTTCACTGCCTTTTTTACGCGCTTTGGCTAGTTCTACCGCTTCATTGACTACAGCGTGATTAGGAATCTTATCCAGATACCGAAGTTGGTAGGCGCTCAGAAGGAGCAGGATATAGAGCCAGTTATCTAGCTTATCCCGGTCTTCGATAAAGTGGGACAGGTACCATTCCAGAGTCAGTTTACGAGCTACCGTTCCATAGACAATCTCTGTTACCAAGCCCTTATCTGCTGCTGAGAGTTGACTCCCTTTGAGGTGTTTATTTAAGGCAATATTTGAGTATGCTTGGTTGACAAAAACATCCTCTAGCACTGCTAGAGCTAGATTTCTAGCCGTTTCTACTTTAGTCACCAAATCGTTCTCCTACAGTCAATGTTCGTCCAACTCCGTTGAGGAAGGAAGCAATGTCCATCTTAGGTTTACCAGCTGGCTGCACTTGCTTGAGAGATAAAGCTCCTTCTGCCGCTGCAACGATCAATTCTTTCTTGCCAATAGAAAGGATCTCCCCTAGATTGCCCTGACCTTCTACTGGTAGGGCTTCATAGATCTTGAAGCGGTCTCCCTTGAGAAAAGTATGGGCAACAGGCCAAGGATTCATCCCACGAATTTGGTTGAAGAGTTGACGATTGGTTTTAGTCCAATCGAGTTTCTCTTCTTCTGGCTTGATATTTGGCGAGAAAGTGACTTGACTAGGATCTTGTGGTTCAGGTTGGATTTCTCCTGCTAGGTAGTCAGGTAGCGTATCCAATAGCAAGTCACGACCAACAACCGCCAATTTCTCAAACAAGGTTCCAACGTTGTCATCATCAGTGATGGGAATACTGCGACGAGAAATCATATCTCCTGCATCCATTTCCTTGACCATCTCCATGATGGTCACACCAGCTTCCTCATCCCCTTGAATCAAGGCATAATGAATAGGGGCGCCACCACGGTGTTTAGGAAGAAGGGAAGCGTGAACGTTGACCGCAAAATCCATGCTATCAAGAAGTTTACTTGGGAGAAACTGTCCAAAAGCAGCGGTCACAATCCCATCCGCCCCTAAATTCATGATAGCTTCCAGCTCTGGGCTTCCAGATAATTTTTCAGGCTGGTAAATGGGAAGACCTGCTTCTTTGGCAGCCTGCTTGACTGGGGTTTCTTGGATCACTTTTTTACGGCCGACAGCGCGGTCTGGCTGGGTCACAACAGCTAGGATCTCGTAACGATCATCTGATAACAAACCCTTCAAAACTGTTGCTGAAAAGTCGGGGGTCCCCATAAAGATTAGTTTTGTCATTTCTTCTCCTTCTTATAAAAATTGCTGCGGTTCGTGGTCAATGCTGAGACGAAGCTCGCTATTTTCCCGTTCTTGAGTCAAGGCCAAGACCTGATTGAGGGTTGGACCCAGCTCATCTTCTAAACGGTATTTAATCAAAATCTGGTAATGATAAAGGTTGTGGGTGCGTGCAATGGGTTTTGGTGTCGGTCCAAGGATTTTACTAGTTTCCGATAAACCTGAGCGCAAAATTCCCATGACCTCATAGGCACGCTTGACAACCTCTTCTTCTTTCTTGTGAGAGAGGGTAATCCCAATAGTGAAATAATAAGGCGGATAGCCGAGTTGGCGCCTGATACTCATTTCATAAGCGTAAAAGCCTTCATAGTCCTGTTCCTTGGCAAAACGAATGGCATAATGCTTGGGATTGTAAGACTGGATCAAGACCTGCCCAGCCTTTTCCGCACGTCCTGCCCGACCAGCCACCTGAGTTAAGAGTTGGAAGGTTCTCTCAGAAGAACGGAAATCAGGCAGATTCAAGGCCGTATCTGCATTAAGAACTCCGACCAGAGTCACATTTGGAAAATCCAAGCCCTTGGCAATCATCTGAGTTCCCAACAAGATATCTGCTTCCCCTCGGCCAAACTGGTCAAGAAGAGCTTGGTGACTACCCTTCCTGCGGGTCGTATCCACATCCATCCGCAGAATGCGGGCCTGAGGAAAGAGCTCTGCTAGCTCATCGTAGGCTTTCTGAGTCCCTGTACCGTAGTAGCGAATGCTGCGACTCTGACAGTTGGGACAGACATGAGGAATTCCCTTGGAAAAGCCACAGTAATGGCAGTTCATGGTCTTGGTATCCATGTGGAGAGTCAGAGAAATATCACAGTTGGGACAGCTATCTACCGTCCCACACTCCCGACACATAACAAAGCTAGAATAACCCCGACGGTTGAGCATGAGGACTACCTGCTCTTTTTTATCCAGTCGGTCTTGGATAGCTTCTAGCAAAGGAGGGGTAAAGTTTGATGTCTCATTCTGCCCGATATAGTCCCGAAAGTCAATCACTTGAACCTCAGGAATGGTAGCTAAAGGATTGGCCCGTTGGGTCAGACGTAAGTGTTGATAGACTCCTTTTCCAGCACGCGCACGGCTCTCTAAGCTCGGTGTTGCCGAACCAAGGACTAGGACTGCTTGATTGTACTGGGCCCGTAAGATGGCTACCTCTCTAGCATGATAACGGGGATTGCTGCCTTGCTTGTAGCTAGCTTCATGCTCTTCATCGATAATCATGACACCTAGATTTTTCAAAGGAGCAAAGATAGCTGATCTGGCACCAACCACAACTTGAGCATCGCCACGCTCAACCTTGCGCCATTCGTCGTACTTTTCACCATTGGACAGGCCTGAGTGAAGAATGGCCACTTTCTCGCCGAAACGAGCAATGAAACGTTCCGTCATCTGAGGAGTCAGGGAAATCTCAGGCACCAGCAAAATGGCTGTCTTGCCCTTGTCCAAGGCTCCTTGGATAATCTGCAAGTAAACCTCTGTTTTCCCGCTTCCTGTAATCCCTTGAAGGAGGAAAGGAGGCTGTTGACTGCCAATAGCACTGACAACGGCATCACGTGCCTGTCTTTGTTCAGGATTCAATTCCAAAGGTTGGCTGGCTTCAATGCCTTCAAAATAAGCAGCTGAACGTTGCACTTCCTTTTGGACTATGGACACAGCACCTTGTTCCACAAAGAAATTGACTTGCTCCCGCGAGTAGGATTCTAACAAACTAGCCAGAGGAGCACTTTCAGGATGAGACAGCAAATAGTCTCTCAGCTCTGCCTTTTTCTTAGCACGCGCAGAAATCTCAACTCCTTCTAACTGCTCAACATGAACCTCATACCAAGACTGGGTCTTGACCTTCTTCTGATCGACTGCCTGATATTCTAAACGGAGCAAACCTTTTCTCGTCAAGCGCATCATCTCAGCTTGCTTAGCAAGGTCTAGAGAAGAAAAGGCTAGCGAATCTTCTGAACCAAACAAGCGCTCTTTGTCTTGCCGACTCAGACCTTCTAAAGGATAAAGAATCTTATCATAACTGGAGTTTAAAAATCCTGGAAGCATGGCTTTTAGAATGGAGATTTTGTAAGAAAAGACAGACTTTCGAAGCTCCTCAGCCAGCCAGAGTTGCTCCTGAGTCAAGACTGGAGAAAAGTCCAGCACTTCTGCAATCTCTTTCAGGTTTTGATCAGCCACTTCTTCATCCGACTGGGACTCCAAGCCTAGCACAATCCCTTGGATCAAACGATTGCCCTTGCCGAAGGGTACATGGACCCGCATACCGACTTCCAGCATGTCTACAAATTCCTCAGGGACCTTGTAACTGTAGGGCTGGTCCGTCTGCATCAGGGGAACATCCACGATAATCTTTGCGATCGCCATCTTCTCACCTCCTTCTTGTCAGTAAATTCTTGCAATAGAAAAAATAAGATTGAGTCCCCCCAACCTTAAATTTTTTCACCATCTTCTTTTTCTTTAGCAATTTGCTCTTTAATTTTCTTTTCTTCTTCTTCTTTGCGGCGTTTTTCTTCTTCGATACGGAGACGAACCGCTTCACGTTTTCCTTCTGGATCTGGGTGAATCGTAACGTTTCCTGACTCGATTTCTTCCAAAGCGCGAAGAGTTGATTTTTCAGACTTAAACTCTTGAGTTGCTGGCGCACCTGCTTCTAGTTCGTGGGCACGTTTTGCTTCCAAGATTACGAGTGAATATTTTGATGGTACCTTGTCAAGCAAGGTATCGATAGAGGGTTTTAACATCATTTGCTTGTACCTGTTTCCTATAGTTTATCGAGTAGTTGGAGATTTTGGCAACATCTCCTGGTAGTGACCAATGACACGGTCCACACGGAAGTGTTCTGCTTCGATCACACGCTTGACACGTTCAGCAGCGAGGGGCACCTGATCGTTGACAATGGCATAATCGTACTCACGCATGAGAGCAATTTCTTCCTTGGCTTTTTCGATTCGTTGGGCAATCACTTCAGCGCTATCTGTTCCACGACCAACCAAACGATCTTGCAATTCATCCAAATCTGGCGGCGTTAGAAAGATAAAGACAGCATCTGGAACCTTTTTCTTAACCTGAAGAGCTCCCTGGACTTCAATCTCAAGAAAGACATCGATTCCCTTGTCCAGAGTTTCATTGACATAGGTCAGAGGAGTTCCGTAGTAGTTACCGACATATTCTGCATATTCCAACATCTGGCCTTGACGGATCAGCTCTTCAAACTCTTCACGAGTACGGAAGAAATAATCAACCCCGTCCACTTCACCAGGACGTTGCGCACGCGTCGTCATCGATACAGAGTATTGAAATTGATTCTCAGAACTCTCAAAAATCTCTCTTCTAACCGTTCCTTTCCCAACTCCTGAAGGACCAGAAAAAACGATTAGCAAGCCTCGGTCTGCCATTATGTCTCCTTTAGTTAGTCTGTGAAATAAAGTGAAATTTCTCTCGGATACTGATGATTGCGTCAGTTATCCTTCTACAGTCTTTCTATCTAGTGTAACAAAAAAGCAGTAATTTTTCAACTGCTCTTTCTTATTTATTTAGCATAATCTACTGCACGAAGTTCGCGGATCACGGTTACCTTGATATTTCCTGGGTAATCGAGATTGTTTTCAATTTTCTCACGAACTTTGTGAGCCAAGATTGTGACTTTGTCATCTTTGATTTGTCCTGGATTAACCATGATACGGATCTCACGTCCTGCTTGAAGGGCAAAGCTATTTTGCACGCCTTCAAAGCCATTGGCGATTTCTTCCAAATCATGGAGACGCTTGATATAGCTTTCAAGAGATTCACTACGAGCACCTGGACGCGCCGCACTCAAGGCATCTGCTGCAGCAACGATTACTGCAATGACACTTTCGGCTTCGACATCGCCGTGGTGGCTAGCAATCGTATTCACCACAACTGGGTGTTCCTTGTACTTACGAGCCAACTCCGTACCAATCTCAACGTGGCTACCTTCAACCTCGCGGTCAATAGCTTTCCCGATGTCATGAAGGAATCCAGCACGACGGGCAAGAGCTGCATTTTCACCAAGTTCACTCGCGATAATACCAGATAACTTAGCAACCTCAATCGAATGGCGCAAGACATTTTGTCCATAAGAAGTACGGAACTGCAAACGTCCCATGATCTTCATCAAGTCTGGATGGAGGTTTGGCGCACCAATCTCATAGGCAGCAGCCTCTCCATATTCACGGATTTTGTTGTCAATCTCTTGACGGTTTTTCTCCACCAACTCCTCGATACGAGCTGGGTGGATACGGCCATCCTTGAGCAACATTTCCATGGTCATACGAGCAATTTCGCGACGAATCGGATCAAATCCTGACAAGGTTACCACTTCTGGCGTATCGTCGATGATGACATCAACCCCTGTCAAACTTTCAAAGGTACGAATATTGCGTCCTTCACGACCGATAATACGTCCCTTCATGGTATCGTCTGGCAGGTGAACTGTCGAGTTTGTTGACTCTGCTACATAGTCACCAGCGATACGTTGCATAGCCTGAACCAAGATATCTTTAGCAATCTTGTCTGAACGTTCCTTGACTTCTTGCTCAGCCTCACGAATGCGGCTAGCAATTTCCTTGGTCAAGTTTTCCTCTGTCTGAGCCAAGATAATATCTCGAGCCTCAGTTTGGGAAAGGGAACCGATACGTTCAAGTTCAGCTTCTTTTTGCCTTTCGACTTCCTCTAATTGCTCTTCACGTGCATCAAGGTTTTTTGCTCTATCAGAAATACTTTGTTCTTTTTGTTCAAGTGTTTTTTCTTTGTTCGTCAAATTGTCGTCTTTACGGTCAAGGCTCGTAGCTCTCTCCGTCAAACGACTTTCAATTTGCTTGAGCTCCTGACGTTCTGACTTAAATTCAGCGTCCACTTCTTCACGGTATTTTCTGGCTTCCTCTTTGGCCTCCAATAGTGCTTCTTTTTTAAGAGACTTGCTTTCGCTCTTGGCTTCATTTAGCAATAAATCCGCTTCGCGCTCAGCTTGTCCTCGTAAATTAGTTGCTTCTTGTTCAGCATTTAGAAGCATCAACTCTGCAGCCTCTTGTGATGATTTCATCTTAGCTGAGATGCTGACATATCCAATGACTAAACCAATGATGACGGCAAAAACAACAATCGCAATTGTCATGATTTCCATGTTTTTACCTCATTAAATTTGTTTATCGAATGACATACATTCTTTAATATTCTATCATAAAAAAGGAATTTAAACAAACCCAAATTGAAGAGTTTTGTGTGAATTTTAGACAAAAAGATTTCTAGTTCAGCTATCACTTAATACTAATTCATCTAGAGGAATATGATTAATTGTAATTTGCCCTTTTGAATCTAAACGTAAGCATTTTTTTATAAAGTTCTGACATTTCGCGTCTTTCAATTCATCTATGTTAATCACTTGATAATTATTTTTTAGTCTATAATTTAAAATATCATAATAAATTTCAACTAAACAGCCCTTTGTTCGGCCACAAAGTATGTCATGATCATCATAATATATTTTGTGGCCTGTTTTTGATATAAATAGATTCCTTAGCCCCATTTCCCATAAACATGATAACAATTGAGAATAATATATAATAGGTCCACGAATGTAATTAAAATAAATATATATATCCTTCTCTGAAGTAGGCAAAGAACTTAAACCTACAATCTTCTCTAACATTTCAAAATGAAAATATGCGTCTAACTCATAGGGCTGGTCATACTCATCTATTTCATAAATACCATCAAAAAATTCAAAAAATGATACTAGAATACTATCAGTTCCCATGCGTCCATTCATGCAATCAACGATATAATTTGATATCTTTCCACTAGAATATGGTAGAAGCCTATCACTCTCAATTATATTTGAAAGTTCTTCTAATGATTTCTGGAACTCTCTTAAACTTGGCTTTTTAACTTTTGAATCTTTATTTTTATATTGTACAACTCTCTCATCTATATTTCCATAATAAATTTTATAAATTAGTGATAAAATTTCCCCAAGCTTATTATCTCTCAATTTACTCTTTTTCAAGATGTTATCTATAACTTCTTCTGTAGATACCATTTGATTATGATTCAGCTTAAATTTGTTATCAATAAGATTTTTCTTTGTTGACTTAATTTCCTCACTATTTAAAATTACAATAATTTTAAGTTTTTTATTTTCAGAAAGATAGTCAATATAACCCAATAAATCATTGTAATCTGAGGGGTTATCTGATGTTTCTGCATATGAAACCCGTTCAAAATCATCAAAAATAACGATAGAATCTCGCTTCATCAAATCCGTTCCAACTATTTTAAAGAACCATTTAAAAACTCCTCCAACAAGTGGAATAAAGTCCAAATTTCCGAGTATGGATTGTTTTTCTATCTCATTAATCAATATTTTCTCGGCTTGCTCTCTTGTTTTTATCCCAAAGCAGGAAATATAGTAGATTTCTTTCTTTTTGTAAATTTGATTTTCAAAAAACGTCTTTATAAAAAATGTTTTCCCACTCCCCCAAGAACCATCTAGCCAGAAGACATTATGAATAGAGTCTGGACTATTTAAAAACTCCACCAGATGAGTTTGATAAGGATAGTCATACAAGTAATATCCTGGAAATAGATTTGGATCCAGTTTTTTATAACTAACCTTTTTAAAAATTATGTCTAAAAACCAAAATAGTATTGTTGGTATGGTCAGTGCTAACAATATTATTACACGATTCACATACAAAATCGAAATAATATCTTTTAAAAAATTATAATTAGATATAAATTTATATATAGGTGAAGCAAAGCGTTTAAATTGTTCAATCTCCAGCGCAAGATACAGTACCCATATACTGGCTATAAATATTTTGTACCACTCAACAACTCTAACATTACTACTCCATGATGACCTTTGAAATGGATATTTCAGTAGCCGTTTAAAATTCAGAAAAGTATTAAATATGCTGTTCATTATATTTCTCATATATCGCTCATATATCGCTCATATATATCCCTTTTAATCTATATCATCATGATTATACCACAAAATAAGAGTTATTAAGCGGATTCAAGGGACAAGAATCTAGTTATTATACTAAAATTTTTCACTGATTTTTTAACTTAGGAAGTCTATCATTTTCCAAAAAATTTTATCTTCAATTTACTAGCTAAAATTTCTAAAATAAAAAAGCCCACCTTTCAGTAGACTTAGTAATGATCTTTGAAGGACAAGAAAGCGACGCTATCTCCATCCATCATGTAAATCAAGCGATTTTCCGCGTCAATACGCCGTGACCAAGTTCCTTGATAATCATACTTGAGCGGTTCTGGTTTCCCCATTCCTACAAAAGGATCTCGTTGAATATCCTTGATTAGCATGTTGATTCTTTTTAACGTCTTCTTATCCTGAGTTTGCCAGTAGCAATAATCTGCCCAGGCATCTTCTGTAAACTTGAGCAGCATTCCTCACTCCTCAATCACATGGACTTGAGTGCTTCCAGCACGGACTTGAGCCATTCCTCGCAAAACCTTGTCAGAAAGTTCCTTATTTTGAGCGATTCTCAGGGTTTCCTGAATACTGTCCCATTCGCTCTTTGAAAGGACTACAATGTCCTCATCTGGATTTTTATTGACCACCGTTAAAGGCTCAAATTCATCATTTACCTTCTTCATGTAGTCCTTTAAATGATTTCGGAATGTTGAGTAAAGAACTGCTTCCATAACCATACCTCGTTTTACCTCTTTTCCACTATTATACACGAAAAGAAAGAAATTGTCAGGAACTTGTACAAGATTTTCTTTTCTATCTATTTATTCGGAAAAATTTCAAAAAGCCTACCTTTCAGTAGACTTAGTTTGATTCTATTCTAATGGGTACTCTGCCGAAATTCTGCTCTGCTATACTTGAATTCCCTAGTCGGTAAATCTGGTCTGCCTTTTGGGTCATAGCATCCCAAGGTTCTTTGCCAATTCGGCTGACTAGATGGACCTGCTCTTTCAGAGACTTGAGATGCTGTCTACCTTTTTCAGTAAAACCAAGGACATGAATGGCTTCTGGCAAGTCACTTTCTCTGGCCTGCACCAGGATATAGGTCAAGAGACGTCTGACACGCGCCTTGGTATAGCGTTTGGTCGCAATCACCTCGACCAATTCGTCAACAGACTGGGCTGTCTTGATAGCTTCCTTGATGCGCACTGCCATTTCTTGATTGACCTGATAGATGGTGGTTAGGTCTGGATTTGACAAGATTTGATAGCGGAGCAAGGGAAAATAGTCGTCCCAGCTCACCTTACTGGCCTGCTCAAAGAGAATAACAGAAGGCATAAAGCGTTCTAAGAAATCTTTGTCCCTCTGGTGCTGACGGAGGGCTGTCGCCGAGGCAAAGTCCACATTCTTGTCCACAGAATGGTAACCCGCTCCCTGACGCTGAATCGGCTGGAGTTTGATGTTGCGTCCTGCAACCGCCTTGGCATAGGCTAGAGCAAGGACATGATTGGGCGTATTGCCAGAAAAATCAAGACCAGCAAATTCCTTCCACATGGCTTGGGTTTTCTGGGGATAGGAGAGAGAGTCAGGCAGATTTTCCACAAAATTCTCCATCTCACTACCTTGATTTGTGTATAAGTCAGCGATTTTCTGGTAATCCAGAACTTCTTCTGTCCCAAAAGCGAGGCTATCAATGCCCAACCGAGCCAAGATATCCACAGCTCCTTGGCCAAAGAAATCTGCTGCCTGAACACTGACTAAAAAGGGCAATTCCACTACCAAGTCTGCGCCATTTTCCAGTGCCATCTGGGTCCGAACCCACTTGTCAACGATAGCAGGCTCGCCTCTCTGCATGAAATTCCCAGACATGGCAACGATTTTCAGCCCCTCTGCCTGTTCCAGCAGGTATTTGTGGCCATTATGAAAAGGATTGAATTCCGCGATAATACCTGTGATGGTCATGATGCTCTCCTACTTCTGCGCGACAAAAAACCATCGTTTGCTGGTCTTTGTCGGCTCCTTGTCCTCAAAGTCCGCATAGAGTTTGAAGGATTTGAAACCAGCCTGTTCCAATAAAATATCGTAGGTCAAGATCTCATAGGTCCGCTCCTCATGCACCTCATCGTGGCGACTAAAGGAACCGTCCGCTTCCTTGATAAAGAAAGTCAACTCATGCACGATGGAGTGAGGAGCTTCGTCCTCATAGGTGTCCCAAAGCATGGCAAAATCTTCCGCATTTTCATGGTAGGAATAGCCTGGAAAAACTTCATCTGTCTGGTAGGTCGAATGCACATCAAAGATAAAGACGCCATCTTCGTTGAGGGCATTATATACTTCCTTAAAGACGTCTCCTACCTCCACCTCATCCTGCATATAGCAGATAGAGTCCGAGTAACACGTAACAAAGTCGTACTTACCAGCCCTGGATAAATCCAGCATATTGCCTTCAATAAAATCAATCTTTTGCTTGGCTGAAGCCGCTCTCTTCTCAGCAATCTTCAGCATATCCGCGCTTAAGTCCAGTCCAGTCACTTCAAAACCAGCCTGAGAAAAGCGCACAGACTGGATACCTGTCCCGCAAGCCAGTTCCAAGAGTTTTTTTCTCTCCTTGGTCTTAGGCAAATGACGCAGCGAAAAATCCGTCCATTTATCGTATAAACTATCGTCCATCACAGCATCGTAAACAGCCGCAAAGGTTTCATAAGTCGCCATAAAACATGATACCAAGTCCGCCCGTAATTTGATAGAAAATTAGGAGCCTGACGATGGAGCCGAGCTCCAAGGAAGGCTGTCTATTTTCCGAGAATTACAGGACGGGTTCAAATCCTTTCTAAGATACAAAGAGCGTTAAAAGCAAAGAGAAAATAGGAAACTTTCTGCCGTATCATCAGATACAAAGGAAGTTACTCTTTTTCTCACAGCTTTTAGCTCGCGTTCCGTTTCAAGATCAACCAAACACGACGCCCTCACCTTTCCATCAATTTCTTTTAAAATAAGCAAAGAAACCCAGTCGACTACAACTGAGTTCAATTGTAACGCTATAGTCTTTTCGTTTGCTTTTAGTACTAGGCAACGAATTGCAGGCATAACTAGAGTTAGCCAAAATGAGTTAACGCCGTAATAAAAGATAAAGGAAAAGACTATAAAGTTTCAGATAAATCTACTGAATTCGCCTCATGCCAGAGTTTTTCTAGGTTATAGTGGGCGCGCATTTCTTCAGAAAAGATATGTACAACGACCCCACCGAGGTCCAGCAAGACCCAGCCTCCAGCTGCGTCGCCTTCGACATGGCTGCCTTTAACACCAGCTTCGGCTACTTTTTCACGAATGTTATCAGCGATTGCGTCCAACTGACGGCTATTCATCGAGCTAGTGATAACAAAGTAGTCTGTCACACTGGTCAAATCTTGTACATCAAGTACAAGGATATCCTCCGCACGTTTCTCATCCGCCGCTTTCACGACTAGTTCTAGTAATTCTTTTTCGTTCATTTAGTCCTCTTTCAAATAGTGCACATAGGCGTTATAGGTTTCAAGGGTTTGGGGATAGATGGGAAATCCCTGATGAGCCAAATGCTCGACAGTGCGAGCTGTTTCATAGGCCACCGCCTTATTGAGCGATAGCTCAGCAATCTCACGCGCCACATCCACTCCCGGAAATGCTCGGTTATGCTCGATATAGTCTGCGACATAGACAACCTTATCTAAGTCTGTCATCTGACCAGCTCCGACTGTATGGATTTCAATGGCCCGCAGGATCTCAGAATCTTTCAAATTCAAATCTTCCTGAATCTTGTAGATGCCAACCATGCCATGCCAGACATTATTGCCCCAGTTTTTGAGGTCAGGGTCTAGCTGATAACGGGCAATCAAGTTTAGAAATTCCTGATCTGACAACTTTTTAGCATAGTCGTGGAGAAGACCTGCTAGTCCTGCTTTCTCGGCATCGACTCCAAATCTCTCAGCTAGTTCTATGGCTGCACGCTCTACACCCAGACAATGGGTCAAACGTTTTTCAGGCAGAAGCTCTGCCATTTTTTCCAACAAAGCCTCACGTGAACAGTTGATATAGTCTTGATATGCCATCAGTAAAGTCCCTCCTTCTCGATGTAGTCTAGCACTGGCTGAGGTAGGAGAAAGTTGGGTTTCCGACCTTGGGCAATGAAGTCACGCACCATGCTTGACGAGATGTCCATGAGAGGCACATCCACCCAGATAACTGGATAGGAAGTTCCAGCCTTGTAACGCGGACGCTGAACTCCTACAAACTGAACCATGTCGACCAGCTCATCAATTCGGTACCATTTAGGCAGATAGTCCACCATATCAGCCCCGATAATGAAGTAATAATCAGTGTCTGGATGTTGCTCTGTCAAAATCTTCATGGTGTCGTAGGTGTAAGAAATGCCCTTGCGCTCCAGCTCAATAGTTTCAATGGCTAGGCCTTCGATCCCCTCAATCGCCAATTCAAGCATCTTGAGACGGTGGTGTTCAGGGATGGTTTCTTTTTTGTCTACATGAGGAGGTTGGTATTCAGGCATAAGCAGAACCTGGTCCAGCCCTAACTGTTGACGGACTTGGTCCGCAACGATCAGATGGGCATTGTGAACAGGGTTAAAATTCCCCCCTAAAATCCCGACTTGTTTGCGTTTTTTCTCCTTGATTTCTGGCTCCAACTCTACCTTGGTAAAGGGAGTCAATAATTCGATTGCCATAGGCTTGTCTTCCTTTAATTCTCTGTAAAAACAGTTGTTTGGAGTAGGGGTTTAGATTTCTTTGACTTTTTTAGAAATCTTGCGATTTTCTTTCTTGCTAGATTGCTTAAACAAGATCAAGATGCGTCCGATTTTTTGGACAGTATCTACACCGATTTCTTCTTCTAAAACTTCAGCTACTTCGTGGATGTTTTCGTCTGTGTTTTGCAAGAGCGTGACTTTAATCAATTCACGGGCGTCAAGAGCTTGACGGACGCTGGTTTTGATTTGGTCGTTGAGACCATTTTTCCCGATTTGAATGATGGGTTTGAGGGTGTGTGCCTGGCTGTTGAGAAAGGCACGTTGTTTTGATGTTAATGACATAATTTCTTAAAAAGAGTTTCTTTTTATACTTTTCTAAAGTGGTGACGGACGTCAGCAAAGTCCTTCGAACTTTCATGACTAAAATTTTAGCCTAAGGTCTCAAATTTTCCGCAGTTGGTACAATCACTTATACCAACTAACACCACGGCGAAAAGTATTCTCTACGGGCTCGCAACGCTCGCCTTAATAAAGACAACCCTTTCCTTTCTGTGTTTAAATAATTGCTTTTCGTGTGACGACGGCGACGTCTTCTGGTGCCCAGACGGCGACTTTGGCGGTGCCTGTTACGCGGATCCAGCCGAGTCCTGAGATGACTAGGTCAGTCTTGTCCTTGATATTAAATACATGCTGGACTAGTTTTGGAAAATCTTCTTTTTCCTTACTATTTGGCGGTGTGAGAAGAGTTCCGAGGTGCTTTTCATAAAAGGCACTAGCGCCTTCTAGCTTGGTACGGTGGAGTTTGAGTTCATTGTCAAAGAAGGCTGTGAAGCCTTGTTTTTCTCCTGAAATGAAGTCAAATCGTCCCAAACCACCTAGAAATAGAGTTTGCTCAGGGTTAAGTTGATAGGTTTTAGGCTTGATTTCCTTTTTAGGGCTGACATACTTGAGGTTTTTGGCTGTCAAGTAGTGGGCCATCTGGTGTCGGTGGATAATTCCCGGCGTATCATAGATATAAGATCCGTCGTCAAGCGGAATCTCAATCTTGTCCAAGGTCGTCCCTGGAAAGCGTGAAGTCGTGATGACATTTTGGTCACCAGTGATTTCTTGGATAATAGCGTTGATAAGGGTTGACTTTCCAACGTTGGTCACCCCAACTACGTATACATCACGGCCCTTGCGGTAGTGTTCAATCTTGTCAATGACTTCCTTGATAGCATGCTTATTCTGAGCCGAAGTCAGGACGACATCCACAGGGCGAAGACCTTCTTCGTGGGCACGTTCCATGAGCCACTGGCTAATCTTGCTCGGTTTAACAGACTTGGGCAGGATATCTTTTTTATTTCCGACCAAGAGGACATCATTACCCGATACAAAGCGTGGCAAACCTGGGATGACAGAACCATTAAAGTCAAAAATATCAATGACATTAACCACCAAGGCATCACTATCTCCCACTTCGTGCAAGAGTTTGAGGAAATCATCATCCGTCAACTGGACATCTGTGATTTCATTGTAATGACGGAGACGGAAACAGCGTTGGCAATAGACTTCGCCTGTCTCCAAACCTTTTTCGAGTGCCGACTGGGGAGTAAATCCTAGACCAGCCTTGTCTGTCGTCTGAATGGTTGCTCCACAACCAATACAGAGAATTTCTTCCATAGTTAGATTCCTTTTTTATATGTAATTGGTCCGTACTTTTCAGTAATTTGCTTCATGACACGGCGCTCGCGAGCTCGGTTAATCTGCGTCTTGATCGAGTCGTGTTGGACCAAGGGTTTGACCAAAATCGATCGAATACCTGCACGGTGCGCTGCACGAATATCCGTCATGAGTTGGTCGCCGACCATGACCACTTCATTTTTCTCATAGTGGAATTCCTTCATGGCACGATCAATCCCAAATGTGAAAGGCTTCAAGGCCCAATAAACGTAATCAATCCCAAATTTTTCAACTGCTCGTTGAACCCGTTTTTTGGTATTATTTGAGACCACGATGATGCGGATACCTGCGTCTCGGAGGTCATGTAGCCATTGCTTCATCTCTGGCGTTCCATCAGGGTTGTTCCAAGCAATGAGGGTATTGTCCAAATCGACCAAAACAGCCTTGATCCCCTGCGCCTGCAGGCTTGGGACTGTCAGATCATAGACTGCTTCCACAGCAAAATCTGGCATATAGTTTTCAATCGCCATTCTGGCTCCTTTTCTTTTTAATTTCTAGCAATTTTCTTTAAACATTGGGCTAAGACTGCCCATAAAATGAGACTAGCTATCAAAATATAAATCCAAGCATTCGGTTCATCTGTAAACGGTAAAGGGACATTCATTCCGAAGAATCCTGTAATAACCGCAAGGATAGCCAGCAAGACTGAGATAATTGTCAAAGTTGTCAAATTATCATTCAGATTATTATTTAGGATGTTGTTGTAAGAGGCTGAGAGTTGTTGCAAAACTTGAGAAATCAAGTCTGTCATCGAAACCAACTGATGCGCTTCAATCATAGCATCATCAAACTGCTCTCTTTCTACCTCATTAAGATTGCGATAAAGAGCATGCCCTTGGATATGTTCCAAGAGGAGACGATTTTGCTTGGCAGCAGCTGTCAGGTAAACCATACCGGTTTCCAAGTCAGAGAGGGCAAAAAGATTTTTTTTAGTTGTTTTTTGACGAAGAAGTGCACTAATTTCATCCTTACTTTTATCCATCTCTTCAATAACTGGATAATAAGCATTGCTAATAATCTCTAAACTGGCAAAAAGAAATTTGTAGATTGAAATAATTTCATGGCTTTCAAGATAGGTCGCCATGCGTTTAATCACATAAGTATTCTTGTGATTGCTGATAGTGATCAACCGTTGTTTTTCAACGATAAAGGTCATCGGAATCGCTTCATAATATTCTTTGTCTTTTTCTAAATCAAGAACATTATAAATGAAGGTTACCGTCCCCGTTTCACGGTTATAATCCATGTGGGCTCGTTCATTTCTATCTAGAGCATACTCGATGGTTTCCTTGTCCAATCCATAGATGTCAGAAAGATCTTCCATATTTTTAATCTTGTCCACATCAAGGTCTATCCAGGTACAATCATGACCTAGTTTTTTCTCTACAAATAGCATACTCTCTCCTTTGCCAAACTCTTTCTATTGTACCACAAATCTGCCAAAATAGCAGACCTACTCTGTACGAGAGAAGTTGCTGACAACAGTGATATTTCGGTTGGGAACAAAGTGAAGGGCTTGGTCGTCACTGCGAAGTTGGGTCGTACGGATTCCTACACTGACAACCTTTCCAGATACGGTAATAGGACCATTTGTGAGGATCACTTCGTCGCCCACATCAAGCTGGCGTTCAAAGAGGATGAAAAAGCCGTTGATGACATCGGATAAAAAGCCTTGAGCCCCCATCCCAATGGCAACCCCAGCAATTCCTGCCCCAGCAAGGAGGCTGGAAACTGGCAATCCTAAAATGGACAAGATGCAGTAAATTAAAAAGAAATAAAGGGTGTAGTTAAAGATATTCTCAAGCAAACGAGAGATGGTCTTTTGTCTGCCTGCATCCCGATTTGAAAATTTAAGCGAGGGCTTGACAATCTTTCGTACAGTCGCATGAAGTATCTTTTTAGCTATATAAAATAGCAGAAACAAAATTAAAAGAGAAATCACCTTGGTCAAGACATTCTCTAATACAGTTGTTACATCCAATTTATCAAGATAACGCTGAAAAAATTCTTGCATACAAAACTCCTTTTTAGTATTATACCACAAATCATCCCATTCAAATCCCTCATAAATATTCCGATATTCCCCCAAACTCAAAAAAAGACTTGCCTCAATGGCATATTTATACTATAATCATAAACAATACATTTTGAAGGAGACTATTATGAAAAAAATCATTCGAGCCTGGAACAAGGCCAGCCTCATCAAACGTATCCTAATCGGCATGCTTCTTGGAGCCTCTCTAGGGCTACTTTTTCCTAGTCTGTCGGGGCTCGGCATTCTCGGTGACCTATTCGTTGGGGGTCTGAAAGCCATCGCTCCTGTCTTGGTCTTTACCCTCGTCGCAAATGCCCTCTCACAACATCAAAAAGGGCAAGATACCAATATGAAGACCGTTATTTTTCTCTATCTACTCGGTACCTTTGCAGCTGCCTTGATTGCTGTACTGGCTAGTTTTCTCTTCCCAGTCCAGATTACTCTCAGCAGTGCGAGCACAGAGATTGCCCCACCAGACGGCATCGGTCAAGTTCTCAGCAACCTCCTGCTAAATCTCGTAGACAATCCCCTCAACGCCATCGTTCAAGCTAATTATATCGGGATCCTATCCTGGGCTGTTGTCTTTGGACTTGCTATGAGAGAAGCTAGCAAAAACAGTAAGGAATTGCTCAAAACCATGGCTGGTGTAACTTCCAAGATTGTGGAGTGGATTATCAATTTGGCACCTTTCGGAATTATGGGCTTGGTCTTCAAGACCATCTCTGATAAAGGAATTACCAGCCTTGCTAACTACGGAATTTTGCTAGGACTCTTGATTGCAACTATGGCTTTTGTGGCCCTTGTTATCAATCCCCTCATTGCCTTTTTCTTTATGAGAAAAAATCCCTACCCTCTTGTTTTTAAATGTTTGCGTGTCAGTGGAATTACAGCTTTCTTTACTCGTAGTTCTGCCGCTAATATCCCTGTCAACATGAAACTCTGCCAAGATCTAGGACTCAATCCAGATACCTACTCTGTTTCTATCCCCCTTGGCTCCACTATTAACATGGCTGGCGCAGCCGTAACCATTAACATTCTGACTCTAGCTGCAGTCAATACGCTAGGAATCTCTGTCGACTTTGGTACAGCTTTTGTGCTCAGTGTCGTCGCTGCCATTTCTGCCTGCGGAGCTTCTGGAATCGCTGGTGGATCACTCCTCCTCATTCCCGTCGCTTGTAGTCTCTTTGGGATTTCAAATGACGTTGCTATGCAGGTAGTCGGAGTTGGTTTTGTCATCGGTGTCGTCCAAGATTCCTGCGAAACTGCCCTAAACTCTTCTACCGACGTCCTCTTTACAGCAGTAGCTGAGTACGCATCGGCACGTAAAAAATAGATTTTTTAAGACAAGTCTTCCAAGCCTTGTCTTTTATACTCTTATTCTAGTATTATAGGAAATTCTCATGTCTATCACCCAACGTACGACAAAACTGATCTTAGCGACCTGCCTCGCTTGTTTTCTAGCTTATTTTTTAGATTTATCATCAGCGGTTTCAGCTGGAATTATCTCCCTCTTAAGCCTATCCGACACGCGCAGAAGCACGCTGAAATTAGCACGTAACCGCCTCTTCTCCATGCTCCTAGCACTGGCTATCGGTGTTCTAGTCTTTCAGCTGACAGGCTTTCACATCTGGAGCCTCGGGCTCTATCTGGCTCTCTACGTGCCCCTAGCCTATAAAATGGGCTGGGAAATTGGTATCACCCCTAGCAGTGTCTTGGTCAGTCATCTTTTGGTACAGGAGTCTACCTCTCCAGATCTCTTGCTCAATGAAATACTCCTCTTTCTCATCGGGACAAGCTTTGCTCTATTGGTCAACCTTTATATGCCCTCTCGTGATAAAGCCATCCAAAGCTACCACCTTCAGGTCGAAGAAAAGTTAAAAGGCATCCTGCTTCGCTTTAAATACTATCTGTCAAGGGGAGACGGACGCAATCAAGCCCAACTCGTTGACCAATTAGACAAGCTCCTTGATGAGGCCCTCAAGCTAGTTTATTTGGATCACTCAGACCACCTCTTTCACCAGACGGACTACCATATCCACTACTTTGAGATGAGACAACGGCAAAGTCGTATCCTGCGAAATATGGCCCAGCAGATCAATACTTGTCACCTAGCCGCAAGTGAAAGTTTGATCTTGGCCCAGCTCTTTTCTAAGATTGCTACCCAGCTAAGCCAGACCAATCCTGCTCACGATCTACTTGATGACATCGAACGCTATCTGCAAGTCTTCCGCAATCGGAGTCTCCCTAAAACACGTGAGGAGTTTGAGACCCGTGCCACCCTCCTGCAGCTACTACGCGAAGCCGAAACCTTCATTCAGGTCAAGGTCGATTTTTATCAGAAATATGGAAACTAGAAAAACCTCAGAAGAATTCATGTAACATGATTTCTCTGAGGTTTTTAATTTACCTTTGACTTCAATTACCTTTACTATATGAAAAAATCCACGAATCGATATTATTCGCGGACTTTTTCTAGTAAAGCGCTTAGGTAAGCCGCCATAGCGGTTACCGATTGTTAGATTACGACACTGAGTTTTACAAATCGATTTCATTTGTAAAACTCAGTTAGTGAGGCAGTTAGCTAGTCTGCAAAATAGCGGTTAGCGTCCAACAATCAGGAACTTTGGTTCCAATTGTTGGTATTGAATCACATCTTCTCTTCTAACTCTACGTCTGGGTACTTGTCTGCAAACCAGCGGAGGGCGAAGTCATTCTCAAAGAGGAAGACAGGTTGGTCGAAGCGGTCTTTTGCCAAGATATTGCGGCTTGATGACATCCGTTCATCCAAGTCCTCAGGCTTGATCCAACGAACGGTCTTTTTACCCATTGGGCTCATGACCACTTCCGCATTGTATTCATTTTCCATACGGTGCTTGAAGACTTCAAACTGAAGTTGACCTACAGCGCCCAGCATGTACTCGCCTGTTTGGTAGTTAGTATAAAGCTGAATGGCTCCCTCTTGTACCAACTGCTCAATTCCCTTGTGGAAGGATTTTTGCTTCATGACGTTCTTAGCAGAAACTTTCATGAAAATCTCAGGTGTAAAGGTTGGCAGTGGTTCAAATTCAAACTTGTTTTTTCCAACCGTCAAAGTGTCTCCAACCTGATAAGTACCGGTATCGTAAACCCCGATGATATCTCCTGCAACAGCGTTGGTCACATTCTCACGACTTTCCGCCATAAACTGAGTGACATTCGAAAGCTTGGCACCCTTCCCAGTACGAGGCAGATTAACACTCATCCCACGCTCAAATTCACCGGATACGATACGCACAAAGGCAATACGGTCACGGTGACGAGGGTCCATGTTAGCTTGGATTTTAAAGACGAATCCTGAGAAGTCCTTGTCATATGGATCGACAATTTCACCGTCTGTCTTCTTGTGTCCATGTGGTTCTGGAGCAAATTTCAAGAAAGTTTCGAGGAAGGTCTGTACCCCAAAATTGGTCAAAGCTGAGCCAAAGAAGACCGGTGTCAAGTCACCTGCAAGAATAGCTTCCTCTGAGAACTCATTCCCAGCTTCATTCAAAAGCTCAATATCATCTTTGACTTGCTCGTAGAAAGGATTGCTACCAAAAAGCTTGTCCCCATCTTCTAGACTAGCAAAACGCTCATCCCCCTTGTAGAGCTCCAAGCGTTGGTTATAGAGGTCATATAAGCCTTCAAAGGCTTTCCCCATCCCGATTGGCCAGTTCATAGGGTAGCTGGCAATCCCTAGGACTTCTTCCAATTCTTGCAAGAGGTCCAGTGGCTCACGGCCATCACGGTCCAGCTTGTTCATAAAGGTAAAGACTGGAATGCCACGGTGCTTCACAACCTCAAACAATTTCTTGGTTTGGGCCTCGATACCCTTGGCAGAGTCCACGACCATGACCGCAGCATCCACCGCCATCAAGGTACGATAGGTATCTTCTGAGAAGTCCTCGTGCCCTGGTGTGTCGAGGATGTTCACGCGCTTGCCATCATAGTCAAACTGCATAACAGATGACGTGACCGAAATCCCACGTTGTTTCTCAATATCCATCCAGTCAGACTTGGCAAAAGTCCCTGTTTTCTTTCCTTTAACCGTACCAGCCTCACGAATCTCGCCCCCAAAGTAGAGCAACTGCTCAGTGATAGTTGTTTTCCCCGCGTCCGGGTGAGAGATGATGGCAAAGGTACGACGTTTCTTAATTTCTTCTTGAATATTCATAAGTTCTCTTTCTTTGATTCTCTATTTTTAGTTGTTTCAGTAGCTAAGAATGATTTTTACATTGGATTTACTATTCCTTTCAACTCTCCATTATATCGGATTTTGGGGAGTTTTTCAATTGCTCATCCGATGAAAAAGGTAAGCTAGAGCACAGATTTCACCTGATTTCTCTTTTTCCACCGTTTCTTGAACAAGATATCAAAGAGAAGCAAAGCTAGAGAAAGAATAACCGACACAAGGAGGTACTTTATCCATAGAGGTGCATGAGAGATAAACGGTGTATCTCTTAAGAGGCCATAATTTCCACCCGTTACCTGATTAACCCCAACTAGAAAGAGATTGAGAACGAAAGTATAGACTACGATCATATACTTCTTAAGTAAGCTCTTGTCATAGTGATTCATCAAGTAAATCAAGGAATTCACTAGAAGTGCATAGTGCCCAATCAAAAATGAAAAACTAGTGATATGGGGGAAATCATAGGGGTCAAAAACGGGGTAAACCAAGGCAAAGACCGCTCCACTTGCTCCTAAGAGGGCAAAGTATTGCTTGCTCCGCCATTTATCTGGTAAGAAAACTACCGCAAACATGGCCAAACGGCAATGATAAAAAGGGAGACTATTAGACAATGGAATCCCAAAACCAACATACCAACTATATAGGGCTAGTAACTGGAGAATCTGAATTCCCTTAAACAAGAGGACAAATTTCGGATTCTTGTGATAAGCAAGTGCCCCATAAATACAAAGCACTAAGACAAGCATCATAATCCCATACCAAAAGAGCGAAATGGGAGGAGGTACGGTTTGGAATCTTGTAAAAAAATTATGTAGCATATTTTCTATCCTAACTCATCTTTCGGGGAATTCTTCCTACATTAATCTCTAGTCTCACTCAATTTTTCTTTTAGTTTAACTATTATAGCGAATTAAAAGCGATTTTTCAATTTCTATTTCTTTTCAGTTTGCCTTAGCTTATTTATAGGAAAATATGGTAAAATAGAACAGACTAAAAATCATCATTTCACGAAAGGATGCAAGATGAAAATTACGCAAGAAGAGGTAACACACGTTGCCAATCTTTCAAAATTAAGATTCTCAGAAGAAGAAACTGCTGCCTTTGCGACCACCTTGTCTAAAATTGTTGATATGGTTGAATTGCTGGGCGAAGTCGACACTACTGGTGTCGCACCTACTACGACCATGGCTGACCGCAAGACTGTACTCCGCCCTGATGTGGCCGAAGAAGGAACAGACCGTGACCGCTTGTTTAAAAATGTACCTGAAAAAGAAAACTACTATATCAAGGTACCAGCTATCCTAGACGATGGAGGAGATGCCTAATGACTTTTAATCATAAAACCATTGAAGACTTGCACAACCTCCTTGTCTCTAAGGAAATTTCTGCAACTGAATTGACACAAGCAACGCTTGAAGATATCAAATCTCGCGAGACGGCTATCAATGCTTTTATTACCATCGCTGAAGAGCAAGCCCTCGCTCAAGCTAAGGCTATTGATGAAGCTGGAATTGACGTGGACAATGTCCTTTCAGGAATTCCACTGGCTGTTAAGGATAATATCTCTACCGACGGTATCCTGACAACTGCAGCCTCAAAAATGCTCTACAACTACGAGTCAATCTTTGATGCGACAGCCGTTGCCAATGCCAAAGCTAAGGGTATGATTGTTGTTGGAAAGACCAACATGGACGAATTTGCCATGGGTGGTTCAGGTGAGACTTCTCACTACGGTGCCACTAAAAATGCTTGGGACCACAGCAAGGTTCCTGGTGGTTCATCAAGTGGTTCTGCCGCAGCTGTAGCCTCAGGACAAGTCCGCTTGTCACTTGGTTCTGATACTGGTGGTTCTATCCGCCAACCTGCTGCCTTCAACGGGATCGTTGGTCTCAAGCCTACCTACGGAACAGTTTCTCGTTTCGGTCTCATTGCTTTCGGTAGCTCGCTAGACCAAATCGGACCTTTCGCTCCAACTGTTAAGGAAAATGCCCTCTTGCTCAACGCTATTGCCAGCGAAGATGCAAAAGACTCTACTTCTGCTCCTGTCCGCATTGCCGACTTTACTTCCAAAATCGGTCAAGACATCAAGGGCATGAAAATCGCTTTGCCTAAGGAATATCTCGGTGAAGGGATTGATCCAGAAGTTAAAGAAACCATCATCAAGGCAGCCAAACACTTTGAGAAACTTGGTGCTATCGTTGAAGAAGTCAGCCTTCCTCACTCAAAATACGGTGTTGCCGTTTACTACATCATTGCTTCATCAGAAGCTTCATCAAACTTGCAACGCTTTGACGGTATCCGTTACGGCTACCGCGCAGAGAATGCGACGAATCTTGATGAAATCTATGTAAACAGTCGTAGCCAAGGATTCGGTGAAGAAGTAAAACGCCGTATCATGCTAGGTACTTTCAGCCTTTCATCAGGTTACTACGACGCCTACTACAAGAGGGCTGGACAGGTCCGTACCCTCATCATTCAAGATTTCGAAAAAGTCTTTGCGGATTACGACTTGATTTTGGGACCAACTGCTCCAAGTGTTGCTTATGACTTGGACTCACTCAACCATGACCCAGTTGCCATGTACTTGGCTGATCTTTTGACCATCCCAGTCAACTTAGCTGGTCTCCCAGGAATTTCGGTCCCTGCTGGATTTGCTCAAGGTCTACCTGTCGGTCTCCAATTGATCGGTCCTAAATACTCAGAAGAAACCATTTACCAAGCTGCTGCTGCTTTTGAAGCAACAACAGACTACCACAAACAACAACCCGTGATTTTTGGAGGTGATAACTAATGAACTTTGAAACAGTCATTGGACTTGAAGTCCACGTAGAGCTTAACACCAATTCAAAAATCTTCTCACCAACTTCTGCCCACTTCGGAAATGACCAAAACGCCAACACCAACGTGATTGACTGGTCTTTCCCAGGAGTTCTGCCAGTTCTCAATAAAGGTGTTGTTGATGCCGGTATCAAAGCTGCTCTTGCCCTCAACATGGACATCCACAAGCACATGCACTTTGACCGCAAGAACTACTTCTATCCTGATAATCCCAAAGCCTACCAAATTTCTCAGTTTGATGAGCCAATCGGATACAACGGCTGGATTGAAGTCGAACTAGAAGACGGTACGACCAAGAAAATCGGTATCGAACGTGCCCACTTAGAGGAAGATGCTGGTAAAAACACCCACGGTACAGATGGCTACTCCTATGTAGACCTCAACCGCCAAGGGGTGCCATTGATTGAGATTGTATCTGAAGCTGACATGCGTTCTCCTGAAGAAGCCTACGCTTATCTAACTGCCCTCAAGGAAGTCATCCAGTACGCTGGTATTTCTGACGTTAAGATGGAAGAAGGTTCTATGCGTGTGGATGCCAACATCTCGCTTCGTCCTTATGGTCAAGAGAAATTCGGTACCAAGACTGAGTTGAAGAACTTGAATTCCTTCTCAAATGTTCGCAAGGGTCTTGAATACGAAGTCCAACGTCAAGCCGAAATCCTTCGCTCAGGTGGTCAAATTCGCCAAGAAACTCGCCGTTACGATGAAGCTAACAAGGCAACCATCCTCATGCGTGTCAAGGAAGGTGCTGCAGACTACCGCTACTTCCCAGAACCAGATCTACCCCTCTTTGAAATCTCAGACGAGTGGATTGAGGAAATGCGTACAGAGTTGCCAGAGTTTCCAAAGGAACGCCGTGCTCGCTACGTATCTGACCTTGGTTTGTCAGACTACGATGCTAGCCAGTTGACAGCAAACAAAGTTACTTCTGACTTTTTTGAAAAAGCTGTTGCCCTTGGTGGCGATGCTAAGCAAGTCTCAAATTGGCTCCAAGGGGAAGTTGCTCAGTTCCTTAATGCTGAAGGCAAGACACTAGAACAAATCGAATTGACACCAGAAAACTTGGTTGAAATGATTGCCATCATCGAAGACGGTACTATCTCTTCTAAGATTGCCAAAAAAGTCTTTGTCCACCTGGCTAAAAATGGCGGTGGGGCGCGTGACTACGTCGAAAAAGCAGGTATGGGCCAAATCTCAGATCCAGATGTTCTGATTCCAATCATCCACCAAATCTTTGCGGATAACGAAGCTGCCGTTGCCGACTTCAAATCAGGTAAACGCAACGCAGACAAGGCCTTCACAGGATTCCTTATGAAAGCTACCAAAGGTCAAGCCAACCCACAAGTTGCCCTTAAACTCCTCGCCCAGGAATTGGCGAAGTTGAAAGACAGTGAGTAATTCACTCTTTAAACACTTTTTTCTACTTTTAAAACGAGAATGAGACAAGGGGAATAAATGAACAAATTTTTACGATTGCTATTTGTCTTAGTCATCATCGCTATGTTAGGCGCTTCTATACTACAAATCTTTCTCCCATCATATTTGGGAGAGCATTCTGGTTACGGTATTTCTGCAGGATGGCAAAGAGAAATTGGAATTTGGAATCTAGCTGTCTTAATTATTATTCTTGCCGTTAATATTAAATACGATTGGTTCTATCTACGAATCGCACTTCTTGCTCTCATTATTGGCGGAATTGGAATAGGAACAAATCACTTACTCAATTATATGGAGTATCACTCTCCTGTAAATGCTATCGGTGCTTTTGAAAATTACTTGCTAGCAATAGGATGGATTGTGGGATGGCTCATCGAACACCATTCCATAAAGAAGCTAAATGCTAGTAAATCTTAGATGATTTTTAAAGGTTATCAAATAATTTAATAATTATTCGAGTTATGAAATCAACCTTTTCAATAGTCTCAATGCCAATCAAAAACCCTTCAACGAACTCGCTAAACAAAAGGTCAACAAGGTTTGGACAGGCCTCTACGAGATTGAAGCAACCAGTATCTTGCTTGAAGACTTCAGCTATGACCAAGAAAGTCTTTGTCCATCTGGCTAAAAATGGCGGTGGCGCGCGTGAATACGTGGAAAAAGCAGGCTTAAAGTTGAAAGAAAACTAGACAGAACAAAACCAGCCCTAAGGTTGGTTTTTTCTTCTCTACAACTCCCAATAACTATTTTGGCTTTATTTCCAGAGTATTTTATGGTAAAATGAAGAGTAATAATATTTATTAAAGAGGTAAAAACATGATTGAAGCAAGTAAATTAAAAGCTGGTATGACCTTTGAAACAGCTGATGGTAAATTGATCCGCGTTTTGGAAGCTAGCCACCACAAACCAGGTAAAGGAAACACGATCATGCGTATGAAATTACGTGATGTCCGTACTGGTTCTACATTTGACACAAGCTACCGTCCAGAGGAAAAATTTGAACAAGCCATCATCGAGACTGTCCCAGCTCAATACTTGTACAAAATGGATGACACAGCCTACTTCATGAACACAGAAACTTACGACCAATACGAAATCCCTGTAGTCAATGTTGAAAACGAATTGCTTTACATCCTTGAAAACTCTGATGTGAAAATCCAATTCTACGGAACTGAAGTAATCGGTGTAACTGTACCAACTACTGTTGAATTGACAGTTGCAGAAACTCAACCATCTATCAAAGGTGCTACTGTTACAGGTTCTGGTAAACCAGCAACGATGGAAACTGGACTTGTCGTCAACGTTCCGGACTTCATCGAAGCAGGACAAAAACTCGTTATCAACACTGCAGAAGGAACTTACGTTTCTCGTGCCTAATCTCTAGAAAGAGGTCATTCTATGGGAATTGAAGAACAACTTGGCGAAATCGTTATCGCCCCACGTGTACTTGAAAAAATCATTGCTGTTGCTACTGCAAAGGTAGAGGGCGTACACTCTTTTTCAAACAAATCAGTATCTGACACCCTTTCAAAACTTTCACTCGGCCGCGGCGTTTATCTTAAAAACGTGGACGAAGAACTCACAGCTGATATCTACCTCTACCTTGAGTACGGAGTAAAAGTTCCTAAGGTAGCTGTTGCTATCCAAAAAGCTGTCAAAGATGCAGTCCGCAATATGGCTGATGTAGAACTCGCTGCTATCAATATCCACGTTGCAGGTATTGTTCCAGATAAAACACCAAAACCAGACTTGAAAGACTTGTTTGATGAGGACTTCCTCAATGACTAGTCCACTATTAGAATCTAGACGTGAGCTCCGTAAGTGTGCCTTTCAAGCTCTTATGAGTCTTGAGTTTGATACAGACGTCGAAACTGCTTGTCGTTTCGCCTACACACACGATCGTGAAGATACGGATGTGCAACTCCCAGCCTTTTTGACAGAGCTCGTTTCTGGTGTTCAAACTAAAAAGGAAGAACTAGACAAGCAAATCACACAACATCTAAAAGCAGGTTGGACCATTGAACGTTTAACGCTCGTGGAGAGAAACCTCCTTCGCTTGGGAGTCTTTGAAATCACTTCATTTGACACTCCACAGTTGGTTGCTGTTAACGAAGCTATCGAACTTGCAAAGGACTTCTCAGATCAAAAATCTGCCCGTTTTATCAATGGACTGCTCAGCCAGTTTGTAACAGAAGAACAGTAAAAAGAAAAAGTGTTTGACAAATATCAAACACTTTTTTCTTTGCCTCCACTATCTAAAAAAGTGGTAATAGACATAATATTACAAGTTTAATATTCATTTTTCTAAAAATATTTTAAAAAAAAGTTCTGCTTACATCTAAAAACTAGTAAGAAAAGTTAAATTATCTACTTTTGTTGTATAATTACATTTTTTTTAAAATATAATAAAAAAGCGTTATAATTAACCTAAATATCTCTTATAGGGTATATTTGTTATAGATCCTTTTCTTCTAACTTTCGATAAAAGTTTTTATTCTCTTGGTGTCGAGCTTCCAGTACATTCTCTATACGATTCTTATACAGTTGATGATAGTTATCTAAATTGTTCTCTATCTCAAAGATATATGGTTGAATTTCAGCAAAACTACTGTCTCTACATGCATAGGAAAGCGCCTCTAGGAGATGATCCGTCTCCCTGCTAAACTTGTGGAAATCATCATCCAAATCCATCTCCAAACGCTCTAAGTATCGCAATTTACGATTGTGTTCATCCTCTAATTTCTGAAGTTCCTTTTTATCCATGACCCGTTTTCTCCTAGCTTTTGATCGGACTCTGTAAAGTAGGTGTTTGCAAGGTCTGTGTCAAGTAAGTTTCGGCAGCATCTGCAGCTTTCCCCTCAAATCCACCCTTAATATTGTTCACATAGGTCTTAGAAGCGTAGTCTTGCATATCTGTGGCTGCTTCCTGCAACTTTTTAGCTAATTCTGCTCCTTTAGCAAGGATTGACAACTCTTTTGCAGTTACCAAGGCCCTGACTGCTTGTCGTTCTTGTTCCTTCATTCTTTCTTTGAAGCCTCTATCGAGTTGCTCTCTTGTAATTAAAGTATCCTCATCCGTTAGGACTACCATTTTTTCCCCTCCATGTTTGTTTTACATCCACCAATAGATTGTTAAAATCTTCAGCACTATCTGTATCTACGGTCTCAAAGGAGCCACTAGCTTTAACCAGACTTTCCCCTAGTTGCTCAATTTGTGTCAGGAAGGATGTTGCTGCAGTCTTCGTGTCACTCGCAACGCCTTCATCCCAAAAGCTTGTTGTATCAAAACCAGAAAGCAGATTCGTAACTTCTGAACTTGACAAATATCCAACCATGTCAAAGGCTGTCTGTCTTGTTTCTTTTATCATGTTTTGAATATCTTCCTTAGCATCTGAAAGTAAGGTTTTCACAGATTTTACTTTATCTTCCATGTCAAAATTTGCCAACTGGGCTGCTGTCTGAAGCAACTGAGCTCGAACCAAGATTCTTTGATTTCCTGAAAGATTGCCATTTCTCAGTTGTTCCTGATAACGAGGAATAGCTTCTCGATCCCACTTTATAGATTCCTGACGAGCTTCTTCGACGATTTTACTATATTCAGTTGTAAAATTCTCGTAAACTGAATAACCAATAGCTGCCTTTATTTTAAACTCACCTCTCATAATGGCATTTAAAACATTTGAGGCTACATTTTCATCGACTCCTAAAGCCCGGAGGGAATCCAACGTTGTCGCTATCAGTCGAGCCAGCTTTTCACCTGCCCTGAGCAATTCCGGGTGAAAATCCTCAGACGCGGTCAACAAATTTCCCTTCCCATCCGATTGGAAAACACCAAAGTCATGGGAGCTTTCCGGATCAGTAATCTGAGTATAATGCAAGGGGACAAGCACATTGACTTTCCCGACGGGTTTCTTGAGGGGTTCATCGGAGTCCCCAGGTAATTTAGTGATGGTATGTTCACGATTGAGCATACCCACGATATCAAAAGGATTGACATAGTACTCTATTTTTTCGCTAATCTTTTTGATTTTCTCATCGCTGAGACCCATTTTCTTTAAACTCTTTGTCGTGTCCGGGCCGTCAAAGAGGACTACTTTGCCGATTTTCTCCAGTTCTTGATCAGTAAGGCCAGCTACCCCTTGCGCAGAGACAATGGTTCCCAGGGAGTGACCTGTGATGTCCATCGTAGCTTGCGGAGCTTTTTCGCTCATCTCTGCGATTTTCGTTTTCATTCCTACTGTTGCTAACTTGGCTTGCGGCGTATGGATATGGTTGAGAGCGAACTTAGCGTCGTTGTCAATCCAGTCGTTCAAATTTTCCAAACTGATGGCATCACTGCCGCGGATAGTCATATAAGTTTTCGTAGTATCATTAGTCAAGGTAGGCGTATCCGTTAAGTAGTAGGCGCTAAAACCAGCTCTCTCATCAGTTAAGAGTCCTTTTTGATAGCGTTTGATAGGATACTCTTCTTGGTGAACCCCTCCTCCAGGATCACCAACTTGGAGTTTTATCGTATCTTCCACAGTATGTAAATCAGGATCTGGCTGCAGGTAAACCTTACCATTATGAGGAAGATGTTTGCCTCCGGGGGTGATTTCCAACTTCTTCGTATTCTTATTATAAAACTCCGCATCCTTAGAAAAATCAAATTCAAGAGATTGACCCGAGTCTAACTCTTCCCTATCGTATTTCTTTTGAGACTCATAAGGAAATTTAACCGGTCGACCTGTATAAGCAGCCTGAGCTAAATCTGCATAAAAATTATCAAAGGTTTTTAGATTACTGTTAGTCAAAAATCCTTCCCCCCACTCTTAAATAATTGGCTAAAGCCATTGAATTAGGAATAATTTTACCATTCTCAATATCAAAAGTTACATTCCAGGAAGAGGACTCAATATGATTAAAGCTACCATATACATTTACAATTTCTCCTCCTCCTTGAGGAGTCCCATTCCCAACTTTTTCCCATTTGGTTTCATCCCAAGCAATCTGAACAGATTCAATCTTTGAATTTTTAGACTTTACAAAATCTTCTATTTCTTTTTGATGCTCCTTCAGATATGCCAACTGCTTAGCTCGCGGACTAAGAAATACTCCTCCGAATAGATTTGTTTTCTGCGCCATCCATGCTCCTCCTCCAAATACTACAAGGGCTAAAACTAGCCAAACCAAAGTACGTTTTTTCATCTCTTTCCTCCTATATAGCGGAATCTAAGTATATTAGATCATGAATGTAAAAAAAAAATACTTTTAGCAAGTATTCTAAGTTAGTAGAGAATGAGTAATATTAAATTTGAGTAAAAATTATCAAAGGTTTTTAAGTTACTATTCGTCATACTTGTCCCAACCTCCATTTTTTAACACTCTAGGCTGATTATACATACCAATCCTATCTATTGAAGGCACATCATTTTTATTTTTTAATCGAAAATCTATTGTAAAGTCAGAATCCTTTATATGATTAAAAGAACCCTTCACTGATAGATTATAACCTCCCCCCTGTGGAGTTCCATTCCCTATCTGTTCAACAGTTACACTATTCCAATCCATCTGAACAGATTCAATCTTTGAATTTTTAGACTTTACAAATTTTACAATTTCTTCTTCATGCTCCTTTAGATAAGCCAACTGCTTGGCTCGCGGACTAAGAAATACTCCTCCGAATAGATTTGTTTTCTGTGCCATCCATGCGCCGCCTCCGAATACTACAAGGGCTAAAATCAGCCAAACCAAAGTACGTTTTTTCATCTTTTTCCTCCTATATAGCGGAATCTAAGTTTATTATATCATGAATGTAAAAAAAAATACTTTTAGCAAGTATTTGAAGTCAGTGGGGAATGAATGATGTTAAATTTGAATAAAAATTATCAAAGGTTTTTAAATTACTATTACTCAAATGGTTTCCCTCCAATGCCTAGGCCATTAACTAATGTCATCGAAGCTAAATCAACTTTTCCATCATCTACAATTATCATTACATGCCAACCAGAATTTTCAATGTTATTGAATGTTCCATAGATGTCAATAATCTCTCCACCTCCTTGAGGCGTACCATTTCCTATCTTATCCCATTGTGTCTGTTTCCAATCAATTTGAACCGATTCTATCTTTGCATTTTGAGATTTTACAAAATCCTTAATTTCTTCTTCATGCTCTTTCAAATAAGCCAACTGCTTAGCTCGCGGACTCAGAGTTATTCCTCCAAATAAATTTGTTTCTTGTGCCATCCATGCGCCTCCTCCAAAAATTACAAGGGCTAAAACCAGCCAAAGTAAAGTACGTTTTTTCATGATTATCCTCCTTAAACGTGGATTCTAAACCTATTATATCATGAATGTAAAAAAAAATACTTATGGCAAGTATTGTAAGTCAACAGGGAATGAATGATGTTAAATCCGCATAAAAATTATCAAAATTTTTTAAATTACTATTAGTCAAGCAGTTTACCCCCAATACGCAACGGACTACCAATTCCGATAGAATTAATTAAAATTTTTCCATCTGTAATCTTAATAATAACACTCCAACTTGAGTTTGATATATTATTAAACCCTCCATAAACCTGAACAATCTCGCCTCCTCCTTGAGGTGTACCATTTCCTATCTTATCCCATTGTGTCTGTTTCCAATCTATTTGAACCGATTCAATCTTTGAATTTTTAGACTTTACAAATTTTACAATCTCCTCTTCGTGCTCTTTTAGATAAGCCATCTGCTTAGCTCGTGGGCTAAGATATACTCCTCCGAATAGATTTGTTTCCTGTGCCATCCATGCACCTCCTCCAAAAATTACAAGTGCTAAAATTAGCCAAAGTAAGGTACGTTTTTTCATGACTGTCCTCCTAATGATAAACTTTCTATTTCTACTATTACATACACTACTGTTAACCCATTGTCATCATTTTACCTTATTTATTCGTTTTTTCATCTGATCACGGTTATCAAAAAAGCTAAAACAAATTGTTCTAGCTTTTAAAATTTCTTAATATTTTCTAAACCGTTGGTAACGTTCTTCGAGGAGCTGTTCCAAGGCTAAGCCTTGCAAGCGTTCAAGCTCTGCACGCAATTCATTTTTAAGGTGAGCTTGCAGTTCTTTACTGGAGAGGCCGGCTTCTGAGATTACCTTGTCCACAATTCCCATTTCTAGGAGCTCGTGTGAAGTGATTTTCATCAACTCTGCCGCCTCCATGGCACGGCTTCCATCCTTCCAAAGGATAGAGGCAAAGCCTTCTGGACTGAGTACGGCATAGATCGAATTTTCCAGCATCCAGACACGGTCAGCAACGGCTAGTGCTAATGCACCTCCAGACCCGCCTTCACCGATAATAATCGCGATGATTGGAACCTTGAGGTCACTCATTTCCATCAGGTTTCGGGCAATTGCTTCACCTTGTCCACGTTCCTCGGCTCCTACACCAGGGTAAGCACCCGCCGTATTGATAAAGGTCACAACTGGACGGCCAAACTTTTCTGCCTGTTTCATCAAACGAAGAGCCTTGCGATAGCCTTCTGGATGGGGTTGCCCAAAGTTCCGTTTGAGGTTATCATGAAGACTCTTCCCCTTTTGGATACCGACGACTGTGACCGCTTGGTCACCTAACCAGCCAATTCCACCAATGACCGCACCATCATCTCGGAAAGAGCGGTCTCCATGCAATTCGATAAATTCATCGAAGATTCCATTGGCAAAATCAAGGGCTGTCAAGCGACTTTGCTCGCGTGCCTCTCTGACTATTTTTGCAATATTCATCCGCGACTTCCTCCATGCAATCTCACTAATTTAGCAATTGTTTCTGGTAGTTCTCTACGTTTGACAATTGCATCAACAAATCCATGTTCAAGCAAAAATTCTGCCTTTTGGAAGTCATCCGGCAAGGTCTCACGAACTGTATTTTCGATAACACGACGCCCTGCAAAACCAACTAAACTCTGGGGCTCTGCTAGGATAATGTCACCTTCCATAGCAAAAGAAGCTGTCACTCCGCCTGTTGTCGGATCCGTCAAAATAGTCAGGTAAAAAAGTCCTGCCTTGGAATGACGTTGAACTGCCGCAGAAATCTTAGCCATCTGCATCAAGCTCATGATTCCTTCTTGCATGCGGGCTCCACCAGAAGCTGTAAAAAGTACAACTGGCAACTTTTCAACTGTCGCATATTCAAATAAGCGCGTGATTTTTTCGCCCACAACGGTTCCCATCGACGCCATGATAAAGTTTGAATCCATGATCCCGAGAGCAACTTTTTGCCCCTTGATGTTAGCTGTACCAGTTAGGACAGCTTCATCCAGTCCTGTTTTTTCACGCATGCTAGCCAGTTTTTTCTGGTAACCAGGAAAGTTCAAGGGATCTTGAGTCTCGATACCTGTAAACATCTCCACAAAGCTATCAGAATCAACTGTCAGAGCCAAGCGCTCTTGGGCTGAAATACGGAAAGTATAGCTACAATGGGGACAAATGCGCTCACTGCCAAGGTCCTTTTGATAAATGGTGTGTTTACACCCGGGACACTTGGAGAAGAGTTCATCCGGAACCTCAGGCTTGGCTTGTGGTGCCTGCCTTACGGATCGATTAGGATTGATCCGAATATACTTATCCTTTTTACTAAATAGAGCCATAACTCCCCCTTTTAGTTCTCATACTCTTTGAAAGTCTATTCTTTTTCTTGATATTGTGGCAAGAAATTTTCCATCAGGAAGGAAGTATCGTAGTCACCAGCAATAACACGGCGGTCTGAAATTAGATCCAACTGGAAGTCTGCATTGGTTTGCACTCCTTCAATATCAAGTTCATAAAGTGCACGTTGCATCTTCATCAATGCATCAAAACGATTCTCCCCATGAACAATGATTTTGGCAATCATACTATCATAGTAAGGAGGAATGGTATAACCTGGATAAACTGCTGAGTCCACGCGCAAACCAACTCCACCACTTGGTAGATAGAGATTGGTAATTTTACCTGGGCTTGGAGCAAAGTTAAATGCTGGATTTTCCGCATTGATCCGGCACTCGATAGCATGACCTCGTAGGACTATATCTTCTTGTTTGAAAGGTAAAGGTTGTCCAGCAGCAATGCGAATCTGTTCCTTCACGATATCAACACCTGAAACAAACTCTGTGACTGGGTGTTCAACTTGCACACGAGTATTCATTTCCATGAAGTAGAAATTGCCACTCGCTTCATCGAGAAGAAATTCAATCGTCCCTGCATTTTCATAGCCTACAGACTCTGCTGCACGAACGGCTGCAGCACCAATTTCATGACGAAGGGTTTTGCCAATCGCAATGGATGGGCTTTCTTCTAAGACCTTTTGGTTATTCCGTTGGAGTGAACAGTCCCGTTCACCAAGATGGACAACATGACCCTCTTGGTCCGCAAGAATCTGAACCTCGATATGGCGAGCTGGATAAATCACACGCTCAAGATACATAGCGCCATTTCCAAAATTGGCCTTGGCTTCACTGGATGCTGTCTCAAAGGCTGCGACCAAGTCTTCTGCCTTTTCAACCTTACGAATCCCTTTTCCACCACCACCTGCCGATGCCTTAAGCATGACAGGATAGCCAATTTTTTCTGCAACTGCAAGGGCCTCTTCAGCCGTGTGAACTTCACCATCAGATCCTGGGATAACTGGAACCCCAGCCTTGATCATTTGTTCACGCGCATTGATCTTATCACCCATGGTGTCCATCACAGCACCAGAAGGACCGATGAACTTAATTCCCACTTCGTCACACATAGTGGCAAACTTGGAGTTTTCGCTAAGAAATCCAAAACCTGGATGGATGGCTTCTGCCTCTGTTAAGACTGCAGCAGACAAAATTGCATTGATATTGAGATAAGATTCTGTCGCCTTACCAGGTCCGATACAGATAGCTTCATCCGCTAGGAGTGTGTGAAGAGCTTCCTTATCAGCAGTTGAATAAACTGCTACGGTCGCAATGCCCAATTCACGCGCAGCTCGAATAATGCGAACCGCAATCTCACCACGGTTGGCAATCAAAATTTTACGAAACATGGAGAACCTCCTTAGTTTCCAATTGCAAAGGTAAGAGTACCACTCGCTGCAAGCTTACCATCTACTTCAGCCTTTGCTTCAACCACGGCGATGGTACCACGACGTTTGACAAAAGTAGCCGTCATGACTAATTGATCACCTGGTACAACTTGCTTCTTAAACTTGACCTTGTCCATGCCGGCGTAAAAGACCAATTTCCCTTTATTTTCAGGTTTGGACAATTCCAAGACACCAGCAGTCTGAGCCAAGGCTTCCATGATAAGAACACCTGGCATAACTGGGTATTGAGGAAAATGACCATTAAAGAAAGGTTCGTTGATGGTCACATTTTTAATGGCAACAATGGTATCTTCGCTCACTTCCAAGACACGATCCACTAGGAGCATGGGGTAGCGATGGGGTAGAGCTTCTTTGATTCCTTGAATATCGATCATTTGATACGTACCAATCCTTTACCGAACTCAACCATTTCTTCATTTGAAACGAGAATTTCTGTCACCACACCATCCTTAGGTGCAGGAATTTCATTCATGACTTTCATGGCTTCGATGATCACCAAAGTCTGACCTTTTTTAACACTGTCTCCGACTGTGACAAAGGCAGGTTTATCTGGTCCAGCAGCCAAGTAAGCCACCCCTACAAGTGGACTTTCAACAACATCACCCTCCAGAGCAACCGTCGTTTCAGCTGGTGCTGGAGCTTCTTCCACTGCACTCTCTACTGGAGTTGAAGGGGTAGAAACTACTGGACTTGCAGCTACTGCAGCTGGCGCTGGAACAACTTGAGCTGGTGCTTCAGAAGCCATTCTTGCTTCATTCTTACTGAACTGCAATTCGTCCGTTCCATTTTTATAAGAAAATTCTCTCAAACTTGATTGGTCAAATTGAGCCATCAAGTCCTTGATTTCATTTAAATTCATAATTATTTATTCTCCCAACGTTTGAAAGCAAGAACCGCATTGTGTCCACCAAAACCAAAAGTGTTTGAAATAGCATAAGGGATTTCTTGCTCCAAGCCTTGTCCATAAACGACATTCGCCTCGATATAGTCTGATAACTCGCTTGTTCCAGCTGTCATTGGTACATAGTTATGACGCATGGCTTCAATTGTAGCGATGGCTTCTACTGCCCCTGCAGCACCAAGCAAGTGTCCTGTAAAGGACTTTGTTGAAGATACAGGTACTTCTTTACCAAGGACAGCTACGATCGCACCACTTTCTCCTTTTTCATTAGCAGGAGTTGAAGTTCCGTGGGCATTGACATAAGCCACTTGCTCTGGAGAAATCTCTGCCTCTTCCAAAGCCAATTTAATTGCCTTAATCGCGCCTTGACCTTCTGGATGAGGTGAAGTCATATGATAAGCATCACAGGTATTTCCATAACCAACTACTTCAGCTAAGATAGTCGCCCCACGTTTTTCAGCGTGTTCCAGACTTTCAAGCACCAACATACCAGAACCTTCTCCCATCACAAAACCATTACGATCTTTGTCAAATGGAATAGAAGCACGGGTAGGATCTTCTGTCGTAGAAAGAGCTGTCAGAGCTTGGAAACCAGCAATGGCAAATGGAGTGATAGAAGCTTCTGATCCTCCAACTAACATGACATCTTGGAAGCCAAACTTGATAGAGCGGAAGGCATCCCCAATCGCATCATTTGATGAGGCACAGGCTGTATTGATTGATTTACAGATACCGTTTGCTCCGAAGCGCATCGCAACATTTCCTGAAGCCATATTTGGCAAGGCTTTTGGAAGTGTCATTGGTTTAACGCGTTTTGGACCTTTTTCATGAAGACGGATAACTTGATCTTCGATTTCTTTAATTCCCCCAATACCAGAAGAAACGATGACACCAAAGCGATCTTTATCGATTGCTTCTACATCAAGATTTGCATTTGTCACCGCTTCTTGAGCTGCATACAAGGCATACAAAGAATAGTTGTCAAAACGGTTGGTATCTTTTTTGACAAAGTATTTATCAAATGGGAAATCTTGAACTTCTGCCGCATTATGAACAGCAAAATCGTTGTGATCAAATTTAGTGATTTCTCCAATTCCAATTTTTCCAGTTTGCAAACTGTTCCAAAATTCTTCTGGAGTATTTCCGATAGGAGAGGTCAATCCGTAACCTGTTACTACAACTCGATTTAGTTTCATCTGTCTTACCTATATCTTTCCTTATTTTTTACATGCTAAGTCCGCCATCAACAGCGAGAACTTGTCCAGTCAAATAATCCTGTCCGGCCAGGAACACTGTAGCATCTGCGATATGATCTGCTTGACCAAACTGTTTCATTGGGATTTGTGCCAATGTCGCTTCCTTGATCTTATCAGATAAAACAGCAGTCATATCTGACTCGATCATTCCTGGTGCAAGAGCATTTACGCGCACATTACGATTAGCAACTTCACGTGCTACTGACTTGGTAAAACCAATCAAACCTGCTTTAGAAGCTGCATAGTTGGCTTGTCCGATATTTCCCATCAAACCGACCACACTCGACATATTGATAATCGCACCTTCACGTGCCTTGATCATCTGTTTCAAGACTGCTTGCGTCATGTTGAAGGCACCTGTCAAGTTGATCTTAAGCACTTTTTCAAAGTCTTCTTCGGTCATCTTAAGCATAAGCGTATCTTGAGTGATCCCAGCATTGTTGACCAAGACATCGACAGAACCGAGTTCCGCAATCGCTTGATCTACCATACGCTTGGCATCTGCAAAGTCTGAAACATCACCTGAGATTGGGACCACCTTGACACCGTAGTTTGAAAACTCAGTCAGCAATTCTTCTGAGATTGCTCCGCGGCTATTCAAGACTACATTAGCACCTAGTTGGGCAAATTTGTGAGCAATGGCAAGTCCGATACCACGACTTGAACCTGTTACAAAGACATTTTTGTTTGTAAGTTGCATTCTATCTCTCCTGTTTCCTGTTGTATTTTGTGGGAGAAGGGGTCATTAGTTTCCTAACAAAGCATCCAAGCTTGCTTGGTCTTCAACGTTAGCTAGCTGAGCTGTTTTATCGATTTTTTTGACAAAGCCTGATAGAACCTTACCAGGACCAATTTCAATAAAGTTGGTTACCCCAGCATCCTGCATCACAGCAATACTTTCATAAAAACGAACAGGTTCTTTCACCTGACGCGTCAAAAGCTCTTGGATTCGATCTTTTTCCATAACAGTAGCTTCCGTATTGCCGACTAGAGGGCAAGTAAAGTCAGAGAAACTCACTCCCTCAAGAGCTCCAGCTAGTTGCTGACTGGCTGGCTCAAGAAGGGCTGTATGGAAAGGACCATATACATTTAAAGGAATCAATCGTTTTGCTCCTGCTTCCTGCAAGAGTTCAACTGCGCGGTCAACCGCAGCCACCTCACCACCGATAACGATTTGGCTTGGGGTGTTGTAGTTGGCTGGGGTCACTACTCCAACTTTAGAGGCTGCTTCACAAGCTTCCTCAATCACTTCAACTGGAGTATTAAGGACTGCAACCATCTTTCCAGAACCTGCAGGTGCAGCCTCTTCCATATAAGCACCACGCTTAGCAACCAAGGCAACTGCAGCCTCAAAGTCCAAGGCACCACTTGCTACAAGAGCAGAATATTCCCCAAGGGACAATCCTGCTACCATATCTGGCTGGTAGCCCTTTTCTTTCAATAGTCGGTAAATAGCAACCGAAGTCGCTAAAATAGCTGGTTGCGTATAGCAAGTCTGATTTAACTTGGTTTCTTCCTTATCAATCAAGTCACGAAGGTCATAACCCAAAACCTGACTGGCTTGGTCAATTGTTTCCTTGACGATAGGATAGTGATCATAGAGATCACGCCCCATTCCTAGATACTGAGCACCTTGACCTGCAAATAGAAAGGCTGTTTTAGTCATTTCTTACAACTCCTGCCCAACGAGAGGCTTCTTCTTGAATTTTCTTGGCTGCGCCATAGTATAGATCTTTTAGGATTTCTTCGACAGTTTCCTCTTTAGAAACCAAACCAGCGATCTGACCTGCCATGACAGATCCACCTTCTACATCTCCATGAACAACGGCTTTAGCAAGAGCACCAGCCCCCATTTGTTCAAAGATTTCTAAATCTGGATTTTCTTGTTTGAAGGCATCTTTTTCAGCCTGCTCAAAGTCACGTGTCAATTGATTTTTAATGGCACGAACAGCATGACCAAAATGCTGAGCTGAAATAGTCGTATCGATATCACGCGCTTTTAAGATTTTTTCCTTGTATTTTGGATGGGCGTTAGATTCCTTAGCTACTACGAAACGCGTACCAACTTGAACGGCCTCAGCACCAAGCATAAAGCCTGCAGCGACACCTTCACCATCCGCAATTCCTCCAGCTGCGATAACCGGAATTGAAACAGCTGCAGCAACCTGACGAACCAAGGTCATCGTTGTTAATTTACCAATATGTCCGCCGGCTTCCATTCCCTCTGCAATAACTGCATCTGCACCAATTTTTTCCATGCGTTTTGCCAAAGCAACACTTGGAACAACAGGAATCACTGTAATTCCTGCATCATGGAAACGAGCCATGTATTTACTTGGATTTCCTGCACCAGTCGTAACCACCTTGACCCCTTCTTCAATCACGAGATCAACGATGTCTTCTACAAAAGGTGACAAGAGCATGATGTTGACACCAAAGGGTTTATCCGTAAGTGATTTGATTTTATCGATATTAGCCTTTACGACCTCTTTAGGTGCATTCCCACCACCGATGATCCCCAGACCACCAGCTTTTGATACTGCACCAGCCAAGTCACCGTCCGCAACCCAGGCCATTCCTCCTTGAAAAATAGGATAATCAATGTTCAATAATTCTGTAATACGTGTTTTCATAGTGCCTCCATCATTCCTTGCTTACGTAATAGTTCGATGAGTTTATCATTTGAGTCTCAAACTATTACCTAAACAAGAGGGAGTGGGTCTCCCCTACTCCTTCTAGTAATATGTTAATTATTTTGTTTGCTCTTCAACGTAGGCAACCAAGTCACCAACTGTTTTCAAGTTATCTTCTGCTTCGATTTGGATATCGAAAGCATCTTCGATTTCAGAGATTACTTGGAACAAGTCCAATGAATCTGCATCCAAATCATCAAAAGTAGATTCAAGTGTTACTTCTGATGCGTCTTTACCAAGTTCTTCAACGATAATTTCTTGTACTTTTTCAAATACTGCCATGATAGGACTCCTTTAAAATATAAAAAATTTATAACTATGTGTTTACCACATGATTACCTAGATTGTAAGAATGAGTGTGCCCCATGTCAAACCTCCACCGAAGCCTGATAGGAGAATCGTCTGGCTACCATCTAAACGAATCATGCCATTCTCCACACACTCTGAGAGCAAAATCGGGATACTTGCTGCACTGGTATTTCCATACTCCATCATATTGGCAGGAAGCTTGTCTCGGTCTACACCGATCTTCTTAGCCATCTTATCCAAAATGCGGATATTTGCCTGATGAAGCAAGAGATAATCCAATTCCGATGCTGCGATTGGACTATTTTCAATAGTCTCTTTGATTGATCTAGCAACATCTCGATTTGCAAAATCAAAAACTGCTCGTCCATCCATCTTCAAAAAAGCAGGAACTGCCTCTTGATCTGAGAAGGGCGAAGCCAGAGCCGTTTGGCCATAGGTCAAACACTCGCTCCGAGAGCCATCCGTATAGAGACTTTCCACGAGGAAGTGTCGTGTATCACTCGCTTCCAAGAGAACCCCACCAGCACCATCCCCAAAGAGAACAGCTGTCGAACGATCTGACCAATCAACTGCCTTGGATAAGGTTTCAGCCCCGATAACAATCCCTTTCTTGAACTGTCCAGAGCTTAAAAACTTTTCAGCAGTTGAGAGAGCAAATACAAAGCCACTGCAAGCTGCTGTCAAATCAAAGGCGAAAGCTCTATGAGCTCCAATATTTGCCTGAACCCGAGCCGCCGTAGAAGGCATCATCGAGTCTGGGGTAATCGTCGCTACAATGATAAAATCAATCTGATCCGCTTTTATGCTCGCCTTAGCCAGCAAACTCTTGGCAACTTCTGTCGCCAAATCACTCGTTGACTCCGTTTTTGAGATATGTCTCTGTTTAATTCCTGTCCGGCTTGAAATCCACTCATCGCTTGTATCCATGATCTGAGCCAAGTCTTGATTAGTGACCACTTGCTCTGGAACATAATGAGCAACCTGGCTTATTTTTGCAAAAGCCATTATTTCAAATCCTCCAAAAATTGATAAAGGTTAGTCAAGCCCCTGCCCATCACTTCTATCTCTTCAGAACTCATGCCATCGATAATTTTCTCGACCATAGCCTTGTGGAAACGTTTATGAAGGCGGTGAACCAAACGACCTTTCTTTGTCAAATGCAGGTAGACCACACGACGATCCTGATCAGAACGAATGCGCTCAACATAACCTTTTCTTTCGAGGTTATTCAAGCTGGTCGTAACAGTTCCAAGAGTGACCATCAGTTCTTTAGAAACCTTACTTGGCGTTGCCTCCGGAAACTTCCCAATCACATCAATCGTGTGCATTTCTTTGATGGAGATGTCTTTGAAACGACTACCTCGTAAGCTAACCTCCTCAATCACAAGGACATTATTAAAAATAGATGTTAAATACTCATTCACTTGTTGGTAGTCCAAAGTATTCCCTCCTTCTCAAAAAAACTTTTGTATTCAAAACATTTGACACAAAAAGTATATCAAACTTCAAAGAATTGTGCAAGTATTTTTTTATTTTCCTGAAAATTTTGGTCGTCTTCTTTCAGAATGAGCTCGTACTCCTTCTTTAAAATCTTCAGTCAAAGATAACGATTCTTGCAACTTTAATTCCAATTCAGCATAATTCTGCCAATCCTTAAATTGACTTTCCCAAACTAGCTTCTTAATGGCTGCATAGGAATTTGCTGAACCTCGTCTTAATTTCTTCAGAACTTGTTCTCTTGTCTTTTCTAGCTTATCTGCCTCGCAGACACGGTATACCACGCCCCATTCCAGTGCTTTTTCCGCAGTCAAAGCTTCTCCTGTCATGGCAAGTTGCGCAGCCCGTGTTACCCCGATACTACGACTCAAGAGATGGATCCCACCAGCGTCTGGCGCCAATCCAACTCCAACAAAGGCTTGGATAAATTTTGCCTTATCAGTCGCCAAACAAAAATCGACTGCCACTGCCATATTGGCTGCAGCACCAGCAACCGCTCCATCCACCTCCATCAAGACAGGTTTAGGAATTTGCTTGATTTTAAAAGAAATTGTATTGACTAATTCTGCAATCTTATTCAAAGAAGGAATGTCATCCTCATCCACTGCACGCTTCATCTCAACCAAATCTCCCCCAACTGAAAATACCTTCCCATTCGCGTTAATCAAGATAAACTGAACAGCTTGATCCTGCTCTGCTAGGGTTAAAGCTTCTAAAATCTCCTCACACATTGGGATATGGAAACCATTTGCCACTTCGGGACGATTCAAAGTAATGATAGCAAGATCATCTAGGATCTGATATAGGATATGATTCATAGCTTCTCCTTTTATAAGGTGATAAAATTATTTCATTGTCAAAGTATACCTTTTTTTAGATAAAGAGGCAAGAGAAAACCAATCGAAAGTGTCTCGGCTGATCAAAACGCTCACTTTATCCTAAAGACTATACTATTTTCTTCATTGAAAAAAGGCCCTCTTTCTGCTATAATCGTATAAAATACTTACTTGAGGAGTCCCTATGAAGGTTGTAAAATTTGGCGGAAGCTCTCTTGCCTCTGCTAGTCAGTTAGAAAAAGTTTTAAACATCGTTAAAAGCGATAAAGAGCGCCGTTTTGTGGTCGTTTCTGCACCGGGTAAACGCAATTCTGAGGATACCAAGGTTACAGATGCCTTGATCAAATACTATCGTGATTATGTAGCAGGAAATGATATCAGCAAGAGCCAAAACTGGATCATCGATCGCTATGCGGCTATGGTGAGCGAACTAGGCTTAAAACCATCAGTTCTAGAAAAAATTTCTAAAAGCATCCGTGCCTTAGCGACTCTTCCTATTGAGGAAAATGACTTTCTCTATGACACCTTTCTAGCAGCTGGAGAAAACAACAATGCCAAACTTATCGCAGCTTACTTTAACCAAAACGGCATCGATGCGCGCTATGTTCACCCTAGAGAAGCGGGAATTATCGTAACAAGCGAACCTGGAAATGCTCGCATCATTCCATCTAGCTATGACAAGATTGAAGGCTTGGCTGACAGCAACGAAGTCCTTGTTATTCCTGGTTTCTTTGGGGTCACTAAGGAAAATCAAATCTGTACCTTCTCCCGTGGTGGATCCGACATAACTGGTTCCATCATCGCTGCCGGTGTTAAGGCTGATCTCTACGAAAACTTTACGGATGTCGATGGTATCTTTGCTGCCCATCCAGGTATCATTCACCAGCCTCATTCTATCCCTGAATTGACCTACCGTGAGATGCGGGAATTGGCTTATGCAGGTTTCTCAGTCCTTCACGATGAAGCTCTGCTCCCTGCCTACCGTGGGAAAATTCCTCTCGTTATCAAAAATACCAATAACCCTGACCATCCGGGTACTCGTATCGTTCTCAAACATAGCAGTGATAAATTCCCAGTCGTTGGAATCGCTGGTGATTCTGGCTTTGTCAGCATCAACATGTCGAAATACCTCATGAACCGTGAAGTTGGATTTGGACGCAAGGTTCTGCAAATCCTTGAAGATCTTAACATCGGATGGGAACACATGCCAACAGGTATCGACGATCTTTCGATCATTCTCCGCTCCCGTGAGTTGACTCCTATCAAAGAAGAAGAAATTCTGCGTCAACTCGTTCAAAAGGCTGAAGTGGACCATGCTGAGATCGAACATGACCTTTCAATCATTATGATTGTCGGAGAAAAGATGAAGAGTCATATCGGGGTAACTGCTACTGCAACACGTGCTTTGTCTGAGAATAAAATCAACATCCAGATGATGTCCCAAGGTTCAAGTGAAGTTTCCATCATGTTTGTTGTCAATAAAGATCAAGAAAAAGCGGCTATCAAGGCTCTCTACCATGCCTTTTTCGATGAAAGTAAGGAAGACTAATCATGGCCCAATCTCTCAATAAAGTCATTGACCTGCAAACTACTGGGACATCTTACCTCTCTATCTCCGGAAAAGTTGGAAAATTTCTAGTTGGGGATCAAGCCTTGGAGTTTTATCCTGATGTCAATGTCGAACAATATATCCAAATTCCCTGGTCCAGCATTCAGCAAATCGGAGCCAACGTAACTGGTCGCAAAATCAGCCGTCACTTTGAAGTCTTCACTGATCAAGGTAAATTCCTCTTTGCCTCAAAAGACTCTGGGACTATCCTCAAAATCGCTCGGGAAAAATTAGGAAACGACAAGGTCGTGAAACTTCCGACTCTGCTCCAGACCATTGGACAAAAATTTAAAAATCTATTTGCAAAAAAGTAGAAACTTTAGTATAATCATAGCAACGGATAAGTAGGTTATCCTCTTCTTTCAGAAAGTCTGCGGGTGCTGCGAGCAGATAGGAGGGATAGGTGAAATTCTACCGTTATTCACAATTAAATACAGAATCAAGTGCACACCTGTGAAGTTGGATGGAACCGTGGCCCTGCCACTCCAACGCTTTGTTAGGTGTGCTTTTTTCATAAAGGAGTTCTTATGTTAGATATCAAACGTATTCGTACAGACTTTGATGCTGTCGCTGAAAAATTGGCTACACGTGGTGTAGATGCTACTGTTTTGAATGAGATGAAAGAAATCGACGCTAAACGTCGTGACATCTTGGTCAAGGTCGAAAATCTCAAGGCAGAACGTAACACAGTTTCTGCAGAGATTGCTCAAGCCAAGCGCAATAAGGAAAATGCTGATGACAAGATTGCTGCTATGCAAGCTCTCTCTGCTGAAGTAAAATCTCTCGATACTGAATTGGCAGAAATCGATGCTAAATTGACAGAATTCACCACTACTCTTCCAAACATCCCAGCTGACAGCGTTCCTGTTGGAGCTGATGAGGATGACAATGTGGAAGTTCGCCGTTGGGGAACTCCACGCGAGTTTGACTTCGAGCCAAAAGCTCACTGGGATCTGGGTGAAGACCTCGGTATCCTTGACTGGGAACGTGGTGGAAAAGTTACGGGTGCTCGTTTCCTTTTCTATAAAGGTCTTGGCGCTCGTTTGGAACGTGCCATCTATAACTTTATGTTGGATGAGCATGGCAAGGAAGGCTATACGGAAGTCATCACACCTTATATGGTTAACCACGATTCTATGTTTGGTACTGGTCAATATCCAAAATTCAAGGAAGATACTTTTGAACTTAGCGATACCAACTTTGTCTTGATTCCGACCGCTGAAGTACCTCTTACAAACTACTACCGCGATGAAATCCTTGACGGAAAAGACCTTCCAATCTACTTCACTGCTATGAGTCCATCATTCCGTTCTGAGGCTGGTTCAGCTGGTCGTGATACACGTGGCTTGATCCGTCTGCACCAATTCCACAAGGTTGAAATGGTCAAATTTGCCAAACCAGAAGAATCTTATGAAGAATTAGAAAAAATGACAGCCAACGCTGAAAATATTCTTCAAAAACTCAATCTTCCGTACCGTGTCGTTGCGCTCTCTACTGGAGATATGGGCTTCTCAGCTTCCAAGACTTACGACTTGGAAGTTTGGATTCCAGCCCAAAATACCTACCGTGAAATCTCAAGCTGTTCAAATACAGAAGATTTCCAAGCTCGTCGTGCTCAAATCCGTTATCGTGATGAAGCCGATGGCAAGGTGAAGCTGCTTCACACCTTGAACGGTTCTGGACTTGCAGTTGGACGTACGGTGGCTGCTATTCTTGAAAACTACCAAAATGAAGATGGATCTGTGACTATTCCAGAAGCACTTCGTCCATATATGGGTGGCGCTGAAGTTATCAAACCATAAAAAATAAGGCCTAGCTAGATAATAGCTAGACCTTTTTTCGTAACCAAATTAGATAACCACTCAAGACAAAGAGTAAAATAATCAGGCAAAGGAGGGTTTCAGCCAATACCAAATAATCCAAAAATGGAAGTTTCAAAATTCCCTGAGCCATCTTGAGCGATGTAGCTGTGATGATGGTTGGAAAGGTGAGGGCTGAGAAAGCTGGTTGAAAGCCTTCTTTTAAAATATTAGGCAAGCGAGTCAAAACGAAGATGAAAAACGACTGAGAGACAAGCATCAGCAGTAACAAGGCCCAGGTCGGAAGAGTAACTCCACCGATACGCACCAGAGCCGCTAAGAGCAAAGAAAAAGGAGCACAGTAGATTCCTTCTTGCCCTAGTAGGGCTGGAGTCAATGGTTTTTTCTTTAAATCACTGTAAATCAACGGATAGAGAAAACAAGTAGCTAGAAAGCCGAAAGTCACCGTTAAGTAGGCAATCTGAATCAGACCAACGACTGGATAGGTCAAGGCTGCCACTGCTATTCCCACATAAAGTACTGTCCAGCTTGGTGTTGCACTAGCTCTTTCCTCCACTCCAAGAAAGCGACGAGAAAAATAAGCAATCAAAGCAAGATCCAAGATAAAGGAGAACCACCACAAAAGCTGGGCTAGGATAGGCATAGGCGGAACTAGTCGCAAGACATAAGTCGAGAAAATCATCCCAGCCATAGGAAAAGTGGCCATCCCAGATAAGAGAGGGGCTTTGGTCAATTCTCGCTTGGTTTCAGACCAATTTCTTAGATGAAGAAGGAGAAAGAAAATCCATAAGACTAATCCAGTCAAACTAAATAGGTGTGAAAGAACAGGCCAAGTATCCGCAATCAGGTTTCCTGCACCTGCCAAACCTAACAAACAACCAGAAAATACCAAGGGGAGTTTTTTCATGGCAACCTCCGTTAATCATATTATTATCAGTATAGCATAAAAGCCTTTAAAATAGCATAGAAAAATGAAGACTGGATAAATCAGCCTTCATTTTATTTATGATTCGAACTAGGCATAGGGTTGCAACTCTGGGTTGATTGGCGTATTGGCTAGGTTATTGGCATAATTGCAAAGACTGGCAAGACTAACACCGAGAACCACATCCAAGGCATTTTGTTGCGTGTAGCCAGCTTCTAAAAATTCACTAAGCGCTTCATCTCCTACACGACCCTTGGTATTGATGACTGCCAAAGTAAACTTAGCTAGAGTATCTAGCTTAGAATCTGACTCGATTGGAGTACGATTGCGAAGGGCTTGGAGAAGATCATCATTCATCTGGATCTGTTTGATCGAAAAGGCGGTATGACCTGCGACGCAGAAAGCACATCCATTGGTTACGGCAGCTGTGATTTGCACCACTTCACGCTCAACTGGGGTTAAACTATTGCGGCGGTTGATGGCTCCGACAGTTCGGTAGGCTTCTAGAGCGGTAGGGGCATTGGCCAAGAGACCTATCAGATTGGGAATATAGCCATTGTTATCTTTTTGTACTGTTTCAAGAACTTCTTTCACTTCTGCTGGTGCTGATTCTACTGTGTGAATGGTAAATCTTGTCATAAGAAACCTCTTTTCATTTTATTGTCATTTAGTCTATCATAGAATTTTCCCCTTGGATAATATATATTTTCAATTGCCATGATAGGAAATGTTTATGAAAGCAAAAAATCACACGAAAAGTGTGATTGGATTAGTGTTTAAAATACTTTTTAGTCTCAGCAATGACGACTGGCGACAAAACTAAGAGGGCAATCAGGTTAGGCAATGCCATCAAGGCATTGACGATATCTGCGATAATCCAAACCATATCCAACTCGATAAATCCTCCCAACAAGACCATGAGCACAAAGACCACTCGATAGAGCCAGATAAAGCGAACGCCAAAGAGAAACTCGAAACAGCGCTCTCCGTAGTAGTTCCAACCGAGAATTGTCGTAAAGGCAAAAAGCACAAGGAAAATAGTCAAAAGAGCAGGCCCAAAATTTGAAAAAATTGTTGAGAAGGCTGACTGGGTAAGTGCTACTCCATTCAAATCACCGCTCCAAACTCCAGTTACCAAGATTGTCAGACCTGTCAGAGTACAGATAATCAAAGTATCAATAAAGGTTCCTGTCATGGAAATCAAGCCTTGCTCAACAGGCTCATTTGTCTTAGCTGCAGCCGCTGCAATGGGAGCTGAACCAAGACCAGATTCATTAGAGAAGACTCCTCGTGCCACACCATTTTGGATAGCCATCCGAATACTAGCACCTGCAAAACCACCTACCGCAGCAGCTGGACTAAAGGCTGAAGTAAAGATGAGGGCAAGTGTGGCTGGGATTTTCTCAATATTAAAGAGAATAACTGTAAGAGTTCCCAAAATATAGACAATAGCCATAAATGGAACAACCGCTGTCGAAACCTTAGAAATAGATTTGAGTCCACCAAAGACGGCAATCGCAACAAAAACAGACAAAACGAGAGCTGTGATAGCTGGATCAATTTGAGCTGTATTTTGAATGGATTCTGTAATCGAATTGACTTGGGTGAAGGTACCAATCCCTAGAAGGGCTACCAATACACCCGCTAGGGCAAAGAAGATAGCAAGGGGGCGCCACTTTTCCCCCATTCCCAAAAGGATGTAATGCATGGGCCCTCCAGCTACAGCGCCGTTTGCATCCTTGCTACGGTATTTGATAGCCAGTAAACCTTCTGCATACTTGGTTGCCATCCCAAAGAAGGCAGCCATCCACATCCAAAAGAGAGCGCCTGGTCCCCCAACCTTAATGGCTGTCGCGACCCCGATGATATTTCCCGTACCAACGGTGGCGGCTAGAGCCGTACATAAAGCGGCAAAGCTCGACACATCGCCATGCCCCTTGTCCTTGGTAAAAATCAACTGAAAGGCCTTAGGGAGACGAGCCACCTGCAAAAGGCCTAGTCGGATGGTCAAATAGATACCCGTTCCGACCAATAAGATCAAGAGGGGAGGCCCCCAAACGAAAGCATCAAGCGCTTTTAGCAATTCTAACATTTCCTACTCCTATCTTTTCAACCCCAAAAGAAAGAGCACATGCAAGATACATGTACTCTGGAATGCTTAGATAAATGCCTAAAAGCGGTCTATCCTAGCTCTGTCCTTTTACCTGAGAGTTTGAGCAGTTACCTGCCTTGCCCCTTCGGTGCCTTTACGGTCTCTCCAGAGTTCCGTCCATTTACAGTCATGGAAAACAAACCTTTCTCCACTTCTATTAAACTTCATTCGGTGTTGGTATTTTATTTTTTATTATTCTACAAGAAAAGTTAGCCTTTGTCAATGTTTTCTATGAAAATTTTTAGTTTTCATTGCTTTTTTTCAGAAAGAGCGAATCCTTCTTCTCTCTATCCTTTAAAGGTCACAATGGTGGCGCCACTGCCTCCAGCATTCTGTGGGGCATAGCCAAAACTCTTGACATGCTTGTTTCTTTGTAGGTATTTGGTGACGCCCTCACGGATGACTCCCGTTCCGATACCATGGATGATATCGACTTGAGCCATATTATTGAGCAGGGCTTGGTCGATAAAGGCATCCAGCTCATTCATAGCCTCTTCGTACCGTTTTCCTCGGAGATCCAGTCTGGCTTGTGGACCACGTCCAGATGTACGTTTGACGACATTGACTTGTTTTTTCTTGACTGGGGCTTCTTGCTGAGCCTGAACAAGATCAAATTCTTTCTCTTCCAAGGTCATCTTGATCAAACCAACTTGGGCTTCCCAACGGCCGTCCTTAAGCTGATTGGTCAAGGTTCCACGTTGGCCATAACTGAGAACCACGATATCATCTCCAACCTTTGGAGCTCGTTTTTTCTTGGCTTTTTGAAGGACCTTGTTTTTGGACAAGTCGACTTTTTCAGGGGCCAGTTTTTTCAGCTCCGCCTTGGCTTCAATGATTTCATGGGGTTTGAGTTGAGACCTACTGTGAAGGTTCTTGAGAATCTGGTCACTCTCATTTAGAGCGAGTTCCACAATCTCGGCTGCTTGTTCACGCGCCTTGTTGAGCTCGGTTTCTTTTTCACGATTGAGTTCGTTGTAAAGTTTTTTGAGTGCTCGGTTCATCTTGAGGTTCTCTTGCTCGACCTCACGGATATTGTCCAAGCGTTTACGACTTTCCAGTGTTTGCTCTTCCAATTGCTCAATGATACGATTAACGTCATTATCTTGGTTGACCTGCTGGCTGGCATCCCCGACGATGACATCTGACAAGCCCAGACGTTTGGCAATTTCAAAGGCATTGCTGCGACCAGGAACTCCCTGCATAAAGCGATAGGTCGGACGCAGGCTGGCTGTATCAAACTCCATGCTGGCATTTTGCACAAAGGCTGTTTCAATACCATAAGCCTTGAGTTCTGGATAGTGGGTCGTCGCCATAGTCTTGACCTGACGTAGACGAAGGTCCTCCAAAATAGCCATAGCAAGGGCAGCACCTTCCTGCGGATCGGTACCTGCGCCAAGCTCATCTAAGAGTAAAAGCGAGTGTTGGTTGACCTTGCCAAGAATATCTACGATATTGGTCATGTGGCTCGAGAAGGTAGACAAGCTTTGCTCGATAGACTGCTCATCCCCAATATCTGCGAAGATTTCTTCGAAAATACCGACACGGCTCCCCTTATCAGCTAAAATGGGCAAGCCTGACTGGGCCATGAGTTGGGTCAAGCCCAAGGTTTTGAGCATGATGGTCTTACCACCTGTATTGGGACCTGTAATGACAATGGCCGTTAATTCCTTACCGAAGTGTACATCGTTTGCGACAGCATTTTTAACCAAAGGATGGCGGACATGAAGGAGTTGAATCTCTTGATTCTCTGAAAGTTGAGGAACGACTGCTTGTCTTTTTTGAATGAAACGCACCTTGGCACGAATCAGATCCAGATGGCCGATGATCCACGCGTCATTAGCAATCTCAGCGGCATGAGGGCGGACGCGTTCTGAGAGTTCCTGTAGGATACGAATCATCTCATAGCGTTCGTCTGCTCGCAAACTAGCGATTTCTTCGCTCAGTTTCACGACCTCACGTGGCTCGATATAGACCGTGTTTCCGCTGGCAGAGATGTCATGAACAACACCTGCAATCTTGTTACGATAGGTGTTCTTGACAGGCAAGACTTGACGACCATTTCTGCTAGCGATTATCCCTTCCGTCAACATCTGAGCTTTTTGATTGAGCAAGTCTTGCAAGACATCTCGAACTTGACTCTCGCTATCATGGATTTTCCGACGGATGCGTGCTAGCTCTTCACTGGCGAAATTTTCGATAAATCCTGCATCATTTAGGGATTGAAGACTCCCTTGCAAGTGTGGAAAATCATGCAGTTTTTCAAACCATCTCGCCAGCTGCTCCAAGCGTACATTTTCAAGATTGGCATAAAAACCTTGCAACTCTCTGCTAGCAAGCAAAACCCGTTTGAGGAGCAGGAACTCCTCAATATTGAGGTCCGCCCCCATCTCCAGACGCTTGCAAACAGCTGAAATCTCACGTGTTGCTTGGATGGTAAAGTGAGGTTGCTCCACAAATAGGGCTTGCATTTCCTCCATCTCTGTAAAGGCTTGTTTGATCTTATCCACCTTGGCAGTTGGAGCCAAAGCTTTTAGCTCCTCTTGCCCTTGTTCTGTCAGGAGATGAGGTTCAAACAAGGCTTTAATTTTATTAAATTCTAAGGTCTCTAGTATTTTTGTATTCATATTCTTTCCTTGTATGCTTGTTTACAAAATTATAGTAATTAGAGGTTTTGGACTTACCTCGTCCTAGTCGTCCAATCTGTAAACAAAGGGCTAGGAAAAATCCCGCCCTTTTTATCCGATTAAATTTGTCACCCAGAGTTGTTTGATAAAGTTTGTCGTGAAAGGGACACTTTGGATGATGTGTTTAGCTACGATACTTTTTTCAAGTGAATTTTGAATGACTGCCAGAGGCACCGTTGCAAGAATGGTCAAAGCCATTTGCAAGACAAATAAGGTTACCAATAGCGACAATAGGCCTGCTCCGATACGAAACCATTTGACATCTAGCTTTTTAGTTGGAATCAAGTGTAGGAACAAACCGATAAAACGTCCGATAGTGTAACAAATTCCGAAAACTAGAAGGTAGGCTATCCCCGCATAAAAGACCTTATCTAGCTGAAAAAGCTGACCTGAAGGGAAGAAAAAGGTACCCTGTCCTTCCTGAGGATTGGCATAAGGGACAAGCAAGTGAAGTTGATCTCCCAGCGATTTATAAAACTGACTAGCAACAAAGGCTGAAATCACTGCAACGAGAAAATAATAAACTTGCAACACCAAACCTCTACGGTAGCCGATGTAAAAACCCCAAGCTAGAACCAGTAAGAGAAGGATCGAAATCATAGGGAGTCCTCAATCTTGCTCTGTTCTTGTTTGACTGCCACTAGCTTATTTCGAAGGTCTTTAAGCTCCTGCTCCTTATCGTCAAACTCAATCTCACGACTAAGCTGCGTCGATAGGCTGTTAATCGCTAAAAGGAGGGCAACGGTTTCATCATCCGCCCCAGGCATTCGTTCCTTAATTGCTTGGTATTTTTCAGTCGCAACCTTGGCAATTTCCTCCATAAAGAGGTTGTCATGCTCGGTTGTCAAGGTTAATGTCTTTTTCCCGAATGTAAACTTATATCGATTTAGATTTGCCATAAAATTCACCTCACGATATTATACCAAATTTCGCTAACTTTGTCAGTTTTTACCAATTCTCCTGCTTTTATGGTACAATAGAGACTATGGCAAGTATCACACTCACACCAAGTGAACAGGAAATTCAGAGCTTTTTAAGTCAGTATCAGAAGGCTCTCGCTCCTAGTAAAAATCCCTATATCCGCTATTTTTTGAGACTGCCTCAGGCGACTGTTTCCATTTATACTTCTGGGAAAGTCCTCCTGCAGGGCGAAATGGCTGAGCAATACGCCAGTTTCTTTGGTTACCAAGTTCAACAAGAAAAAAGTGGACAAGATTTTCCTATGATTGGAACTGATGAGGTGGGAAATGGTTCCTACTTTGGTGGGCTTGCTGTCGTGGCTTCCTTTGTGACACCTGACCAGCACGACTTCTTGCGAGAACTCGGCGTAGGGGATTCAAAAACCCTGACAGACCAAAAGATTCGTCAGATTGCCCCTATCCTCAAGGAAGAGATCCAGCATCAAGCGCTCCTCCTTTCACCGAGCAAGTACAACGAAGTTATCGGAGAGCGTTACAATGCTGTTTCTGTAAAGGTTGCCCTTCACAATCAGGCTATCTTTCTCCTTCTCCAAAAAAGAGTCCAGCCAGAAAAAATCGTGATTGATGCTTTTACAAGTCCTAAAAACTATAACAAATACTTGGCGCAAGAAGCCAATCATTTTCCAAATAAGATCACTTTGGAAGAAAAAGCCGAGGGAAAATACATAGCTGTCGCAGTCAGCTCCATCATCGCGCGGGATCTCTTCCTAGAAAACTTGGAAAATCTTGGACGAGAACTAGGCTACCAACTGCCAAGCGGCGCTGGAACTGCTTCTGATAAGGTTGCTAGCAAAATCCTTCAAGCCTATGGTATGAAGGGGCTCAACTTCTGTGCCAAACTGCACTTTAAAAATACTGAAAAAGCCAAAGCACTTCTAGAAAGGTAAGTTATGAATTATTTTAAAACATTTCTAAAAGAGTGGGGACTTACGTTCCTTATCATTATACTAGTTGGTCTTAGTCGTCTCTTTCTCTGGACCAATGTCCGTGTGGAAGGACACTCTATGGACCCTACCCTAGCTGATGGTGAGATTCTCTTTGTCGTCAAACACCTCCCTATTAACCGTTTTGACATTGTAGTTGCCCATGAAGATGATGGAAATAAAGACATCGTTAAACGCGTTATCGGCATGCCTGGTGATACCATTCGCTACGAAAACGACAAGCTCTTTATCAACAATCAAGAAACCGACGAACCTTACCTAGCAGACTACCTCCAACAGTTTAAAAATGATAAACTGCAAAATGCCTATTCGGGGAAAGGCTTTGAAGGGGATAAGGGGGTCTATTTTAGAAGTCTAGCCCAGAAAGCTCAAGCCTTTACTGTCGATGTAAATTTCAACACCAGCTTCAGCTTTACCGTACCCGAGGGTGAGTACCTCCTCCTTGGAGATGACCGTTTGGTTTCCAGTGACAGTCGCCATGTCGGGACCTTTAAGGCCAGTCAAATCAAAGGAGAAGCCAAATTCCGTTTCTGGCCACTCAACCGTATCGGAATCTTTTAAAACCAGCAACCAGATGCTGTGATAGTCTTTTTGAGTTAGCTTTTAGGATTAGATTGCAACTTAGCAATATCTTGTATCAAGCCCTAAATCCAAGAAAAGCCTAACTGAGAGCTCTATCCCAGCTCTTTTTCTATCAAAAAGGAAACCTATGGAAGTTTATTTTTCAGGCACCATTGAACGCATTATTTTTGAAAATCCCAGTAATTTTTATCGCATACTCCTCCTAGATATCGAAGATACCAATGCGGAGGACTTTGACGATTTTGAAATCATCGTTACGGGAACTATGGCTGACGTGATTGAGGGCGAAGACTACACTTTTTGGGGGCAAATCGTTCAGCACTCCAAGTACGGAGAACAACTGCAAATCAGCCGTTATGAGCGGGCAAAACCAACTAAAAATGGGCTAGTAAAGTACTTTTCCAGTAGCCATTTCAAGGGAATTGGTCTCAAAACGGCTCAAAAAATCGTAGATAGCTATGGTGAAAATACCATAGACGAAATTCTGGAGCATCCTGAAAAACTGGAAAGCATTGCAGGACTCTCTGCCAAAAATCGTGAAGCTTTCCTCTCTACCCTCCGTCTCAACTATGGGACAGAGATGGTCTTGGCAAAACTTGCTAACTACGGCATTCCCAATAAACTAGCCTTTCAGATTCAAGACTTTTACAAGGAAGAAACGCTGGATATTGTCGAAAACTATCCCTACCAACTGGTTGAAGATATCAAGGGCTTGGGTTTTACCATTGCTGACCAACTAGCGGAGGAACTTGGCATCGAAAGTCAGGCTCCTGAGCGCTTCCGTGCTGGCCTTGTCCACAGTCTCTTTCAAGGCTGTATGGATACGGGTGATACCTATATGGAGGCTCGAGATTTACTGGAACAGACCCTGACTCTCCTCGAGTCTTCCCGTCCCGTGGAATTGGACCCCAGCCAAGTTGCCCAAGAGCTTTCCTACCTCATCGAAGAAGACAAGGTTCAGCAGATTGATACCAAAATCTTTGATAACAGTCTCTTTTTCGCCGAAGAAGGCATTCGCAGTCACTTGATTCGTATCCTTGAAAAAGGAAAGCAGAAAAGTCAGGATTTAGAAACCATTCAAAAGCATATCGCTAGTGTTGAGGAAGAACTAGGTATCCAATACGATGACATTCAAAAGCAGGCTATCTGCGATGCCATCCAGAACAAGGTCTTTATCCTAACAGGTGGGCCTGGTACAGGTAAGACGACTGTTATCAATGGGATTATCGCTGTTTATGCCCTTTTAGAAGGACTTGACCTCAGGAAAAAAAGCAATCTGCCTATCCTTCTTGCTGCTCCAACTGGTCGAGCGGCTCGGCGCATGAATGAATTGACAGGTTTGCCTAGCGCTACTATACACCGCCACTTGGGAATGACAGGTGACGATGATACCAGCCATCTGGAAGATTATCTGGATGCTGACTTTATCATTGTAGATGAGTTTTCCATGGTAGATACTTGGTTAGCCAACCAACTCTTCTCCAACATCTCTTCTAACAGTAAAATTCTCATCGTGGGTGATAGCGACCAGCTGCCTTCTGTCAGTCCTGGACAAGTCCTAGCTGACCTGCTCCAGATACCCCTGATTCCGCAGACACGTTTGGAACGGATTTATCGTCAGAGCGAGGAATCAACTATCGTTACCTTGGCTAGCCAGATTCGACAAGGCATCTTGCCAACTGACTTTACTCAGAAAAAAGCAGACCGCTCCTACTTTGAAATCGCTAGTGGTCATATCCCAGCTACCATTGAGAAGATCCTCGGTGCCGCCCTCAGAAGTGCCATTCCGGCTCGTGATATTCAGGTGCTAGCGCCTATGTATCGAGGTACTGCTGGTATTGATGCCATCAACCAACTCATGCAAGACCTGCTCAATCCTCTTCAAAAGGGACAGGTTAGCTTTGAAACAACTCAGTGTCACTATCGAACAGGGGACAAGGTCATTCACCTAGTCAACGACGCTGAAGTCAATGTCTTTAACGGAGACCTAGGCTACATCACAGACCTGATTTCTGGAAAATACACCGAGTCCAAACAAGACGAGATTGTCATTGATTTTGATGGCAATGAGGTCGTCTACCCACGTAACGAATGGTACAAGATTCGACTGGCCTATGCCATGAGTATCCATAAGTCTCAGGGAAGTGAGTTTCCCGTCGTCATCCTGCCTATCACCAGTGCTAGCAAGCGCATGCTGGAACGCAATCTCATCTACACAGCTATCACACGTGCCAAGAGCAAGCTTATCCTTCTTGGTGAATTACAGGCCTTTGACTATGCAGTCAAGCATATCGGGACTGCCCGCAAGACCTATCTGATTGAGCGTTTTCAGGACCTGATAGAAAAGACTGACCAAACCAACCCAGCCCCTAGCGAAACGACAAATCATGAGAATTCTCCTCTATCCTACATCCTCACTGAGGAAAACTGGTCTAGCATCCCAGCAATGATTGGGATTACAGATGCAGACCTTAAAGAGATTTTTGGAAAATAGAGTATCAGAAAACCCACCTAGTCAGGTGGGCTTTTTATCTTTCAAGATTATTTTACTGTTGCTGTATTTGTGATCAATTCAACAGCTTTTTTGATTGCGATATCGTGTTTCAACATATCAGCTGAAAGCAAGTTTTGAACTTGCGCAACTTCCATGTTGTAAGTTGCTGCCAATTGTTCGATTTCTTTTTGGATTTCTTCTTCAGTAGCGTCAAATCCTTCAGCCTTCGCAACTGCTTCAATAACAAGGTTAGTCTTAGTGCGTGACTCAGCTTCTGCTTCGTATTGTTTGTGAAGGTCTTCTTGAGTAGTTCCAGTGATTTGGAAGTACATGTCAGGGTTGATACCTTGACGTTGCAAGTTTCCAAGGAATTCATTTACTGAGCGGTGAACTTCTTCGTGGATCATTTCTTCTGGAAGTTCTACGATCTCAGCGTTTTCTACAGCTTTATCGATTGCTGCGCCTTCAAGGGCATCTTTGTATGCTTCTTCTTTCGCAGCAGTCAATTCTTTGCGGTATTTTTCTTTCAATTCGTCAAGTGTTTCCACTTCTTCGTCGATGTCTTTTGCAAGTTCATCGTCAAGAGCTGGAACTTCTTTGGCTTTTACTTCGTGGATAGTTGTCACGAATTTAGCTTCTTTACCTGCAAGGTCTTCTGCTTGGTAGTCTTCTGGGAATGTTACGACAACGTCAACAGTTTCGCCAGCTGAGTGTCCAACCAATTGGTCTTCAAAACCAGGGATAAATTGACCTGATCCAAGTCCAAGTGAGAAGTTTTCACCTTTTCCACCGTCAAATTCAACACCGTCGATAGAACCAACGAAGTCAATGACAACAGTGTCGCCATTTTCAGCAGCAGCTTCCTTGATCACCAATTCAGCCAAGTTGTTGCGTTCGCGTTCAATACGCTCTTCAACATCAGCGTCTGTTACTTCTTTTTCTACATCTACTGATACTTCAAGGTTTTTGTAGTCGCCCAATTTTACTTCAGGTTTTGTCACGACTTCAGCAGTGATGACCCAGTCTTGACCTTTTTCCATTGAAGTCACGTCAATTTTTGGTTGTGCAACTACTTCAAGACCAGCTTCTTTTACTGCAGCCTCATAAGCATTTGGCAAAAGAGCGTTCAACACATCTTGGTAAAGTGTTTCTTCACCAAATTTTTTATCAAAGATAGGACGTGGAAGGTGACCTTTACGGAAACCTGGAACGTTAAGAGTTTTCTTTACTGAGTTAAATACACGATCCACTTCTGGTTTGATTTGGCCTTGAGAGATAGTGAAAGTCAAGACACCACGGTTTGTTTCTTTGTTTTCAAATGATACAGACATTCTGTCATTTCTCCTTAAAATTTTTTAAATACAGTCTATTATAACATAAACGGGCGACTTTTTTCAAGTAATGAATACGCTTTTCAACGATGCTAAAGGTATTTGCTGGCTTCCTTGATACTAAGTTCAGCCATTTTTTCCTTGTTTTTTTCGATAAAACTTGCTACCCAGTCTGGATTGGTTTTGGAGTAGTCTCTTAGTGCCCAGCCGATGGCTTTGTTAATAAAAAATTCTGTCTGGTCCAGATTGTTTAGCAGGATTTTTCCCATCAGTCGGACATCGGTTTTCTCTTTTCTTAACAACTGGTGATCAATAGCGACGCGTCTCAGCCATATATTGTCTGATAGGCTCCATTTTAAAATCACTTCTTCAAGTTCCGGATGGTCGGCTACCAAACTCCCTACTACTCGGTCTAGGATATCTACCGTGTCCCACCAAGACTTGGTCACGACTAGATGCTCAAGCTTAGGCAAATCATCCTTCGTTAGATAAGACTGCATGGCTTTCAAATAGTTGGCCGCCACATATTGGTATTCTCTAGGTTCCTTTTCCCAGCAAGTGTCCACAAAATCCCAATCGATGATCTTTGTTTTTTTCGCACTTGGAAAGTATTTTTTATAAAGGACATTTCTTTCAGGAGCTGCAATACCTAGAAAGGAAAATTGATGGCGCATATAGGCTTCCATGGGGCCTGCTTTTTCTGGATTTTTTGCCGCTTCTAGCTCCTCAAGTAAATCTGAAAGACTCATCTAAAAGTCCTCCTGCCCGACCAAGTGGTGCTGAAAGGCGTAGACCGCTGCCTGGGTGCGATCGCTGACCTCAAGTTTGGCAAGGATATTGGACACATGGGTCTTGACCGTCTTGAGAGAGATAAAGAGTTCATCTGCGATGCGCTGATTTTCATAGCCCTTGGCGATCAGTTGAAGCACATCTCGTTCACGCGCAGTCAATTCCTCATGAAGTTCGATATGATTGCGGTGGTATTCAACCTTCTTGCTGACCTCTTGCTCAATAGCCAGCTCCCCAGCAGCCACCTTACGGACAGCATGGAGCAATTCGTCTGCACTAGAAGTCTTGAGCATATAGCCTTTGGCACCAGCATTCAAGACTGGCATGATTTTTTCATTGTCCAAGTAGGAGGTCACAATCAAGATCTTGGCTTCAGGCCATTCTTTGAGGATGGCCAAGGTTGCATCAATCCCATTCATTTCAGGCATAACAATATCCATGACAATGACATCTGGACGCAATTCCAAGGCCAAGTCAATACCTTGAGCCCCATTGGCCGCCTCGCCCACAACTTCTACATCGTCTTGGAGGTCAAAATAGCTTTTCAAGCCCAATCGGACCATTTCATGGTCATCTACCAGTAAAATTTTCATCTCTACTCCTTTATCATTCCTTGTCTAGCAGAGGAATACGGATATCAACTGCCAATCCTTGCTTTGGAGCTGTCAAAAGTTGAACCGTTCCTGCCATATCTTCAACCCGCTCCTTGATATTTCGCAGTCCATAACTCAAGTCGTCTAAACTCCCTAACTGGAAACCAATCCCATTATCCACTACCTTCAGCTGCAATTCAACATCTGTCTGATAGAGGTAGACATCTAGGCAAGAGGCCTGGGCATGGCGGAGGGTATTGCTGATCAACTCCTGCAAAATACGGAAGATATGCTCTTCGATTTTCTTAGGCAATTTAGACACATTTTGCTTGAGACTGACCTTGAGATCGCTCTTGTCCTCAAGCTCTTTTAAGAGGATTTGAATCCCCTCAACCAAACTCTTCTCTTCCAACTCAACTGGTCGCAAATGCAAGAGCAAGACCCGCAGATCTTTCTGGGCTGTTTCGAGGATGGCCGCGACACTTTGCAACTGGGTCTGCATCTTTTCTCTATCAAGCTTCAAAGCCTGCTGGCTGACACCTGATAAAATCATATGGGCCGCAAACAACTCCTGACTAACCGTATCGTGTAAGTCACGTGCTATCCGCTTCCGTTCTTTCTCGATGATTGCTTCTTCCTTAACTAAGGTTTGATTTTCAGCCTTTTGAACAGCTTCTGTCAAGAGATTGAGCTTGCCAGACAAGGACTTGAAACTCGCATCCAAGTCTGGATCTGCAAAAGAAACCACCTCTTTTCCTGCTAGCAGTCGCTTGAGATTGACCTGCATTTTTCTGCGAGAGACTTCTTCTATCATGCGCCAAAAGAGGACAAAAAAGAAGGTCATGGAAAGGCTAAAGACAAAGATCAAGAAGATTATTTTCTCTGTTTTCTCAATATCTTGTATCAAATAGGACCAATCAAGATTTAAAATATCAAGTAAACTATTGGTCAAAAAGAGGATAAAGAGGAGAGAAGTCAGCCCGATTAACAGATACGATTGCTTTTTCATCCTCTGACCACCTCCACATCACCAACCATACTGGTTAGGAAAATTTTGACGCTCTTGTTACTCTTGAGGTAATCTCTGGTTTCCTGATGATAGTGTTCATTACGAAGGGCTCGCTTGGGTTGATGGAGGAAAGTTAAATCTCCATAGAGGCAGTTGACACTGAGACTAATTTCCACATCTACAGGTACGATAATCCTAGTCGTTCCGATTATCTTTCTAAGGATAATGACATTGTCATGATTGGTTAGGATGACTCTTTCTAGATGAATGGTGTCCTTGCCCATGAGGCGAAAGAGATTGATATCATCAAACTGGCAGGTCTGGTGACTAGAGAAATGATGGAGATTGCCAAACCAGCGATTTTTTTCATTTTTAACCGTCACCACCTCCTCAAAGACCAAGTCGGTCTCCTCTCTTTCTTGGTTCATCATTGGGTAAAGAAGAAAGAGACTATAGATAACTGCCACAAAGATGGCTAAAATCACAAAGGGATTGAGCATGACGATGAAAAAGAAAAGAATGGTCGCTACAAGGAGGAAAACGTTGTTTCCCTCTTTACCTGTATAATAGCGCAGCAAGAGCAAAAAGAGGAATAGAATCAGCAGAAAACGCGAAAAATGCTCTGATACCATCAAAATCAGAGCTCCCGTCAAAAGACAGGCTTCAATAAATAAAAAGATTTGAAATTTTTTCATAGCTACATCCTCTCTTTTCTATTTTATCACAATTCAAAAAAGTCACCTCGGTCTGAGGATGGAAAAAGGCAGTGGGATAGAAATGCTCGTAGAAGCTAAGTTCCATCTATCCACTACGGTTGACAAAGAGATACAAAAAAGGGCGGGATTCTTGTCCCGACCTCTTTATATCTGATCATTCGCTTCTTTTAGTTTTCCATATAGAATGTAGTCTACGTTTTGCAGATCAGCTATGGTGGCACAATTAAGGGCACACATAATCAAGCGCAGATCTTCTTTCCATCCTTGGACAATGCCAATCACTTCTTCGACGGTGTAGCTTTCAACCAATTCCAGAACGGTACGTGACAGTCCCACAGCCTTGGCGCCAAATACCAAGCACTTAATCATATCAAGCGGGTTCCGAACGCCTCCACTGACCAAGAGTTCGACCTTATCTTTCCAGTCTTGGGCATTGAGAAGGGCTTGCATAGTGGACTGCCCCCACTGATTGAGGTAATCACGCTGACCACTGCGACGGTTTTCGATATAGGCAAAGCTGGTGCCACCACGACCTGACAGGTCAAAGGTTTGAACACCCAGTTCATAGGCTCTCTCGATGGTCTTGACATCCATGCCAAAACCGACTTCCTTTAAAATGATGGGAACTGGGATTTGCTTGCAATAGTCTGCCAGATGCGATTGCCAGCTTCGAAACTTTCTTTCTCCCTCGGGCATGAGTAATTCCTGCATGACATTGACATGCACTTGCAGAAGGAGAGGATTCATCGCTTCTACAGTCTGAAGTCCCAACTCAACAGGCTTGTCCAATCCAATATTGGTTCCAAGGAGGAGCTTTGGATAGCTAGATTTGACAGAAAAAGAGTCATCTGTAGGATTTTTTAGAGCTGCACTATAAGAACCTGTCACAAATAAAATCCCACAGGCTTCTGCCACCTGAGCTAGTTTTTGATTGATTTCTTTACCTTTTTCGCTCCCACCCGTCATGGCATTGATATAAAAAGGAAAGTCCCACTTTCGACCTGCAAATTCTGTCGAAAGATCGATTTCATCTAGGTCATAAAGCGGTAGCGAAGAGTGGATTAACTCAACCTCATCAAAGCTATTATAGGAACTTTTCTGCTCAAGGGCATAGCGGATATGCTCGTCCTTACGATTTGTCGTCATGTCCTATCCTTTCTTGGTATAAGAGCTCAATCCCCAGATTGGCCCAACGATTTTTTAAGGTTTCGGTTGATTGCACATCAAAACTCAAGGCAATGCCACAGTCACCACCACCAGCCCCGCTACTCTTGGCAACGGCCTGTAAATCTTGGCTTGCTTCTTTCAGCTGTCTAAGCGAAGGCGTGTAAATATCTGCGCTCAAGCCTTCTAAAAGCTGGCTGGCTGTTTCCACCTGATTAATTATTTCTTCTGCTCTCCCCTGCTCCAAGGCATCTACCAAAGTAACCACTGTTGCTTTTGAAGAAGTTAAAAAGTTCTGGTCTATGTTTTGCTTGATTTGCTGAACCATTTGACTCGATACAGCCACTTCCTTAGTCCATCCCACTAGGAAATCACATTCTAGACCTGGTTGCACTTGTGAGATAGAAAAGCCCCAGTCGCGCTCCAAAACTGTCGCCAAGTTTTCTGCTTCCAACCACGCAGCCACCTTTTGGCGATCAAAAGACTGGTAGAGAACCAAATCCTCTGCCGCAATACAAGCAAGGTCTCCCATGGAACCATTGTCTCCTCGCTTGAGCAAAACAGCGCTAGCTAACTTGAATAAGAGTTCCTGATCAACCGTAATATCATATAGAGCCAGCAGAGCCTTGATAACCAAGACAACGACGCTGCCGCTAGAACCCAGACCGAACTTTTTCCCTTCCCGTTCCATTTTTCCACGGATTTCCAAGGAAAAAGGTTGCAAAGCCTGACCACGAACAGCGAGGAAGTCATCCATCAAAGCGATCGTTTCTTGAATCAAGCTATAGGCAGGATTTGGCGTCAAGTCCACTGCGAAATCAAACATATCTGAATAGATATGGTAGCTATCAGAAAAGGCAATCTCAGCCCTCATATAGATGGGGATGGCCTTTATCAAGGCTAACTGTCCTGACTCTAAAATAGCATACTCCCCTGCCCAATAAAGCTTTCCGCAAGTTTTAACAGCAATCATCTTAGCTCAAATCCTTTGTTTTTGACACAATTAAGCGGTAACGTCGACCGAAGATTTCTGATAAATGCTCCAAGTCTTTCTCCTGACAGAGGACCTTGACATTGGGACCGGCATCCATGGTAAAGTAGCAGGCCTCCCCTTGCTCACGAAGTTGACGGACAAAGTCCATAGCTTCATAAGTCGCATCCGTTAGATAAGAAAAGGCTGGACTAGCAGTTTTGGTCGTAGCGTGCATGGCTAGGGCATTTCTCTCCGTTAATTCTCCAACCTTGGCAAAATCATTCTCTTTGAGGTAAACCAGCATATCCTGATAGTCCTTTTCAGACTGACGCACCCAGTCATCAAAGGTCGTCGAGGTTTCCACACAGAGTTTCATCCCATCACGGCTAGAGATTGGTTTTTTCTTATCCTCTAGCACCAACATAATCATAGCTAGTTTCAGGTCTGTATCAACAGAGTAAATTTCCCCACTATCCTTATCCCAGGCACCCAGTGGTCCATAAAAACTCCGAGAGGAAGAGCCTGAGGCAAACTTAGCCTCCTGCGCTAACTGGCCTCTATCCAATCCAAGTTTGAAATAGGCATTGCAAGCCTTGACCAAGGCGGACAAACCACTAGAACTGGAGGACAAACCCGCTGCAGTAGGCATGTTGTTTTGAGTATCAATACGGACAAATCCCTCACCTTCTGGACGGTATCGGTCGATGATTTTACTCATCTTGGCATGCTCCGCCTCATTTTGGAGCTGACCATTGATATAAAAGGCATCAGTCGTCGCATGGGCTGGCAGAGGCGACAAGGTCGTCTCTGTGTACATATTTTCCAAAGTCAGAGAGATGCTGCTAGTAGCAGGAACCATCTCTTTTTCTTTTTTCTTTCCCCAATATTTGATAATGGCAATATTTGCGTAGGAACGTACTGTTACAGGCTTTCGATCCATGTCTGAACAGCTCCTTTCTCTTCTAATCGTTTTGCTAGTTCTTGAGCGTGTGTCAAATTGGTTGCCAAGGCTATGATACAGCCTCCTAGCCCACCACCACTCATCTTAGCACCTAGAGCACCATGGCTAAGAGCCGTTTCAACGAGGGAGTCTGCCTCAGGGCTGCTGACACCAATTTCTTTTAAATGTAAATGCGCTTGACTGAGGATTTTTCCCAGTCCTTCAGCATCTTTTCGTCTAATCGCATCTTCTGCCTGCTGGGTCAATTCTCCCAAGGCATGCAAAAACGGCAGAGCATCCTTACCCTTGCTTTGAACCACTTGGATGGCTTCACGAGTGTGACCATACACGCCCGTGTCAGCAATCACCAAATAGGCAGATAGATCCATCTCAAGCTCTGTAAATCCAACGTTTTTAATAAAGCGAATAGGTCGATCACTGAGACAAGTCTTGGCATCCAACCCGCTTGGATTCATATGGGCAATCATCTCAGCTCGATTGACCAAGATTTCTAGTACATCATGAGGCAGGTCGGCCTGATAGTAGTCAAAAACAGCTCGAATGGCCGCTATGCTGATAGCTGCTGACGAACCCATTCCCCGTTTTTCAGGGATAGCCGAGTCAATCTGACAACGAATGCAAGCATCTTTAATATCCAAATACTCCAGTGAAGCATAAACCGCCATGGACAAGGTATCCTCCTCATAAAGACGCCACGGGCTTTCAGCAGGGACCACCTTGCAAGTCACTTCCACCTCTACGAGAGGTAGGGAAATGGCAGGATAGCCATAGACGACAGCATGCTCCCCTATTAAAATAATCTTACTATGTGCCTGACCGACACCAATTTTTTTTGTCATGTTTTCCTTCAACCAGACGAAAAGACCGTCTCATTTCATACAGTAGTATTTTCTCCTATCTATTTTATTATATTTTCACAAAAAAAGCGATTGTTTCCTTCACAATCGCCTCTTTCATTATTGAACCCATTCGCCATTATAGTTGACGTAGTAGCCATCCACTCTTGTACTAACTGCTAAAGTACCTGAACTATAAGCATAGTACCATTTGCCATTGACCTGGAACCAACCTGTCTTCATAGCACCATTTGGCTGGTCTAAATAATACCAAGTCGAACCATCCTTAATCCAACCAGTCGCCATGACTCCTGATGAACGGAGGTAGTACCACTTGTTACCGACATAAGCCCACCCCGTCTTCATATCGCCATTACTTGCGTTTAGATAATACCATGTTGAACCTTCCTGATACCAGCCCGTTGCCATGGCTCCTGATGAACGGAGATAGTACCACTTGTTGCCAAGATATTTCCAACCAGTTTGCATAATTCCAGTTTCTGGGTCTAGGTAGTACCAAGTCGAATCATCGTTTATCCAACCCGCACGTCTTTCACCACCAAGGTAGTCTTTCCCTAAATGACCTGTTTTTGCTAGGTAATACCAGTTAGATTGATCGTAGAGCCAACCTGTCTTTAAAGAATGATCTTCATTAAAGTAATAATTTGCTAATTTAAGAACTTCTGGGCCTTCAAAGCCTTCACCATGTTTTTTACCAACAGTTAATGAATCCTTAACCTCTAATTGTTGCCAGCCAACAAATTCTTGAAGTACCCCATCTTGATCAAAATAGTACCACTTCTGTTGAAGGCCAATTTCGAAAACTGGACGATTATCAAATAAATCATCACGATAACCCGTCCCAGGAATTTCTAAGTATTGCCAGCCGACTACCATTTCTCCATCATCATCAAAATAGTACATTTTACCGTCTATTTTATGCCAATAGATCGCTTTATGGTCATCTTTTATATAATATCTTCTATTGTCCTTATCAACAAACTGTCCACCCGTGGTATCCGCCAATACGGTACTTGTCGCTAGCAAAGTAAAGAAAAAGACAGCTAGAGCAGCTTGCAACATTTTTTTCAAAAATTTCATTAGATCTTTCCTCCTGCAAGAATTATATTAAAAATTAAATTGTATGTCAATATGACGGCCTTAAAATCATGTATAGTAGATTGAATCTAGAATCGTACAATATCGCTTCTAAAATATAGTCAATTGAAACAAGCACAGGACAAAAGAGCCTCGAAAAAGTATTACAACTTGGTAATACCTTTTTGAGGTGCTTTTTGATATGAGCCCATGTTTTCTCAATAGGATTGTACTCAGGTGAGTAGGGAGGAAGAGGTAAAAGTTTATGCCCAAACTCTTCACACAAGAGTTCTAGCCTACCCATTCTATGGAATCTTGCATTATCCATAATAATAACTGATGGTGTATTTAATATTGGTAAGAGAAACTTCTGAAACCAAGCTTCAAAAAAGTCGCTCGTCATTGTTTCTTCGTAAGTCATTGGAGCGATTAATTCACCATTTGTTAGCCCTGCAACCAAAGAAACCCTCTGATATCTTCTTCCAGATACTTTACCTCTTATTAACTGGCCTTTTAATGAGCAACCATGTTCTCGATAAAAATAAGTATCGAATCCTGTTTCGTCAATATAAACAGGTGCTAAATGCTTTAAACTATTAAAACTTTTAAGAAATAAAGCTACTTTTTCTGGGTCTTGTTCATAGTAGGTGCGGCTCTTTTTTTCGAGTGTAGCCAATAGCTTTGAGAGCATAGTGGATGGTAGTTGGATGCCAGCCAAATTCAGAAGCTATTTCAGTCAAATAAGCGTCTAGATTGTCAGTAAGATAGTTTTTAAGTCTATCTCTATCAACTTTTCTTGGTTTTGTTCCTTTTACTTGATGGTTTAGCTCTCCTGTTTTCTCTTTCAGCTTTAACCAGCCATAAATGGTATTACGTGAGATTTGGAAAACGTGTGATGCTTCTGTTACACTACCTGTTCGCTCACAATAGCAGAGAACTTTTTTACGAAAATCTATTGAATATACTATAAGAATATTATACCATATTATTTGCTATTTTTGGTTCATTTTACTATAAATTTTTAACATTTCAAAGATCTGTAAGACTGACATTTCACCATTTTCCTAATCATTATCCATCAAAAAAACCGTAAGAATTTCTTCTTACGGTTTTTCTAGCAAGCTCATAGAATCAAGATTCTCAAGTTTGCTTTATCCGAGTAATATTTTACTCTTCTTCCTTGCGTTTTTTAGCGAGGAGAAGTCCACCTGTCGCTGCTGCAAGTAGTGCTAGACCAAGTGAAGCATTAGATTGCTCTGTACCAGTATTTGGCAATTCTTTCGCTCCAGCTTTCTTAGCTAATTGGTTAGCAGCTGACTCTTTAGTTGCTTTCTTAACAGTATTCTCACTTGCAATTACTGCTACTGAACCATCTGGGAAGGTTACTGTGGCTGTACCATCGTTGCCTACTTCTACCTTGCTTGCTGTTGGGTT
>NZ_JABAEX010000010.1 GCF_012843315.1 Streptococcus sp. WB01_FAA12
GGTTTTTCCGGTTGAGCTGGTTTCTCAGGTTCAGCCGGTTTTTCCGGTTGAGCTGGTTTTTCCGGTTGAGCTGGTTTTTCCGGTTGAGCTGGTTTTTCCGGTTGAACTGGTTTCTCAGGCTCGGCTGGTTTCTCCGGTTCAGCCGGTTTTTCTGGTTGAACTGGTTTCTCAGGCTCGGCTGGTTTCTCAGGTTCAGCCGGTTTTTTCGGTTCAGCCGGTTTTTCCGGTTCAGCTGGTTTCTCAGGTTCAGCTGGCTTTTCAGGTTGCGCTGGTTTTTCAAGCTCAGCTGGTTTCTCAGGTTCAGCTGGCTTCTCAGGTTCAGCTGGTTTCTCAGGTTCAGCCGGTTTTTCCGGTTCAGCCGGTTTCTTAGGCTCAGCTGGTCTCTCAGGCTTAGCTGCTTCAAGCTTGCTAATTTGTTCAAGAGCGGATTCTAGCGCTTTATTAACTTCTTCTTGAGTCTTGGCTTCTTGAATTGCAGTAATTGCTTGGTTTGCAAGTTCAATTAATTTCTTCTTAGCGTCATTGTTAGAACCAAGCTCACCGACTTTTTTCTCGATGGCTTCTGTCAAGCTAGCCATGGCCTTATTGTATTCGATTTCCGGCTGTTTCGGTTCAGCAGGCTGTTCTGGACTAGGTTCTTCGCCAGGTTTTTGGTAGTTTTCGTCCTTGCTTAGGATATCTTGCAAAGTACTTACTGTCAACATAACATCCTGAGCATCTACAGTTCCAGCGCTGAGTTGGTTTCTCAATTTGTCTAGATTTGCTTGGAAAGCTTGGCGTGCAGCAGGTATATTTTTCAATCCTGTTGGGTCAAAGTTAGCCAAATCGTCCTTCCATTTAGTGATGGATTGGAGAAGCTCTTCTTTGCTGTAGAGTTCGCTTCCTTCACCACGAGTGATGAATTGATCCACCTGAATACCGATGTTTCGAGACAAATCGTTTCGATCAGGATCTAGTTGAAGGGTGACTGCGTGCAAGTTTTCGTCCAGACCTTTTAGGCTAACCAGGGTTTGATTGCCTTGGCGTTGGGCAGCGTGACCGCTAAAGTATTTCTTGCCATCAATAGTCGAAGCATTTCCCATGCCATCTTGGTAAGGAACTTCTTTACCATCTAAGAAGACCTTGTAGATACCGTGACCTGGGTCTACAAATCCCTTGATGTCAAGTCCAGTACCGTAGAAGTAAGCTGTTACAGTTGTCTTTTTCTTTTGCTCGTCAGTTAAGCGACCAAAGGAAGCCCAAGACTCCGTCTTTTGGTACTTATCTGCTGAATTGGTTTCATGGTTCCAACCAGGACTGTAATCCAACTGACTAGCTTGGTCATCATGGCTTGTTTGATCCTTGATCAGCAATTCAGCCTTCATCACCTGAATCGTTGCATCGGTAGCAAAACCGAGCAAGGCACCATCAGAAACAGAAGTGAGCTTGGCTTTAAAGTCAAAGACAGAGTCAGCTTGTTCTGTAAAGTCAATCGTTGGGATGGTAACAGTCTTTTCTGTTTCTCCATCTTCAAAAGTCACATCTTGAGTTGTATCTTGGTAAACTTTACCGTGAACCCCAGTTCCAGGTTCTGTGATGAAGCGAACAGTAGCAGTTCCCTTGCTTCCACCAACACGTTTAATTTTAACAGTGACTGGTTTTCCTTTTTCGACTTCGTAGTTAGTAGACTCAAGTTCAAACATCCCTTTGCTATCATTGTTTAGGGTGTAGATCCCTTCTGTAGCAATCGGTTCGCCTGTTTTGTTTACAAGGGTAATAGTGTGTTGACCAGGTGCTAAATCGTCTGTTTCATATACTTTTTGGCTACGTTTACGGCTAGCGTTCTTAGTTTGCACATCCGCAACTTTTTGGCCATCAACGTAAACTGACATTTCTCCATGACCTGGGTCGACTGTAGAGACGACATAGGCCTTGGTTCCTGTGAAGGTATAGCTTACTTTGGCATCTTTTTGATTGGTCCACATAGAAGTGCCACGAACACCTTCAGATTCATTGTACCAAGTTGTTCCAGCTGTATCCGCTGTTGTGTTTGAGTGGTATTCAAGTCCAAGAGGGTAGCCATCTGTCTTTTCAATGCTACTTGGTGTCTTGTAGACTGAGAAGTTGGTCAAGATTGGAGTTGCTTGAGCACCAGTGATGGTTACGCGGATTTTTTGTGCCTCTAAAGGCTTGCCTTGAACCAAGCGACGGTAACCAACAGTTGAACCTTCCCCGTAAGTCACCCAGCGACCGTTGATTTCAACTTCAATCTTGAAACCAGAAATACGTTGACCTTTGGCGATGTCTTCCTTGAGTTCAACGACGTCAAAGCGTCTCTTTTGCCCTAAATCGACTGTAAAGCTACCAGTTGTGGCATTATTTGAGAGCGCCCAGCTAGTATCATCTTTACCGTCTGTCAGGTGACTTTCCTTGTAGAGGTGGTTCTGACGAGTAGAACTTGCTGTTACAGTGGCACCTTTGGCAAAGTCAGTCGCATACATTTGGTCTAGAGTTGCCTTGAACTCCTTCAAGCGAGTCACATCCGCATCTGCAAATTTTCCTTCTTTATTTGGTGGAATGTTGAGAAGGAGTGGGGTTCCACGACCAACAGACTTGAAGTAGATATCCATCAGCTCTTTGAGTGATTTCGGCTGTTGATTGTCATGGTAGAACCAGCCAGAACGAATCGAAACGTCAGCTTCCCCTACAGAGTACATATCACCATCTGGGTCACCATGGTTGAGGTATTCGTTTTTCACATCGTCTGTGATGTTAGCTCTCTTGACTTTATGCCAGACAGGGTCACCTGCGATACCACGTTCATTTCCGATCCAGCGAACGCTTGTCGGTTGAGCAGAGAAGATGGCGATATCTCCTTCAGCTTCTTTGATATATTTGAACCACTCATCAAAAGTATAGGTTACTTTTTGGGCACCGCTACCACGTGCACCGTCCATCCAAACTTCGATGAATTTTCCTTTATTTCCGTATTTTGGATTTCCAAGGATTTCTTTCAGTTGGTTGAGATAGTATTGGTTGTATTCTTTTTCGGTTGCAACATGGTATTTTGGATGATTAGCATCCCATGGTGACAAGTATACACCCATATTCATGTCATACTTGCTAGCAGATTTAGAAACTTCTTCGAGAAGGTCACCCTTTCCATCTTTCCATGGACTAGCAGCTACAGTATGGTTGGTGTACTTAGATGGGTAAGCAACGAATCCGTCGTGGTGTTTAACAACCATAATGGTTCGTTTGAAGCCCGTTTCCTTTAGAGTGCGAATCCACTGGTCTGTATCCAAGTTGGTTGGATTGAAGTATCGAGGGTCTTCTTTCCCATTTCCCCATTCAGAATTGGTATAAGTGTTCATTCCGTAGTGGATGAAGGCTGCCAATTCTTCCTTGTGGTAATCGAGTTGAGCCTTACTTGGAAGAGGTCCATGATTGCCAATCTCAGTTTCTTTGTCTTCTGGATGAGCGACTGGTTGAGTCGGAGTCGTTGGATTAGCTGTATCAGCGACTGGCTCGTATTCAAAGACGACCTCATTCACCCCTCTTTGCTGGATCCTTGCTTCCAAGCTAGCTTTTACTGGACGGTAGCCAGTAATGTTTTTTGCATGGAAAGTGTTGACAAAGGAAACGTCGTACTCTTGACCGTCATTATTATCAACTGTCGCCTCAGCGAGTTCAGTAGTTGTTCCTTTTTGACGGTAGTAAACTTTGAAGGAACCTTTGTTGACTTTATAGACTACCTTGATGACACGGGTTCCAGGAGCTGTCTTGCTAACGACATTGTGGTTCCACTCATCTTTTAGTTGCTTCTGAATCTCGACCCCATCAATGGAAACAATCTGGTATTTTTCTAGGTTTTGCTTGTAGAATTCAGTTGGAGTGATTGCTTTCTTAAAATCATAGTCAAAGCCAGTTCCCACTTCTGTTTTGTCTAAGAAAGTATCGTTTTCTTTAACTGTATTGCCTGCTTCGTCCACGTGCTGGATAACGACACGTCCGTAATCAATTCCCTTGACTAGAGTAGCGACACCGCTCTCATCAAAGGAGTACTGATTTTCTCCGATGACAGCTGTCTTATTTCTAAGCATTTCACCTTCGGGTGTAAAGTAATAACGTTTGCCATTATCACCTTGATACCAGCCCTTGACACCATATTTGTCAATGATATCTTTAACCCATTTGAGTTGTTCAGGAGAGAGGACAAGTCCACCACCAAAGCGGTCTTTCTCAGGGACACCGTTGTCAACAGTTCCGTGTTGGTGGACACCGATGACTTTTCCATCACCATTGATAATTCCACCACCAGACAAACCAGATACAGAAGTTGTTTGATAAGTGATGCCAGTAGCTCCTTTGTCATCATAAGGATCAACGGATTTTACCTTGCCGTCAGCTTTATAGAGTTGGCCAGCTACGATAGGTTGCTTGAGCTCTTTTGAACTAGAGTCAGTTGGATAGCCAATCGTGCTGACAGGATCCCCTGCTTTGTATGTCTTATGCTCAGCGAGTGGCACAAAAGTTGCTGCTTTATTTGGGCTTGCAATTTGTATAGGGACAGGTGCCACAACCGCTGCCAAGTCATTCTGATATCCCTTGCTAAACTCTTCTTTGTTCCAGAAGTGGATATCTTTCTCTTGAAAGAGCGTGGTATTTCCTGAATTTGGCTGAGAATTCTTAACGGGAGCGTTGGATCCTAGATTGTAATAGAAGCGCGCAGAATCTCCGCCACGAATATGACCTTCTTTATCTAAAAAGTTATGAGCAACTGTCAAGAAAACGTTAGGCGCAACAAAAATACCAGACCCAGAAACGATGTATCGTTGAGCTCCACCGTTATAAATGCTGTAGACCATAGTGGCAGCAGTTGCGGGTTGTCCCTCGTAGTTGATGTGTTTGAGGTCTAAACCGCCGTTAATGATGGCACGGTTTCCGTTCTCAGCTTCTTTTGGAGCTTCTTCCTTGTCCTTTAGAATGCTCTTAGTTTCTACTTTTGGACTAGCTTTCTGGTCAACGATAGTTTTTGTGTCGAGTTCTTTGACAGGTGTGTCTGGATAGGCACGGTCCTGAATGTCTTCAGGGAGCAAGTCAGCACTGTTGGTATCGGTAGCAGGTGTTTCTTGTTTTTCAGCTTCTACACGACCTTCTTCTTTGACTGGTTCGGTCTTGCCTTCTTCTACATCTGCGACATGTTCAATTTGCTGATCTAAATTGGATGTCGTGGCAGGAGACGTTTCGTCTGCACGCACGGATCCAGAAGCAAAAAATGCCAGTCCCACGATGACAGAGGCCACACCTACAGTTAACTTCCGAATGCTAAATGTTTGCCCTTTTTCAAAAAGGTATCGATTCATAATATACTCCTAGTTTTTAGAAAGGCAGTCAGCTACTGCCCGAGCCCAAGTCTGACTTGGTTACAACTTGATTTAAGGATAAAAACTCTCTGATAATTTGTAAGCCACCTTACCTCCTGTGTATAAAGCGCTTTCATTTTAAGATAAAAAAATTTAAAAGGTCATTTCTCCCTTAAAATGACTGGAAACTTTTAATATAACAAATATACTAAATTAATAAAAGAATTGCAATAGCAAAAAAGAAAAAAATAAATATAAATTAAAGAAAATAAGTTACTTTTTAAAGAAAAAACGCATCCTTTCAAGGCTCAAACTAAATGAAAGGATACGTTTTAAAAAGAAATTAGAGTATTTTTTGGAGAGACTCTTGGATGGTTTTGGGGCCTGTTTTGGAAGAGAAGCGCTCAAGGACTTGTCCCTCTCGGCCAATGAGAAACTTAGCGAAATTCCATTCGATTCGTTTTCCTAGCGGACCAGCTTTTTGGTCTTTCAACCAAACATAGAGAGGATCTGCTTCCTTGCCGTTGACCTTGACCTTGGCAAATCGATGGAAAGTAGTCTGATAGTGTAGGCTGCAGAAGCTATTGATTTCCTCTGCGCTGCCGGGTGCTTGTCCCATAAATTGATTGCAAGGGAAATCTAGGATTTCAAAGCCCTGATCTTGATAGCGTTCATAGAGTTCTTGAAGTCCCTGGTACTGGGGCGTTAAACCACATCCAGTAGCAGTGTTGACAATCAAGAGAACGTTACCACGATAACTCTCTAGGGAAGTTGCTTGGTTGCTTTGGTTTAAAACGGAAAAATCATAGAGTGAAGTCATTGATTTATTTTCTCCTTATGTTTGTGATTTTTAGGAGTTTTTTCCTCCTGTAGTGATAGAAATCCATCAAAGATAGCAGCAATACTCAAGCCAAATACCAATAATGGGATGAGTGTATCGATTTGGACAAGTTTGTCCCAAAAAGTAGAAAGAGGAATTTGTTCGACATAGAATTCATAGAGTTTATGAAAGCACAGCAAAGTAAATAAACCAATTAGAATACCGATAAATACGAGCTGACTACGAACTCTAATCTCCTGTTTACTATAGGTTCTGTACATCGTTGAGGGCTGGAATATATACTAGGAGGAGCAATATCTCAGGAATCGGTAAGTTGCCTGAAAAGATGATGAAGAGGATTAGAGAACTAAATATAAGATGATAGGTAAGTAAGGTAAGTAGTGCTTTCATAAGTTTTCACCTATTCGTCATCTTGATCTTTCTTAGCTTTTTCAATGCGACGGGAGATGATAATTTGTATAATCAATCCGAAGAAGAAAGATTGGAGAATACTTGAAAAAATATTTTTAAAAGTGAGAAGAGACTGAAGATAGTCCTGACTCTCACCTAGTAGTATATGGAGAAGAGGGGTTACAAAAAAACTCATCAATCCATAGACTATCCCCGCTTTAAGACCTGGGTAGTGTAGTTGCTTGCTTTCTTTCTCATTCAGCATATCTAGATCAATGACTGTGATGCCTGTTTTCCTGGTTTGGGAGAGCACATAGAGAGCAGAAATCATCGAAATACCGAATACCACAAGAGGATAGCCGATAGCGACAATTTGCGGATATTTATAAGCAAGGACAAAGGGAATAAGATTACCTAAAGTCATGAGGTAAAAGAGAATCACAAAGATTTTATTTCCGATGCGGTCAGCTTCGCGTCGTTTGTGTTCATCAAGTGGTCCTGAAATGCCATAAATGCGTTTGATAAGTTTTTCAGTGAAGGTTTCTTTTTTCATGAGTTTGCTCCTTTTTTAAAAATCGTCTTCCCAAAAGAGACTGTTGAGGTCAGTTTGGAGGCTGCGGGCGAGATTGAGACAGAGTTCCAGAGTTGGATTGTACTTGTCATTTTCAATCATGTTGATGGTCTGTCTCGAGACACCGATATCTTTGGCGAGCTCGAGCTGGGAAATGCCCAGTTCCTTGCGGAATTCTTTGACACGGTTCATAGGGTCTTCTTTCTGATTTATGTCGTATATATTTGACTATATTATATTCTTTCGAGAGGGACGTGTCAAGTATATATGACATTTTTTGGAGAATTTTTTTCGAAGGTCTCTAGCTTTGTCTGACAAGTGCAAGCTGGTCAGATTTGTGGTAAAATAGATAGGATATGACAAAAGAATTTCATCATGTAACGGTCTTGCTTCATGAAACGATTGATATGCTTGACGTGAAACCTGACGGTATCTACGTTGATGCGACCTTGGGCGGAGCAGGCCATAGCGAGTATTTATTAAGTAAATTGAGCGAAAAAGGGCATCTCTATGCCTTTGATCAGGACCAGAATGCCATTGACAATGCGCAAAAACGTTTGGCACCCTATATCGAAAAAGGGATGGTGACTTTTATCAAGGATAACTTCCGTCATTTGCAGGCACGTTTGCAAGAGGCTGGTGTCCGTGAAATTGATGGAATTTGTTATGACTTGGGAGTTTCCAGTCCTCAGCTGGATCAGCGTGAACGTGGTTTTTCTTATAAAAAGGATGCGCCACTGGATATGCGGATGAATCAGGAAGCTGGTCTGACAGCCTATGAGGTGGTCAATCATTATGACTATCATGACTTAGTTCGGATCTTTTTCAAGTATGGGGAGGATAAATTCTCTAAACAGATTGCCCGGAAGATTGAGCAAGCGCGTGAAGTGAAACCAATCGAGACGACGACTGAACTGGCAGAGATTATCAAGTCTGCCAAACCTGCCAAGGAGCTCAAGAAAAAGGGGCACCCTGCCAAGCAGATTTTTCAGGCTATCCGAATCGAAGTCAATGATGAGCTAGGGGCAGCTGATGAATCCATCCAGCAGGCCATGGACATGCTGGCTCTGGATGGTAGAATCTCAGTCATTACTTTCCATTCTTTGGAAGACCGCTTGACCAAGCAGTTGTTTAAGGAGGCTTCAACAGTGGAAGTTCCAAAAGGCTTGCCCTTCATTCCAGACGATCTTAAGCCTAAGATGGAATTGGTATCCCGTAAGCCAATCTTGCCAAGTGCCGAAGAGCTAGAAGCCAACAATCGTTCGCATTCAGCCAAGTTGCGCGTGGCTAGAAAAATTCACAAGTAAGAGGAAAAACATGGCAGAAAGAATCGAAAAAACAAGCCAGTTATTGCAAACGAAGTTTAAAGGTTTTTCACGTGTGGAAAAGGCCTTCTATGTTTCGATTGCTGCAACAATGATTATCCTGGCAATTAGCGTTGTGTTTATGCAGACCAAGCTATTACAAGTTCAGAATGAATTGACTAAGGTCAATGCTCAAATCGAAGAAAAGAAAACAGAGCTCGACGATGCTAAGCAAGAGGTCAATGAATTGATTCGTTCAGAACGTTTGAAAGAAATTGCAAACTCAAAGGATTTGCAGCTGAATAACGAAAATATCCGAGCAACGGAGTAAGAAATGAAACAGTGGAAAGAAAAAATCATCCGTTATGCCGTTCGTAATCGTAAATCTCCAGAAGAAAACCGCCGAAGAGTAGGGAAAAGCCTGAGTTTATTGGCTGTCATACTCTTTGCTGTCTTTTTGGTCAACTTTGCGGTCATTATCGGAACGGGTAAAAAATTTGGTAAGGACTTGGTTCAAGAAGCAAACAAGGTCCATCAAACAACCAAGACGATTCCTGCAAAACGGGGAACCATCTACGATCGTAATGGGACACCTATTGCTGAGGATGCAACTTCTTATAATATCTATGCTGTTATTGACAAGACCTACAAGTCAGCAACAGGCAAAATTCTCTATGTAGAGGATTCTCAATTTAATAAGGTAGCTGAGATTTTCCATAAATACCTAGATATGGAAGAGTCTTATGTCAAAGAACAGCTTTCTCAACCAGATCTAAAACAGGTATCTTTTGGTACCAAGGGAAATGGGATCACCTATGCTAATATGATGGCCATTAAAAATGACCTCAAAACTGCTGGTGTTGAGGGAGTTGACTTTACAACTAGCCCTAACCGTAGTTATCCCAATGGACAGTTTGCTTCTTCCTTTATCGGTTTAGCGCAACTCCATGAAAATGAGGATGGCACCAAACGTTTGATTGGGACATCTGGATTGGAGAGTTCTTTAAATAGCATTCTGGCGGGTACAGATGGGATCATCACCTATGAGAAAGATCGTCTGGGAAATATTGTTCCGGGTACAGATCAAGCTTCTCAACAAACGGTAGATGGAAAGGATGTGTACACAACCCTTTCTAGTCCCTTGCAATCCTTTATGGAAACCCAGATGGATGCCTTTCAGGAAAAGGTAAAAGGCAAGTATATGACGGCTACCTTGGTCAGCGCTAAAACAGGGGAGATCCTGGCTACGACCCAACGGCCGACCTTTAATGCCGATACCAAGGATGGCATCACAAAAGACTTTGTCTGGCGTGATATCCTCTATCAAAGTAACTATGAGCCAGGGTCAACCATGAAGGTGATGATGTTGGCCTCAGCAATTGATAACAATACCTTCCCTAGTGGCGAATACTTTAACAGTAGTGAATTGAAAATAGCTGATGCGACCATTCGAGACTGGGACGTCAATGAAGGATTGACCAGTGGTGGCACTATGACCTTCTCTCAAGGATTTGCCCACTCAAGTAATATCGGGATGACCTTGCTTGAGCAAAAGATGGGAGATGCAACCTGGCTGGACTACCTTAACCGCTTTAAGTTTGGGGTGCCAACTCGTTTTGGTTTGGCAGATGAGTACACAGGTCAATTGCCTGCTGATAACATTGTCAATATCGCCATGAGTTCATTTGGACAAGGGATTTCTGTTACCCAGACCCAGATGCTTCGTGCCTTTACAGCCATTGCCAATGATGGGGTTATGTTGGAGCCGAAATTTATCAGTGCCCTCTATGACCCGAATGACCAGTCTGTCCGTAAGTCTCAAAAGGAAATTGTCGGAAATCCTGTGTCAAAAGCAGCAGCGTCCTCTACTCGGGAGCACATGGTCATGGTCGGAACAGATCCTGTCTACGGTACCATGTACAACCACAGTACAGGAAAACCAAATGTCAATGTTCCAGGTCAGAATGTCGCTCTGAAATCAGGGACTGCTGAGATTGCCGATGAGAAGAATGGGGGCTACCTGACAGGTGAAACCAACAATATCTTCTCTGTTGTGTCGATGCATCCTGCAGAAAATCCTGACTTTATCCTCTATGTGACGGTGCAACAGCCAGAGCATTATTCAGGTGTTCAGCTTGGGGAGTTTGCCAACCCAATCCTTGAGCGAGCTTCTGCTATGAAAGAATCCCTCAATCTTCAGTCAACTGCCAAGAGCTTAGATCAGGTCAGCAAGACGACAAGCTATGCCATGCCAGCTACCAAGGACTTTACGCCGGGAGACCTAGCAGAGGAATTGCGTCGCAACCTTGTCCAACCAATCGTTATCGGAACAGGAACCAAGATCAAGGAACTCTCGGTTGCTGAAGGAGATAATTTGGAAGCCAATCAGCAGATCTTAATCCTGTCTGACAAGGTCGAAGAAATGCCTGATATGTACGGCTGGACAGATGAAAATGTGCAAACATTTGCCAAATGGCTAAATATAGAAGTCGAGTGGGAAGGTAGTGGCAAAACGGTCAAGAAACAAAGTGTCCGTGCCAATACAGCCCTCAAAGACATTAAAAAAATGAAAATAACTTTAGGAGATTAAGATGATTAGTTCCATTAGTGCTGGAGTTCTAGCCTTTCTATTGACCTTGATTGGCATTCCAGCCTTTATCCGATTTTATCGAAAAGCACAGATTACGGGTCAGCAGATGCACGAGGATGTCAAACAACACCAAGCTAAAGCTGGGACTCCAACCATGGGAGGTCTTGTCTTCCTTATCGTTGCAGTTGTTGTGAGCTTTCTGGCTGCTCTCTTTACCCAACAATTGACCAACAATGTAGGCATGATTTTGTTTATCTTGGTTTTGTATGGTTTGGTAGGTTTTTTGGATGATTTCCTCAAGGTCTTTCGTAAGATTAACGAAGGCTTAAATCCCAAGCAAAAACTTGCTCTCCAGCTCCTTGGAGGAGTGATTTTCTACCTCTTTTATGAGCGTGGTGGCGACATGCTTTCAGTTTTTGGCTACCAAGTGCACCTGGGTATTTTCTATATTTTCTTCGCCCTCTTCTGGCTAGTTGGCTTTTCAAATGCGGTGAATCTGACTGACGGGATTGATGGCTTAGCGAGTATTTCTGTGGTGATTAGCCTGTCTGCCTATGGTGTGATTGCTTATATGCAAAATCAACTGGATATTCTTCTTGTCATTCTTGCTATGATTGGTGGTTTGCTAGGTTTCTTCGTCTTTAACCACAAACCTGCCAAGGTCTTCATGGGAGATGTGGGAAGTTTGGCTCTTGGTGGGATGCTGGCAGCTATTTCTATGGCTCTTCATCAAGAATGGACCCTTTTGTTGATTGGGATTATCTATGTCTTTGAGACAAGCTCTGTTATGATGCAGGTTACCTACTTTAAGCTAACTGGCGGGAAACGTATTTTCCGTATGACGCCTGTCCATCACCATTTTGAACTTGGAGGATTTTCAGGCAAGGGCAATCCTTGGAGCGAGTGGAAGGTTGACTTCTTCTTTTGGGGAGTTGGACTTCTAGCAAGTCTTTTGACCCTAGCCTTTTTATACCTACTGTAAAGATAATCTTTGATTACAAAACAAAACAGGATGAAGTTGATCTTCATCCTGTTTTTCTTATGCTTAAAAGTTAGTTGGATTCATCCTTTCTTCCTTTTAACATAAAAGTGGCTGTGAGGGCTAGGCTAAGGCCTGCTAAGAAGAGGAGTGGGTTGGATGCTTCCCCTGTTGCTGGAAGTTGTTCCTTAGGAGAATGATTTCCAGCTTTAGCAAGGCTAGGACTAGCTGAAAGTTGTTCAGCGCCGTGCGCTTCTGAAGCACTTGGTTTTTCCTCTGCACTTGGGGTTGTTCCAGCAGCTTGATAGACGACAGCATAGGTACTGAAATGACTAGTAGTGAATTCTGCCTTTCCTTCTCGAACGTCGAAATCAAGGGCTTGCAACTCTTTAGTCGGAGTGAGGTAGTAGACTCCTTGCACTTCTCCTGAAACTGGTAAGCGAACTAAGACTTGGTTCTGTAGTTGGACATTGTGATTTTCCTTATTTTTGAGCTGGAAGTCATATGCATCGTATGTCTTGCCAAAGAGTTCCTGAGCTAGGATACGTCGACTAGAAACGTGAGAAATTCCTTCTAAGTCAGTAGCACCACCGATGATTTCTACTCCCGTCTTTTCATCTTTCAAGGTGCGCAACTGATACTCAGGTCGAGTGAGGGTTGGAGCAGCCTGTTCTCCACTAGTTCCAATAGGCTCGGTGTACTCAGGTTTTTCAAGAGTAGGGGCTTCCTCTTGCCCTGCCGTTCCGATAGGTTCGGTGTATTCAGACTTTTCAATAGTAGGAGCTTCCTCTTGTCCTGCGGTTCCGATAGGTTCGGTGTATTCGGGAATTTCTACTGTTGGAGCAGCCTGCTCCCCGCTTGTCCCGATAGGCTTAGTGTATTCAGGCTTTTCAACTGTAGGTGGTTCCTCTTGCCCTGCAGTTCCGATAGGGCCAGTGTACTCAGGTTTTTCAACAGTAGGAGCTGGTTCGTCTCCCTTACTTGTAGTTGGTTGACTCTCGTCAACCTTTTTCTCATCCTTTTTAGTAAAGACGGCTACGACAGGACTGCTTGTGGTAGTTCCTTGAATGGCATAGGCTTCAATCGCTTTTCCAGCTTGTCGATCAGTAGCGTTAGGAATTGGGATTTGAACTTGATTGTCTTGGATTGATAGCACGGTCTGATCCCCACTTGTAACCAGATGTGTTTCATCTGCCTTGCGCAAGACTAGAGGATCTTTAACTCCTGGGAAGGTCACAGAGATGGCTTCCCAGTCTCCAGATGGTAGGGTTAAGGAAATTTCTTTGTCATTTTCCTTGAGAGGAGCGATACTTGGGCTATCTATACCTACAGCAGGTGCCTTGATGATATCAAAGGAGTCTAGAGAAATCTTCTTGCGACCTTCTGGCGAATCTGGGTCAACTTGTAATGTCAGGGTGTGCGGACCGGCAGCAAGGTTTGTAAATTCGCCAATAAAGGCTCTCTTTTCAGTTGCACCTGAAGTGTAGAAGTCTAGGCTTGGCATTTCTTTGCCATCTAGTGTAACACGTGCTCGTCCAAGGGCAAGGCTCTTCAAACCATAGATACGAATACCTGTACCAGTAAAGGAAATAGTTGCCTGAGCTTCTGAAGCTGCACTAGAGTCGCTGTTGTTGATATCAGCGTATTTTTCCGTACCTCCGTAGAGTTCAGGGTCAGACCAATCCTTAAACTGGGAACCATACTGGATGCGAGTGTCGCGATCATCCATTTTCTCAATCGTGTTGCCTGCTCCTGATAGGATCTTGAAGTAATCTAATGAAATTTTCGAGCGTTCACTTCCACGTCCCTTGTGCTCACGTTTAACAGAAAGAGTCAATGTATGAGGTCCGTCTGACAATCCTGTAAAGCGACCGATGAGACTTCCTTTTTCAGTTGCCCCAGCAGTGTGGAAATCAAGTTCGCCGACCTCTTTTCCATCAATTTTAGCAGTGGCAAGACCTAGTTCAGACGATTTTAGTCCATAGATTTCGATACCAACTCCAGTGAAAGGAATGGTAGCAGTGATATCTTCGTCTGTGTAGTCACCTTTTGAAAGATCAGCAAATTTTTCTGTTCCTCCAAATAATTCTGAGTCTGCCCAGTTTCCAAAGGCAGCTCCGTACTGGATACGACCGTCCCGGTCATCCATCAATTCACTAGGAGTTTCTACAGTGGCCTGTTCAGATACTTGTGTGGAAACTTCGCCCAGCATCGCCTTGACGGTATAGGTATAGGCGAGTTGAGGATCTAGTGAGCGGTCGACAAAGTGGGTTTGATTGGTTACAAATTCTCTGCTTGCAGAGGTTTGGCCAGACGCGTCTTTCATGTGTCTTTGGATGACATAGTGGCTAGCGCCTTCTACCTGGTTGAAGGTGAGTTCGGCAGTGACTCCATTTTGTCGAACTGCTGTCAGACTGGTTATGCGACCAGGGAAATGTTCAAAGGTAATCACGTCACCCTTTTGAGTTGCCAGTTGGATGCGGCCATCTTTGAGGACAGTTGCCTTGACAGCTTTGCCATTGACCTTGATTTGGCTGGCTTCGATATTTGGATAATCTACAACCAAGTCTCCACCGACATTTGAAAGGAAGGACAAACTTTGAAGATTTTTATCTTTCCACTTCATGCTAACTTCAAAATTACCACGGGCAATCAAGCCAGAAACCTGACCGTCTTTCCAAGCATCTGGAAGGGCTGGCAATGGCGCAATATAGCCAGTATGAGATTGCAGTAGCATTTCTGCCATCCCACTAGTTGCTCCAAAGTTTCCGTCGATTTGGAATGGTGCGTGCGTATCCCAAAGATTTTCTAGGGTTGAGTACTTGAGCTGTTCAGCGAGTAGACGATGGGCACGGTTACCGTCCAAGAGGCGAGCCCAAAGGTTGATTTTATTAGCCTTAGACCAACCGGTACCACCATCTCCGCGATGGTTGAGGGTAGCACGCGCAGCCTCCAGGTATTCAGCCTGGTCCTTGCTAAAGAGCGTACCTGGGAAGAGACCAACCAGATGGGAAACGTGGCGGTGGTGATTTTCAATCCCTTCATTGGTGAATTGGGGGCTATCCTCCTCGTACCATTCCTTGATGCGTCCTTCTTTGTTGATGTGAAGCGGTTTGAGTTTGTCAAATTTAGCCTTGACCTCTGTAACTAAGTCTTGGTCGACATTCAGATGTCTAGCGACTTCCATGTAGTCGTGGAATAGCTGCCAGACTAGCGATTGGTCAAAGGTGTTTCCGATGGTGATGGTTCCGTGTTCAGGTGAGTAGGATGGAGAAGACACCCAACGGTCACTGACCTTGTCATAGTGCAAGAAGGAGTTCCAGAACTTAGCGGTCTCCTTGAGCATTGGATAAATCTTTTCTTTGAGATAGGTCTCATCCTTGGTGAATTTATAATAGTCATAGACATTCTGCATCATCCAAGCGTTGGCTGCTGGAGACCAACCCCAATAGTAATTCCAGCCTGGAGTAGTCCAGCCAAATGGTGTTGCTTGGGTGTGGACCAGCCAACCATTTTCTTGTCCGTCTTTTGATTCGATACCAGCGTATTCCTTGGCGGCGATACGACCATAGTAGCGCATGTCGTCAATGTAATTGATCATTGGCTTGGCTGTTTCAGCCAGATTGCTCATATAGGCAGGCCAATAGTTCATTTGCAAATTGACATTGAGGTGGTAGTCAGCGTTCCAAGGTGGATTGTCTACAGCATTCCAGACTCCTTGGAGGTTGGCAGGCAGAGCATCTGTCCGATCACGAGACGAACTGATGAGTAGATATCGGCCATATTGGAAGAAGAGTTCTTCCAATTTTTGCCCTTTTTCTGGGTTATAGCCTTGAAGGGCCTCTTTTGTCGTTTGAGTAGTCTTGCTTCCACCTAGATTTAGTTTAACGCGGTTAAAGAGACTTTGATAGTCCTTGATATGGGCCTTTTTAAGTGTCTCGTAGTCTTTGGCCTTAGCTGCTTCAACAATCCCTTTAACTGTTTTTTCGAGGTCAATGTCTTTTCGATAATTGGTTTTTGGATTTTGAGCAAAATTAGTCTTGGCACTGAGATAGAGGGTCGCATAGCTTGCGCCTGTAACGGTTAGAGTTTCGTCCTGAACAGTCACCTTTCCGTCTGTTTTAATTCCTAGATAGGATGCAAATTTGAGGCCGTTATCTTTGACAGTTCCCTTTAGAAGGATTCCGTTTGCATCTGTAGTGACATGACCATTCTTATAGTTAGAATATTCCCAAGAGTAGTTGCCATTAGCAAGCAAGTCTTCTGTCAGGCTATTCCAAAGGGTAAAGTCAAGTGTCTTGTTTCCTTTTTTGGTCAAGTGGGTCACAGTGACATCATCAGGATAGCTGGAGAAAGTTTCGCGTTTGAAAGTCGTCCCATCTTGGGTGTAAGAAGTTGTCGTAGTGGCTTCTGTGATATCCAAACCACGATGATAATCAGTTACAGTATCTAACCCTTTTTTCTGGTTATTGAAGACCATGAAGATATCACCAAAGGCAAGATAACGTCCATACTGAGCATTGTTTGGTCCAACTAGATTTTGTTCAGCTAGCTGTTTTGCTTTTTGGCGGTCACCAGCTTCGAGGGCTTTACGTATCTCTGCTAAGACCTTGTAGCGGTCCTTGTAGTTTCCTCCGTTATAGTCGGTGCTATTGGGTTGAGGTCCTCCAGACCAGAGAGTCTTTTCGTTGTACTGGATTCTCTCTTCCCCAATGAGACCGAAAACCTTGGCTCCCATCTCTCCATTTCCGACAGGAAGGGCTTGTTTTTCCCATCCATCATAGGAGGGAGCTGTTGGCTGATCGTAGTTGAGTTGGTAGTTTTCTTGCTTTGTCACTGGCTGATCTGCCTTTTCAGGTTCCTTATTTTCTTTAGCTTCTACAATGGCTTCTTCACTAGCTTGACTATTTGTCTTCGGAGTCTCCTCAGCTGGCTTGCTTTCGGAACTTGGAGTCTCAACTAGAGCTGGTTTAGTGGTCTCGGTCGGTTCAATCTGCTCTGATCCACTATTAGGTTTAGTTGTAGTCTCGACAATACTTGGGTCATTTTGCTGCACTTCAATACCATCAGCTGAGACTGTATGACTGGATAGAAAAACAGCCCCTAGCAAAACAGAAGCAGTCCCAACCGTTAGTTTGCGGATGCTATAGCGACAGGATTTCTCCCAAAAGTGTTTTTTCATAAAAACCTCCGTTGTTTATCCGAAACCGCTTACATTTTATAAAGCAGTTCCTTTTAATTTGTTTCTATTTATCTCCTCACCTCCCATTCTAATGGTCGCTTAGCATTTGTCAAGAGGTTTTTGGTGAAAAACATATTTGAGATTGCTTTTTCTTAAAAAAGTAGAAGAAAGAGAGGAAAGGGTGGAATTATTCGTAATTTCATAGTTCAATCTGATTTTAAGACTAGCTTAGAATTGGCTTAACCCCTTCTTGAAAGCGTAAAACAAACTAGTCAGGAAAGCCACTTTATGGTATAATATAGAAGACTCAAAAAGAAACAGGAGAAAAAGAATGGATTTACTTTTAGCAATTGTCTTGATTGTGCTAGCTTTTCTAGGAGGAGCTCTTGGAGGTATGTATTTGGTGCGTAAGCAAATTGAAAAAGAATTTGCTGACAACCCACGTTTGAATGCTGAGGCAGTTCGTGCTCTTTTGAGCGCAAATGGTCAAAAACCAAGCGAAGCCAAGGTACAACAAGTTTACCACCAAATCATCCGTCAACAAAAAGCAGCCCTCGCTAACAATAAAAAGAAAAAATAAATAAGGAAAAGTCTGGGATGAAAGTTCCAGACTTCTCACTATGTTCAATAGTTCTCAAGGATAAGACTTTTTCCTTGCATTCTATTGATATTTGATTATGATTAAGAGAGGGGCAGTTGACATTCCATCAAGCTGTCTGTCAGTTCGTTCAGGATAAGAAATCATGATGAACTATCAATCAGAAAAAGAAGACTAGAAAGAAGACTGTATGGATAATCGACCAATTGGTTTTTTGGATTCGGGTGTCGGGGGCTTGACCGTTGTTCGTGAGCTCATGCGCCAGCTTCCCCATGAAGAAATCGTCTATATTGGAGATTCGGCGCGGGCGCCCTATGGTCCCCGTCCTGCTGAGCAAATTCGTGAATATACTTGGCAGTTGGTCAACTTTCTCTTGACCAAGGATGTCAAAATGATTGTCATTGCTTGTAATACCGCGACTGCGGTCGTCTGGGAAGAAATCAAGGCTCAACTAGACATTCCCGTCCTAGGTGTGATTTTGCCAGGAGCTTCGGCAGCCATCAAGTCCAGCCAAGGTGGGAAAATCGGGGTCATTGGAACACCCATGACGGTACAATCAGACATCTACCGTCAGAAAATCCATGATTTGGATCCAGACTTACAGGTGGAAAGTTTGGCCTGTCCTAAGTTTGCCCCCTTGGTGGAGTCTGGTGCCTTATCAACCAGTGTAACCAAGAAAGTCGTCTATGAAACCCTGCGCCCCTTGGTTGGAAAGGTGGATAGCCTGATTCTGGGCTGTACCCATTACCCACTCCTTCGCCCTATCATCCAAAATGTCATGGGCCCTAAGGTTCAGCTCATCGATAGTGGGGCAGAGTGTGTACGGGACATCTCGGTCTTGCTTAACTACTTCGAAATCAATCGTAGCCGAGATGCGGGGCCTCTTCAACATCGTTTTTACACAACAGCCAATAGCCAAAGTTTTGCCCAGATTGGGGAAGAATGGCTGGAGAAAGAGATTCATGTGGAGCATGTAACATTATGACAAACAAAATTTATGAATACAAGGACGACCAGGACTGGTATGTTGGTGTCTGGGATGTCTATGGAGGCATCTATAGCCTCATCAAAGATCCGCTTGAGCTTGATTTTATGGATTTAGCGCGGATTTTTCGTGATGAGGAAAAGGGCTTTCCGATTACGATAACAGTGATGCGCTGGTCTTCTAACTTTCGTCTGCTCTCCTTTATCGTTGAGATTTTAAATGCGGAAGCAGGACGTAACTTGGAAGTCATCCAACGTCAGGGAGCCTTACTTTTGATTGAAAATGGACAGCTTTTGCATGTCGAACTACCTAAAGAAGGGATCGATGTTCAAGACTTCTTTGAAACTAGTAAGGTTAGAGAAACCTTGTTGATTGCGACTCGTAACGAGGGCAAGACCAAGGAATTCCGAGCTATCTTTGACAAACTAGGCTACGATGTCGAAAATCTGAATGACTATCCTGACCTGCCTGAAGTAGCTGAAACAGGCATGACCTTTGAAGAAAATGCCCGCCTCAAGGCAGAAACCATTTCCCAATTAACAGGCAAGATGGTTTTGGCAGATGATTCTGGTCTCAAAGTCGATGTCCTCGGCGGTTTACCAGGAGTCTGGTCAGCGCGATTCGCTGGCGTGGGAGCTACTGACCGTGAAAACAATGCCAAACTCTTGCACGAATTGGCCATGGTCTTTGAACTCAAGGACCGCTCAGCTCAGTTTCACACAACCCTAGTTGTAGCCAGTCCAAACAAGGAAAGCTTGGTGGTTGAAGCTGACTGGCCAGGTTATATCAACTTTGAACCCAAGGGTGAAAATGGCTTTGGTTATGATCCCCTTTTCCTTGTGGGAGAGACAGGCAAATCCTCAGCTGAATTAACCCTTGAAGAAAAAAATAGCCAATCTCACCGTGCCTTAGCCGTTAAGAAACTTTTGGAGGTATTTCCATCATGGCAAAGCAAACCATCATTGTAATGAGTGACTCCCACGGAGATAGCTTGATTGTGGAAGAAATTCGTGACCGCTATCTGGGTAAAGTTGATGCCATTTTTCACGATGGTGACTCAGAACTTCGTCCCGATTCTCCGCTCTGGGAGGGCATCCATGTCGTCAAAGGCAACATGGACTTTTATGCTGGCTACCCAGAACGTTTGGTGACTCAACTTGGTCCTACAAAGATCATCCAGACTCACGGACATTTATTTGATATCAATTTCAACTTTCAAAAGTTGGACTACTGGGCTCAGGAAGAAGAAGCAGACATCTGTCTCTATGGTCACTTGCATGTGCCAAGTGCTTGGATGGAAGGAAAGACACTCTTTCTCAATCCAGGCTCCATCAGCCAACCACGAGGAACCATCAGAGAATGCCTCTATGCCCGTGTGGAGATTGATGACAGCTATTTCAAAGTGGACTTTTTGACACGTGATCATGAGGTTTATCCAGGCTTGTCCAAGGAGTTTACTCGATGATTGCCAAGGAATTTGAAGCATTTTTACTGGAGCAGGAAGGAACCTTTCTCACCCCTGCTGAGAATCTAGCAGCCTTGATTGATACCCATAACGCTGACCATGCGATTTTGGTGTTGAGTCAAATTACCTATACCCGTATCCCTGTTGTGACCTTTGACAAACACTTTGTCGGAACCATTGGTCTACGAGATATTTTGGCTTATCAAATGGAGCAAGGTTTGAAAGATGAGCAGATGGCAACTACAGATATCGTCAATATGACCAAGACGGATGTAGCAGTCGTCGCTCCAGACTATAATATCACTGAGGTCCTCCATAAACTAGTAGATGAACCTTTCTTGCCAGTCGTAGATGGTGAAGGAATTTTCCAAGGAATCATCACGCGCAAGTCCATCCTCAAGGCCGTCAATGCCCTCTTGCATGATTTTAATAAGGATTATGAGATTCGATGCAAATGAGAGATAGGATTTCAGACTTTTTAGAGGGAAAGCAGGGTTTGTCTGCCAATTCCAAGCAGTCCTATAAGTATGATCTGGAGCAATTTTTAGACATTGTAGATGAGCGGATCTCTGATACCAGTCTCAAGATTTACCAAGCCCAGCTAGCCAATCTAAAAATCAGCGCCCAGAAGCGAAAACTTTCGGCCTGTAACCAATTTCTCTACTTTCTCTACCAAAAAGGAGAAGTGGATAACTTTTACCGTTTGGAATTAGCCAAGCAAGCTGAAAAGAAGACTGAAAAATCAGAGATTCTAAACCTAGACTCTTTTTGGCAGGAAAGTAATTATCCAGAGGGACGCTTGCTGGCGCTCTTAATTCTAGAAATGGGACTCTTGCCTAGTGAGATTTTAGCCCTCAAGGTTGCAGATATCAATCTGGATTTTCAGGTGTTGCGAATTAACAAGGCTTCCCAACAGAGGATTGTCACCATACCCACGACCTTGATTCCAGAGCTAGAACCCTTGATGGGGCAGATCTATCTCTTTGAAAGGGGAGAGAAAGCCTATTCTCGTCAGTGGGCCTTTCGTCAGCTAGAGTCCTTTGTCAAGGAGAAAGGTTTCCCAACCTTATCCGCTCAAGCCTTGCGGGAACAGTTCATTCTAAGACAAATAGAAAACAAGGTCGATTTGTACGAAATTGCAAAAAAATTAGGATTAAAAACAGTCCTGACCTTAGAAAAATATAGATAATGGATATTAAATTAAAAGATTTTGAAGGGCCCCTGGACTTGCTTTTGCACCTAGTCTCAAAGTATCAGATGGATATCTACGATGTGCCTATCACAGAAGTCATCGAACAGTACCTAGCCTATGTCTCAACCCTGCAGGCCATGCGTCTGGAAGTGACGGGTGAGTACATGGTCATGGCCAGTCAGCTGATGCTGATCAAGAGTCGCAAGCTCTTGCCAAAGGTAGCAGAAGTGACAGATTTGGAAGATGATCTAGAGCAGGATCTTCTCTCTCAAATCGAAGAATACCGCAAGTTCAAGCTCTTGGGTGAGCACTTGGAGGCTAAGCACCAAGATCGGGCCCAGTACTATTCCAAAGCGCCAACAGAGTTGATTTACGAAGATGCGGAACTTGTGCATGATAGGACGACCATTGACCTCTTTTTGGCTTTTTCAAATATCCTAGCCAAGAAAAAAGAGGAGTTCGCTCAGAACCACACGACCATCCTGCGGGATGAGTATAAGATTGAGGACATGATGGTTATCGTAAAAGAATCCTTGACTGGGCGAGACCAGTTGCGTTTGCAGGATTTGTTCAAGGAAGCCCAGAATGTCCAAGAGGTCATTACCCTCTTTTTGGCGACCTTAGAGTTAATCAAAACCCAGGAACTGGTCCTCGTACAAGAGGAGAGTTTCGGAGATATCTATCTCATGGAAAAGAAGGAAGAAAGTCAAGAGGCACAAAGCTAGACTTGATAGAGAGGAAAGATGAGTACTTTAGCAGAAATAGAAGCGCTCTTGTTTGTAGCAGGTGAAGATGGGATTCGGGTCCGTCAGTTGGCTGAACTCCTATCACTTCCCCCAACAGGTATCCAACAGAGTTTAGAAAAATTAGCCCAAAAGTATGAAAAAGACCAAGATTCGAGCTTGTCCCTGATTGAGACAGGTGGGGCTTATAGATTGGTGACCAAACCTCAATTTGCAGCGATTTTGAAGGAATATTCCAAAGCTCCCATCAACCAGAGTTTGTCTCGGGCTGCCCTTGAGACCTTGTCAATCATTGCCTACAAGCAGCCCATCACAAGGATAGAAATCGATGCCATCCGTGGGGTCAACTCGAGTGGGGCCTTGGCAAAGTTGCAGGCTTTTGACTTGATAAAGGAAGACGGGAAAAAAGAAGTGTTGGGTCGCCCCAACCTCTATGTGACTACGGATTATTTCCTAGATTACATGGGAATTAACCATTTGGAAGAACTGCCAGTGATTGATGAGCTTGAGATTCAGGCCCAAGAAAGCCAATTATTTGGTGAAAGGATAGAAGAAGATGAGAATCAATAAATATATTGCCCACGCAGGTGTGGCCAGTAGGAGAAAAGCAGAAGAGCTGATCAAGCAAGGCTTGGTGACGGTCAACGGCCAAGTAGTGCGTGAACTAGCAACCACTATCAAGGCTGGTGACAAGGTTGAAGTTGAAGGCCAACCTATCTACAACGAAGAAAAGGTCTACTATCTTCTCAATAAACCCCGCGGTGTGATTTCCAGTGTGACAGATGACAAGGGCCGCAAGACTGTTGTGGATCTCTTGCCCAATGTAAAAGAGCGCATTTACCCTGTGGGACGTTTGGACTGGGATACATCAGGTGTCTTGATTTTGACCAATGATGGGGACTTTACAGACGAGATGATTCACCCCCGTAATGAGATTGACAAGGTCTACGTCGCGCGTGTTAAAGGTGTGGCCAACAAAGAAAATCTCCGCCCCTTGACTCGTGGTCTTGAGATTGATGGCAAGAAAACCAAGCCAGCTGTCTATGAGATTCTCAAAGTGGATCCAGTTAAAAATCGCTCTGTAGTGCAGTTGACTATCCATGAAGGGCGTAACCACCAGGTTAAAAAAATGTTTGAAGCCGTCGGTCTTCAAGTGGATAAGTTGTCTCGGACACGTTTTGGACACTTAGACTTGACAGGTCTTCGTCCAGGAGAATCCCGTCGCCTTAATAAAAAAGAAATCAGCCAACTACACACTATGGCTGTAACCAAGAAATAATGAAACGAATCTTAATAGCGCCAGTACGCTTTTACCAACGTTTTATCTCACCAGCCTTTCCACCTTCTTGTCGCTTTGAGCCGACTTGTTCAAATTACATGATTCAGGCTATTGAAAAACATGGCTTCAAGGGTGTTTTGATGGGCTTGGCTCGAATTTTCCGATGCCATCCTTGGTCGCCAATAGGAAAAGATCCTGTCCCAGATCACTTTTCCCTCAAACGAAATCGAGAAGAAAAATAAACCCAACATCATTTGATGTTGGGTTTTCTTGCTTATTTCAAAGCTTTTTGAGTGTCTTCAATCATAAGTTTAGTTGATTCAAGTCCGCCTCCGCTTAGATACCAGAGGTCTGGTGTTAGTTGGATAATCTTACCGTTTTTAGCGGCAGGGGTTTCAGCGATGAGGACATTTTCTAGGACGCCATCGTTGCTAGAGTTGTCACCACCGATGGCAAGGGTACGGTTGATGACAAAGAGGATGTCAGGATTGATTTCTTTGACACTTTCAAAGCTGACTTCTTGTCCGTGGCGTGAGTCTTCAAATTGAGTATCTGTTGGCTTGAATTTCAAGGTTTGGTACAAGAAAGAGAAACGAGATTGGGCACCAAAGGCGGCCATTTTTCCTTCATGGAGGAGGATAGCAAGGGCTTTTTTGTCAGAACTTTCGTTTTTAGTTGCGACTTCTTGGATGCTCTTGTCTAGGTTGGCTAATTCTTCCTTGGCTTTCTGTGTACCAGTTTCGCCGAAGGCGCTTGCTAAGGATTCGATATTAGCCTTGGTAGAAGTCCAGTAGTCGTCCTTACTTGCTTGGAAGAGCACAGTTGGAGCAATTTCTTTGAACTTGTCTACGAATTTTTGGGTACGTGGAGAAGCAATAATTAGATCTGGTTCAAGAGTAGCAATAGCTTCTAGGTCTGGCTCAACCATGGAACCCACATTGTTGACATTTCCTGCAAGATCTTTTAGGTAAGTCGGAACAGTTTTTGTAGGCATTCCGACGATATTCTTTTCAAAACCTAAAGCGCGAATAGTATCCGCAGCACCGAGATCAAAGGTCACAATCTTTTCAGGAACCTTTGAAAGTTTGACCTCGTCTAGTGAACTTTTAATGGTTATCTCTGTTGGAGCAGAGCTACTTGTCTCTGTCTGGCTAGTGCTTGAATTTGTATTTGTACTACATGCACCAAGTAAGAGCAAGAAGCTGGCCACTAGGGCAGTGAGATAAAGTTTAAGGGATGTTTTCATGATTTCTCCTTTTTAAAATGTGATAACAATGTAGGGAGTCTCTTAGATAGGCTTGTTAGCTAAGAGACTGAGGGTTCTTTAACTCGAGTTTCTGAGTTACTAGCTATAGATACAGATCTTTTTGCCATTGATATCAGCCAACGTGATGGGAATCTCATAGAGTTGACTGAGCAGGTCAGCCTGCATGATTTGAGTAGTCGTTCCCTTGCTAAAGACTTGGCCGTCTTTAAAGGCAACAATTTCATCCGCATACTGGCTGGCCATGTTGATATCGTGGAGGACGATGATAATGGTTTTACCGAGTTCCTCCACCAGTCGCTTGAGAATCTGCATCATGCTGACACTTTGCTTAATATCGAGATTGTTAAGTGGTTCGTCCAGCAAGATAAAGTCTGTATCCTGGGCCAGTACCATGGCGATAAAGACACGTTGGAGTTGTCCACCAGACAGGCTATCGATGTAGCGGTCTTTTAAGTTTGTCAGTTCCAGATAGTCTAGAGTTTCTCGGATTTTTTCCCAGTCCGCTGTTCTCAATCTACCTCGGCTGTAGGGAAAACGTCCAAAACTGACTAGTTCTTCAACGGTCAATTTGGCTTGGTAATTGATCTTCTGCTTTAGGATAGTCAGTTCTTTGGCCAGTTCTTGCGAATTCCAACTCTCGATTTCACGCCCTTTGATACTGAGAATTCCCTGATCCTTATTGGTTAGTCTACTCATAATGGAGAGGAGAGTTGATTTTCCAGCACCATTTGGACCAATGAAGGCTGTCAGTTTCTGAGGACTGACTTCAAGCGAAATGTCTTGCAAAATATCCTGTTTTTGAATGGATTTGTCAATGTTTTCCAGTTTCACTGACGTGCCCTCCTATAAAGTAAGATAAAGAATAAGAAGCCACCCACATTCTCGATGATCATACTGATGCGAATTTCCAGCGCAAAGACTCGTTCAATGAGGGCTTGTCCCAAGGTCAAACTAATAAATCCAATCAGAATGGCTACGATAAAGAGCAACTTGTGCCGATAATCTTTGAGGATTAGATAGGTGAGATTGGCAAGCATAAAGCCGAAGAAGGCCATAGGCCCTACCAAGGCAGTGGCTGTTGAGGTCAAAAGCACGATGCCCCAGAGGAGTTCTCTCTGTTCTTTTTCAATATCGAGTCCCAGTATCTGAGCCGTTTCTCTTTGCAGGTGCAAGACATCCAGAACGACTGCTTTTCGAAAGAAAAAGATGGTCAAAGCGAGGATAATCAGAGAACCGATGACTAGGATGGAAGTGTTGAGATGCTGAAAGGAGGCAAAGAGACTGTTCTGCAGTTTATCATATTCATTTGGATCCATCAGGACTTGGAGGAAGGTACTGATATTTCGAAAGAGACTTCCGAGGGCTATACAGATTAGCAGGATGAAGACCAGATCTTGCTTCATCAGCTTTTTCAAGTAGCCTTGTAAGGCGAGAAAGAAGAGGGATTGAAGCAGAAGCAAGACTAGAAATTCTAAGATAGAAGACTTTTCAAGCTGAAGAAATTTGCTCTCAAAAACCAGTAGCAGGGTCTGTAGCAAGACATAGAAGGATTCGATTCCCAAAATACTTGGCGTTAGGAAGCGATTTTCCGTCAGAGTTTGAAAACTAATAGTCGAAATCCCTGTCGCGATAGCTACCAAGAGATAAACGACAATCTTTTGAGAACGAAGTTTCCAAGCAAAGACAGATAGGTGACTAATAGGCCAAAAGTAGAGGAGACAAGCTCCGATGGCCAGAATAATGAGAAGGCAGAAGAGTCTGGTATGTTTGCTTTTAAACGGCATCTTTTCGTCCCCCTCTCCATAGAAGTAGGATAAAGACGAGGCTACCGATGATTCCTAGCAAGAGACTGACAGACAGCTCATAGGGCCGAATGAGAACTTGAGAGAGGATATCGCAGGCCAGAACCAGATTGGCTCCGACCAGTGCGACGATGAGTTTGGTTTGACTCAAATTATCTCCATAGCGCTTGCGGACCAGATTGGGAACGATGACCCCGAGAAAAGGCAAGGCACCAACGGTAATCATGGTGACGCTTGTCGTTAGCGCCACCAGAAAGAGGGCCAGTTTTTCCAGTAGGGAGTAAGAAATCCCCAAACTCTCACTGGTTTCCTTGCCCAGATTCATGATGGTAAAGGTTTGGGATAATTTCCAAACGGCTATCAGGATAATGAGGCCTAAGAAGAGCCACTCATACTGATGGGTCTGAATCATGGAGAAGGAGCCCTGGGTCCAGGCCGTCATACTCTGAACCAGATTGAAACGATAGGCGATAACTTCTGTGACAGAACCGATGATCCCGCTATAGATAATCCCGATCAAGGGCAACATCCACCTTTCCTTTACAGAAAAAATAGTCATAAAGGCCAGGAAGAAGAGGGTAAATAAGATGGATGAGCCAAAAGCAAAGAGCATCTTTTGGGTCAGACTCGCAGACGGAAAGACAAAGAGGCTTAACACCATTCCCAGTTTGGCGGCTTCTGTCGTTCCGACTGTGCTTGGGGCAGCAAACTGATTTTGGGTAATGGTCTGCATGAGGAGTCCTGCCATGCTCATACTAGAGGCTGCAAGGAGAATACTGATGGTTCTTGGAAGACGCGACTCTTGAAAGAGAAGCCAGGTCTGTTGGTCAAAAGCAAAGAATTTTTCCCAAGAAAAATCACTGGTTCCAATGGTGATGGAGAGAAAGACAAGGAGTAGAAGTAAGCCAGTTAAAAAATGAGAGAGTTTCATGCCCCGTCCTTTCACGTAGATTTGGTATAAAAATACCCTTGGAGATAATGTAACACGATTTTTTTAATCTGTCATTAAATTTTCTGACAATTTAATGTAGAAAGAAAGAAAAATTACTGAAATAACATCTGCCCCTCTATTTTATAGGATAAACTTGTAAAACCCAATCCACCTTCCCACTACCCTTCTCCTATAAAAAGTGGTAAAATGGAGGACAGAAAGAAGGAACTGATATGACAACATTATTTTCAAAAATCAAAGAAGTAACAGAACTTGCTGCAATCTCAGGTCATGAAGCGCCTGTCCGTACTTATCTTCGTGAAAAGTTGACACCGCATGTGGATGAAGTGGTGACAGATGGTTTAGGTGGCATTTTCGGTATCAAGCATTCAGAAGCTACCGATGCGCCCCGTGTTTTGGTCGCTTCTCATATGGACGAAGTTGGTTTTATGGTCAGCGAAATCAAGCCAGATGGTACCTTCCGTGTTGTTGAAATCGGTGGTTGGAATCCAATGGTAGTCAGCAGTCAACGCTTTAAACTCTTTACTCGTGATGGTCGTGAAACTCCTGTGATTTCAGGCTCTGTCCCGCCACATTTAACACGTGGAACAGGTGGACCAACCATGCCAGCTATTTCAGATATCATTTTTGATGGTGGTTTTGCGGATAAGGCTGAGGCAGAAAGCTTTGGTATCCGTCCGGGTGACACGATTGTCCCTGATAGCTCCGCTATCTTGACAGCCAATGAAAAGAATATCATTTCAAAAGCTTGGGACAATCGCTACGGTGTCCTCATGGTAAGCGAGCTAGCTGAAGCTTTGTCAGGCCAAAAGCTGGGAAATGAACTCTATCTTGGCTCGAACGTTCAAGAAGAGGTTGGTCTTCGTGGCGCTCATACTTCCACAACTAAGTTTGACCCAGAAGTTTTTCTGGCAGTTGACTGTTCACCTGCTGGTGATGTTTATGGTGGCCAAGGCAAGATTGGGGATGGAACACTGATTCGCTTCTATGATCCAGGTCACTTGCTTCTTCCAGGTATGAAAGATTTCCTTTTGACAACGGCTGAAGAAGCTGGCATCAAGTACCAATACTACTGTGGAAAAGGCGGAACGGACGCTGGTGCAGCTCATCTAAAAAATGGTGGTGTCCCATCTACAACTATCGGTGTCTGTGCCCGTTATATCCATTCTCACCAAACTCTCTACGCGATGGATGACTTCTTAGAAGCCCAAGCTTTCTTGCAAGCCTTGGTGAAAAAATTGGATCGTTCAACGGTTGATTTGATTAAACATTATTAAACATAAGGGAGGTGGTCAGGATGGCAGAACCAAACCTAGAAAGCCTTATAAGAGATCTCTACAACCATGCTCGTCAGGGTTTGAGTGAAGATTTAGTTGCTGCTCTCCTAGAGACTGCTAAAAAACTACCAACTACAAATGAGCAATTACTAGCAGTCCGACTCTCAGGACTGGTCACCCGTGAATTGCTCATCAATCCCAAACACCCAGCACCTGAGTTGCTCAACTTGGCGCGCTTTATCAAAAGAGAAGAAGCCAAGTATAGGGGCACTGCAGTTTCTGCTATCATGTTTGGAGAACTCTTTAAAATGCTTTGATTCCACTGTGAATCAAAGCATTTTTTATATGTCAGAAAAAACATTTTTGATGAGGAGATGAAAAAGCCATCCCATTCAGGATAGCTTTTTGGTTATTAGATTTGTTCAGCGATGACCTTCTCGGCTAGGTTCATAGCATGGTCAGAGACACGAGTGTAGTGGGAAATGATGTCGATAAAGTTGACTCCAGCTTGTGTAGAACACTCACCCTTGTTAAGGCGTTTGATGTGGGTCTTTCTGAGAACGCGTTCCATATTGTTGATTTCTTTATGGCGTTCAACCAGACTTTGAGCTTTTTCAATATCATTGTTTTCCACACTATCAAGGGCATCCTTGATAAATGCAGTTGTTGCTTGATAAATTTCAGCTAATTCCTCTAAAGCAGCATCAGAGAACTGAACATTCTTACGTTGAAGGTAGTCGGTTAGGTTGAGCAAGCCTTCTGCGTGGTCCCCAATCCGTTCCAAATCACGAGACGAATCCAGGATGTTAGTCAAGACTTCGCTTTCCTTTTGACTCAAGGATTCGCTTGAGAGTCTGATGAGGTAACGAGTGAGTTTTTCATCGATGGTGTTGATGGCTTCCTCTGTCTTGTGCCCTTTTTCAGCTACCTTTTCATCCAAACCGATGATATAGGTATAAGAAAGGTCAAAAGCTTTGGCTGCATAGTTTCCTAAGTGCAAAAGTTCTTTTTTGGCATTTCCTAGAGCGATAGAAGGAGATTGCTGGATAAGTTGCTCGTCGAGATAGAGGGGCTCGTACTTGACAACCTCGTCTTCACCAGGGATGAGCTTGGTTACAAAGTAGGCCAAGGCTCCGATGAATGGAAATTGTACAATGGTGTTACTTACGTTAAAGGCACCGTGCGAGAAGGCGATGGTCATCTCAGGTGAGAGGTGAAGGAGTGCCTGGAAGTACTCGATCATAGCAGTAAAGGGGCCTAATAAGATTAAGCAAAGAATAGTCCCTAAAACGTTAAAGGTAACGTGGGTTGCAGCAACGCGTTTCGCAGAGACATTGGCTCCAGCTGCGGCAATGATAACGGTTAGGGTTGTCCCGATATTATCTCCGAAAAGAACTGGTAGTGAACCTTTAAGATCAAGGAACCCACCTGCATAGAGGCCTTGCAAAATCCCGATTGTAGCCGAGGAAGCCTGGATGAGGACGGTAATCACTGCACCGGCCACCACTCCTAAAATGGGGTTTTGTCCCAAAGTGACCATATACTCCTTGAATTGTGGTAAATCTTTAAGTGGGCTCATACCGGCACTGATGAGGTTAAGGGCGTAGAAGATTCCCCCAACACCAAACAGGATGCGACCGATATTGTTTGCTGTTCTGTTTTTTGTAAAGAAGAGGAACATGGTTCCAAGGAAAATCAAGGGCAAAGCATACTCACCAAGCTTGAAACCGATGATAAAGGAAGTAACGGTGGTTCCGATGTTGGCTCCCATGATAATTCCGATAGCCTGTCTAAGAGTGAGAAGACTAGCGCTGACCAGCCCAACCGTGATAACTGTAACCCCTGTACTTGACTGAATCAGGGCAGTCACGACGATTCCGACTAGAACGCCTAAAAAGGGATTGCTAGTGTACTTGTCAATGTAAAAACGAAGGCGATCTCCAGCAGCTTGTTGCAAACCGTCTCCCATGGTCTTGATACTGTATAAAAACAGTCCTAGACCTCCTAAAAAGTGAAATAAAATTTCCTGCCAATTAATGGACATTTCTTTTTCCTCCGAAAAATAATAACGGAATTTCTCCTATTCTATTTTAAAGGATAAAAGTAAATCTCACAAGTGTTTTCTTGATATTTTAGTAAGAAATCGCTAACTTTTTTAAATTTCTTCCTTAAATAGAGTTCTTACCTCAAGTATAAATGTCTGCAAGGATTATATCCAAATTTAACTGTTTTTTATCCTAGTTATAGTTTATGCGTAAAATAGATTGACAACGTTTTCATATAAGATAGAATGAAGATAATCCTGTTCTGATGATTGATTGCGGGAACAGTTACTTTTTTGTTCTATTAGGAGGATAAGATGAAAGATCTATTTTTTGAAAAACGTTGCCGTTACAGTATTCGTAAGCTGTCAATCGGGGCTTGTTCCTTGATGATTGGATCAGCTTTATTTGCGAGTCCAGCTCTTGCCGAACAGGTTGCTGTCCCTGAGACAGTTGCCAATACAAGTGCTCAAGCGACAAGTGCCAGTGAAACTGCTAATCCAGACACTGCAGCTATCGAAAAACAATTAGAGGAAACTGAAAACAAAGTAGCTGAGCAACCAATTTCAGAAAACACTTCAGCAATAACTAATCTAGTTAATGAAAAAGAAGAAGCGAAACCAGCTCCGACAGAAACAGCTGAAAAACCAACTGATAAAGAAGGAGTCAAGCCTGAGGAAGCTCCTCAAGTGGTTGACAATAAAGCCGACAAACCAAGTCTAGCAGACGTTCCTAAAAATGAAGAGAAGAGTCTCCGGCCAAAAGAAATCAAATTTGATACTTGGAATGATTTGTTGAAATGGGAACCAGGTGCGCGCGAGGATGATCCCATCAATCGTTCCTCAGTTGAACTCGCCAAGCGCCATAGAGGTCAGTTGGTTAACGAAAAAGCAAGCAGAAGAGCCAAGGTTCAGGCGCTAGCAAATACCAACTCAAAGGCTAAAGACCACGCTTCTGTTGGTGGAGAAGAATTCAAGGCTTACGCCTTTGATTACTGGCAATACTTGGATTCAATGGTCTTCTGGGAAGGCCTAGTTCCTACTCCAGATGTCATTGATGCAGGGCACCGTAATGGTGTGCCTGTTTATGGAACCCTGTTCTTCAACTGGTCAAACAGCATCTCCGACCAAGAGAAGTTTGCTGAGGCTTTGAAGCAAGATGAAGATGGCACCTTCCCGATTGCACGTAAACTTGTTGAACTCGCTAAATACTATGGCTTTGATGGCTACTTCATCAACCAAGAAACAACGGGGGAATTGGTAGCACCTCTTGGTGAAAAAATGCGCCAATTCATGCTCTATACAAAAGAATACGCGGCTAAGGTCAACCACCCAATCAAGTATGCTTGGTACGATGCCATGACCTACAAATATGGCCGTTACCACGAAGATGGTCTAGGTGATTACAACTACCAGTTTATGCAAAAAGAAGGAGATAAGGTCCCTGCAGATCAATTTTTTGCTAACTTCAACTGGAACAAGGAAAAAAATGACCACTCTGTAGAGATGGCAAAATGGCTAGAACGTAGCCAGTATGATGTCTTTGCAGGCTTAGAATTGCAACAAGGTGGTTCGTATAAGACCAAGGTCAACTGGGATGCTCTTTTAGATGAAAAAGGTAAGTTGCGCTTGTCACTTGGACTTTTTGCGCCGGATACAATTACCAGTCTAGGAAAAACAGGTGAAGACTACCACAAGAACGAGGATATCTTCTTCACAGGTTACCAAGGAGATCCAACGGCTCAAAAACCAGGTGATAAAGAGTGGTATGGAATTGCCAATTTAGTTGCGGACCGCACTCCAGCAGTAGGCCGGACCTTCACTACATCTTTTAATACAGGTCATGGTAGAAAGTGGTTTGTAGACGGCAAAGTTTCTAAGGATTCTGAATGGAACTACCGTTCTGTTTCAGGTGTCTTACCAACATGGCGTTGGTGGCAGACTTCAACGGGGGAAAAACTTCGTGCAGAATATGACTTTACAGATGCCTACAATGGAGGAAATTCTCTTAAATTCTCAGGTGATGTAGCTGGTAAGACGGACCAAGATGTGAATTTGTATTCTACTAAACTAGAAGTGACGGAGAAAACCAAACTTCGTGTTGCCCACAAGGGAGGAAAAGGCTCGAAAGTTTATATGGCCTTCTCTACGACTCCAGACTACAAATTTGAGGATGCAGACGCATGGAAAGAACTGACTCTTTCTGACAACTGGATAAATGAAGAAATTGACCTTAGCTCACTAGCAGGTAAAACCATCTATGCAGTTAAACTCTTCTTCGAACATGAAGGTGCTGTAAAAGATTATCAGTTCAACCTAGGTCAATTAACCATTTCAGACAATAACCAAGCACCTCAAGCCCCGACAGGTCTCTCTGTGGTGAAGCAATCTCTTAAGAATGCCCAAGAAGCTGAAGCAGTGGTTCAATTTTCGGGTAACCAAGATGCAGATTTCTATGAAGTCTACGAAAAAGACGGGGACAACTGGCGTTTGTTGACAGGTTCATCTGCTTCAACCATCTACTTGCCAAAAGTTAGCCGTTCTGCTAATGCGACTGGTACGACTCAGGAATTGAAAGTCGTTGCAGTTGGTAAAAATGGACTCCGTTCTGAGGCGGCGACAGCATCCTTTAACTGGGGGATGACAGTTCAAGATACGACTCTCCCAAGACCTTTGGCTGAAAATATTGTTCCAGGGGCAACTGTTGTCGGTAGCACTTTCCCAAATACTGAAGGTGGAGAAGGTATCGAAGGCATGTTGAACGGTACGATTACAAGTCTATCAGACAAGTGGTCTTCAGGACAATTGAGCGGTAGTGTGGATATACGTTTGACCAAGCCACGTACCGTTGTTAGATGGGTCATGGATCATGCGGGAGCTGGTGGTGAGTCTGTTAACGATGGTTTGATGAATACCAAGGACTTTGATCTTTACTACAAGGATACAGATGGCGAGTGGAAACTAGCTAAGGAAGTCCGTGGCAATAAAGCGCACGTTACAGATATCACTCTTGACAAACCAATCACTGCCCAAGACTGGCGTTTGCATGTCATTACATCTGATAACGGAACACCTTGGAAGGCCATTCGTATCTACAACTGGAAGATGTACGAAACCTTGGACACAGAAAGTCAAAATATTCCAATGGCTAAGGTAGCTGCTCGTTCACTTGGAAACCACCAAGTTCAACTAGGCTTCTCTGATGTTCCAGCAGGCGCAACCATCACCGTTTACGACAAGGCAGATTCACAAACACCAATTGCAACCTTGAAGACTGAAACTGGTGGCGACCTAGCAACAGCACCATTGGCCTTTGACAAGCAACCAACTCTCCTCTACTATCGTACCCAATTACCTGGCAAAGAAATCAGTAACACCTTGGCTGTAGCGATTCCACAGGATGAAAGAAAAATTAAATCTGTTAGCCTTGAAAAAGGACCTAAGAAGACGGTTTACAAAGAGGGAGAAAAACTTGATCTCAGAGGCGGAACACTCCGTATTCAATACGAAGGGGGACAAGCCGATGAGCTGATTAACCTTACTCACTCAGGTGTGACGGTATCTGGATACGACGCTCATCAAAAAGGGGAACAAAACCTAACACTTCAATACCTTGGTTTACCAGTGTCAGGTGATCTGAAAGTCCAAGTGACAGGACAGGATGAAGGAAAATCAAAAGAAGTAGCGGGCTTGTATATTACTAAGAAACCAAAAACAGACTATCTAGTAGGGGATCAACTGGATCTCTCTGAAGGTCGCTTCGGTGTCCTCTATGATGATGAGACGGAAGAAAGTCATGCCTTTACGGATCAAGGTGTTGGAATCAAGGGCTATGATGCTCAGAAGACTGGACGACAAACCTTGACCTTGCATTACAAGGGACACACTGCTGAGTTCGATATCTTGGTTTCTCCAAAAGCAGCTGTCAACGATGAGTACCTCAAACAAGAAATCACTGCTGCCCAAGGGCGCCAGTCAACCCTTGCCTATACCTTCTCAAGTGAGGACAAACAAGCTGTACTAGCAGAGAAACTCAATGCAGCGAAAGCTGTTGCAGAAAACCATGATGCCAGTCAAGAAGAAGTCAACAAAGCCTTGAATGAATTGAAACAAGCTGGAGCGGATTTGGATGGTAACCAAGTGTATCAAGCAGCCAAAGAAGAGCTTGAAGGCTTGCTATCACAAGTTCGTGAAAAAGCACCTCAAGATGAGTTGATTGCCCAAGCAGAAGCTTTATTATCTTCACAAACGCCAACTCCTCAAGCTTTTGCGGAAATGAAAGAAAAGCTAAATAAGAAACGATCTCCTGCAGAAGAAAGTCACCACGTTGGTAGCATGAATCCAAATGAAGGAGCTCCAACGGTTGAAGTCCTCCCTGAACTAGTTGTTGAAACTGAAACAACAGCCTTTGAACGTCAAGAAAGACAAAATGTGGATCTTCTGAAAGGTCAACGTCAACTTGTCCAAAAAGGAGAAGAAGGGCAAATTCGTCGTCTAGTAGAAGTAGATGCCCAAGGCAAACGTACTCTTCATTCGACTGAAGTTGTCAAGGAAGCAATCCCAGAAATCACCGAAGTTGGAACAAAAGTTCTGTCAAGCAACCAACCGGCTGAGGGAGTAAAAGACCTAGTTTTAGAAATTCCGAAACTAGAAATTGAAGAGGATACAGTTGCCTTCGAACGTCAAGAGCAATCAAATGCAAGCCTTCTAAAAGGTCAACGTCAGCTTGTTCAAAAAGGAGAAGAAGGGCGAATTCGTCGTCTAGTAGAAGTAGATGTCCAAGGCAAACGCACCCTTCATTCAACAGAAGTTCTTAAGGAAGCTATCCCAGAAATCACAGAAGTTGGTATAAAAGAAGTGGCGCCAAGTCCAGATAAACCTCATGCTGATACCCTCTCTAAAGAGCAAAAGGGACTTCCAGCTACACCAAGTACAAATGCTCCAACTGCAGAAGTGCCTGTCAAAGGTGAAGCAGCAAGCAAACAACTGCCAAATACAGGAGTAGAAACAGATGCCAGTCTAGTAGCTCTGGGGCTTCTCGGAGTGATGAGTGGCTATGGACTTGTAGCTTTGAAAAAGAGAGAGGATTAAGGATAGATAGTATTTCTTAAGCTGAGATTAGAAAGAAATCGTTTCAAGAAGCAACAGCTAAAAATAGTTGTTGCTTTTTGCACCCTTTCATCCGAATGTTTTCTGAATTGAGATTGAATAGCTTGTAAGCCATAATAAAGTGTTTTTCAGCAACATGACCTCCAAATTCAGTCCGGTCATATTTCTGGACTTTGATTAGTTTATTTGATGCCGTAAAATTTCAATAAAATTGTGCACTTAATTTGACAATTCAAGGCTTAAAAATCGTGTAATAGTATCTTTAGATTTTCCCATCTTACTTTAGAAAAAAATTATGAAAGACTTCGAATTCGTTAAATTCTAATAAAACTTGGTCACAAGATTTATTGACGATTAATGATGTAAGTTGTATAATCTAACTAGGATACTGTTTATATATAATAATATTTTATAATTTTATTTATAAATTGCAGAGATTTTTTAAAAATATAAAATGACATAGGAGAATGTATATTATGGCAAATTATATTATGTTACATCAAAATAGAATTGAAGTAAAAATTGATGATATTACTGTATACTGTGATAATTTTAAAGGGAATCAAGATCCATATGTTTGGAGTGAAAGATTTCTGAATACATTTTGCAAAACTAATCAAATTAAAGCATCTCAACTTAAAAAGGGAGATACATTGTTTTGGTTTACCAGACAAGGAACCCCATCAGATGATAAGTGGTTTGTTGATTTAGTATTTATTGTAGACGAGATAATTTATTGGGAAAAGAGTGATAAAGTAGGAAAAGTAGGTGATAATCCTTTTGAACACTATAATGATGTCAAACTTTCAACAATACAATATGATGAATTTTCTTATAAAGATCATTATGAGTGGGCAAAAAATGATCATCCTAAAACAAGTAGTAGACCAAAGAGACGATTTACTATAGTTGCTTCAAAGGAGAGTTATCAACCACAAACTGAAAATAAAGAATTAATTGAAATAAACGATAAATGTATCCTTGATATGTTTAGTCATTCACCATATGGTGGGGGCGGGTTCAGGTGCAAAGAAATTACTGATAAACAAGTAAAGTGTATTGAGAATCATATACTTAACAAAAAGAAGATAGAATTGAAAGGAACTGACCTTTTTAAATTAAGGAGTAATAGTCAAAAGTGGGAGAGTAAGAAGTGGAGATGTGAGAGGTGGAAGAGAAAAAAATGGGAGAGTAAGGAATATTAGATAAGATAATTTGAACGGAACCGACTCTTTTAACATACAAAATAAAGTAATCTGAAAATTCATTGAAAGCCAATCTTTTGTATCGATAAAACTATATTTTTAAAACTAGGTATTAAGTTTGATTAAGTGAATTTTACAATTCTAAATATTACCATAGTCTCTACTCTTTCTACTATTTTTAGGAATCTAAATAAAGCTTGTTAAAATAAAGTCTATAGATAGATGAATCAATTTTTACAGAAATAAAGAACTGGAAAAGTGCAGGCTTTTGCTATCTCTTTTGCTGATTTTGTGATATAATTAACACGTATAAAAAAAGAAGGAGTCATATCTAATGGCAAAATTGACTGTTAAAGACGTTGACTTGAAAGGGAAAAAAGTTCTCGTTCGTGTTGACTTCAACGTTCCTGTAAAAGATGGCGTGATTACTAACGACAACCGTATCACTGCAGCTCTTCCAACTATCAAGTACATCCTTGAACAAGGTGGACGTGCAATCCTCTTCTCTCACCTTGGCCGTGTAAAAGAAGAAGCAGACAAAGCTGGTAAATCACTCGCTCCTGTAGCTGCTGACTTGGCTGCTAAGTTGGGACAAGAAGTTAAATTTATCCCAGGTGTTACACGTGGTGCTGAATTGGAAGCCGCTGTTAACGCTCTTGAAGATGGACAAGTTCTCTTGGTTGAAAACACTCGTTTTGAAGATGTTGACGGCAAGAAAGAATCTAAAAATGATCCTGAACTTGGTAAATACTGGGCATCACTTGGAGATGGTATCTTCGTAAACGATGCATTCGGTACAGCTCACCGTGCACACGCATCTAACGTTGGTATCTCAGCAAACGTTGAAAAAGCAGTTGCTGGATTCCTTCTTGAAAACGAAATTGCCTACATCCAAGAAGCTGTTGAAGCCCCAGAACGTCCATTCGTGGCTATCCTTGGTGGTTCAAAAGTTTCAGACAAGATCGGTGTTATCGAAAACTTGCTTGAAAAAGCTGATAAAGTTCTTATCGGTGGTGGGATGACTTACACATTCTACAAAGCACAAGGTATCGAAATCGGTAACTCACTTGTAGAAGAAGACAAATTGGATGTCGCTAAAGCTCTTCTTGAAAAAGCAAACGGCAAATTGATCTTGCCAGTTGACTCAAAAGAAGCAAACGCATTTGCAGACTACACTGAAGTAAAAGATACTGAAGGTGAAGCAGTAGACCCAGGTTTCCTTGGTTTGGATATTGGTCCTAAATCTATCGCTAAATTCGACGAAGCCTTGACTGGTGCGAAAACAGTTGTATGGAACGGACCTATGGGTGTATTTGAAAACCCTGACTTCCAAGCTGGTACAATCGGTGTCATGGACGCTATCGTGAAACAACCTGGCGTGAAATCAATCATCGGTGGTGGTGACTCAGCTGCCGCAGCTATCAACCTTGGTCGCGCAGACAAGTTCTCATGGATCTCTACAGGTGGTGGAGCGTCAATGGAACTTCTTGAAGGTAAAGTTCTTCCAGGATTGGCTGCGCTTACAGGAAAATAAGTTTTCTTAAATGAAACGATGAAAAGAGGAACTCTGTTTCCTCTTTTTTATAGTCTAAATTAAAAACGCTTCCGATTGATTTTGGCTCATAAAATCAACTAAATTATGATAAAATGGAAATAGAAAGTTGAGATTATGAGTTATTTTAAAAAATATAAATTTGATAAGTCACAGTTCAAGCTTGGTCTACGAACCTTTAAAACCGGAATTGCTGTTTTTCTAGTTCTCTTAATCTTTGGTTTTTTTGGCTGGAAGGGACTGCAAATTGGGGCTTTGACAGCAGTCTTTAGTTTGCGAGAAAGCTTTGATAAGAGTGTTCATTTTGGAACATCACGTATCTTAGGAAATAGCATCGGGGGTTTTTATGCTCTTGTCTTTTTCCTCTTAAATACCTTATTTCAAGAAGCTTTTTGGGTAACCCTACTAGTTGTTCCGATTTGCACCATGTTAACCATTATGACAAATGTTGCCATGAACAACAAGGCGGGAGTTATCGGTGGTGTAGCGGCTATGTTGATTATTACCCTATCAATACCAAGCGGAGAAACATTTTTGTACGTGTTTGCGCGCGTATTTGAAACATTTATGGGAGTTTTTGTCGCAATCCTTGTAAATTATGATATTGAGCAACTGAAACTCTTTTGGGAGAAAAAAAGAAAATAATGTTACATTTTGTAACATTATTCGTTGACGTATGTCTTTTTTTAGACTATAATAGACAGGAAGAAGGAAATTGTAAATGAAGGAAAGAGAATTTCGCCGAAATATAGCTGTTTTTCCTATCGGTAGTGTTATGAAATTGACCGATCTCTCGGCGCGTCAGATTCGTTATTATGAAGATCAAGAGTTGATAAAGCCTGATCGAAACGAAGGAAACCGTCGTATGTATTCGTTGAATGACATGGATCGTCTGCTTGAAATCAAAGATTATATCTCTGAAGGTCATAATATCGCTGCCATTAAGAAAAAATATGCTGAACGGGAGGCGAAGTCCAAGAAAGCCGTGAGTCAGACGGAAGTGCGTCGTGCGCTTCATAATGAGCTCCTCCAACAGGGACGCTTTGCTTCAGCGCAGTCACCTTTTGGTCGCGGTTAGGCAACCGCAAGTAGTCATACATTAAGGAGAAAAACTATGCCAATCACAGCTGCAGATATTCGTCGTGAAGTCAAGGAAAAAAATGTTACCTTTATTCGTCTCATGTTTTCAGATATTCTGGGAACCATGAAAAACGTCGAAATTCCTGCTACAGATGAACAGTTAGATAAGGTCTTGTCAAACAAAGCCATGTTTGATGGCTCTTCTATTGAAGGTTTTGTACGTATCAATGAGTCAGATATGTACTTGTACCCAGACTTGGATACATGGACAGTCTTCCCTTGGGGAGATGAAAACGGAAGTGTTGCAGGTTTGATCTGTGATGTCTATACAACAGAAGGTAAACCATTTGCAGGTGACCCTCGTGGCAATTTGAAACGTGCTCTTCGCCATATGGAAGAAGTAGGATTCAAATCCTTCAACCTTGGACCAGAGCCAGAATTCTTCCTATTTAAGTTGGATGAAAATGGGGACCCAACACTTGAAGTAAATGACAAGGGTGGCTACTTTGATTTGGCCCCTACTGACCTTGCGGACAATACACGTCGTGAAATCGTTAATGTCTTGACCAAAATGGGATTTGAAGTAGAAGCCAGTCACCACGAGGTTGCGGTTGGACAGCATGAGATTGACTTCAAGTACGATGAAGTTCTCCGTGCTTGTGATAAGATTCAAATCTTTAAACTTGTTGTTAAAACCATTGCTCGCAAACATGGTCTTTATGCTACCTTTATGGCGAAACCAAAATTTGGTATTGCTGGGTCAGGTATGCACTGTAATATGTCCTTGTTTGATGCAGAAGGAAATAATGCCTTCTTTGATCCAAATGATCCAAAAGGAATGCAGTTGTCTGAAACGGCCTACCATTTCCTTGGTGGTTTGATCAAGCATGCTTACAACTATACTGCCATCATGAACCCAACGGTTAACTCATACAAACGTTTAGTTCCAGGTTATGAAGCGCCTGTTTACATTGCTTGGGCTGGCCGTAACCGTTCGCCACTTGTGCGCGTGCCTGCTTCACGTGGAATGGGGACTCGTCTTGAGTTGCGTTCGGTGGATCCAATGGCAAACCCATACATCGCTATGGCGGTTCTTTTGGAAGTTGGTTTGCATGGTATTGAAAACAAAATCGACGCACCAGCTCCTATCGAAGAAAATATCTATATTATGACGGCAGAAGAGCGTAAAGAAGCTGGTATTACAGACCTTCCATCAACTCTTCACAACGCTTTGAAAGCTCTGACTGAAGATGAAGTTGTCAGAGCGGCTCTTGGAGAACACATCTACACAAGCTTCCTTGAAGCCAAACGAATCGAATGGGCAAGTTATGCGACCTTTGTGTCACAATGGGAAATTGATAACTATTTAGATCTTTACTAATATAGAAGAAAGATTGCCTGAGGGTGATCTTTTTTCTTGCGTTTTATATCGAGGTGTGATATATATTGTATAACGAAGTACGATATATCGAATTGAATGGGAGGTGGTTATAAATGGAATTAGCGGATAAGATTCGTCGGGTCTATCTTCCGATGACGGAAACAGGCTTTTATATCTTGTTTTGTCTACAGAAGGAGAACCATGGCTATGGTATTACCCAAAAGGTCAAGGAGATGACAGATTCGCAAGTCCTAATTAGTCCTGGTACTATGTATGGAACCTTGTCAAAAATGGAAAAGGATGGCTTGATTTCCTTTGTTCGCGAAGAGGAAAAACGGAAAATCTATCAGATAACAGATTTGGGACGAAAAGTTTTAGAGATTGAATTGAAACGTATTGAACGACTCTATAGAAACAGTCTGGAGGAAGGATGATGGAAAAGAAGGTTATTTATAGAATTGCTACCATTGCGGATTATGATAGAGAGGCTTTATATCTTAGAAAAATGCATGCTGAGGGGTGGAAGCTCAAGGAAGTAACCTACTCTAACTTAGTAGTTGCGGTTAAGTATACTTTTGAAAAGTGCCAACCGGAGCAGGTGTCTTATCAGTTAGACTTTTATCCAATGAAAAAATCAGAGAGAGCCTCCTATTTACAATTATTTAAAGACTGTGGCTGGGAGCATATTACAGACTTTAATGGTTTTTCCTACTTTAGAAAAGCACATTCTGAAATTGAATCGGATGCAGAATTTGAAATTTATAATGACGCGGCCGGGAAGTTAGCTGTAGTCAAACGGATTTTAATAATGCGAATGCTTCCTATTTTGCTTCTCTTTTTAGCTCTACTACCGGTTTTCTCAAAGTTTGTCAGTGGAGGTAGTTCTTTCAGTTGGGAATTGTTTTTGATTTTCATAATAGATTATGTTTTATTGATAGTTTTTGCGATTCAGATTTCTTATATTTTTTGGAGATTGTTCCAAAAGTGGAAAGAATTATCTGATAGTTGAAACAATACTTGTTTTCTGATTTGGAGGTCAGGCAATGAATAGCAAAGTACAATTTCGGATTTTCACCATTGTTGATTTGGACAAGGAAGAAGAATATTTGCATGAGATGCACTTGAAAGGTTGGAGGTATAGAACTAACCGTTTTGGTTTTTTCTATTTTGAACAATGCCAACCAGATGATGTCACCTATCATATCTATGATTCTCGCAATCTTAAAAAGTGTAAGCATGAACTGCAAGATTTTAGAAATAGAGGTTGGGAATCGATAGAAACAGGTTTTTGTTCAATTCTTCGTAAATCAGCTTCTGATTTACTTCCGGAGGATCAAGTCTATATGAATAAGGGGCTCAGGTGGGAAGTTATGCGGTCTAGACTTCGTTCATGTACAGCTACTTTCTTAGGTGGTTTTGTTGTCTGTATGAGTTTATTTAGAGAAGATCTTTCTATATCTTTCTTCATTATTTTTGTTCTATACGCTTTCCTGATTTCTTATCTGATCTATGGATATTACAGACTTAAAAGGAAATACCAAGTAGATGAAAGATAAGTTTCTAGGTCCTCAGACTGATTTTTAGCACTCTTGATAAAAGAGTGCTAATTTTTTGAGTTTTTGTCTTGACATTCTCTTCTAAGGGTGTATAATAGAATCATGAGTTAGCACTTGAGTGTATTGAGTGCTAATTGATCGGACAGAGAGGAGTGATGAAGATGGTTACAGAGCGTCAGCAGGATATTTTAAATCTGATTATTGACATCTTTACCAAAACGCACGAACCTGTCGGATCCAAAGCCTTGCAAGAGTCTATTAACTCTAGCAGTGCAACCATTCGTAATGATATGGCAGCTTTAGAAAAGCAAGGTTTGCTTGAAAAAGCTCATACTTCCAGTGGTCGGATGCCAAGTGTTGCTGGTTTTCAGTACTATGTGAAACACTCACTGGATTTTGACCGACTGGCTGAAAATGAGGTCTATGAGATTGTCAAAGCCTTTGATCAGGAATTCTTCAAACTGGAGGATATTCTACAAGAGGCTGCTAATGTCTTGACAGACTTGAGTGGCTGTACGGTAGTAGCACTGGATGTTGAGCCGAGCAGGCAACGGTTGACAGCCTTTGATATCGTTGTTTTGGGACAACATACTGCTCTTGCAGTTTTTACACTTGACGAGTCCCGAACGGTTACCAGTCAGTTTTTGATTCCAAGGAATTTCTTGCAGGAGGATTTGCTGAAGCTTAAGGCAATCATTCAGGAACGTTTCCTCGGTCACACCGTTCTAGATATTCACTATAAGATTCGGACGGAGATTCCGCAGATTATCCAGCGTTACTTTACAACGACGGACAATGTCATGGATCTCTTTGAACACATTTTTAAAGAAATGTTCAACGAAAACATTGTGGTGGCGGGCAAGGTCAATCTCTTGAATTTTGCCAATCTCGCAGCCTATCAGTTCTTTGACCAACCACAGAAAGTGGCTCTGGAGATTCGTGAAGGTCTGCATGAAGATCAGATGCAAAGCGTCCGTGTTGCGGACAGTCAAGAGTCTTGTCTGGCAGACCTAGCAGTGATTAGCAGTAAATTCCTCATCCCTTATCGAGGATTTGGAATTCTGGCGATTATCGGTCCGGTTAATCTGGATTACCAGCAATTGGTCAATCAACTCAATGTTGTCAATCGAGTACTAACTATGAAACTCACAGATTTCTATCGCTATTTGAGTAGTAATCATTATGAGGTGAGTTGAACATGAAATTACATAAATTCCTAAAAAGGAGGCGAAAAATGTCTGAGGAAATAAAAAACGAAGAAGTAAAAGAAGAGGAAGTGGTGGAAACGACTGAGGAAACAACTCCTGAAAAGTCAGAGCTAGACTTGGCAAATGAACGTGCGGATGAGTTTGAAAATAAATACCTTCGTGCTCATGCAGAAATGCAAAATATCCAACGCCGTGCCAATGAAGAGCGTCAAAACTTGCAACGTTATCGTAGTCAAGACTTAGGAAAGGCTATCCTCCCTTCTTTGGACAACCTTGAGCGTGCGCTTGCCGTTGAAGGATTGACAGATGATGTGAAGAAGGGCTTGGAGATGGTGCAAGAAAGCTTGGTTCATGCTTTGAAAGAAGAGGGAATCGAAGAAATCGCAGCCGACGGAGAGTTTGACCATAACTACCATATGGCTATCCAAACTCTCCCAGCAGACGATGAACACCCAGCAGACACTATTGCACAAGTCTTCCAAAAAGGCTACAAACTCCATGACCGCATCCTACGCCCAGCAATGGTAGTGGTCTATAACTAGGCAATTCTGACGGTTGCTGAAGCAACTCGTCAGAAAACGGCAATCGCTATGGCGTTTGCCTAGCCTCCTTACTAACTCGTCGTCGAAATAAAATCGATTTCGACTTCTCGTGTCGTAACATAATTGAAACCTTGTCCGAAACGACAATAAACTATGAAGAAAGATAAGAAATTGTTCAGCTTTGCAATAGTGAGCGGAGCGAACCAAAGGCGATACTCTTCGCCGTGGCGCTATTTGCGCAAACTTTGAGACCTTAGGCTCAAAGTTTAATCAAAGAGATTGACGAGTCAAGCTCTGACGGCGCCACCACTTAAGAAGAGTATCAAAAAGAAAAAACAACAAGGAGAAAAACACATGTCTAAAATTATCGGTATTGACTTAGGTACAACAAACTCAGCAGTTGCAGTTCTTGAAGGAACTGAATCAAAAATCATCGCAAACCCAGAAGGAAACCGTACAACTCCATCTGTAGTATCATTCAAAAATGGTGAAATCATCGTTGGTGACGCTGCAAAACGCCAAGCGGTAACAAACCCAGATACAGTTATCTCTATCAAATCTAAGATGGGAACTTCTGAAAAAGTTTCTGCAAACGGTAAAGAATACACTCCACAAGAAATCTCAGCTATGATTCTTCAATACTTGAAAGGTTACGCTGAAGATTACCTTGGTGAAAAAGTAACTAAAGCAGTTATCACAGTCCCAGCTTACTTCAACGATGCTCAACGTCAAGCAACAAAAGACGCTGGTAAAATCGCTGGTCTTGAAGTAGAACGTATCGTCAACGAACCAACTGCTGCAGCCCTTGCTTACGGTTTGGACAAGACTGACAAAGAAGAAAAAATCTTGGTATTCGACCTTGGTGGTGGTACATTCGACGTATCTATCCTTGAACTCGGTGACGGTGTCTTCGATGTATTGTCAACTGCAGGGGATAACAAACTTGGTGGTGACGACTTTGACCAAAAAATCATCGATCACTTGGTAGCAGAATTCAAGAAAGAAAACGGTATTGACTTGTCTACTGACAAGATGGCAATGCAACGTTTGAAAGATGCAGCTGAAAAAGCGAAGAAAGACCTTTCTGGTGTAACTTCAACTCAAATCAGCTTGCCATTTATCACTGCAGGTGAAGCTGGCCCTCTTCACTTGGAAATGACCTTGACTCGTGCGAAATTTGACGATTTGACTCGTGACCTTGTTGAACGTACAAAAGTTCCAGTTCGCCAAGCCCTTTCAGATGCAGGTTTGAGCTTGTCAGAAATCGACGAAGTTATCCTTGTTGGTGGTTCAACTCGTATCCCAGCCGTTGTAGAAGCTGTTAAGGCTGAAACTGGTAAAGAACCAAACAAATCAGTAAACCCTGATGAAGTTGTTGCTATGGGTGCTGCGATCCAAGGTGGTGTGATCACTGGTGATGTTAAAGACGTTGTCCTTCTTGACGTAACGCCGTTGTCACTTGGTATCGAAACAATGGGTGGTGTCTTCACAAAACTTATCGACCGCAACACTACTATTCCAACATCTAAATCACAAGTCTTCTCAACTGCGGCAGACAACCAACCAGCCGTTGATATCCACGTTCTTCAAGGTGAACGCCCAATGGCAGCAGATAACAAGACTCTTGGACGTTTCCAATTGACTGATATCCCAGCTGCACCTCGTGGAATTCCTCAAATCGAAGTAACATTTGACATCGATAAAAACGGTATCGTATCTGTTAAGGCTAAAGACCTTGGAACTCAAAAAGAACAAACAATTGTTATCCAATCAAACTCAGGTTTGACTGATGAAGAAATCGACCGCATGATGAAAGATGCAGAAGCAAACGCTGAAGCAGATAAGAAACGTAAGGAAGAAGTAGATCTTCGTAACGAAGTTGACCAAGCCATCTTTGCGACTGAAAAGACAATCAAGGAAACTGAAGGTAAAGGCTTCGATGCAGAACGCGATGCTGCACAAGCTGCCCTTGATGACCTTAAGAAAGCTCAAGAAGACAACAACTTGGACGAAATGAAAGCGAAACTCGAAGCATTGAACGAAAAAGCTCAAGGACTTGCTGTTAAACTTTACGAACAAGCCGCAGCAGCACAACAAGCTCAAGCAGGAGCAGAAGGCGCACAAGCAACAGGAAACGCAGGCGATGACGTCGTAGACGGAGAGTTTACTGAAAAATAAAAAATGAGTGATAAAGCTTATAAGTATTTAAAAGACATTATTTTACCTGTTGTATCAATAGTCGTTTCAGGTTTCATTGCTTTTTCTGCCTACACTGTATCTAAAGAGGCTCAGAAGGTTAATGGCAATTCTGGTGTATTACGTTATGAAATTAATGCAGTGATGAAAGATGATGACTTAGAGGTAACAATAAAACCAACTTCTGGATTTATTCGTAAGGTAATCTTTATTAATTTTTCAGATGGTGTTGTTAATGATATTAATATCAGTGATGCTTCATACACTGAAAATAAGGCTCAAGGAAAAATTACAGCAATTAGTACTGTTTCATCTAGTTTGATGACAAAAAAAGATAATAAACAATATGTTTTTTATATTGTTGAAGGAGGAAATGGGACTCGTTATTTAAATATGGTCGTTTCTGAAGAAGGGAAGCAACCGGTGGTTTATGATGAGTTACAAATCTTAAACAATTCAGAAAGCCCAGAGTTTAACGATTTTAGGAATCTGAGAAATAAATTACATCAAGAGAAATTTATTGCCGGTTAGTTTGACTGAAAGCTTTTTCTAATGGAGTCGGTTAATATTTCCGACTCCTATTTTAGAATAATTAAGTGAATCAATCATTTATTAATTCGACACTACATGGGGAAACAAGAATAAAAACAGGACCCAATCTTATTTTTGGAATTAGTTTAAAAGTAATTAAGGAATTATAATTTTAGCAATTGAACCCGAGTTCCTAAGTTTCTGATTCAATATAAAAGAAAGGAATTAAACCCGACCTAAATCATGGTTTGATTCACAATATCAATAGAAAGGAACAAAGAGTGTTCGTAACTGAACACGGGCTATGGACTGTGCCAAAAAGATAGTTTTTTCTAGGACGTAAGCGTCCGTCGTCAAAACTCCTAGATGGCTGTGTCCGTTTAACGCCCTTGGTATCTTGTATGAACAATACTGAATTTTATGATCGTCTGGGGGTGTCCAAAAACGCTTCGGCAGACGAGATCAAAAAGGCTTATCGTAAGCTTTCAAAAAAATATCACCCAGATATCAACAAGGAGCCTGGTGCTGAGGAAAAGTACAAGGAAGTTCAAGAAGCCTATGAGACCTTGAGTGACGAACAAAAACGGGCAGCCTACGACCAATATGGTGCTGCAGGTGCCAACGGTGGCTTTGGTGGTACTGGCGGTTTCGGTGGCTTTGACGGAGCAAGTGGCTTCGGTGGTTTTGAGGATATTTTCTCAAGTTTCTTCGGTGGAGGCGGAGCTTCGCGCAATCCAAACGCCCCTCGTCAAGGGGATGACCTCCAGTACCGTGTGAATTTGACTTTTGAAGAAGCTATCTTTGGAACGGAAAAAGAAGTGAAATACAACCGTGAAGCAAGCTGTCGTACATGTAACGGATCTGGTGCTAAGCCAGGAACAAGTCCAGTCACTTGTGGACGCTGTCATGGCGCTGGTGTCATTAACGTTGATACGCAGACTCCTCTTGGTATGATGCGTCGCCAAGTAACTTGTGATGTCTGTCATGGGCGTGGAAAGGAAATCAAAGATCCATGTACTACATGTCACGGAACAGGCCATGAAAAACAAGCTCATAGCGTACATGTAAAAATCCCTGCTGGTGTGGAAACTGGCCAACAAATCCGCCTAGCTGGTCAAGGTGAAGCAGGCTTTAATGGTGGACCTTACGGGGACTTGTACGTGGTAGTTTCAGTTGAAGCCAGTGATAAATTTGAACGTGAAGGAACAACTATTTTCTACAAGCTGAATCTCAATATTGTCCAAGCAGCTCTAGGAGATACTGTGGAAATTCCAACCGTGCATGGAGATGTTGAATTGGTCATCCCAGAGGGAACTCAGACTGGCAAGAAATTCCGCCTACGTGGCAAGGGGGCTCCGAGCCTTCGTGGTGGTGCCGTTGGTGACCAATACGTTACAGTTAATGTCGTGACTCCGACAGGCTTGAATGACCGCCAAAAAGCAGCGCTTAAAGAATTCGCAGCTGCAGGTGACTTGAAAGTCAATCCAAAGAAAAAAGGCTTCTTTGACCATATAAAAGATGCCTTTGAAGGAGAATAAAGTAAAAAGAGCCGACTGGCTCTTTTTGTGTTATCTTTGAAAATTTAGCGTCGAAAAATCATTTTCCAGTTAGCCGACTATTTATACTTTTGAGTAAGCAGACCAGCTGCATCCATCTCCTGGATGAGTTGCTTGATTTCCGCTTCTTTACCTGGCTTAACGGTGACGGTATCAATGTGTTTGATTGCCGAATTATCCTGAATATCCACCAAAGTCAAAGCTTTTTCATAGAATGCAATTCCCTTTTTTAGACTTTCCTGATCATTCCAAAAGAGAATTGAGTAATTGGGATTAAATTTCTTTCCGATTTCTTGGAGATACTTCTCGCTTTCTTTCTCTAAAAACTGCAATAAACCATGATTGAACAAGTTATCCCCTACTTTATAGTAGGAAATTTCTCCTGTCTGGAGGACATAGACTTCCAGTCGGTTTTTGGTGAGTTTTGGACTTTGTTTTAGGACAGGGTGACTATTGATGGCCTCGTCTGAGAAAGTAACATAAAAATTTAAGCCTCCACCCTCGAATTGATACCTTCCATTTGATTCTACTTTCTCAGGAGGCATGTCAAGGGAGATAAAGATTTGTTTTAAGGTTTCATTTCCTTTTTGGATGTCACTCGGTGAGGCCTTGAAAAGATTCATCAGTAGTAGAAATGCCAAGGCTGCAAGCAGGCAGAGGCAACCACAAGGGATCGCGATGACCTTCGCTAGAACTTTTAAAAACTGTTTCACTTTCATTCCCTCCCTTTTCTGTTCGAATCTAGTAACCCAAAATGGATTTAAGGAAACTTGGAGGCTCTCTTATCCTTGTTTTTCTTCTTGGAGGACCGCCATTCTGGTTTGGAAATCTTTTTCCAAGACTTTGAATTTATAGGTTAAGTCTTTTTGGTATTCCTTGATGAGGGCTTTTTGTTGGTCGATGATTTGTAGGCTGTTTTGGATGACATCCAAATCCTCCTTCATAGCTTCGACACGGTCGCTAGTATCCATAAATTCCTCTGTGATGGTTTGGCGATTTTTCACGACAAAATAACTTCCAGCTGCAGCTCCTGCAAATAGCAGTAGATTTGATAGTTTCATGGCATCTCCTTAAGCGTTTTTAATGGTTTCAGAGACTTGAGCAAGTTTGTCAAAGTCAGGTTCGTGGGCGATAAAGTCAATCTTGAGGTCATCTTCTGCACCGTAGCGAGGTACGAGGTGCACGTGAGTATGAAAGACTGTTTGACCAGCAACTTCCTCACAGTTGGCGATGATATTCATGCCGACAGCCTTGGTAGCCTTCATAACTTTTTGAGCTACCAGTGGCACTTGGGCAAAGAGTTGGCTGGCGCTGGTAGCATCCATCTCCAAGAGATTGCGGTAGTGCTCTTTTGGTACGACCAAGGTGTGTCCAGGCGTTACTTGAGAGATATCAAGAAAGGCAAGAACCTGCTCATCCTCGTATACTTTTGAAGCAGGAATCTCCCCTGCGATGATCTTACAAAAAATGCAATCTGACATAAAATCCACCTCTACTGTATTGAATTTTGATATAATATAGCTACATTATACCAGATTCGGAGAAAATATGTTAGAAATTAAAAACCTGACAGGAGGCTATGTTCATGTTCCTGTCTTGAAAGATGTGTCCTTTACCGTTGAAAGTGGGCAGTTAGTCGGTTTGATTGGTCTCAACGGTGCTGGAAAATCAACGACTATCAATGAGATTATCGGTCTGTTGACACCTTACAGTGGAGAAATCAAGATTAATGGTCTTACCCTGCGAGAAGATGCGACCAACTACCGCAAGCAGATTGGTTACATTCCTGAAACGCCTAGCTTGTACGAGGAATTGACCCTCAGAGAGCATATCGAGACGGTTGCCATGGCTTATGGTATTGAGCAAAACCTAGCTTTTGAGCGAGTAGAACCTTTGTTGAAAATGTTTCGCTTGGATCAAAAATTAGACTGGTTTCCTGTCCATTTCTCAAAAGGAATGAAGCAGAAGGTTATGATTATCTGTGCTTTTGTCGTGGATCCGAGTCTTTTCATCGTAGATGAACCTTTCCTTGGGCTCGATCCGCTGGCTATCTCTGACTTGATTCAGCTTTTGGAAGTGGAAAAGCAAAAAGGCAAGTCCATTCTAATGAGTACCCACGTGCTGGACTCGGCGGAGAAGATGTGTGACGCCTTTGTCATTCTCCACAAGGGAGAGGTGCGGGCTCAGGGGAACCTCCAGCAACTCCGCGAGGCCTTTGACATGCCTGAGGCTAGCCTGAACGACATTTACTTGGCCCTGACCAAGGAGGAGAAGCTATGAAAGACTTGTTTTTAAAGCGAAAGCAGGCTTTTCGTAAGGAGTGTGTCGGTTATCTGCGTTATGTTCTCAATGACCACTTTGTCTTGTTCCTGCTGGTTCTCATCGGTTTTCTAGCTTACCAGTACAGTCAACTCTTGCAAGATTTTCCTGAAAATCATTGGCCTATTCTCTTGTTTTTGGGGATTGTATCTGCCTTGCTTTTGGCTTGGGGAGGGATTGCCACTTATATGGAGGCACCTGACAAGCTCTTTCTCTTAGTCAGTGAAGAGGAGGTTAAGTCTCACCTCAAAGGGCAGACAGTGCGTTCACTGCTCTTTTGGCTATTGGTACAGACTCTTTGCTTACTTCTTTTTGCGCCCTTGTTTTTAGTCATGGGTTATGGCTTACCAGTTTTTCTCATCTATGTGTTTTTATTGGGGGCTGGGAAATACCTGATTTTTCGTCAAAAAGTTAGTAAATTTTTTACTGGGAACGGAATTGACTGGGACTATGTCATTGCCCAAGAAAGCAAGCGCAAGCAAGTCTTACTTCGTTTCTTTGCTCTCTTTACTCAGGTCAAGGGTGTTTCAAATAGTGTCAAACGTCGCGCTTATCTGGATTTCATCCTAAAGACTGTCCAAAAGGTGCCTGGGAAGATCTGGCAAAATCTCTATCTTCGTTCTTATCTGCGAAATGGAGATCTCTTTGCCCTCAGTTTGCGTCTCTTGCTCCTGTCCTTGTTAGCTGAGATCTTTATCGAGCAAGCTTGGATCGCGACAGCAGTAGTGGTTCTGTTTAACTATCTCTTGCTCTTTCAGTTATTGGCCCTCTATCATGCCTTTGATTACCAATACTTGACCCAGCTCTTTCCACTAGAAAAAGGGGAGAAAGAGAAGGGATTGAAACAGATTGTAGTCGGTGTGGGAAGTGCAGTTCTTTTGTTAGAATTGCTGGTCGGAGCAGTGGTTTTTCAAGAAAAAACAGCCTTGTTGGCTCTTGTAGGGGCTAGTCTCTTCCTACAATTGTTTTATTTACCTTACCAACTGAAAAGACTGGTTGACGAATAGACCAAAAACTAGTAGAATAGTAAGGAAACTTTATACGGAGGAAAGAAATGGACTTGGGTGATAATGAGCTAACGCTGACCCCTATACCTGGGAAGAGCGGCAAGGCTTATATGGGAAGCTACCCTGATGGGAAGCGCGTCTTTGTAAAAATGAACACCTCTCCAATCCTACCTGGCCTAGCCAGAGAACAAATCGCTCCTCAATTACTATGGACTCGTCGCTTAGCGGATGGTCGTGATATGTGTGCCCAGGAATGGTTGACGGGCAAAATCTTGACACCGCACGATATGAACCGCAAGCAGATCATCAATATCTTGACACGTCTCCACCGCTCACGTCCCTTGATGAAGCAGTTGAGCCGTTTGGGATATACCATGGAGACGCCAGTAGACTTGTTGCAGTCTTGGAGGCAAGAAGCACCTGAAGTCTTGAAACGACATCAGTACTTAAACTCGGTGATTGATGATTTGCGCAGGACAGTTCCAGGCTTTAGGGAAGACCATGCAACGATTGTACATGGGGATCTTCGCCATAGTAATTGGATTGAGACAGAGAGTGGACTCGTTTATCTAGTGGATTGGGATTCGGTTCGTTTGACGGATCGTATGTTTGATGTAGCGCATTTGCTATGCCACTACATTCCAGATCATCAGTGGCGTCAATGGTTGAGAGACTACGGCTATAAGTACAATCAGACAGTTCTGGAAAAATTGTATTGGTACGGTCAGTATTCTTACTTGAGCCAGATTACCAAATACTTTGTAAATCAAGATTTAGACAATGTAAACCGGGAGATTTATGCCTTGCGTGTCTTCCGTGACAAGTATGGAAAGAAAAGATGAGAGTAAGAAATCGTAAAGGGGCGACAGAGTTACTTGAGGCCAATCCCCAGTATGTTGTCCTCAATCCCTTGGAAGCTAAAGGGAAATGGCGAGACTTGTTTGGAAATGATCATCCTATTCATGTAGAAGTTGGAAGTGGGAAAGGGGCCTTTGTATCAGGAATGGCCAAGCAAAACCCTAATATCAACTATATCGGGATTGACATTCAAAAGTCGGTATTGAGTTATGCCTTGGATAAGGTATTAGAAGTTGGAGTGACCAATATCAAGTTGTTGTGGGTAGATGGTTCTGATTTGACGGACTACTTTGAAGACGGTGAGATTGATCGTCTCTACCTAAACTTTTCAGATCCTTGGCCTAAAAAACGCCATGAAAAACGTCGTTTAACTTACAAGAGTTTCTTGGATACCTTCAAACGTATCTTGCCTGAGAATGGGGAAATCCATTTCAAGACAGACAATCGTGGCTTGTTTGAGTACAGTCTAGTGAGCTTTTCTCAGTATGGGATGAAGCTCAATGGTGTTTGGCTGGACTTGCATGCCAGTGATTTTGAAGGCAATGTCATGACGGAGTATGAGCAAAAATTCTCCAGCAAAGGTCAAGTGATCTACCGAGTTGAGGCAAAATTTTAAGAAATAGCTTAAAAACCAGCCGTTTGAGTGCTTATACTTTACATAAATTGACAAACGTGCTATACTGATAGTAAGAATATGAGAAAGAGAGGCGGGGAAATATCTTCGCCTCTTGCTTATGAGGAGGTGGACATAATCGCAACAATCGTAGAATTAGTCAGAGAAGTTGTAGAACCTGTCATCCAAGCGCCTTTCGAGCTCGTGGATATCGAGTATGGAAAGATCGGCAGTGACATGATTCTCAGTATTTTTGTAGACAAACCTGAAGGAATTACCTTGAACGACACGGCAGACCTGACAGAAATCGTCAGTCCTGTCCTAGACACTATCAAGCCCGATCCCTTCCCAGAACAATATTTCCTAGAAATCACCAGTCCAGGCTTGGAACGTCCTTTGAAAACCAAGGATGCAGTCGCTGGAGCAGTTGGAAAATACATTCATGTCGGGCTCTACCAAGCCATCGATAAGCAAAAAGTCTTTGAAGGAACTCTGTTGGCCTTTGAAGAGGATGAGTTGACCATGGAATATATGGACAAAACACGTAAGAAAACCGTCCAACTTCCATACAGTTTAGTATCAAAAGCACGTTTAGCAGTTAAATTATAGAAAAAGAAAGGATAGCTTTTGAGGATTCAAAAGTGAAGAAAACATGAGTAAAGAAATGCTAGAGGCCTTCCGCATTTTGGAAGAAGACAAGGGAATCAAAAAAGAAGACATCATCGACGCAGTAGTAGAGTCGCTTCGTTCCGCTTATCGCAGACGCTATGGTCAATCAGATAGCGTAGCCATCGACTTCAACGAAAAAACAGGTGATTTTACAGTTTATACTGTCCGTGAAGTTGTTGATGAAGTGTTTGATAGCCGTTTGGAAATCAGCTTGAAAGATGCTCTTGCCATCAATTCAGCCTATGAACTTGGAGACAAAATCAAGTTTGAAGAAGCACCAGCTGAGTTTGGTCGTGTAGCAGCCCAGTCTGCTAAACAAACCATCATGGAAAAAATGCGCAAGCAAACACGTGCCATCACTTACAATACTTACAAGGAACATGAACAAGAAATCATGTCTGGTACAGTAGAACGTTTTGACAACCGTTTCATCTACGTCAATCTTGGTAGCATCGAAGCCCAATTGTCCAAACAAGACCAAATCCCTGGAGAAGTTTTTGCTTCTCATGATCGTATCGAAGTTTATGTTTACAAGGTTGAAGACAATCCTCGTGGCGTGAACGTCTTTGTCAGTCGTAGCCATCCAGAGATGATTAAGCGTTTGATGGAGCAAGAAATTCCAGAAGTCTACGATGGAACTGTCGAAATCATGAGCGTAGCCCGCGAAGCTGGTGACCGTACTAAAGTTGCCGTTCGTAGCCATAATCCAAACGTGGACGCTATCGGGACAATCGTTGGGCGTGGTGGTGCTAATATCAAGAAAATCACCAGCAAATTCCACCCAGCTCGTTACGACGCTAAGAGCGACCGTATGGTTCCTGTAGAAGAGAACATTGACGTTATCGAGTGGGTAGCGGATCCAGCAGAGTTTATCTACAATGCCATCGCACCTGCAGAGGTTGACCAAGTTATCTTTGATGAAAACGACAGCAAACGTGCCTTGGTCGTTGTACCTGATAACAAGCTTTCTCTTGCCATCGGTCGTCGTGGACAAAACGTTCGCTTGGCAGCTCATTTGACAGGTTACCGTATCGATATCAAGTCTGCCAGTGAGTTTGAAGCTATGGAAGAAGCAGGTCAAGTGGATTACGCAGCTGCGGATGAATTAATCGAAGAATAAAAGCTGCTAGAGGAGGGAAAGATGAAAACAAGAAAAATCCCTTTGCGCAAGTCTGTTGTATCTAACGAAGTGATTGACAAGCGTGATTTGCTCCGCATTGTCAAGAACAAAGAAGGAGAGATCTTTATCGACCCGACAGGCAAGGCCAATGGCCGTGGCGCTTATATCAAGCTAGACAATGCAGAAGCCCTAGAGGCAAAAAAGAAGAAAGTCTTTAACCGTAGCTTTAACATGGAAGTGGAAGAAAGCTTTTATGACGAGTTGATCGCCTATGTTGATCACAAAGTAAAAAGAAGAGAGTTAGGACTTGAATAAGCAAAAGATAAGCAATCTCTTGGGACTTGCTCAGCGAGCAGGTCGGATCATATCAGGTGAGGAATTGGTGGTCAAGGCCATCCAAGACCAGAAAGCCAAGCTAGTCTTTCTAGCCCATGATGCTGGTCCCAATCTAACCAAAAAGATTCAAGATAAAAGTGACTATTATCAAGTAGAAGTTATAACCGTGTTTTCAACACTGGAATTAAGCATAGCAGTCGGAAAATCAAGAAAGGTTTTGGCTGTGACAGATGCTGGATTTACAAAGAAAATGAGGTCTCTTATGGAATAGAAGAGGAGGACATGATTTGTCTAAGAAAAGATTGTACGAAATCGCAAAAGAACTTGGAAAAGAAAGTAAAGAAGTTGTAGCGCGTGCAAAAGAGTTGGGCTTGGATGTAAAAAGCCACTCATCGAGCGTGGAAGTTACTGCTGCTGAGCAAATCGCAGCTAGCTTTAAGTCTGCATCCGCTCCTAAAGCAGAAGTAAAACCTGCAGCACCAAAAGCAAGTGTAGAAAAGAAAGCTGAAAAGCCTGCATCAGCTAAACCAGCTGCCGCTAAGGAAGAAAGCAAACCAGTTGCACCTGTAGCTCCTAAGGAAGAAAAAGTGGTGGCTGCAAGACCGCAGAGCCGAAACTTCAAGGCGGAGCGTGAGGCACGTGCCAAAGAGCAGGCAGAGCGACGCAAACAAAACAAGGGCAACAACCGTGACCAACAACAAACCAGTAACCGTCCGAAAAATGACGGCCGTAATGGTGGTAAACCTGGTCAAGGAAACCGCGACAATCGCCGATTTAACGACCAAGGGAAGAAACCACAAGGTCAAGGAAATCGTGGCAATGATCGCCGTCAGCAACAAGACTTCCAGCCAAAACCAGCTGGACCACGTGTTGACTTTAAAGCCCGTGCTGCAGCCCTAAAAGCAGAGCAAAATGCAGAGTACGCACGCTCAAGCGAGGAGCGCTTCAAACAATCGCAAGCTGCTAAAGAAGCTTTGGCTCAAGCTAATAAACGCAAGGAGCCTGAGGAAATCTTTGAGGAAGCTGCTAAGTTAGCTGAACAAACTCAGCCAGCCGTAGCAGTAGCTCCTGTAGCTAAAGAAGCGCCAGTGGATACACGTCGTAAAAAACAAGCTCGACCAGACAAAGAACGTGACGATTATGATCACGAAGAAGATGGTCCTAGAAAACAACAAAAGAATCGAAGTAGTCAGAATCAAGTGAGAAATCAAAGAAATAGTAACTGGAATAACAATAAAAAGAATAAAAAAGGCAACAAGCAAAATAACCGCAATCAGGCACCAAAACCTGTTACAGAACGTAAGTTCCATGAATTGCCAAGCGAATTTGAATATACAGATGGTATGACTGTTGCGGAAATCGCAAAACGTATCAAACGTGAACCAGCTGAAATCGTTAAGAAACTATTTATGATGGGTGTTATGGCCACACAAAACCAATCTTTGGATGGAGAAACCATTGAACTCCTATTGGTAGATTATGGTATCGAAGCCAAACAAAAGGTTGAAGTGGACAATGCGGACATCGAGCGCTTCTTCGTCGAAGATGGTTATCTCAATGAAGATGAACTGGTTGAGCGTCCACCAGTTGTAACCATCATGGGACACGTTGACCATGGGAAAACAACTCTCTTGGATACCCTTCGTAACTCTCGTGTTGCGACAGGTGAAGCAGGTGGTATCACTCAGCATATCGGTGCCTACCAAATCGTTGAAAACGGCAAGAAGATTACCTTCCTTGATACACCAGGACACGCGGCCTTTACATCTATGCGTGCGCGTGGTGCATCTGTTACCGATATTACTATCTTGGTTGTAGCGGCCGACGACGGGGTTATGCCTCAGACTATCGAAGCCATCAACCACTCAAAAGCAGCCAACGTTCCAATCATTGTAGCCATCAATAAGATTGATAAACCAGGTGCCAATCCAGAACGTGTTATCGGTGAATTGGCAGAACATGGAGTCATGTCAACAGCTTGGGGTGGGGATTCTGAGTTTGTCGAAATCTCAGCTAAGTTCAATCAAAACATCGATGAACTCTTGGAAACGGTCCTTCTTGTGGCTGAAATCCAAGAACTCAAGGCAGACCCAACAGTTCGTGCGATCGGTACCGTTATCGAGGCTCGCTTGGATAAAGGAAAAGGTGCGGTCGCAACCCTTCTTGTTCAACAAGGTACGCTGAATGTTCAAGACCCAATTGTTGTCGGAAATACCTTCGGTCGTGTCCGTGCTATGACCAATGACCTTGGTCGTCGTGTCAAGGTCGCAGGCCCATCAACGCCAGTTTCTATCACAGGTTTGAACGAAGCGCCAATGGCGGGTGACCACTTTGCCGTTTACGAAGATGAAAAATCTGCGCGTGCAGCAGGTGAAGAGCGTGCGAAACGTGCCCTCATGAAACAACGTCAAGCCACCCAACGTGTCAGCCTTGAAAACCTCTTTGATACGCTTAAAGCTGGTGAACTTAAGTCCGTTAACGTCATCATCAAGGCCGATGTACAAGGTTCAGTTGAAGCCCTTTCTGCCTCACTTCAAAAAATCGATGTGGAAGGTGTGAAGGTTACTATCGTTCACTCAGCGGTCGGTGCCATCAATGAATCTGACGTGACTCTTGCCGAAGCTTCAAATGCCTTTATCGTTGGTTTCAACGTACGCCCTACACCACAAGCGCGTCAACAAGCAGAAGCAGACGATGTGGAAATCCGTCTCCACAGCATTATCTACAAGGTTATCGAAGAGATGGAAGAAGCTATGAAAGGGATGCTTGACCCAGAATTTGAAGAAAAAGTTATCGGTGAAGCAGTTATCCGTGAAACCTTCAAGGTATCTAAAGTGGGAACCATCGGTGGATTTATGGTTATGAGTGGTAAGGTTACCCGTGATTCTAAAGTTCGTGTCATCCGTGACGGTGTCGTTATCTATGACGGCGAACTCGCAAGCTTGAAACACTACAAAGACGACGTCAAAGAAGTTACTAACGGTCGTGAAGGTGGATTGATGATTGATGGCTACAATGATATCAAGATGGATGATGTGATTGAGGCTTATGTCATGGAAGAAATCAAGAGATAAGATTTTTGCTCCTTTCTTAGGTGGTGAGGGACGCAAGCAAACCGATGGTTTCATTGCTTATTTTTGAGCCTAGAGTCTCAAAAATCCCCTGTGATGGGACTGATAAATCAGTTCCATCACTTTCACCACGGCGAAAGAAGCGGATGAGTTCAAATTGAACTTCGTTTCAATTTGAATTGAAAATCAAAAAGTTTAAAAATAGCTAGGTCTGCTGGCCTAGCTTTTGGTTCAAAGTAGAGAAAGGAATATCATGGCAAATCATTTCCGTACGGATCGTGTGGGCATGGAAATCAAGCGTGAAGTCAATGAGATTTTGCAAAAGAAAGTCCGTGATCCACGTGTCCAAGGTGTGACCATTACAGATGTTCAGATGCTGGGTGACTTATCTGTTGCCAAGGTTTACTACACCATTTTGAGTAACCTTGCTTCGGATAATCAAAAAGCTCAAATCGGGCTTGAGAAAGCAACTGGTACCATCAAACGTGAACTTGGTCGCAATTTGAAATTGTACAAAATCCCAGATTTGACCTTCGTCAAAGACGAATCTATCGAATATGGAAACAAGATTGACGAGATGCTACGCAATCTGGATAAGAATTAAGAAAGAGGGGCAACCCTCTTTTTTGGTGTATGCTAATCGTCCTTATGGTATAATATAAGCAGTAAAATCATTTTAGAACATACATGGAGGTCGTCATGGACAATATCATCGATGTGTCAATTCCCGTTGCAGAAGTGGTGGATAAGCATCCAGAAGTCTTGGAAATCCTAGTGGAGCTTGGTTTTAAACCACTTGCTAATCCCTTGATGCGTAACACAGTCGGTCGCAAGGTATCGCTCAAACAGGGTTCTAAGCTCGAAGGAACTCCTATGGACAAGATTGTTCGCACACTGGAAGCGAATGGCTACGAAGTGATTGGATTAGACTAATGGCAGATGAACGGATTCATATCCTACGGGATATTTTGTTAGAATTGCACAATGGCGCCTCTCCTGAGTCAGTTCAGGAGCGCTTTGATGCGACCTTTACAGGTGTGTCAGCCATCGAGATTTCCCTCATGGAACACGAGCTGATGAACTCAGACTCAGGTGTTACCTTTGAAGATGTCATGGAGCTTTGTGATGTCCATGCTAATCTTTTTAAAAATGCTGTTAAGGGTGTCGAAGTAGAGGATACCGAGCATCCTGGCCACCCCGTTCGCGTCTTCAAGGATGAAAATCTGGCTCTCCGTGCTGCCTTGATTCGCATTCGGAGACTGTTAGATACCTATGAGTCTATGGAAGATGAGGAAATGCTGGCAGAGATGCGCAAGGGCTTGGTCCGTCAAATGGGGCTTTTGGGGCAATTTGACCTCCACTACCAGCGCAAGGAAGAGCTCTTTTTCCCCATCATGGAGCGCTATGGTCACGATTCACCCCCTAAGGTCATGTGGGGAGTGGATGACCAGATCAGGGAACTCTTTCAGACAGCTCTAGCGACGGCTAAGGCACTACCAGAAGTGTCGATTAGCAGTGTAAAAGAAGATTTTGAAGCTTTTGCGACAGAGTTTGAAAGTATGATTTTCAAGGAAGAGTCCATCCTTCTCATGATTCTCCTTGAGTCCTTTACTCAGGATGACTGGCTTCAGATTGCGGAGGAGAGCGATGTTTACGGTTATGCCATCATCCGTCCGTCTGAGAAATGGGTTCCAGAACGCCAGAGTTTCCTTGAGGAAAAGAGTGCAGAAGAGCCAGTACAACTAGACACGGCTGAAGGCCAAGTGCATCAAGTTATCGATACACCAGAAGGTCAGTTTACCATTACCTTTACCCCTAAGAAAAAGGAAGCAGTGCTGGACCGCCATAGTCAACAGGCTTTTGGCAATGGCTATCTCTCAGTCGAGCAGGCCAACCTCATCCTCAATCACCTCCCTATGGAGATTACCTTTGTCAATAAAGACGATATTTTTCAGTATTACAATGACAATGCGCCAGCTGATGAGATGATTTTCAAACGGACGCCGTCCCAAGTCGGGCGCAATGTAGAACTCTGCCATCCGCCCAAGTACTTAGACAAGGTGAAGGCCGTTATGAAAGGTCTTCGTGAAGGGGTCAAGGACAAGTATGAAATGTGGTTCAAGTCTGAGTCGCGAGGCAAGTTTGTCCACATCACCTACGCTGCAGTACACGATGAGAACGGGGAATTTCAAGGCGTGCTAGAGTACGTTCAGGATATCCAGCCCTACCGAGAGATTGATACGGACTACTTCCGTGGATTAGAATAAGGAGAAGCAATGAGCTACGAACAAGAATTTATGAAGGAATTTGAAGCCTGGGTTAATACCCAGATCATGATCAATGACATGGCGCACAAGGAAAGTCAAAAAGTCTACGAAGAAGACCAAGACGAACGTGCCAAAGATGCCATGATTCGCTACGAAAGTCGCTTGGATGCCTACCAGTTCTTGCTGGGTAAGTTTGAAAACTTCAAAGCAGGCAAGGGATTTCATGATCTGCCAGAGGGCTTGTTTGGCGAGCGAAATTATTAAAATAGTGATACTTTCTTGATTTTTTGCCGAAATCTTGATAGAATATCTTTATTAAATCCTTGTCAGAGCAGGGATTTTTTATTGAAAGGATTTTATCATGTCAAAGAAACTCCAACGTAAAAAACAATTGCGAAATAGCCTTCGTCGTTCAGGTGCATTTTCAACTACAGTGACCAAAGTTGTAGAAGAGACCAAAAAAGTCGTGAAACATGCGGAAAAGTCTGCCAGTCAAGCAGGAAAAGTTGTCTCTAAAAAAGTGGAACAAGCAGTAGAAGTGACCAAGGAACAAGCTCAAAAAGTAGCCAATTCAGTAGAAGATTTCGCAGCTACTTTGGGTGGCCTCTCAGTAGATCGTGCTAAGACTTTCTATGATGAAGGCATCAAGTCAGCTGCTGACTTCAAAAACTGGACTGAAAAAGAACTTCTTGCCTTAAAAGGAATCGGTCCAGCTACCATCAAGAAATTAAAAGAACACGGAATCAGTTTCAAGTAATCTTTCTTGAGCCTTGCATTTCCGTGAAAAACTTGTTACAATAGAGCTATTAGAGGTGTTTTGAATTCCACATTTTACAGAAAGTGGCGGCGCTGAGAAGTCCACAAATGTGTCAAAACTGGTTGCTGATGGATGAAAATGAAATAAAAGTGTCTTTGTATATCCTTCAAAGACAAGAGTTGCGGGCGTCTCTGCCCGAAATTGGGTGGTACCGCGGATAAACACATTCGTCCCTGTCATGTAGATGGCAGGGGCATTTTTTATGGGAAGCGAGGTAGGAAGATGGAGCAAGCACAATTACCAGAACGATTAGAAACCGATCGGCTCGTCTTACGAGTCCGTACAGTGGCTGATGCTGAGGATATCCATGCCTACGCTAGTCTGCCAGAAGTCGCCTATCCAGCAGCATTTCACCCTGTAAAAACCTTGGAAGATGAGATTTATTATCTGGAGCATATTCTGCCCGAGCGCATTGAAAAGGACAATCTCCCAGCTGGTTACGGCATAGTGGTTAAAGGGACCGATACTATCATCGGCTCTGTTGATTTTAATCATCGCCACGAAGACGATGTGCTGGAGATTGGCTATACCTTACACCCAGACTATTGGGGTCGGGGTTATGTTCCAGAAGCAGCGCGTGCCTTGATTGACCTAGGATTTAAAAATTTGGGTCTTCACAAGATTGAGTTGACTTGCTTTGGCTATAATGTCCAAAGTCAACGAGTCGCAGAGAAGCTTGGCTTCACCCTCGAAGCTCGCATCCGAGACAGAAAGGATGTTCAAGGAAACCGCTGTGACAGTCTGATATATGGCTTGCTGAGGAGTGAGTGGGAATGATTATCAAAAACTGTAATTTTAAATCTAATGTTAAGAAAATATTAAAATTTTTATATAATATACTGGCTTGGGGGCCTGCCATTATTGTAATATCATCTTTGGTATCAATATTTTTAATTCTACCTTTTACTTTGTTACCAGTTAAGGAAGTAAAAATATTCAATGAGAAAAGTTTGCCATTTTTTATTTTAGAGTTTATAGTACTCACTTTGATGAGTTACTATGGATATAGAATATACTCAAAAATTAAAAATAACAAGATAGCAGTATTCCTGTATTGTCTAGTTTTAATTCTTAGTATAGCGTTGGTATTTTGTTATAGGTACAGGTTCGTTATACTATTACAACCAGCACTTCCTCTAGTATATGCAATTATTTTTGAAGAGAAATTATTCAAAATTAGGGACTTTTTTAGTACTAGTAAAGTTATGCTTGCATCTTTAAATATATTTGACGTTTGCTATATATTTGCGCTTCAATGGGTTATACCTTTAGATATTTCACCAGAATGGTTGAGTTGGGGTATTGTATTATTTATTACAATTATCTGTCCTGCATTACGTACAGGCTTATTAAATTTTTATACTAAACAAAGTAAAAAACGGAAAAACCGAGATAAGACGTATTTTTCCTCCTACGTCGTTATGTATATTATATCATTTGTTCAATTGTTTTTATATTTAACAACGACATTGAATTATTTGAAGTTACAAGATAAATCAATTGTAGACTTAGCTCCCGTAAATATGATGTTTGCAACTCTATTTATATATTTTTGGTTTGTATTAAAAACACAACTTGATAAGGGAGGGTATGATAAAAAGAATGAACTGCTTAGATGGGTTTTTGGTGTTCTATATGTGTTACTTATTTTTTTCTATGATCGAATAGAAGGAGGATTCCTTATCATCCTAACATGGTTACTTCCTGTTTTGATCTCAACGATTATAGGCAAATTACATTATCAATTTGCAACAGATGATTCCTCGCAACTTCCGATTCCGACTTTGAAAATGAAAAAACATATTTACTGGTTACATTTGATAAGTTTTCTTACACTTTTTTGTTTAAATTTATTCTCTGCATTGTTCACGGTACAAAAGATAAAGCTAGATGAAATTATTCCGGTAAATACAGCTAAGTTCAGTATAATCAATTTAATCAATCCCAGTAACAAAGAACTTGCTTCGGTATGGATGTCTAGTATTATAACTTCGTTTATAATTGTATCCTTGTCTATTATTCTAGCAACGGCACTTAGTGTAGGGGTAGTTAAATTTCTAAAACTGAATTATTCAGATTCCGCTAAGGGATATTATGAGTATCGAAATAATGGGTTCAGCGCCCTAATAAATCGTAGATATAAAAGAAATATTCGTAAAAGGAGAAAAAATAATGTCTAAAGAACTTTCACCTAAATACAATCCAGCCGAGGTTGAGGCTGGTCGTTACCAAAAATGGCTTGATGCGGATGTTTTCAAGCCTTCAGGCGATCAAAAGGCTAAGCCTTATTCGATCGTGATTCCACCACCAAACGTAACTGGCAAACTCCACCTTGGTCACGCTTGGGACACGACTTTGCAGGATATTATCATCCGTCAAAAACGCATGCAAGGCTTTGATACGCTTTGGCTTCCGGGTATGGACCATGCGGGGATTGCGACTCAAGCTAAGGTTGAGGAGCGCTTGCGTGGTGAGGGCATTAGTCGTTATGACTTGGGTCGTGAGAAATTCCTCGAGAAAGTCTGGGAATGGAAAGACGAATATGCGACAACCATCAAGGAACAATGGGGCAAGATGGGGCTCTCTGTAGACTACTCTCGCGAGCGTTTCACTCTTGACGAAGGTTTGTCTAAAGCCGTTCGCAAGGTCTTTGTCGAACTTTACAAGAAAGGTTGGATCTACCGTGGTGAGTTTATCATCAACTGGGACCCAGCAGCTCGCACAGCCCTTTCTGATATCGAGGTGATTCACAAGGATGTCGAAGGTGCCTTCTACCACATGAACTACATGCTGGAAGATGGTTCACGCGCCCTTGAAGTTGCGACTACTCGTCCTGAAACTATGTTCGGAGACGTTGCCGTTGCGGTCAATCCAGAAGATCCACGCTACAAGGACTTGATCGGCCAAAATGTAGTCCTTCCAATCGCTAACAAACTCATTCCAATCGTTGCCGACGAGCATGCAGATCCTGAGTTTGGTACGGGTGTTGTGAAAATCACGCCTGCCCACGATCCAAACGACTTCTTGGTTGGTCAACGTCATAACTTGCCACACGTCAACGTCATGAACGACGACGGAACCATGAATGACTTGGCCTTTGAATTTGCAGGCATGGACCGTTTTGAAGCCCGTAAAGCAGTCGTTGCCAAGTTGGAAGAAATCGGTGCCCTCGTTAAAATCGAAAAACGTGTCCACAGTGTTGGTCACTCAGAGCGTACAGGTGTTGTGGTTGAACCACGCTTGTCTACTCAGTGGTTCGTCAAGATGGACCAATTGGCGAAAAATGCTATTGCCAACCAAGACACAGAGGACAAGGTAGAATTCTACCCACCTCGTTTCAACGATACTTTCCTCCAATGGATGGAAAATGTCCATGACTGGGTAATCTCTCGTCAGCTCTGGTGGGGGCACCAAATCCCTGCTTGGTACAATGCTGAGGGCGAAATGTACGTCGGTGAGGAAGCTCCAGAAGGTGACGGATGGACTCAGGACGAAGACGTCTTGGATACTTGGTTCAGTTCTGCTCTTTGGCCGTTCTCAACCATGGGCTGGCCTGATGTCGACTCAGCAGACTTCAAACGTTACTTCCCAACTTCAACCCTGGTAACAGGTTACGACATTATCTTCTTCTGGGTGTCTCGTATGATTTTCCAATCCTTGGAATTCACTGGTCGTCAGCCATTCCAAAACGTTCTGATTCACGGTCTCATTCGTGACGAGCAAGGTCGTAAGATGTCTAAATCTCTCGGTAACGGAATTGACCCAATGGATGTTATCGAGAAATACGGTGCGGATGCCCTTCGTTGGTTCCTTTCAAACGGTTCTGCACCAGGGCAAGACGTGCGTTTCTCTTACGAGAAAATGGATGCTTCTTGGAACTTTATTAACAAAATATGGAACATCTCTCGCTACATCCTCATGAACAATGAAGGTTTGACCCTTGACCAAGCAACTGCCAATGTCGAAAAAGTTGCCAACCAGGAAGCTGGAAACGTTACAGACCGCTGGATTCTCCACAACCTCAATGAAACCATCGGCAAAGTTACTGAAAACTTTGATAAGTTTGAGTTTGGTGTCGCTGGACACATCCTCTACAATTTCATCTGGGACGAGTTTGCGGACTGGTATGTTGAGTTGACCAAGGAAGTCCTTTATAGCGATAACGAAGAAGAGAAAGTCATCACACGTTCGGTTCTCCTTTACACTTTGGACAAGATTCTTCGTCTCCTCCACCCAATCATGCCATTTGTGACAGAGGAAATCTTTGGACAAATCTCAGAAGGCTCTATCGTTACAGCGGCTTACCCAACTGTCACCCCAGCCTTTGAAGACCTTGCTGCTCACACTGGTGTGGAAAGCCTCAAAGACTTGATCCGTGCCGTTCGTAATGCGCGTGCGGAAGTAAACGTAGCACCAAGCAAGCCAATCACAATCCTTGTTAAGACAAGCGATAGCGACTTGGAAGCCTTCTTTAACAGCAATGTCAACTACATCAAACGCTTCACAAATCCAGAGCACTTGGAAATCGCTTCAAACATTCCTGCACCTGAACTGGCTATGTCAAGTGTCATCACTGGAGCAGAAATTTACCTGCCACTCGCAGACCTCCTCAATGTCGAAGAAGAACTGGCTCGTCTCGACAAGGAACTAGCTAAATGGCAAAAAGAACTGGATATGGTCGGCAAAAAGCTCTCTAACGAACGCTTCGTAGCCAATGCCAAACCAGAAGTCGTCCAAAAAGAACGCGACAAACAAGCCGACTACCAAGCGAAATATGATGCGACCATCGCACGTATTGATGAGATGAGGAAGTTGGTGAAATAAACATAGAAACACGGTGATGAGCCGTGTTTTTTTGGTATAATGAAATCAATATCTATTGATGGAGAAAGTTATGTCTAAACACCCTCATTATGAATTGCTAAATTTAATTGGCTATGGTCTTGCCAAGTTTGATAAGCTATTTATAAAAGAGTTTCAATTCTCTAGTAAATCCGATTTTTATCGTTATATAGTTTCTTTAGGCATCGCAGAAACAACCGGTGTAGTCAAAAATAGAATGGATTTATTTGACCCCTATTTTGAGAACAATCGGAAAGGTTGGTGGCAAAAAGCCGAAGTTTACCGTTTTCGTAAAGATTTAATTGATATGATGTTTGGGAATGAAGATGTTCACAATTTTGCAGAAATCGTTAAAATGCTACTTGCAAGCGAAGGGAAGAAAACAGGTATAGCAGTCATTGAAAAGCCAATAGTTCGAACTAAATTCAAACGTCTACAAGAAACTGGAATGAAAGCAGAAAATTACTTTATACTCCATTTTGATAAAGAAGAAAAATTTCAAGGTGGACAATTAACCGATGCCCGCCTTTATGGTGATGGTTATGATTTCCAAGTAGATGTTCAAGAACATTATTACCTTGCCGAAGTTAAAGGTATTCGAAAATCTAAAGGGCGTATTCGTTTGACTGCTAGAGAATTTGAGAAAGCAAAAGAGTTTCAATCAGATTTTATTTTATCCTTGGTTACCAACCTGGATGATATTCCAAAGTTAGTATTAATCGATAATCCATTGAATCATTTTGAATTTAAAAAGAGTATCATAAAGAATGAAGTTATAGAATACAGAAGTCTTGAAGATTTATATTAGTTCCCCTTAACTTTTCCAGTTGAAGGAACGAGAAGTTTTGACAGGACAACGACTCAACAAACTAGAAATCAATGGTATTGGCTTGACCAAGTTTAAAAATGGGGAAATCGGGATTGAATTCATCTGGCTTGATAACGAAAATCCACCTAGCGATGCTATCGGCTGGGTAGCAAAGAAATAAAAAGTTCGCTGTTTTTTGTTTTGTGTTTTACAGTTTTTTCTTGACAAGTCTTTCTTTTTTATGGTATCCTTTTATGCAACAAGTGTTGCGTAACAAATGTTGCGCGAAAGGAGTCTTATGCCACCAAAGGTTAAATTTAGTAAAGAGACTATCATTGGGACAGCTTTACAATTGGTGAGAGAAGAGGGCATGGCTAGTTTGACGGCTCGAGCATTAGCAGAGCAACTGGGAGCCACACCGAGAGTGATTTTTGGGCAATTTGCCAATATGGCCGAGTTACAAGCAGAGGTTATTGTTGCTGCAGAGATGGTCGTAGTGGAGTATATACGAAAGGCTTTAGAAGATGAGAAGCCTTTTCAATCTGTCGGGGTTGCTTATATCCTTTTCGCCTCAAAAGAGCCCCAACTTTTTCAATTGCTTTTCCAAAATCCTAGCAAAGATCCGATTCGTCGCTTTCAAGATTTTCTTCCCATGAAGGATCATAGTTACCAATTGGTTCTGGAATCGATTGTAGCAGACTATCCATTGACGTTAGAGGAGGCTAGTCGCCTGTACCAGCATTTATTTATCTACTCACACGGCATGGCCTCTATGGTTGCTTCTGGTATTTATCAATTCAGCATGGAAGAAGTGATTGGATTACTGACAGAGGTTTGTCAATCTCTCATCAAAGAAATGGTAGGAAAGAAATGATTCAACTAGAAAATGTGCACAAAAGTTACGGCCAAACCAAGGTTTTAAAAGGGATTGATTTGCAGATTCAAGACCAGGATGATGTGGTTATCCTCGGTCCTTCTGGATCAGGCAAGTCAACTCTCTTAAACGTTCTGTCAGGTTTAGAAAAGGTAGACGAGGGACATATCCTCATTCAAGGACAGGATTTGGCTCAACTCACAGATACTCAATTGACAGCCTTTAGACGTGAGAAGATTGCCTTTATTTTTCAGCAGTATTATTTATTGCCTAATCTAACAGTCAGACAGAATGTAAAGATGGGGGCAGACCTGGCAAACAATCATGATTTTTTGCAGATTATCGAGGATTTGGGACTTGGCGATAAGCTGGACAAGTATCCGAGTGAATTGTCTGGCGGCGAACAGCAGAGGGTATCTATTGCTCGTGCCTTAGCCAAAAAGCCAGAGATTCTTTTCTTAGATGAGCCGACGGGGGCCCTGGATGAAGAAACAGGGCGCAAGATTCTCGACTATATCTGGAAGTTGAAGGAAAAGCTAGGCTTTACCCTAATCATGGTGACACACAACCAAAATATTGCGGATATGGCCAGAACCATCATTCGCGTCAATAGTGGCAAAATTACTGAAGTTGTGACCAATGATCAGCCACAGACTGCTTATGAGATTGGATGGTAAGCCATGTTTTCAGTAAAAGATATTCGAAAATTAGTTGTCGTCAGTATCATTGGAGCCTGTGCGGTTTTTGTGGCCAATCTCTTCTTGAATTTTTATCTTGATATCGAGCAGTTGGAAATTTCTAAAACCAATCCGATGATTATGGTCTATTATGATGCCCAGGTTTCACTTTCCTGGATGGTGGCCATGGTCAGTGGGGTTGTCTTGTCCTTGACGTCGATCCTTCTCATGTGCTTTTATATCAAACAATTTGTCGATGACCACAAGGAACAATTAGGAATTTTAAAGGCTTTGGGCTATAGCAATGGCCAGTTGGCTAAACGATTTTGGGCATTTGGGCTCAGTTTTGGTGTCGGAGCGCTTCTTGGCTATTTCGCTTCTTTTCTTATGATGGGGCATTTTTATGACTTCCGGAATGAAAAGGGGATCCTACCAGAAATCACCATTCATTTTCATTGGCAGCTCTTGCTTGCTTTTGTGGTCCTTCCAACGGCATTTTTTATGCTTATCGCGGTTGGTTATGCTAGAAGACAACTACAAACGCCGGCTCTTCGCTTATTGAAAAAGTCCCCAACACCAATCAAGGTCAAAAGGAGAAAGAGGGCTCCTAAGAAAGAGAAAGACTTCCTAAAAGAGCTGTCTTCGTCACTAATTTGGGGGAGAAAATCTATCCTGTTTTTTGTAGTCTTTGGCTCTATGTGTTTTGCGGCCATGGTTCAATTGTCCTTTGGTCTAAGGAACTACACAGATGACATCATCCAAACCATGATGATCATGATTGGCTTGATCCTTTCTTTCTCTATTCTCTTTTTGTCATTGGGGATTGTCATCTCAGAAAGTCGCGAAACCCTGGCTCTTATGAAGGCTTTTGGCTATACAGATCGTGAATGCCAAGGTCATATCCTATCTCCCTATCGTTTCTGGGCCTATCTAGGATTTGTTCTTGGGACGGCTTATCAGTACGCTATCATGGAAATCTTGATTGGTGTGATCAAAGATACGGTTCCTGAAAAGATTGAGCATCACTTTGATGGGAATGTTTGCTTCTGGACTTTGATCGGTTTTGCTGTGGTTTATGAAAGCCTCTTTTATCTATCCAACAGAAAACTCCAAAAGCAAACCATCAAAGAAGTACTCTTAGCTGAATAAATAGAGAAGGTTGGATTCTCCAGCCTTTTTCTTATGAAACTCATTAACAAGAGAAGGATTTTTCACTATTCTAGGGAAAATGAAATAAAGGAAAGAAAACGAAGTTACTGGCAGGACCTGAAATGATCTTTTTACTTGATTTGACGCAACAAATAATCCTTTATCTCTGTAGGAATCCTCTTGCAGTTTGTGGTTGGTATTGGAGTTGCAGCCTTGAGTTATAAATAAATCAATATACCTGTGGTCATGTTACATAGGTCTTTCAATTAGCTGAAATATTTCACCTTTATTTTTTCTTAACCTTTGACTATTCCGCAAAATTATCGTACAATAAAGAGTAAATGATAAAATGAGGAGAAACGCTTTGGAATTAGAAGTATTTGCTGGGCAAGAAAAAAGTGAACTATCTATGATTGAGGTGGCGCGTGCTATCTTGGAACTTCGTGGTCGCGATCATGAGATGCATTTTAGCGATCTTGTAAACGAAATTCAAAACTACCTTGGAACATCAAACAGCGATATCCGCGAAGCCTTGCCTTTGTTCTACACAGAGTTGAACTTTGATGGTAGCTTCATCTCTCTTGGGGACAACAAATGGGGTCTTCGTTCATGGTATGGTGTGGACGAAATCGACGAAGAAATCATCGCTCTTGAAGAAAGTGACGACGATGAAGTAGCACCAAAAGCTAAGAAAAAACGTGTCAATGCCTTCATGGATGGTGATTCAGATGCCATTGACTACAATGCAGATGATCCAGAAGACGAAGATGCATACGAAGCAGACCCAGCTCTTTCATATGATGATGAAAATCCAGATGATGAGAAAAATGAAGTGGAAGCTTACGATGCAGAGATCAACGAAATTGCTCCTGATGACTTGGGTGAAGACGTGGATCTCAACGAAGAAGACGACGAGTTTTCAGATGATGACGCTGAAACGAGCGACGAAGTATAAGAAGCCTCACAGAGGAGATCAGTTTGATCTTCTCTTTTTATTTGTCGGGAGAGAGTTGATGATTTTCTTGAAATCAGGGACTAGAAGGTGTAAAATAAGGGTAGGATGGTGTACATTTTTCAAAGGAGGGCCTGCCTATGGAGTTTTGTTTAGATAAAAGTTTGTATGACTTGGGGATCAAGAATGTCGTGATTGGTATTGCTAAAAACGTCGATCCTCATGCTGATTTGCCTCTTGCTTTTCTGAAAAAGAAAGAGGAGAGGGAGAAATGGGCGCTAGAGTGTGATGTAAAAGAAGTTCAAGAGTCTCCTGTTGTCCAAGGTTATAGGCAGTTGCTCCAGCGAGTCGGGCGTAGCGTCAAGAAAAATCCACCGACAGTAGTCGCCCTCATTCGCAATATCCAGCATCGTGGCTCTCTCCCTCACATCAATAGTATCATCGATATCTACAATGTAGAGGCGCTTTCTTCTTTGCTGGCGATTGGTGGGCATGATTTGGATAAGATTGGAGGGCAGATAGAGTTTTCTGTTAGCAAAAGGGAGGACATTTTCCTACCTATCTTGTCAACGGAGAAGCACGTTGCGCAGACGGACTATGTCTATCGGGATGAAAATGGAGTTTTAGCTTGGCTGGATGTCCGCGATAGTGAACATTACAAATTTGATGAAGATACAAAAAATGCTATTTTCATCATTCAAGGAAATGAAAACACTTCTGTCGAGATGCGTTTAGAAGCGTTAGAAGAAATTGAAAAGGATTTGGCTGCTTGCATGCCTAATTTGCAGTTTGAAAAGAAAGTCATTTCACTTGAAGGAAACCGCACGGTGGTTCAGGACATTTACTGAGTTTTATAGTACCCACTTTATGGTATGTAAACAAAGGAGGAAAGTGCCATGAAGTCCAATGCTTGGATCAAGTCCAAGGCAAGTGGTACTACTTAGACTCATCTGGTAAAATGCTTCGTAACACCTACACACCTGATGGCGATTATGTGGGCAGTTCAGGTGCTTGGCAATAAGAATTAGATGTCCTCTTTCCTCATTGAGGAAAGGGGATTTTCCTCGCCTATATACTGCTTCCCTATTTGTCCTAAAACCCTTTTTGTGTTACAATGAAAGGTATGAAAGCTAAGAAATTATGGATGACTGGCTTGACTGTGGCTGGTCTAAGTGCCCTCGCTTTGGGTGCCAAAAAAGCAGCAGATAATCACAAACTCATGAAGACGCAAGAGGAGTTAACCGCTATTGTGCGGGATCTTTTTTCAGATATGGGAGAGATTGCGACACTCTATATTCAAGTCTACGAAAGTAGTCTAGAGCGACTCGTCGGAGGAGTCATTTTCGAGGATGGTCGTCACTATACCTTTGTCTATGAAAATGAAGATCTAGTCTATGAGGAGGAGGTCTTATGATTACTCCCGATAGTATAGAAGAACTCGCAGGTTTTGTCGAGCAGGATGGCAAGAAAGTCTTTCTTTTTGTGGCGGACTGGTGTGGCGATTGTCGTTATATCTATCCTGCCTTGCTAGAGATTGAGGAGACCAATCCAGAATTCACCTTTATTCGGGTGGACCGAGACCAGTACATGGATCTGGCTAAACTCTGGGATATTTACGGGATTCCTAGCCTCGTTGTTCTAGAAAAGGACAAGGAAATCGGTCGTTTTGTCAATCGCGACCGTAAAAGCAAGGAACAAATTAACGACTTTTTAGCAGGACTGAAATAGGAGAAAAAGGAAACAATGATTTTTACATATAACAAAGAGCATGTTGGAGATGTCCTTATGGTCATCGTGAAAAACAGCGGAGATGCCAAGTTGGACGTGGAGCGCAAAGGCAAAGTAGCCCGTGTTTTCCTCAAAGAAAATGGAGAAACAGTGGCGTGGAATATTTTCGAAGTTTCAAGTTTGTTTGAAATTGCCGAGCGCGGTCAAGTCTTTTTATCAGATGAGCAAGTAGCACGTTTAAACCAAGAGTTGCAGGCGGAAGGTTTTGAGGAAGAAATTGTCAATGACAAGGAACCTAAGTTTGTTGTCGGTGAAATTGTCGAGATGGTAGCTCATCCAGATAGTGACCACCTCAACATCTGCCAAGTTGCAGTCGCAAGTAACAAGACAGTGCAAATTGTTGCAGGGGCTCCCAATGCGCGTGTCGGGTTGAAAACCATTGTAGCTCTTCCAGGAGCTATGATGCCAAAAGGCAATCTTATTTTCCCAGGCGAGCTTCGTGGTGAAAAGAGTTTTGGCATGATGTGTAGTCCTCGTGAATTGCATCTGCCAAATGCTCCGCAAAAACGTGGTATTATTGAATTATCAGAAGACCAAGTTGTTGGAACTCCATTTGATCCAGCTAAACACTGGACTGCCTAAGAAGTTGTTAATATCTGATAGACCAGATAGAAGGAAATAAGATGGCAAAAAATGTAGTGATTACAGGAGCGACCTCAGGAATCGGTGAAGCGATTGCGCGAGCTTATCTGGAGCAGGGTGAGAATGTCGTTCTAACTGGACGACGGATAGACAGACTAGAAACCCTCAAGTCGGGGTTTGCAGATACTTTCCCAAATCAAACAGTTTGGACTTTTCCGCTGGATGTGACAGATATGACCATGGTAAAGACTGTCTGCTCCAATATTCTAGAAACGATAGGTCAGATTGATATCTTGGTCAATAACGCCGGACTTGCTCTTGGCTTGGCTCCCTATCAGGACTATGAAGATCTAGATATGCTGACCATGTTGGATACCAATGTCAAGGGGTTAATGGCAGTTACTCGCTGTTTCTTGCCAGCAATGGTAAAAGCCAATCAAGGCCATATCATCAATATGGGGTCAACCGCAGGAATTTACGCCTACGCTGGTGCAGCGGTCTATTCAGCCACCAAGGCAGCTGTCAAGACTTTTTCAGATGGACTGCGAATCGATACCATTGCAACGGATATCAAGGTGACTACCATTCAGCCAGGGATTGTCAAAACAGATTTTTCTACAGTACGTTTTCATGGTAACAAAGAGCGGGCTGCGACAGTCTATCAGGGGATCGAGGCCTTGCAGGCACAAGACATCGCAGATACGGTTGTTTATGTGACCAGTCAGCCCCGTCGTGTGCAGATTACAGATATGACCATTATGGCCAATCAACAGGCGACTGGATTTATGGTTCATAAAAAGTAAAAAATTTCCTCGAAAAGTTACAAATTTCTGTAACTTTTTTTGATTCCCTACGAATAGATAAGTAGGAGGAAGAAAATATGTATAATAAAGTTATCATGATCGGGCGCTTGACGTCTACACCAGAATTGCACAAAACCAACAATGACAAGTCAGTAGCGCGAGCAACTATCGCTGTGAACCGCCGTTACAAAGACCAAAATGGGGAACGTGAAGCTGACTTTGTCAATCTCGTTCTTTGGGGAAAATTGGCTGAAACCTTGGCAAGCTACGCAACCAAAGGTAGTCTTATTTCTGTTGATGGGGAGTTGCGTACCCGTCGCTACGAGAAAAATGGTCAGATGAACTATGTGACCGAAGTTCTCGCCACAGGATTCCAACTTTTAGAAAGCCGTGCCCAACGTGCCATGCGTGAAAATAACGCGGGTCAAGACTTGGCAGACTTGGTTTTGGAAGAGGAGGAATTGCCATTTTAATACTCTTCGAAAATCTCTTCAAACCACGTCAGCTTCACCTTGCCGTATGTATAGGTAACTGACTTCGTCAGTCTTATCTACAACCTCAAAACCATGTTTTGAGCTGACTTCGTCAGTTCTATCCACAACCTCAAAGCAGTGCTTTGAGCAACCTGCGGCTAGCTTCCTAGTTTGCTCTTTGATTTTCATTGAGTATAAACATTGAAAAGTCTGAGTTGGTCTCAGACTTTTTATCTTGCCAAAGTCAGACTTTTTTCTTGACTATTTCTGACCAAGTGATACAATAGAACTATGGTTTAGCACTCAGGTACAAAGAGTGCTAATGGTATCTATTTCATTATGGAGGAAAGCAAATGTTGAAACCATTGGGAGACCGTGTGGTCTTGAAAATCGAAGAAAAAGAACAAACCGTCGGAGGCTTTGTCCTTGCAGGCTCAGCCCAAGAAAAAACAAAAACTGCCCAAGTTATAGCTACTGGACAGGGTGTTCGTACCTTGAATGGCGACTTGGTCGCTCCAAGTGTTAAAGCTGGAGACCGTGTCTTAGTTGAAGCCCATGCAGGTCTTGATGTCAAAGATGGCGATGAAAAGTATGTTATCGTTGGCGAAGCTAACATCTTGGCTATTATTGAAGAATAGAAGGAGAAAGTAAGTATGTCAAAAGAAATTAAATTTTCATCTGATGCTCGTTCAGCTATGGTCCGTGGTGTCGATATCCTTGCAGACACTGTTAAAGTAACCTTGGGACCAAAAGGTCGTAATGTTGTTCTTGAAAAATCATTCGGTTCACCCTTAATTACCAATGACGGGGTGACCATTGCCAAAGAAATCGAGTTGGAAGACCATTTTGAAAATATGGGTGCCAAATTGGTATCAGAAGTCGCTTCAAAAACCAATGATATCGCAGGTGACGGAACGACAACAGCAACTGTTTTGACCCAAGCTATCGTCCGTGAAGGAATCAAAAACGTCACAGCAGGTGCCAACCCAATCGGTATCCGACGGGGGATTGAAGCAGCGGTTGCCGCAGCTGTAGAAGCCTTGAAAAACAATGCCATCCCTGTTGCCAATAAAGAAGCCATTGCTCAGGTTGCTGCTGTATCTTCTCGTTCTGAAAAAGTCGGCGAATACATCTCTGAAGCCATGGAAAAAGTTGGCAAAGATGGAGTCATCACCATTGAAGAGTCACGTGGTATGGAGACTGAGCTTGAAGTGGTTGAAGGAATGCAGTTCGACCGCGGTTACCTTTCACAGTACATGGTGACAGATAGCGAAAAGATGGTGGCTGACCTTGAAAATCCATACATTTTGATTACAGATAAGAAGATTTCCAATATCCAAGAAATCTTGCCACTTCTAGAAAGCATTCTCCAAAGCAATCGTCCACTCTTGATTATTGCAGATGATGTGGATGGCGAAGCTCTTCCAACTCTTGTCTTGAACAAGATTCGTGGAACCTTCAATGTCGTAGCTGTCAAAGCTCCTGGTTTTGGTGACCGTCGTAAAGCCATGCTCGAGGATATCGCTATTTTGACAGGTGGAACAGTTATCACAGAAGATCTTGGCCTTGAGTTGAAAGATGCGACGATTGAGGCGCTTGGTCAAGCAGCGAGAGTGACTGTGGACAAAGACAGCACGGTTATCGTAGAAGGTGCTGGCAATCCTGAAGCAATTTCTCACCGTGTCGCAGTTATTAAGTCTCAAATCGAAACCACAACTTCTGAATTTGACCGTGAAAAACTCCAAGAACGCTTGGCTAAATTATCAGGTGGTGTCGCTGTTATCAAGGTCGGAGCTGCAACTGAGACTGAGTTGAAAGAAATGAAACTCCGCATCGAAGATGCCCTCAACGCTACTCGTGCAGCCGTTGAAGAAGGAATCGTTGCAGGTGGTGGAACAGCTCTTGTAAATGTCATTCCGGCAGTGGCTGGTTTGGAATTGACAGGAGACGAAGCAACAGGACGAAATATTGTTCTCCGTGCCTTGGAAGAACCTGTTCGTCAAATTGCCCACAATGCAGGATTCGAAGGGTCTATCGTCATCGATCGTTTGAAGAATGCTGAGCTTGGTACAGGCTTCAACGCAGCAACTGGTGAGTGGGTTAATATGATTGAAGAAGGAATCATCGACCCAGTTAAGGTTAGTCGTTCTGCCCTTCAAAATGCAGCATCTGTAGCCAGCTTGATTTTGACAACAGAAGCAGTCGTAGCCAATAAACCAGAACCAGTAGCCCCAGCTCCAGCAATGGATCCAAGCATGATGGGCGGTATGATGTAAGCTTTCGATACGAAGCAATTCATAAGAGACACAAAAGGAGGGAATACGAATCCCTCTTTTTATTACCTTTTAAAAAAAATAGATTTGAGCTGGTTGGTGATATGTGGTAAAATAACTAATAGTAAAAGGAGAAGAACATGATCGATGTAGAAGAAATTCTGAGCAAGATGAATCCCAATCAGAAGATTAATTATGACCGTGTTATGCAGAAAATGGTTCAGGTTTGGGAGAAAAATGAGCAACGCCCCACTATTCTCATGCATGTTTGCTGTGCTCCTTGTAGTACCTACACACTAGAGTACCTGACCAAATACGCTGATGTGACTATCTATTTTGCCAATTCCAATATCCATCCCAAGGCAGAATACCACAAGCGGGCTTACATCACCAAGAAATTTGTTAGTGATTTCAATGAGCGAACAGGAAATACGGTCCAGTATTTAGAAGCCCCATATGAACCAAATGAATACCGGAAGTTAGTTAGAGGACTAGAAGAAGAACCCGAAGGTGGTGACCGTTGCAAGGTTTGTTTTGACTACCGTCTGGACAAAACAGCGCAAGTGGCTATGGACTTGGGCTTTGACTACTTTGGTTCAGCTTTGACCATCAGTCCCCATAAGAATTCTCAAACCATCAACAGCATCGGAATTGATGTGCAAAAGATTTATACAACCCACTATCTCCCAAGTGATTTTAAGAAAAATCAAGGCTACAAGCGTTCGGTGGAGATGTGTGAAGAGTATGATATTTATCGTCAATGTTATTGTGGATGCGTCTATGCAGCTCAAGCTCAGAATATAGACCTGGTTCAGGTTAAGAAGGATGCCACGGCTTTCTTGTTGGATAAGGATGTTGAAAAAGACTATTCCCACATCAAGTTTACTGTGACTAAATTAGATATATAGAAATCAACCCAGCTGAAAAGCTGGGTTTTTCAAATAAAAAACCAGGGTTCTCACCCCAGTTTGACAACTTTACCGATTCTTTAGTTCTATGTAGCGTTTGTACCAAATGTTGACATAGGCCTCTGAGAAAGGACCGCGTCCATTGTTAATCCAATCAACAAGGATTTTAACATGCTCTTTCAAAATATAGTCTAAATCATCAGAATACTTCATCTTGCGTTTATGACGCTCATACTCTTCAACGTCCAAGAGACGCTTTTCACCATCAGTGAAAACCTTGACATCCAAATCATAATCAATGTATTTCAGGGCTTCCTCATCTAGATAGTAGGGGCTGGCCATATTGCAATAGTAGGAAATCCCATTATCACGAATCATGGCAATGATATTAAACCAATATTTTTTGTGAAAGTAAACAATAGCCGGTTCTCGAGTCACCCAACGACGACCGTCACTTTCGGTAACAAGTGTGTGGTCGTTGACGCCGATAATGGCGTTCTCTGTTGTTTTTAGTACCATGGTGTCCCGCCAAGTGCGGTGGAGACTCCCATCATGCTTATAACTTTGAATTGTAATAAAGTCGCCTTCTTTTGGAAGTTTCATAACTAACCAACTTTCTACAATTTATAAGTTTATCGTTTACTATTATATCATAAATCGGTCTAATTTTTTTGAATTTTACACGAAAATGTTAAAGATATTCTCTGAGAGCGCTTGCTATATCCGAAAAATCATAGCCTTTTCTAGCTAATACTTGAGTTAAACGTTGCTTTAGTTCGTAACCTTCATATTTGCGAGCGTATTTAGTATATTGTTTGTCTAGCTCTTTGAAAATGAGTTCTTGAGTCGTTTCTTGATCAACTTGACTATCCAAACTGTCAAAGGCATTTTTAGCATCAGAATAGGAGAAGCCTTTGTTCGTCAAGTTTTGGATAATCTTATCCTGCAAGGCACGAGCGGGAAATTTTCCATTGTATTTTTTAAGCAGTTTTTCTGCAACACGTTGAGCAACCTCTGAAAAATTAAAATCCTTTAAAACCTCTTCAATAGTTGATTTGGCAATCCCTTTTTGAGACAGTTTTTGAGCTAGCACATAAGGCCCCTTATCTCCAGAAAGTTGATTGGCATTGATGATAGAGTAGGCATACTGACGATCATTAATCCAGTTATCTTCTTTAAGGTTAGCGATAACTTGACTAGTGATTTTTTCATTAAGATCATACTTTCTCAGATACTCACGAACTTCCTTTTCGGTTCGAGCTTTAAACGATAGATGGTAGAGGGCGAGGTTCTTACCATAAGAAAACTGAGCAAAGTCCTGAATCTCGGTAAGTTCCTCTTTACTAATGACCTTATCTCGAGATAGCATAAAACGGACAATGGTATCTTCCGTGATATAAGAGGTATGCTGGTGATCTAGTTCCATCAAGTAGAGGCGTTTTTTCTTTTCAAGTTTTGTGATTTTCATAGTTCTATTATACCCTAAAATGTGATAAGATAGGGGTATGAATCTGAAAGTCAAACAAAAAATACCTTTAAAAATCAAGCGGATGGGTATCAATGGTGAGGGAATCGGTTTCTACCAGAAAACCCTCGTTTTTGTGCCAGGAGCCCTCAAAGGAGAAGATATCTATTGTCAGATTACTTCTATTAAACGTAACTTTGTTGAAGCCAAATTACTAAAGGTCAATAAGAAGTCTAAATTTCGAGTCGTACCTGCTTGTACGATTTATAATGAATGTGGTGGTTGCCAAATTATGCACCTTCACTATGATAAACAGTTAGAGTTCAAAACGGACTTGCTCCACCAAGCCCTGAAAAAATTTGCTCCTGCAGGATATGAAAACTATGAAATCCGTCCAACTATCGGAATGCAGGAACCAAAGTACTACCGTGCTAAGCTACAATTCCAGACTCGGAAATTTAAAAATCAGGTCAAGGCAGGTTTGTATGCGCAGAATTCTCATTACCTTGTCGAGTTGAAAGACTGCTTGGTTCAAGATAAGGAAACCCAAGTGATTGCGAATCACCTAGCTGAGCTTCTCACTTACCATCAAATCCCTATCACCGATGAGAGAAAAACGCTAGGTGTTCGTACCATCATGGTACGTCGAGCAAGAAAAACTGGACAAGTCCAGATTATCGTCGTCACAAATCGCCAGCTTAATTTAAATCAACTAGTTAAAGACCTAGTCAAGGATTTTCCAGAAGTCGTTACGGTTGCAGTTAATACAAATACAGCAAAAACAAGTGAAATCTATGGTGAGAAGACGGAAATTATCTGGGGCCAAGAGAGTATTCAAGAAGGAGTACTCGACTATGAGTTTTCTCTCTCGCCCCGTGCCTTCTATCAGCTCAATCCGGAGCAGACTGAGATTCTCTATAGTGAAGCAGTTAAAGCTCTAGATGTTAGCAAAGAAGATCATCTGATTGATGCCTATTGCGGTGTCGGGACGATCGGATTTGCCTTCGCGAAGAAGGTCAAGAGTCTCAGAGGGATGGATATTATTCCAGAAGCCATTGAAGATGCTAGGCAAAATGCTCAAAAAATGGGATTTGACAATACTCATTACGAAGCGGGGACAGCTGAAGAGATTATTCCCCGCTGGTATCAAGAGGGTTACCGAGCGAATGCACTGATAGTAGACCCTCCTCGTACGGGCTTAGATGATAAGTTGTTGGATACCATTCTGACTTATGTTCCAGAAAAAATGGTCTATGTATCCTGCAATGTTTCGACCTTGGCGCGAGATTTAGTTAAACTGGTAAAAGTCTATGATCTCCAGTATATCCAGTCAGTTGATATGTTTCCCCACACCGCACGAACAGAAGCAGTCGTGAAGTTGGTCAAGAAAAGAAAAAGTCAAATTCATTAAAAAAAGATCTTGACAAAGAGGAAAAAGTAGGTATAATAGAAAGAGTTAAAAAACTCAGGGTCCGTTGGTCAAGGGGTTAAGACACCGCCTTTTCACGGCGGTAACACGGGTTCGAATCCCGTACGGACTATTGGT
>NZ_JABAEX010000011.1 GCF_012843315.1 Streptococcus sp. WB01_FAA12
AACCAAGAATAAGATAAAGGGATAGCATTAAACGAGATAGCTCCATAAATGATATTTACTAGCACTTTCCATACACTTTTAGAACAAAGAATATTTTTCCTTATTGATTTAAAGATACCCTTGTTTATAAAAAGATAATAATACAATACTGTCATAGTATATCTCCTATTTTAACTCAAATGTACTTATAATATATGGCATTAACTCAATAGAAGAGAAGTAAATCATTATCCCTCCTACCAAAATTAAAAATATACTTAACATCCATTCCCTCGGACTTAGAGACAAAAAGAAATCTTTCCTACCACTCAATCCAAGTCTAATGTCTGTATTTTTAGCTATGATCAATACTCCATTGAATGAAATGCACACTCCTATAATAAACAATACAATAAACAACAAAATCATATAATTTCCTCCTTGTTAATTCAACATTCAATAAGCTCATCTATCCCTTTTGTTACTCTCTCACAAAAGCAAATAAATTGTTATCGTAAGTATAAATGCGATATGTTCCATTTAGCTCAATTAGTTTTGCGCTTTCTTCTTCAATACTATGACTTCCTGTTGTGATTGAGAAATTACCCTTAACAATAGTTAAGTATTCCATTGATAAACGGTTAAAGCATCGCTTATCTTCAAAAATTGAGAACCGACAAATACCACGCTCAACTCCAGATAAAAGTGTTTTAAAATCACAACTTTCTATAAACAATATCGACTGTGTATTATGTTTTGAGAATTGTCCTAAAGAGAACATATCACGTGTCACGTACCAGTTAGAACTATATCGGTCATAATTACCAGTTAAATCAAACCTACAAGATGCAAAGTAATACAAAAATTCATTTTCCCAATTCTTTCTTAGGTCTTTATCATCATATTTATTCTTTGGATGATACGTTCTTTTAATCTTGTTAAGGACTTGAACAGTCGTTCTAGTATCCGATAGGAACTCCCAAGACAAATCTTCCATAAATCTCTCTAATTCTGCTCGATCACGATTTTCCAACTTTCCTTGTAAAGATTTCTTTAAATCCTCTAACTTCTGTTTAAAAATAGTTCTACGGATACCTCGATAGTCGATTGAATAGTAGCAATCCTCTAAATCTTCATCAGATAAGTTGATTGGCATTTCTTCACCGTAAACATCTTCACCTACATATTCCTCAACTACTTCATCTTTAGCGTCTGCTTCAGCTAGTAACTTTGCTAAAGACTCTAAATACTGAGCGTCAAGGTTCTTTTTAAAGTCTGGAATGTAAATAGTAACCTTAACATTATCTTTTGTCTTTCCAGATAACAATTCTAAACCGTCAAAAACATAGTCTATTGATTTAAAAGGGAAATCATACTTCGCTCTTAACTCTTTACCTTCTCTAACTGAAATTTCTTCCATTATTTTTACCTCTTTTCCTCTTTCAATATTTCAATCTACGATTGTTAGCATACTCAGTCAGTATCGCACCTACACGGATGCTTGCATTTTCCAACTTCCTTTCCCCCTTTGCGAGCCTTTGGACTACGGACACTGCAAGTCCAGTATCCTTTGCTATCCGATAAGGATTTTCCTTTTCAAATAGCACTTTGATTTTCTCTGTATCTACTTTCATAGATACCCTCCTTCTACTTTTTATTCATTTCTTCAACGTTTTTCACCAGCTGAATGTTGCCTTCATAATCAAAGAAATCAACTAAGAACCACTCTCGCTCTCCAAAACATTCTTGGATATTAGCAATCGTACAATTTTTTACACTTTTACGATATATAATATTTTGGTAAACCATTTCTTTAGCCATTGCTTTATCAAAACTTTCTTGTCCAGAAAACGTTTTAATCCGACTATCGCCACCCCAATGTGAACGAGTCAATTTCACTTCATCATAAGCAAAAGAAACATATTCTCCGCGCCAGCCTTTTGTTTCATCAAGAATAGTTCCTGTATAACCATTTGCTTCACAAATTGCAAACATAGCGTATTCAGTTGTTTTTCGCTCTCTACGATCCTCGTTATCAATAAAGACAGGTTTACTTATAGCAGCATAAACTTTAGGCTTACGGATAACATTTTCTAGGTCATTGATAAGGAGTAACTGTTTATAGTAAGATTTATCATCTTCACTCAAACCAGCAACCCACTTAGAGTAACGTTTAGCTTGGTAAGGAGTAACCACGCGCACGTCATGAATAATCTTGAATGAGGTTAACAAGTTTAAATCATAGTCTTGCGCAACGATGTGGAGACGGTCAACTTTTTCCTGTTCCTCCAAGGCTTTCTTCATTCCAAAAAGGATAGGAAGCATGTGTGAGTAATCGACGTAACGTCCTGAATTTGAAATCCTACCAATCCGTTTGGTGTGAATGTAGTAGTTGATAAGATTGCTATTGATAAATTTAAGATTGATAAACTCGTCATTTTTGATATAAAGACTAGGACTAATCTTACTTTTATCGTCATCCCAATGCCATAGTGATTTTTCACCTCCAACATAAAAACGATAAGTGAAATTAGAGAAATAATCAATCCCTTTGATTTTGTTCAGACCTTCCTTAACAGAAGTATTGTCTGTCAAAGCATTGTCTCCACGGCCACGTTCAGTTGTGCCAGGGCCATAACGTCCTGTATATGTAGCACTATCCGTAAAGGAGTTCAATACATAAATTGGATCATCAGCCTTAGAGTATTGATTTAAGATAGGGATAATTTTTGCTAATTCAACGTAAGTTGAATCTGTAATCTGAGAGTCAGCATTTGACCAAATAATACCTGGATCGGAAAACATATTTGTTGGAACATGGTCTAGTTGCAAGATTTGATTACGCTCAATTAACCCCATAATAAGATTAAATAAGTAGTAACGAGATTGAACCAATGATAGCGAAGTTTCTTCGTCAGAAGATTTTGATGTGAAAGAGTCCTCTGATAAAGAAATATCCTGACTATCTAGCCATGTCAACCAGGTATTCTCTCCATTGCGAACCAAAACTCCTACTTCATTTGGCATCGTATCCCTAACAAATTCCATAACTGTATTATTCAAGTCAAATCGTCCAGCAGAATTACGCATTTTAAGGAATGTAATGCCTTTGCTTGTAGGACAAATATGCTCAAGCAGAGCTGGAGAGTGTTTGATTGCCACCTCTAAGCTCCCTGCATACTCGTCATAAAGGTCTTTCAAACGAGGAAGATCCTCGTCCAAATAGATAAGTTTTTGATGAATAATGATAGGCTGCTGAGTAGGCGCATTAGTTCCTTTATGGATGTTCATAAAGTTAACTGTCAATCCGTTACGATACTCAAAGGCTGTTAGGTCTGAACGCATGATTAGAAGCTCATGCTCATAGGCTTTAATCTTCTCTTGTAACTCTGCCATCATTTTAGCTTGCAACTCATAAACTGCAGTAATCCGTGCTTCCATTTCAGCTTTTAAGTTATTGATTGCTGCTAGTTGCTCTGCGAAAGCTTCATCTTCAAATTTAGAAACTTTTTCAATTAACTTTTTTGCATCCTCAAGCTGATCTTTTAAGACAAGTTGATTGTATGATTTTACAACTATCTCATTTCCAATGGCAACATCATCTGTCTGCTCTACTATTGCTAATAATTCTTCAGGAACGATATAAGCCTTGGAATATACTTCGATAATAGCAAAACTTTCATAGATAGCCATTACCTTTACTTTGTGTTCAGGATTTAGCTGGAGAAAGTTAATTAAATCTTCAGTTAAGAAAAATTCACCTCTCCTACCACTCAAATATTGACTACAATATTCGCGCGTGATGATTTCTCCACTATAAGAAAGTTTATCTTTATTATCCTTGTAAAACTCTTTTACACGTTCGTCCATATCCTCGGTAAGAGTATCGAGTTTCAACGTAGCATAAGCAATCGCTTTAGAAAGACGTGTTTTCTCTGCTTTTTCTTGTTTATCCTTTAACTCACGATACTCCTTAAAAATTTTAGAGGCTTCATCTGAATAACTGATAGTCGGTTCAAATCTTACCATATCTTTTACCTTCCTTTATTCTATAATAATATTATACACCATTTGGGGTATAATGTCAAACAAAAAAACAGACTATCTCTAGTCTGTCAATGTTACTTATTGTTGTTGAATATACACGTTTACCCTATCTTTAAACAAGTCTATATCACTATATCGTGGACTCTGCCCTCTTGGTACTTCTATTTTGGTGTCTAGGTTAGTTAGAATGTCTGACACTACCTCTAAAGCGTACCAGTAGTAACGTTCTGCTTGTTCATGTTCTACATTTTGAACCTTCCATTGTGAAGGAACTTCAAAAGATGGATTACTAGGTAGCTCTGGATAGCGTCCTTGCTCAACTAGTTTATACATTACCCCTTTCTGCCCTTCTGGTAAAGCAAGTAGTACATAGTCAGGATTCTTTCTAAGTTGGCCAGATTTGGTAGTAAAAAGCACCTTGCCATCGTTATCCTTTGCATGATAATAATGTGCCTCTAAATTTCCTTCTGAACTATACTTCTCTCCACTCAACATAACCCACGGCTGAAGTTTAACAACTCCTACACTGTCTTTTGTCATTGTCTTATCTCCTTTTATCTACACATTATTTTTCTATAACTTCCTGTTCCAATTTATCCCAAAGTGGTTTGAACCAGATTGAATGAGATAATGGTCGATACAACACTGTTGTTAAAATAATAGCACTTAGAACGCTGAACCATGCTACGCTTGCCGCATCATAATCATAATTAGTTCTTACAGTATTGAAATCCATATTTATAAACCATTGATAAGTAAGGAACGTTGTAAAGCTCAAGAACAAATAAAATGTAATAAAAGCAGCAATTAACATAAATAGGCAGATACTCATAATTCGCTTGTTTTTACTGGATGACTTCATATTCTATTTACTCCTATTCCTCTGTTTACTACCTTTTAATAACCAATTTATTTTCTACAAATCTAGATATTGTTTCTTTAATGATAGTGAAATTCGTCCACAAATCTCCATCTAGTCTTTTTAAGTCAACAACATAGACTTTATGATCATCCCATTCGTCCTTTTTAATGGTTATTGTAAAAGCAAGTTCATCTATGACAATTTCCTCTATAGCAAGATACATTGAAGAAAACATAGCTCCTGCATAGTTTGGTTCACTACGATAAGTGATGCCATGTTCATCAATATCCAACATTACCCATCTTTTCTTTCTAAACAGCCCTTTAGTGCTTGTAAATACAGTACGATACTTTCTGATAGGCTGTTCTTCGCTTTTTGATAATTTAACTTGTTCGTTCATTATTTATGCTCTCCTAATTTGTTAGCTTTTATTTAACAATTAAATCATTTTCATTCATTTTTTATTTACTTAGTAAATACATTTTATCCATTTACTATCCATTATCTTATAAACGTCCTACCGAGATAAATCGGTGTCTGGTTCACTTGTTCGTGGCACTTAGAGCAGAATAGGTCTGGTTCTTGCCAGAAGATTTCATCTTCCAATTCAATGATATTAGCAAGTGATTGGTAAGGCTCTAGTAAAGGATAAAACTGATTGATATAGCTATTGAACTTGTGAGGTTCTTCGATAAAGGCTAAAGCAAGGCTATTTATATCATAGAGGAAGCCTAGAGTGTATAACTGCCCCTCTTTACTGATTAAGTAGTAACAGTTATCATCAATCTGCTCTCCTATTTCCATATCACTAGGCTCTACCTCATAGAGTTTACAATAGAATACTTTGCTATCCTTACAACGAGGGCATTTCTCAAAGAGATTGGCTCTGCGTGTATAGAAGTATTCATCTACTGCTGATAGAAAAATGTTTTTAGGTTTCTTTCCTAAGAAAAAGAATGACGGTAAGATAAATCCGATTACCAAGGGAATGATTAACCAGAAATTCTGCGTGTTCACGATCTCGATGACTATTCCAAGAAAAGTAAAGGGTAAAACTACTCTACGTATTGCCCAGATAAGCAACTTAGTTGTCTGACTGAACTCAAATTCATGTCTTATGATCGGCAAGCGATAGCGATAGACCTGGACTGCTACTCTTAGACAGAATAGGAATAGACTAAATAGGAAGTATTGTAGAATGAGTAAAGCTAGGTTCATACATTCTCCTTTGCTACTATCTTGTCTATAAGGTCTTTATTAGCGACGATTTCGTCCTTATCATCATCAAAAGCGATTGTTTCTTTCATAAGTTTAGAGTTTCCATTCTCCTTATCTTTTACTACTGCAACTACTGTGCCTGCTCTATCAACTCCTAGAGCATTTGCTACTCTTTCAGCATCATCACTATTCAAGTCGATAAATACAAGTTCTTGTTGTCTATCTTCTGGAAGTCTTTCAAGTAAAGAAGTCAAACCTACCTTGCAATAAGGGCAAGTTGATTTATAGAAGATATAATACTTTTTATCATCAAGAACTTGTTCTTTCTGGCCTGCTGCTTCTAGTTTCTCAGCAAGTTCCGTGGTCTGCTTATCGGTATATGGTCTAAAGGTGGACTTTTGATAGTCCATAAACGAGATACCGATATTATAGCTAGTCATTTGTTGTCTGTTCTCTTGGTGAGCCACAATCATTCCAACACTTAGAGCCACAATCGTAGGCAATAAGAATAGAAGTGTACTCCAGTTAGACAAGATAAAATGCTCTTGTATATGTTTCATGCCCTTGGTATAGATAAATAAAGGCGATAAGACGATAGATAGAATGAGCCACGCTAGAACTCCGTATAGAGATAAATGATAGATAACCTTATATTCAACTGTCAGATAGATACTCGATAGAATGATACCTGTACCAATCATCACTACCAGATAGCTTTTATAGAGTTGTTTCAAGAAATCACGGTCTTTTTTTAACATACTACTCCTTACGTCCTTTAGAGTAGATATATTTCTGCAACTTGATAAGAGTTTCCAGTTTCACGTTTGATAACGGTCTTTCTTTCTTATTCAGTGAAATAAGTGTCTGACGAGAAATACCAGTATCACGCGCCAACTGTGAGCTATCAAATTTAGTATCAAACAATAAGCCACGGATAGCTTTAAGAGAAATAAAGTCCAGTTCCTCTTGTTCATCGATAGCTTGGATATCAAGTTCCTTACGTGCGTAGCTATCAACTCCCTTAAACAGTTCGATAAATTGTTCAGCACGGATCAATAGTGTACTTTCATGTGAATTGTTCAAAGAGTGCAATTCATAAGTATAGAATGGTTTAACCTCTAACTTATAAAATTCCTCTCCGTCCTCATTCTTAATGACTGTCACGCGCTTCTTAGGTATCCACGTAGCCATGTAGTTATATTCACTTTTCTTAGGAAAGCGTACAAGGATAGCTTTCTCCGTGGTCTTAACAACGAGTGAACGATATAAGTATAATGTAGTCATATTCCTTACCCAAAAGCCTTTCCTACGTGTCCTCCATAGTAACGCTCGATACTTACTTGGTGTTCTTGCGTCATATAGTTACCAACCCAGAAAATGCTATCCGCATCTTTCTTAGTCGATTTAACAATAAATTGCACTACTCCAGGTGATTTCGATTCATATACCTCGATATCATCAACGTTAACGTCATATTCGTTTTGTTGCAATGCTACTGCAAAGGAAACAATCATGTCACGCTTAGCCATTATTAAATGATTTTCGATTGAATAATCAAATTCTAAATCTTTCGCTCTCTTACATTCCTTGATAACAACCTTAAAAGCCTCTTTGACTTCTTTCTCAATACTTGGATCTGCTTTATGTCCTGCCATTTCAAGAGCAGATAAAGCCTCGTTGTAGTTCCTATCATCTTCAGTAATCACTACTCGTTCAGCAGTTTGGTCTGGCGCTTTTTTCTCTTCCGTTGTTTCTACGGTCTGCGCTTCTTGTTTTGTCTTATTGACGTGCTGGATATAAACGATTGCTCCAATAGTAACTACTGTAACTGAAAAGAAAGCAATCAATAATAGTTTTAGTTTAGTCATTCTTATTCCTCCTTGTTATCTGGTAAATCTACAATAAAGAATGTTATTAGTGCTGGTGCAAGAAAAGATAAAACAACTGAGAGAATAACCGATAGGATCGCTTTCCCAAGTTCTTTCGTAGGCCCTGTAAATAACAGTTCTCCTTGTACGGTCATAAAGAAATAGTCCTTATAAAGATAGTATGCGACAGATACAGTCACAAATAAAGAGAAACCAATCATCCACTTAATCAATCGTTCTACTTTAGCGCTATATTCTTTATACTCCTTATCCCTTTTTGCCTTGATAAGTTCTTGTTTCCGTCTTGCTGCTTCTCTCTTTTCCTCTTCCTCTTTCTCTAAGAGTTCGCGTTTTTTAACTTCAATGGCTTCCTCGATAGAAAGTTTTTCAAATTCACTTTGAGGTGTGTCATTCTCCCAAAGGTCAAAAATATCAAAGTCGTTCATAAATCTTTCTCCCTTCCTATTTCTTGTTTCAATGAGATTATCTCTCTGATATCATCTGTATTTAATGCTCTCGCTATCTTCTCGATTGTTTCAAACTCAATGCGCGTGCTACCATTTAATAAGGATGATACCGTACTCGGTCTTAGTCCTGCTAGTTTAGATAGTTCTGACTGAGTTATTCCACGTTCTGATAGCGTTTCTTTCAACGTGATTACTACCACTACTATTCACCCTTTCTTTGTGATTACACTTTCATTATAACGCTTTAGCGTTATAATTGCAAGAAAAATAACGGTCAAGCGCAAATATAAATAAAAAGCAGTGATCTTGTCACTGTTTTTTATTGTTTAGTCAATTTTAGGTTAGATTCATTTCCATAAGCAAAGGTAAATCCGTTCTTTTCACTAGCAGTCTGGCTGATAAGGCGGTAGCTATATGTATTCTTTTTACCGATTGCGTTCCCACTAACAGAATAATTCTGCTCGACAACCAGGAATGTACCATCCTCGAACACGTGACACACAACTCCAGTATGTCCGTACGTTGCTTCTTCCATACTAGAGAAGATAGCTCCTTTTCTAGCTTTTGAATTTGTATTTCCAAAAATCTTAGACCATGCACTCGCTTGGTCTTTACCGTCACCGATAACAGTCCCAGAATGTCCCCAAAGGATATTTCCTAGACTGACAGTAAGGTCAACGCACTCGCCAGAATGCTCAACCCAACCAGTAGGATTATCATACTCTAATCCAAGAGTTTGTGGATCAATGATGTATTCTTTTAACTCTGCTGGCAAGTCTTTTGGTTTCCAACCACTACCGTCCACTTGTACACCACTAGGTACTTTACCAGTACCGTCTGATGCAGACTTACGTTTCTTACACTTATCTTTCCCTTTGGATTTAGGTGTAGTAATTCCAAGACTATTTGACGGTTGAACAGGGCCAATTTCTACAAAAGGCGATTTACCATATTTTTTAATAGCTTTCTCGTCAAGCCACTTATACTTAGCACCTACTGTATCGTAGGCATTATTCAAAGAGGTTTCATAAGCAGTTGGATCACTCGCCCAACCTCCTTGAGCGATAGCTTTTGAGATTTCTCTAGGTTCGGTGTTATTTATCGCCCCTTTATAGAGTGTCTGGTGAGCCATAAACTCAGCTTTCGCTACGATACCTGCATCATAGGACTTAAACCAAGCGTAGTTCCCTCCTGTATTATCTCCGACGTTTGTACCTAAACGTGTTCCAGATAAATCAACCGAGTCTTTACCATAGGTTTCGAGTGTGATAGGAAAGTTATCAATACTTCCTCCAGTTTTAACCCCTCCCATATTGTGAGCGAGCCAAAAGCTAGTCCCAGACGGATTAGTAAAGTTAAAACCATACTCGACAAAGGTTTGAGCAATCGAAAAAGACGGTAGATAGCCTCCAGCTTTCCACGATAGGATATAAGCCTCTTCATGTTCTGAAACAAAATCGTCAACCGTTCTATTCTCTGATGCTACTGTTACTGACGGTTCTGTCTTTTTGACACTACAATCATGCGCTTTTCGAGCTTGCTCAGATGTAACTGCGGTGAAGATTGCTGCCAGGATAACAAAGAGCATATAGGCTAGTATCGCTACTGCGCCTACTTCTGCTAAGATAAGATATATTTTAGCTTTTAATAACTTCATGCACTAACTCCCTATCAGTAAGAATAGATATAGGATACCGATAAGGACTGCGCCAGTAATAAGAAATTTCAATAGTTGACGATAAAAGATTTTATTTCGGTTTATCTGCTCGTGATAGAAGAAATGGTTATCATCTTGACTGTAATACTCTTTTTGTAGGTCAATCGTGCCACTGATTTCATCTGTCAGTCTGCTTCGGATATCCTCAACATACATGCGACTGCGTGAGAATAAACCAGACCGTCTATTACGGTTTCGTTCGATTTCTTGCTCGTCTAACTCGCTATAATACTCGTCATAGTATTCCGCATAGTCACTAGAAGAGAAATCTTCTTCCAGTTCCTCTATGTGTTCGTGTTTATCCAAAATATCGAACTCCTTTCCTTATTCTAGTCCAGATTGAGCGTTTTTGAGGGGCGATAAAAAGGTCGTCCATAACCGTTACCTTGCCCCACACTCCTTTGATTTTAAAGGTTCTTGTTAATCTACGATCATAAATTCCTAGTTTTTTGTGCGTGTATTTCTCGTCCTTTTCACTTAAAAGGATAAAATCCTCTGCATCAAAGAACTCTAAGAGCATAAAGGCTTGAAAGTATTCTCTGTAATTCTGCTTGTTCGCTAGGCGCTTTTCATAAAGTGGTGAATACTTCTCTGAAAAGCCAGAAATTGCACTCACAATCATTTGTCTATGTCCTAGTTCAATTCGTCGGATTGTATAAGCGACTGCGACTAGGAAGATAGCATTTAAGCCAGATTCCGTTAACAAGGCCGAAGGAAAGAATACCAGTATCAATACTAGAGGGATAGATTGTTTCTTACCAACAATGAGCAAGAAGATGCTTGCTACTATTCCCACTAATACATAAGGCATAAAGCCTAGTAAGACAATCTCCTTACCGTAGCGAGCGACTAACTCGCTAACATGGTAAGAGTAGGATAAAAAGCTACCAAAGAGAAAGCCTATTTCTCCAGACAACGCTAGAAGATTGAGATAATGAAGCGTTCTGGTATTATGGATTTTTTTCTGTATCTTATAATACATTTCAAAAGCTGATGTCATTGAACCTCTTTTCTAGCGCATTTTAGAGTATCTTGCGGTTTCAGCATACGGTAAAGCAAAGTAATCAATATCTTGTCTGTCTGTCAGTTGCATTTCAAACGTGTAATTAGACACTCCAGAAATATTCAAGAAATATTGTCCGTATTGTAGATATCGTAGCGCTTCTAGTTCGGATTGAGTTAAATCTCCGAAACTCTTCGCGATCTTAGGGATAACCAGTACGTCTTGTTGAGTGAGGATACGTTGGCGCATACTAGAGAATACACGACGAGTTGCCAGGACATAAGGCGACAAGTCATTCGATTCAGTAGATGATAGGATTTTATCAAGTGAAGATACCTCCATGATAATTCCAGTATCATTCCTAGTCACTTCGTCAATCATTTCAGCAAGGAAAGTAAGAGATTGAGCGTAGCTTGGTTCAAATAGCTTGTCAGCACCAGTAATCGTGATAATTACATGATTTGGAACTTCATTATCATCATCTACTCCTACCACTTCGTGCATATTCTTAATACCGTTCTTGACGGACTCAGCAGATGCCAAGCTCAAAAGTTGGTAAAGGACAATGTGAAGCAAGGCTTTATCATCAATAGCAGATAGGTTGAATGTAACGACTTGCTCGTCCTCGATATTGACAAAGTTTGAGTGCTTGTTCATGTAACGATAATCATTAAGGATAGCACGGAAGGCATTCAATAATCTTTCGTAACTCTCTGCTTTAGAGCGCCCTGCTTCCCCTCTACTTCTTTCTCTGCGCCAATCTGCATCCAAAGCGTCCACGAGATTACTCAATAGAGGGAAATCAGATTCGACTACATTAGTAGTCACTAGATAATCATTTTTCTGTTTCGCTTCATTCAACTCCCAAAGTCCAAAGTCAGCGTATAGACTATCCATTGTTTCCGTGAGGTTATTGTAGTCTGTCTGGGTAAGGCTTTCGTCCTTTATACTGGCCAAGACTTTCATTTTGTTTTTGTGAACTTTATAGCTACGAACCTCGTCCGTTTTAAGACCATCAGAAATACGTGTAGGCATGACTTGTAGAGGATTGATATGGTATTCACTCTCTCCATCCACGATATCAATAACCAGACCACCTTGTTTTCTAGTAAGGTCAGTTAAAGCGCCAGAAATATCAATATTGATCAAAGTGTGTCCTTTAGCAAATAGACCGTCTAAATACTTCCCAAGCAACTTTTCTTTCCCTACGTCATTCTGCCCTGCAATCAATAACGTAGGGGATAAGCGCTCACTATCACGTTGTAACATATCAAAGAGGACAACTCCGTCAGTACGAGTAAATCCTAAGAAAATACCATGCTTATCTATCAAGCTAGTGTGAATGTAGGGAAATCCTATACTCAATGTTCCAGTATCTATTGGTTGAGGTTTTCTACTTTGAGGCATACTTGAATGATAGCTTGCTGGTGCAAAGTTAGCATCCAGTTCTGCTTGCATCATACCTTGACTAACATGAACTGAATATCCAGACAAATTAGCTTTCACCCCATGCTCTTTTTGTTTTAGTTGTGCCTCTGTGTCAGCGTCAACTAGATAGCTGACTGCTACATTTTTGATTTTACCATTGCTTTCAGCAGCTTCTTTCAACTCAAGCAAGGATTGAAGTTCTTTACTATCTGTTACATCATCTGTCCCTTTTCGGTTAGAAGAATGTCCCAAGTTTGAAATAGACTTATCAACCTCTTCAGAAACCTTATTATTAGGTGAAAAGAAACGTAAAGCAGTTGCTCCGTCTATCTGTATCAGTGGACTTGCCCAGAATGGTGGTAGACTCCCTTTTGGATAGTCACCATTTGCGATATAGAGGACAGAACGTACTCCATTAGAGTATCTAACGTAAGTGTCATTCTCCTTAAAGTTTATTCCCTCCGGTTGTGTTCTACCTTGGAGATTAAGATCATAACCATTTCTAATATATGCATTGATTACTCTTCTTGATAAAAACATACTCTACTATTACTCTCCATTTCCATTTGGGTTATTAAGGTTTCTGATAATCTGTTCCTTTTTCTCGACAGATACAATTCTTGGTCTAAATGTTTTGGACGCATTGTTTGAAGCCGTTACCTTAGAAGCTAACTCTGCTAGTGTCCGTCCATGAAACATGATAAAGAACTCTGTATTGAAGTGGTCACGCGCCACAACTTCAAGAATTCTGATCTGATGCTCTAAAACATCGCGTCGATATTCTTTCTGCGCTCTCTTACGCTCGTCCATGTGAGGCGATAAGAGTTCTTGTGTAACCTCTTCGTGTAACTCTCTTAATTCAGCGATCTGGAACATTAAGTCGGTTGGAAGACGTGTAGTCAACTCCGTAAAGTCAAATTCCATAGTGTCAAGCCAGTGTTTATATCCACTAATAATTTCAACTTGTTCTGCGTAAGATGCTGCTAAGAGGTCTTTCCCCTCAATAGATAAAATCTGCATGTAGCCAAAACCGTTAGCCAATGCAAGTGGTGCACCAGGTACGTTTGTGAGAATTGCTTTAACGTTAGCAATCTTGACTGTATCTAAGAATGTTCTATTTTCCCAATTCTCGTCATACTTGTAACGTAGATTATGGTCGTCTGCGATAATATTCAAACTACCTTTTTCTTGAACTGGTTCAACTGGCAACTTTGCCTTATCTCTCTTTTTAAAAGGATTTAATCTCATGTAATTCTCCAATTTTTTTCTATACTACTATTTTATCTCTAATTCGCTTGATAGTAAAGCTATGATAAAGAAAAGGCCACTTTCAACAAGTGACCTAAGATTATGTATGACTACAATCGCCCTGCTACTGCTCCTACAATAGAGAAGATACCTCCGAAGAATACGATAGGCACGAGAACTGCAAGTCCGGCCAGAACTGGTAGGATGCTGATGATACCATTCACAATCCACATGGTAAATGAGAAGATAGGAATGATGATCCCTGCGCCTAAGATAACAGTTACAGGGATAAAGAAAAGAAAGACAGTTCCAAAAACTCCAATCAATCTAAAGGAACGGTCATATACATTATTCTCTCCCTCTAATCCAGACAGGAAATAAATTGAAGAGAATAGACCAGTCAAGCAACCAAAAACTAAAACAAAATAATTAACTTTCATATTAAATTTTGTTTTTAACGGTTCTGTTAAATCTCTGACAACAGAAATAATTGGAATACCGATCACTTGCCACAAAAAAATATAGAATAGCAATCCAAAACCATGTGTGATTGGGTGTAACAATAGTGATTTTCCATATTCAATTAAAAATACATACAATTCATTAAACATATTTTTACCTCCTAAATTCATTTAACTCCTTTTTGTATATTCTTATTGTATAGGATATTTTTTAAAAATGCAACGAGTTCTACGCTACTATACAAAAAAAGCTAGGATTTCTCCTAACTTTTTAGATTTTAGAACTCTTCTACTTCTCCAGTGTGACTTGGAATGCTTTCAAGAGAGTTTTTCGGTGTTGGTGGTTGAACTTTAGAATAATGGGTTGTGTTAACTGGTTTCGCTCCACTTTCTTTTGGTTTTTTTGCAGCATCCAGTCTATTTCTATAATCATTCATAACATTTTTAGGAACTTTAATAGTATTTCCTTTTCTCTTGTTTGCTTCAAGAGGCAATGCTTTCTTTTTAGTTAGACCGTTGCGCGTGCTAGCATAACCTTTTTTAACTGGTGCGCTTACCTTATTGAAATTAGACTTAATTCCTCCAACTACTTTTCGAGTACCAGTTCTGATGCCTTTCTTAGCACTTCCAATAGCATTATTTCCTCCAACAATAGCTCTTTCCCCTATTGTTTTAGCCATTCCTTCTCCATAACTAACTCCAGAAGCAGACATATGTGATCTAGCCCCACTATGAAGATTAGCAAAACCGCCAGACAATTTACCTAAACCAGTACCAGCCATACCAAAGCCACGTTTAGCACCTTTAGTACCGAATTTAGCAGCCATACCTGCAGCTCCAAAGCCTTTCTTGGATGCTCCTACTAAACCTCCATGACGCTTACCAGTCATGAGATTCTTTCTACCTAGAACTGCATTAGTACCAATTTTAGCGCCTTGATATGCACCAAATCCAGCACCTAGAGCAGTCATTGCACCAGATTTAGCACCAGTAGAAACTCCGAGCCATGATTTAATCGCACTAGATCCTTGCATAGCACCAAGGTAGGTAACAATATAGAGAATAATAATCATAATGACCTTACTGAACCAACCGAGGTCGCTTAGTAAAGTCGCTTTTCCTATGGCTATGGTCTGCGCATTTTTTAAGAACCACAAAGCAAACTGAAGTATTGCGATTTCAAAGAAAATACCTGCGATACCAGAAAACATAGTCTGTAACAATTCCATAAATTTTGTACTATCTTCTACGGATGTATAAGCCACAAAAGGCGCTACTACTGAAGATAACAAAACCTTGAATACTGTCTGAAGCATAGAAATCAACAGTCCGAGCATTAAACTAATCAACATGATCTGCTGAATGAAGATAGCAAGGTAGTCAACCTTATACCTTGGATAGACTGGTGTGAAGATAGAGAAGTCCATACCAAACATACTTGATATCTCTACGCCTGCAATAACGTAGTGGTCTTTCCCATTTCTCTTTTCACCTTGTTTCTTGATTGAGGTTAAAAGGGTGGCTACTCCATAATAATCATCTGAGCTTGTTCGCTTCTCTTTCTTATCGTCGTCCTTATAGATATAGAAATTCAACATTTCCTCTGTTGACGCTCCGATAAAATCTTCTAACTTCGTATACTGTAGATTTCTGTCCGTTATGTCATTAAGTTTAGACGGATCTTTTTGTATATAACCAGTATTAACATCATATTGCAACTTTTTCGTGTCAAAATCTTCATCTATGATATAGAATAAATCGACAATATTACTCTTAACTGGTTGCAAGGATAGACTTTGTTTCACCTTGCTATCTGTACTATGTGTACGTAAGGTCGTTGTCGCGTGTGAGATAAAGTTCCCAGATGCAACAAGGGCAGTCGGTAGTACGTTCAAGGCAAAGCTGATGATAATTAAGTTATTAAAGAACTCTTTGTATTTGAAAGAACCTCCAATAAAGCTAAGTGTTATTCGAGCGATCAACATAGTTACAAAGATTGCAATACCTATAAATCTACCCCAGAAATAGAATTTACCAAGCCAAGTTGTTGTATCACTCAGATAATTAAACAATCCAAAGAGAATGAATATCTTATCAAATAATGCTTCTATCGAGGACGAAACAAAGAAAAGTAACTTGACAAAAGAGGCAGGGATAACATAGAGCATCTGCATAAATGGGTAAACATCATGCAGATAAACGCTCCATTGGTTGAAAAATTCAACTGTTTTTTGGGTTGATAATGCGTTATCTTTCCAGACTTGCTTTTCTGGTGCATAGACTTTATCAAATCCATGCTCGGCAGTCCAGTAGGTTGTCAACTCCTTTAAGTTGGCAAAGACTTGCTTCGCATCATCTACTACATATTCGAGAGCCAAAGCATCACCTCCTAATTTTTCTTATCCTTAGTTGACGGATATGGTTCTTTTAGAGGTTCTGACGTAACTACCCAATTATATCGAGCGTTCTCGTCTGCTTTCATATCAAAACTGATACGTTCTAAAGAAGTTGCCCCTTTATCTGTACGGATGCCTACGATATAGGATACCGAATAGGTTTCACCGTCCTCGTTCAAAGAGATTTTTTCAAGAATAGTGCTTGTTACTTGTGCCTTGGTTGGCTGAGTAAACTTAGCGTCACCGTCTGAAAGATAAGGGGTAATAGCCTCTTTACTACCACTAAAGTAGTAAGTAACGAAGTATCTAGCAACTAAGTCAATATCATGTTCATTTTCTTGGATTTGCTTCATTTCCGTCTGCTCCTTATAAACATAGCTGATTTTCTCTTCATGTTTACTGATATGACTTAAATTAACAAGTCCGATACCAATAGATATAAAGGAAAGGAATAAAGAAAGAAATCCAAAAAATTTCAACCAGAAAGAATTTCCGCCTTTACCAGAGCCTACATTTGTAGGCTCGGTAGAGTTATTGATAAGTTCTTGTTCTGTTACTCCTAACACTCCCTCGCGGTCTAGTTCGCCCTTAATGGTATTTTTAGGTGGATAGATTGGCATATCTGTAACAGATAAACCTAAACTGTGTTGATAACAGTCCATGAGGTTTGGTTCTATCGTACAGAAATACTTGGTTAAATCGTCAAAAGAGTAATGACTAAAGCGTGGATCACGTCTAGTTGCATAGATTAGAGCAAGTGGAATATTCTGATATTCGTCATCAAGGACAAAAGGTGAAATCCGTGGCCCTTCTCCGAATACAACACGTCCACTAATCAAGGTGTTCCGATTTGCTTGTGACACTAAAGCGATACCGTTGAATGTAAAGTTCTTAAAGTTCTCTTTCAGTGCTTCAAACAGACTTTCTGCTTGTACGAATGTCAAGAAAGGTAAGTTTTTCTTGATACTCTTGCTTGGATCATGTGGATAGAGGTCGAGGTCAATTTCATCAATGATATTTCTTATCTCCTCATTGTTATCTGGGTTCTGTTCGCCCCACTCTACATAAAGAAATAAGGGCTCTTGAATTGAAACCCTCCTTTTCCCTCTAAATCCAAAATCTTGGACTTTAGAAGTCATATATTATCCTCCGAGACCTTTTACGTATCCGACGATTGCTGCTGCAAGGGCAATAAGGAGCAAACCTCCAATAACAGCTGGAAGCCACTTCATAGCTTTTTGTTTAGCCTGGTCGCCTAACATGAATAAAAATCCAATAACTATAATAATTGCAGCTCCAACAATGTAAGCCAATACTTTTAAATCAGCACCAAATTTAGTAACATCTGAACCTGTTTTCGTAAACGGATTATCGTCTGCAAAGACAAGTGAGTTTTGAGCAGAAAGCGCCAAAAGTGTTGCTGAAGTTGTTACTTTTTTGAAAAAGTTCTTTTTCATTAGGATATTTTCCCCTTTTCTTTTTTTATATACTACTATTTTACCGTCATTTCGCCAAAAAGTAAAACTATGATAGGCTAAATTCGTGGTATCAATTTTACATGAGTTTTTCTACGGTCTTTAACCGTGTATTTACCCTCACTACCCTCTAATAAAGTGCGTGGCGGTGTACCAGTCAAGGCTACCTCTACGGTATAATCAATAGCTTTCTTATCTCGTAGGAAATAGAATTGACGAGTGATTGGATAGTCCAGTACATCCTCAATGGTTCTTTCTAGTGGTCTAGCACCATTGTATTCGTCTGTACCGATATTTTGTAAGTAGCCAAAGAATTGCTCACGCGCTTCTTGTTGCTCTTGTTTGCTAATATCGTCATGAGTTCCCTCACCAACATACTTAATAAACAAGCCACGTTCTGCCCAAAACTTTTCTTTGATTTTCATTTTAGAGGTGATGATCTCTTGAATAACATTACCAGTCAGCATATTCAAGACTACCTTTTTATCAAAACGGTTGATAAACTCTGGTCTGAAATAAACACTTAAATCATCATCAACGTTAGACATGAATGATTTTCTTGTAGTCTGGTCTAGGTTTTCAAAGGTCTGTCCCTCATTTAAGGTTCTAAATTTCTGTTTAATGGTTTCATGACCTACGTTAGTTGTAACAAAGATAACAACGTTCTTGAAATTGACTAGCCTATCACTACCGTCTGTCAATCGGCCAGCGTCCATTATTTGTAAGAGCAAGTTCTGGATAGAGGGATGCCCTTTTTCAATCTCGTCAAAGAGCAATACTTGGTAAGGTTTACGTTTGACCTTTTCAGTTAGTGTACCCTCGTTACCGTTAGTTCCAATTAGTCTAGGTACTGCATTCTTGTCAGTGTACTCTGAACAGTCTATCCTTGTCATCATATCTACTGAGCCAAAGATAGCACGAGCAGTCTGTCGAGCGCATTCGGTCTTACCTACTCCAGTAGTTCCTAGAAGTAAGATAGTACCTAAAGGCTTGTTCTTATTCTGCATATCGGTCTTGGCACGATAAGTGATATCTGCAATCGCCTTGACTGCATCTTTCTGCCCTTTGACAACCTTTGAGATTTCCTCTTCATAGTCTTTCCGTTCAGTTCTTGTTCCTTGTAATAGGATTTCAAGGTCAATCCCTTTTCGGATATGCACTACCTGGGCAATATCTTTATAGGTTATGGTTTTCTTACCGTTCAAGTAAGCTGATGCTACTGCTTCGTCCAAAAGGTCGATAGATTTATCTGGTAGGTTCTTGTCTGCCATGTAGCGCGTGGATAGGTCAACTGTTGCGATAATTGCTTCGTCAGTAATCTCAATCCCTCTAACACGCTCATGCTTTGCCTTGACCTTGCTCATGATTTGGATTGCAGAATTACGGTCTGGCTCTTCAACATAGATAGGTTGCAAGCGTCGTTCCATAGCACTATCTTTTTCAATCAGACGAAACTCTTTGTGAGTTGTTGCTGATATAAAGTAGATATCGCCACGTGATAAGGCTGGCTTCAAGAGGTTTGCTACGTCAAGCGTAGATTGGTCTGTCGCACCAGTACCCATGATAGTGTGTACCTCGTCAATAAATAGGATATTTTCCTCTTTATGTGCCTTTAACTCTTCTACGATATGATGTAGTTTAGAGATGATATCCTCTTCCTCACCGTTCTGGTTTCTGGTCTTGGATGTGATCGCACTTAGAGATAGACTACGCACCTTTACATTCTCAAATTCTTTTGGAATGTTCTTCTTTCTGATAATAGATGCGCATACTCCCTCTACAATGTGAGTTTTACCAACCCCTGCCTCTCCGACTAAGGTAGGCGAGTTCTTATGCAAGCGTACCAAAGACACAAAGACTTGCTTGATTTCAGCTTCACGTCCATAGGCCTCAAAATCCTCTATGTTCCGTCTGACTTTAGCAGTTAAATCTTCAGTGTACTTATCGAGGTAAGGTGTTTGTGATTTCTCTTTATGTTGCTTTGACATTCTTACCTCCTAAATCGTTTCTTGTTCTTTTTGTCTGCCCCTCCATGAAACTCTGGATATGTTCCTGTGTCGATAGGAAAATAGTGCCTATTTCTATGCGTTAGGAAATACCAGATACAATTCGCATTTGTTCCTCCTGTACGAGCAGGTAAAACTAGATAAGTTACTAAGCTAGTAAATAGGATCACGAAGAGAACGAACTGAAAGAATTGTTCTGTTGGAAAGATTACGTCTTGCGTTTGTATCGCTAACATAAATGATCCAAACACAATAAATCCTTTTTGGATATTAACTCCATAATACTTTAGCTTTGAGTGATAACCACGAGTGATAGCGTAGTTTCCGTCAAAGATATTATCGGACACTTTGTAATCATCTTCTGCCATGTTTTCCTCTTTCTTTCTACAAGATAGTTCTCTGGTCTTGCTGCCTTTAAAACAGTTTAAAACCTCATACTACTATTTTATCTCTAATTGTCTATATAGTAAAGCTATGATAGACAAAAAAGCCACGCATAAGCGTAGCTTGTTCTCACTCAATTTGTCCTTGGCGACACGGATTGAGCAACCGCAGGTGTTTTTCGTTTTTATGTGGAGATTACGGTGGTAACAACCTTGCCAAACCACGATACATAAAGACTATCTATTCGTTGAGAACTAGATAATTGTTAAGGGGGTGCTACTACCCCTATCGCCTCTAAGGGAATCGAACCCTTAGTGCAACCACTAGGCGATTGACTGCATTAGTCAATTTTAGCATTTACTGAGCGAACTGGTGCTTTAAACTGGAATGTTCCGTCCTGGACTGCTTTTACATTCTTTTCGAGATTAGCAATGTTTTCTTTCGTCACTTTGATACTCTTTTCAGCAGTATCAATCTGAGTATTCTTTCCATCAATGCTATTCATTAAGGTTTTAATCTGTTCTTGCTTCTCAGAAAGTTCATCGCCTACTGCATACTGAGACTCTTTCTTTAAATCATCAATCGACTTCTTATCGTTTGCTGCACTATTCTTTAAGGTCTTGATTGCATCTTCTAGGCGAGTAACTTGGCTTTTCTGGTAATCAATTTCAGCATTAAAGATAGAAAGGGCAAACTCTTCACGTGTCTGGTCTTGGATGCTTGTTTCAATCAGCTTTTCATTCTGAAGAGTAACATAGAAATCAAGAATATTATCCTTGGTAGGTTTGGTATCTACTTGTTCCTCTTTTTTCTTCCCACTCGCTTCTTCTTTGCTCTTTTCCTCTGCCAAGTGTTTCTTGTAACTCTTGTAGTTTACGTCAACGCTCTTATCGACAGGTGAGTTATTTGTCGCACGGACAATGAATACTCCATAATTCTCTGGGATATTCTTAACAACTACTGAGATCTTATTGTCTGTTAGAGGAACTACTTGCATTTCAGCATTTTTAGCATTGATATTCGGTGGGAAAAAAAGTTGCCACTCCAGATTGTCACTCTTGATACCCTCTTCAATAGCACTAGTCTTGTCCTTTGTTTCAAACTCTAGGACTGCGATACCATTTTCCTTTGAATATCTCTGGCTTACCAATTCCATATCGCCACTATCGTTAGCAAAGGATTTTTCAGTTTCTAGTTGCTCTGCCTTAAACGTAACACGTTTAGGTGAAGTCAGACCGTTCAATACGAGCAAGAGGCAACAAGTCAGCAAGGTAAAGGCCACTAAGCTCTTTCTAAAGAGTACCTTTCTACGAAGATAACGGATAAAGCCGATATTCTTTAGGTTGATAAACCAATCAACTATCCTCTCTCTTCTGGTCTTTGGTAAATTATCGTAAAAATCATTTTCTTTCATACTATTATTGTACCTACTCGCACTCAAAAAGGCAAGCTATGATAGATAAAATCGTACGTTAAAAAAATTTTTTAAAAAAATTTTCAAATTTGCGTAGAACTCCTTGCAATTTTTATAGACTATCTGATATACTATTCTTGTACCGATGAGATATCAGTACAAAAATACCTTTTCAGTTAGGGTTAGTTTTTTAAATTCCATTTTTAAACTATTCCTCCTTCCTGTTAGTATTTTTCATTAACTTCCTTTATATTAAACTATTAGATAGTAATAAAAACTTTCTCCTACTATCTTTCTAGTAAATCGAGCTAAGAATAGTATCATTCCTAAAATTTTCCTACTATCCTTTGCTAATAAAACTGAAAAAAAGCACTGTGGGCTAAAACTTCCTCCGACAGTGCTTTTTCTTTGTCCGATTTATCGGATCACACGCTAAATAAAAAAACAATGATTTCTCATTGTTTCTTTTTTTATATCCTCCTTTACACTACTTCTTTTTTGGTCTTGTAGCCTTTGAGATAGCATTTAATATCATGCTCCAGATTTGTTGCATTGATAAAACGATATTTGTCAAGGTCAAGTTTATCAACTTTTTCCAAAATCTTATCTAACTTATTTTTGATAATATCTACAAAGTTCAATTTACTTGCCTTGACGTTGACAATCAAGTATCCGTTCTCTAGGTCGTGGTATTGATTATCTGCTGAGTGATTAGATAGACGGACTTGATATTTGTCAAAGTTTTTATAAGCACTATCCTTCATGCTGGATAAGTACCAGCCGTCTAACTCGTCAAAGGCTTGTTCCAGCTCGTCCATCGCTTGCGCATAATCTCTGCGTTGTTTATCACTACGATTAAAACTACGCTTTCTGTATGCGTTATATCTACTTTTTCCAAATGCCATTTTTTCTTCCTTTCTCTATATACCTATTATATCATAATGTATGACATAAGGCAATTATAAATGCCATGAAATCATAAAAAATTACAACAAAAAAGAGCAACAAGGTTAAACCCTGTTACTCTTCTACCTAGATTAGAATAGGCTCATTTGTTCTCCTACATTTGTAGGTGAAACAAACGTCCATTCACGTTTAGGTGTGAGAATAGTTCTGCTTGCTGCAAAGCTATTCTCTTTTATTGTTTCTTCTGGGAAGATTGTAGCAAAGAAAGCAAATAGACTTTCTTTAATACCATTGAAAGAGGCATACTCAATGCGATTAGAGTATTCTTCTCTATTCTTCAGCAATGAGGAATTAGAGGTAATTGTTTCAAATACCCACAATTCAAAACCTCTAGCAAAGATTTCTGTCGGTGTAGTGAAATAGTCAAACATTTTTTCAGTTTGTTTCACTAATTCTAATTCACTCGACAAGCGTTTTTCTTCCAAGGAAACAACACTAGGAATTGGATCTTTACTTGCTTTCATCAAGCGAGTAAGTAAATCATCTTCCTTTTTCTTAGAAATAATCTTGAAATTATTACTATAAGCAGTAATAATATGTTCAAAATTATCCTCTAGTGAGTAGCTTTCGCTTGCTTTATTACCATGCTTATAGTCTAAGTAGTGACCATATTCATGGATAAAGCTCTCAGTGTTTCTCACGTCAACCGCAAGAATGTTTAGAAACGGTGCATACAGGCCAGTCGCCTTATGCTTCCCTAACTTTCTAAACTTCACTTCTGGTTGAGCAGATGCGTGAGGTAGTTTGTTACAGATTTCTTCAAAGTCCTCTTCAACTTTCCTGAATAGGTTGTAATCAAACTCTTTCCCTTCATACTTCTGCGTATCCACCTCTACCTTGCGAAAGCCGAGTTGATTAAAGATTGTACTCTTATTCAACTCGCTATCTTGGTATTTTTTATCCGTCTGGATAGTGGCGATTGTGGCACTGCTTTGTCTTGAATATTTCTGGTTCAAAACAAAATTATGCTCCACAAAGGCAATGTGATTGACTGCGCCCTCAAAGTCGTAGCCTTTTTCTTTTTTCAGTTCAGCGATCTTGCTTTTAAGCAAGATATAACCTAATGAGTTGAAGCCTACATAGTAATGTTCCTCTACTCCACTTCTGAGAGAGTAAAAAGCAGATTCTTTAGAAAAAGCTACTTGAGGGACGATTGCAAACACTTTCTTTTGCCCTTCAGCAATGAATACTTTAGTGTCTTTAAAATCATCACTTTTAGTTTTAGCTCTATGTATTAGAATGCTAATCACACTCTCATAAACAATTTCTGAAACATCACTACCTTCAAGGTCGTAACATTTATAACCAGAATAATCTTCTGGCCTATGACGATACCATTGATAGCACTCTTCCAATCCTTCAAGGATATTTGACAAGTCAACTGCGCTAATATCCATAACTTTGTTATAGTATCGCACGAGTTTCTTGAACTTGCTAAGTGCGTCGTCTTTTGTTGTAAACTTAGGGAAAGCTGGTGCTTTCTCCAAGTCTTTTCTCCCTTTTAATAGATTTACCATTTTACTTCCTCCATATCCGTTTTTACGGATTTTATTCAATTTATTTTCTATTTTTTATATTCTAATTCCAGGGCATTCTGCAATTCGCTAAAAGGAATTACACGATCTGGTTCGATATCAAGATAATCTATTGCTGAGTGAATTTGTAACAAGTCACTCAGTTTGATTTCCCAATCTTTCCAGTGTTTAAATTTACCTATTGCAGTAAGAGGGGATAGCACCTCGTCTTTCTGTAAATAAACATAGGCAATATTAACACTGAAATTCTGCCAATCATCATAGCTGCGCTCTGGTTCTTTGTCCCAGGTAAGCTCACCATTTTTGATTGTGCTACCAGTAAGAACTTCTTCGCCCTTACTGATAACAACCTCAATACCCTCTTTCTCAAAATTAGATAAAATAGTTTCAAATTTCATGTTACTTCCTCCAAGCAATAGCTTATGCTACTGCTTCATCTTCATTTGAACTAACTTCAGCAATATACTCGTCAATCATAGGACTAATAAGAGTGCAATCATCTTTTTCTACGAAAAAGTCATAGGCTTTTTCAATAGTTTCTGGTGATGCTTGCTCATTTTCAATCTGGATCACGGCCTTAATATAGTCAGACCAGCTACCAGTTTCATCAATGAGGTGACGAACCAACTCCACAAAAGGAATTATTTCCTTGTCTGCTTTAATACTCTCTAAAGCTAGACGGATTTTTAACAGTTCAGAAAGAGTTACCCCTTTACTATTCCATGAGATACAACGTTCAACACGGGATAAGTAAGCAAAGCTCTCATTTTCCTCCAGATAAAGATAAATAAAGTTTGTATTTGTAATATCTGGTGTCCAGTCAATCCACTCATTAGTACGAGTGTCACGACAAACAAGTCTTACACCTTTTTTTGCCAATAGTTCTGTTAGTTTTTCAAATTCCATTTTTCTTTCCTCCGTACAATAGCTTATGCTACTGCTTCTATTTCTTCAGTTGACATTTCTACAAACTTATTATCGGTAATATCTGACGGAAGGTACTGGATAATATACTCCAGTAATTCTTCTTCAGTATCAGCGATAAAGCCACTGCCTCCATCGATCTCCACTCCGTTACGGTCAAAAAGATTATAACCGTAAACGTAACCGTTGCAATAGTTAGAATAGTCTTTAAGAGTCTGCTTCACATTAGAAGTAAGTTTCTGACGGAGTTCATCTGTAATCCGTTCACAACCATATTCTTTGTAAATATTCTCTTTAGTTTGCCATGCAAACCCAACTAAGCTACCATGTTTGCTGTCAAACCACTCACCTAAATAATAAGTGATTTTGTCGGTTTGTTCATATACTCGGATAGGAAAGGCGATAATCCCTACTTTATCCAAAGTGGTACAAAGCGTATTGACAAATTCTTTAAGAGGTTTCCCTTCTGAACTTGCTTGCTCTTTCAATAAGTAGTATGCGCCTTCGCTCGTCTGAGCATCAAACCAATCATCTACTCCTTTGTAAGAGTGTTCTTGCATGCTTTCGTACCCATTATGAAAAATATTAAAGTTAAACGCAGTATCCAAACTCATTGGGTTGGAAGTTTCGTCTATATTAGACTCTGCGTAAACTTGGATCATGTGGCCAGTGTTATTTTTGTAGTATTTTTCTTCAAACATTCTTTCTTCCTCCATATCTGCTGATGCAGACTTACTAAAACCAAAAGACTATGCAAGTATCATCACGCGCATAGTCTTTCTTTCCATTAACAGTTATTACACTCCGCAAGCATAAGCTCTTTCAAGTGCTAGTTCCAAAGCTAACCGACGCTCTAACCGAGGTCGAAAGTAGTCTGGAAAATCTCTAGGCGACATTTCTTCCATACCGTCCACAAAGAACTTTCCAGATTGGTCGTCATAGATGATGAACCTCCAACCCTCTTTCGCATGAGCAAAGGGGTTGATTTTGAGTTTTTCAAAGTTCTTGAAATCCTCATCGGTCATTCCATGAAGAGCGACACTGTAGCCAGCTTTTAGCAAGCTATTGTATCGCAATCTAGCACTTTTCAAGTCATTGCCTGAATTGTTGTAAATACAATTTAACATTTTACTTCCTCCATACTATCTTTCTGATAGTTTTCTTTATATGACTACTGTGTTATCCTTTTGGATAACGACAACGATAGAAACTTTCGTTTCTCTTCTGCTTGTCTTATCAGTGTGCTATCTAGTAGGCTTGTGACTGCATTTACTTCACAAGGGTAGAACTGATAACGGATAATAGGTGTATCTTTTGCATTGAATGCAGTAAATAGCACCATACCAGTTCCATTATAGTTGTCCTCTAGTTTGTAGTAAGTAAAGCCCTTTCTCTGGCACAAGTGATAGACAAGCTCGATCTGCTCTTTACGCTCCATAGCTTCCTCCTTTTAATGAGCGAGTACAGGTGCCCAAAGGTCTCGGATTTCCTGTACTTTTTTAAAAGTACCTCTACGGTCAATTAACGTATCTACGAGATAGTCAGAACCGTAAACCTCTTTGTAGGCTTTAAACATCCTCTCTTCAATTTCATTGAATTGAGATTGCTGCTCTTCTACAAGTTGGTTGTTGAGGTTAGAAAGGTATTTTTTGTACTCTTTCTGGAAGATAGCATTCAGACGCGCGTGGTCTGAGAGATACCATTCAAGAGCGTACTCTCGATAGTTCTTCTTCAGCCACCGTGCTTTTTCTAAATCAGTCATATCATCCCTCCTTCTTAATGACGTACATAGTCCAGAATAGACATAGCAATCGCCAATATTGAGAAAGGAACGATTAGAACTGCGATAGATAGCATCCTAAATGCTTTTTTATTTTGGAGCATTCTACGGATAACCATAAAGACGATTATCCCAAAGAATACGTTTGTCATTACTTGTACCATCGAATGATAGTACAAAGTTTGTAATTCAGTGTAATTCATTATACTTCCTCCATATCCGTTTTTACGGACTTCCTTTAATCAAACAGATAATCTTGCTCTCTAAATGAGTAGTACGTATCTCTACCTACTACAATATGGTCGAGCAAGACAATTTCAAATAGCTTTGAGCATTCCATGAGAACTTTTGTAAAATCTCTATCTTGGTTACTTGGTACAACGTGCCCAGACGGATGATTATGCGCTACAATGATAGAGGACGCATTACATCTCACTGCATACCGTAGAATGTCTGACGGTGATGCCACTGAGCGTTTATTGCTTCCGATAGAAATAGTACGTTCGTCGATAATCTCATTTTGAGTATTAAGATAGACCGCCATTAGATGCTCTTGCTCTTTTGAGCCAATTTGAGCAATCAACTTAGCACCAAAACTCTTGCTACTAAAGACAGCTTTTCTTTCAGACTTCTTAACCAATGAGCGCTTTAGGATTTCAGCTATGGATACAAGTGCTTGTGCTTCTTGTTCTTCAAGACCAAAGTCCATAAGCTCTGTAACAGAAACGGTATCTATGCGAGCAAAAAAACCTCTTTTGTCGAGCATTTTTCTTGCTACCTCATAGACTTCAGTCCTATTCAATCGTCCACGTGTTAAGTTCTCTAGCATAGATGCGAATAAATCTTCATCTTCCATGCTTTCTGCTATTTGGATATTCTCTGTAATACCTGTTACTGCTTTCATGTTACTTCCTCCATACAATAGCTCTGCTATTGCTTTTTTAAAAACCAAAAGACTATGCGCGTGATACCTTGCATAGTCTTTCTTTCCTTTATAAAATTACTAATCTACTTACTTCCCGCTAGCTTTATCGCGAACGAATGTACTCATTTCGCGGATAGCCTCTTCATGAGTCATTGCAGTCCATTCTGCGAGTTGTTCATCAGTAGCACCAAATTGTTTGGCACTATCTAAACCACTCTGGAAAACGACACTCATGTCGCGTTTAGGCGCTTTTGGGATAGCCATAGTTTCCACTACGCTTGATTTTGTTTCAGTCGTATGTGTTTGGCCCACTTGTTCTGTTGGTTCAGTAGTCGCTTGTGGTGTTTCCACTTGCTCTACTGGGTTTGTTTCAACAGTTTGTGTTTTTTCTACAACTGGTTCAACAACTGATTTTGTTTCTGGCTTTGGTTGTTCTGCTACTGGTTGAGTAGTTTCAACTGGTTTAGCCTGCCCTTGTGCTTGTTGTGGTTGGCGAGGTGCTTGTTGCGCTTGACGTGGCACTTGTTTAGCAGCTGGTTGTTTACTCTTATAGTTGTTATAAGAGTTGTTCATAGTTGCTACTTGAGCGTCGTCGTCGTCGTCACCCTCAATCCCAAGTAGTTGGCACGCGCCATAACGACGTAGATACGTCATCACACTACCTGCTTGCTTCGCATCGTTCATATTATAGAACAATGGAATGCTCTCGTGAGCGATCTCAGCGCCAGACTTGTGACTCAAGGTGCTAACAATAGTCACCATCGCTCCATTACCATTCAATGAATAGTTTGGATGCTGACTAAAGTAGATCCCCTCAGCGTTAAGCGCTGGGACAGTTGCAGCTAAAACATCGCTCAATTTAGCGAAGTTATAGGTGTAGTTTCCACCAGATTTAGTAGGAATATTAGCTTTCCCACTTTTCTTAACCTGGTCGAAGTTGGCTTGCGCACGAGCAAGAGCCTCAAACAATTCAGACCTATCTGTATTTTCAACAGGTTCTAAGCCTTCAATGTTTTCTTTAACCTTTAAAGCAACTTCAGCGTCGATAAGACGTTGAAGTAAATCAGTGTTTTGTTCAAAATTTGCGTTAGTATTAGTCATTTCTATTCCTCCATATCTGTATAAACAGACTTTATTATTTTTCTAGTAGTTCATCGAGCGTGATAGCTCTTTCCAATTTCTTGTGAGTTAAGCAAAAATCACAATGCCCACAACCGTCTGGTGTAGCACCGTCAAGAAACACTTCGCGGATAAGTTCAGCGTGTGCTTCAAATTGTTCTCTGCCTACTTCCAAGATGTCATCAGTTATAGCAAGGATTTCCTTGTCTGGTACTCCCTCTTTGCTGACTGCGACAATGTACGGAGTAAATTCATATCCGTATTGCTGCATTAGCAACTCTCTATAAACGTACATCTGCATATGATAGCTATATTCTACAATGTTGTAGATAGCTTGCTTCGTGTACGTTTTAAGAGTAGGTGAATACGCTTCTTTCCGAATAGACTCCATTGTCTTTAAATCGACAAAGTAAGCCTTGGAAATATTCAGACTGTCAACCTTTGCTTTAAAAGGTATTCCTTCCAACTCACCTGTAAGGATAGCTTCTTTAATAACGATATCGTCCTCAGTTCCATGATAAAATGCGTTAAACAATTCATCTTTCTCTAAGGTCTTAATCATTGTATCAGCTATCTTAAAGGCGGTCTTTAGCTTACCTTTGGTAGCTCCCCTATTAGAAACCAACTCTGCTCCATTCTCGTCTAAGATTTTAGCGTGAGCTTCTTCACTCTCAAAGTAAGAGTGAACGTAGTTTCCTAACAAAAGAGCGTCCGTAGACTTTTTCCCTTTCCAGAACCCAAGGTCAATAGCTTGTTGCCTTAACGGACAAGCTATGTACTCCTTGAATCTACTATTAGACATATAGAATACATCATCATAGTAGTTTTTCTCCGTTAATATTGGTAGTTCCATTTCCATAAAACTACCTCTATTATTGGTACTTGACTACGAAAGTAACATCCTCAAGGAAGTCCTCCAATGCGCGTTTTGACGCATTAGTATTAACAAGTAGGTCAAGTTGACCTTTTGATAAACTTCTTGTGCTATCGCTTTTGATTGCAGAAATCTTTGATTCGATTTTTTTTACTAGACTAGTTTCCATTTTTAACTTCCTCCATACTATCTTTTAGATAGCTTTTTTAATACAAAAAGACTATGCGCGTGATACCTTGCATAGTCTTTTTTTCCTTTACATTACATTATAAGTTATTTTTGATTTTTTAGATTAGAATGGTAAATCGTCGTCTATTGGGAAACCTCCTCCAAACGCATCACCAAAACCTTGTGTCTGTTCCATACCTTGACCTTGATTATCGTCACGTTTTGTCAAATTGACAAACGAATTAACAATAACCTCGGTCACATAGATACGTTGACCTTGCGGATTATCGTAACTACGAGTACGTAGAACTCCGTCTACGGACACGATATAACCTTTCTTAATCCAGTTCGAGAATCGCTCTGCGTTCTCTCCCCAGATTACAAGGCGGATGAAATCCGCTTCGCGTTCGCCGTTAGCGCTCTTGTACGGGCGATTAACGGCGAGTGTTACTTGTGCCACTGCTTTATTGTCTTTCGTGTAACGAAGTTCTGCTTCTGACGTAGTACGTCCAATCAAAATTACCTTATTGTACATGTTTTCCTCCTTGCCTATCTTTAGGCTTTTAAAATAAATAAATAAATTAACAACAGAACACTTTTTAAAGTGTACTCAACAACTGCTCGAACTCTTCTGAGCTCAGCAAGTCGTCATCGTCTTTCCGTGGTTGAAAAGGCACGATCTCAGATGCAGGTTTCTTTTTATCACCTAAACGGTAACGACGTCCGTTTAGTAGCGTACCTAACTTGTAGTCCAATCTAGGAAGATTTTCTCTACCCTTGATCGTGTCATTAGACACTCGTAAATCAAGGAGACTATCTTGACCTAGCATTTTTTCGCTAGCCCACTCGCTAGGAGTGAGTTCGGTCAATGAGATTGCGTCCCAGAAAGTTCTGCGTCGAGCAGTTCTCTGTTGTTTACGTGCGCTCACATAAGCGCGTGCTGTTCTAAAATTATTAAACATAACTTCCTCCTTACCTATCTTATTGATAGGCTTTATATATTTCTATTTTTTCCATGAGATAATGTATTCTCGACACCTATCAATTCAACATTACCTAGAGCTACCATAGGCTTGACCATCATCCACACGGACAAAAGCCTCACCTACCCCTACACTGTTGTCTTTTAAACACGAAAAAAAGAGCCTACAACTCAATACACCTATTTCCCTCAGTCCCTATCCAGTAAGTCCTAGAGTTACTCTCTATGTTCTGAGAACATAGAGAAAATAAGTGGTTAAATCTTCTGCTCTTTACAATTCTTTCAATATCTAAAAACAACTCATGCAATACACGACACTAAAACACCAAGCACGGATTGGTTTTGTATCAAAACAAGTTTTAGTTGAAAACAAGTAATCTGCTTTAGAAAAATAAAATGTTCTAAAGGCTATGCAGTTACAAGAAGTTTTTATCCAGACACCTGTCCAGACAGACATATCATAGCGACAAGTCTTGAAAGTAAAAAATAAATATTTACTCTCTTAGTATATCATACCTCTCCCCTCATGGCAAGCATAAAAAAAATAAAAATAATTAAGATAACACCGTTTAAATAGTTGCCGTACGTCATATATTATGATATAATACTTATATAGAGAAAGGAAAGGCGAAAGCCTTAAAGGAAGTTAAATGTGACAAATTGGTTTGTAAGGATAAATCATAGAAAGTACAATAAAGATGCTTTCTATTCAGAACAAACAGAGCGTAAATTGTACTATGATTTAGACACGAAAAAAGACGTATTAGCTCAGATTAAAAAGGACTACCCAGAATACTTTTCTGAGAAAGTCCCTCAACGTTCTGTTGAAGGTGAGTTGTTTTATGTCAACATTTATGAACTGGTCGAACATTGGGAAACTTATTGGACTGAACCGGTTCCATGCAAATACTGTGGTTTAAATCCAGTTACTAGAATTGATTTAAAAAACAACGGTCATAGCAACCTCTACTTCTGTTGCCAAGAACATAGCGATCAGTATTACGCTGACAAACTTGCTGAAGATACAAGGACTTATCGTGAAGGTGAGCTAATTGGTTTTATCTACAAGATAACCCAAAAAGAAACAGGTCGAGTATATATAGGCAAGACCGTCAATCATCCAATCTTTCGCTGGTTTCAACATTTCAAAGCGCAATCTGATAGCTACTTCCATGAAGTAATGAAAGATAGCGACATAACAGATTGGACGTATGAAGTTATAGACGTACTGAAAGAAGGTTCAGAAAAAGATTTACTGGAGTTAGAAAGCAAGTACATAGCTGAGTACAATGCAACAGACCGTGAGTACGGATTTAATACTAAAAATTAAAAGGGGGGACACAATGAAAATTCAAAAGTATAGAGCGTGGGTAACTGGTACAGAAAACGTCATGTACCAACCACGTGAAGTGTGGATCAATAATGGCGAGGTCTGGTTAAGCAATGCTAAAGGGTTGCCAGAAAAGAAAGTTGCTGCTGATAAGGTTATCCTATCACGCGCGACTGGATACAAAGACCAGAACGATGTCGAGATGTTCAAGGGAGACATCCTAAAAATCAATGATACCTATGCTGAAATTGACTATGACGGTTCTTGTTTCCTTGTATCGTTTATCGAAAAGGTTAAAGAAAATCAAGTCGATAAAAATTACCTTGTGATTTTGACAGTAAAGGAACTGGTGGAAGATTACAAGGTAACAGTGATTGGGAATGTGTATGCAAACCCAGAACTAAAAAAATTAGTGAAAGGATAAAAGGTGGTAACTTGAATCTATTTTTCAATGAAGATTGTATGGATGTCATGAAAAAATATCCTGATAACTATTTTGATTTAGCTATTGTAGATCCACCGTATTTTTCTGGCCCAGAAAAAAGAAAATACTATGGTCGAAAAGTCAGTCAGATTGGTGTCAATAGGCTTTATGGCGAAACTTCAGAATGGCAAGTCCCAAATAAAGATTATTTCGATGAATTATTTAGAGTTTCAAAAAATCAAATCATTTGGGGCGTGAACTACTTTAATTATTCTTTTGGTTCTGGCCGTATCGTTTGGGATAAAGTTAATGGTCAGTCAAGTTTTTCAGATTGTGAGCTAGCATACTGCAGCTTACATGATAGCACGCGCCTATTTCGCTATATGTGGAATGGTATGATGCAAGGTAAATCAATCTCTGAAGGCCATATACAACAAGGGAATAAGTCCATGAATGAAATTAGAATCCATCCAACACAAAAACCGATAAATCTTTATCTTTGGTTACTTCAAACTTACGCAAAAGAAGGTGATAAAATACTCGATACTCACGTCGGTTCAGCAAGCAGTTTGATTGCTTGCCAAGAATTAGGCTTTGAGTATGTTGGATGTGAACTTGATGGGAGCATTTTTCACCTTGCTCAAGAAAGACTTAATGATTATGGAAAACAACTGAAATTATTTTAGGAGGATATAACATGAAAGATGTAGTTATGGCAACATTACCAAACAACGAACTAAACAGACTGATTAAGATTGAACTGACAGTCCAGACAATGATTGAACGAGGTCTTATTGACGAAGAACAGTTCAATGAGATCATGAATGAAGAAGATTAAGGGGGATAGTACATGACTAGGATAGTATTGAAAAATCCTTACTTTGAGGAAGAAATCAAGGTAAAGGAAAGCTACAAGCATATAACTGATATGTTGGGTTGGTTAGAAGTAGGTAATATACCTTGCCTCCAACTACAACAGATTGAACCTACTGAAACTATCATCACGATAAATCCTAAACACTTTGCAAAGATTGAATTTCACAAGGGGGAAGAAAAATGATACTGAAGTTTCGCGCGTGGGATATACATGGACAAAAGATGTTTACTAATGATGAATTGATTATCTGGAATGGTAATGTCTATGCTAACGATAGCAAAAAACTTTCATGCAATTACTTAAAAGGCTGGACGATTGATGATAAATACCGCATGCAGTCAACTGGTCTTTGTGACAAGGAAGGTCAAGAAATCTTTGAGGGGGATATTTTAACAGATGAAGGTTCTGAGCTAGAAGATGGGTGGGTGTATGTATCTGTCATTAGCAAAGATGGTATGTATTACTGCCAAGAAAATAATCCACATGGTATCTCTGGGCCTTTAATTGATTTCATTCAATGCTACTCTGTTGTAGGAAACATCTACGAAAATCAAGAATTGCTAGAAAACGAGGGAATGATTTGAAAATAGATACTACTAAGGTAGAGGCAGTCTTAATGGATAAGACTGTTTCTACTTATCGTTTAGCAAAGGAAGCTGGTGTATCTCAATCAACGATCACCAGGTTAAGAAACAAGGAACGCTTGTTTAAGAATATCACGGTTGAAACACTTATCAAGGTGCAAACCTGGATTGACAAGAATGGAAAGTAAAGGTGACTAGATGCTGACAAAAGAACAGTTTATTGACAATCTCAAAAAAGCACGCGCGGTTAGGGAAGAAATTTCCCAAAGATACAAGGACGAGGTGCAAGAATGTTACCCTGCATATCAAGTGCCTTGTGAACTTGATAATAGCGACAATCTTTTTGAGGTCATGACTGATTATATCTGCTACGGTATTCTACCGACAAACAAAACACTAGAGGATATCTGGGATGCTTTCCAGACTTTAGCAAAGAAAGAAAAATGGTCTGTTGATGATATTAAGGTTTCCTACGATAGCGATGAACTAATCAAAGAATGTCTTGCTGATATAGACTTATTCGGTGATGATTTCATGGTCTTTGCTAAATACCAATCATTCTACAATGATAGTTGTGAGTTTATCGTGGACTATGTAGATGCTGACCGTCCTACCAGAGAAAAGATTATCGAATTTGACGCTCTGGAAGATGAAGAGGACTACCAAGCAATGCTGAAAGAATACGAAGAGGGTATTGAAAGTCTAAAAGGATATCGTACAGAAAAAATGACTTTAAAAGAGTTGTTAGAAAAGCTAGAAAAACAGAATACTATTTTTTAAATAAAAAAAGAGCAGTGATCTTGATTCACTGCTTTTTCTATTTCATTAAGCGACTGTCTTTTCCTTGATGCTGACTTTAATAGTTGCTACTACTACCTCTCCATTCAACCGTGGAACAGTTACGTCGATTTCACGCGCACGATGCTCAGACAATAACTCAATCATATCCATAAGTGTTTTATTCTCATGACTAGGATGTACTGTTCCCTGCTCGTCTAGTTCCTTGACTGAGATTGTAACGATAACATTCTTATCTTCTAAAGGACACGTGATGTCGATTGTTCGCTTGTTCTCCTTGTAAGGTAGTTCCAGAATATCTAGGAAGCGCATAGATAAGTAGTTTACTTTTTCCTGCTCTTCATGGTTTGTGATTGCTGCGTTTGCTGATTTGTTTGTAGTCATGGTTAAGTCCCTTTCTTTTTCTTAAATCTCTACTTCCGTGATAGGTTTACGATACCTTGGCGCGTGAGGATTGTGACAATAAATGTTACCTAGTTCTAGCTTTGGTCGAAACACTTCAAAGTCACTAGCAATAACATAACAAGGTTTGTAGGTGCAACTAATTGTGATAGCTACTTCCTCTCTTAAATCCTCTATGAATAGGTCGAGTGTTTCGTATTCATAAATACGCTCAATCTCTCCCTTGCCCTCAAACAAGGCCTTGACTAGAATAGATGTTCCGTTACCGTAAAAGACGGTGTTAGATACTATGTTTTCGTACCCTCTCATTTCCAAACGATAATACCTATCTGCCCTGGTATCTCCGATTTCAATTTCTTTAGGTACGGTATAAAAATATCGGTCTTGATTTACTGCCAGCGTGAACCGTCTGCGCACTTCTATTTGTTTTAGATATTCGTCAATCCCACTACCGATAGACAATGCTTTTCGGATAATCGAGGATTTATCTGAAGAGTGGTTTTTGTCTAACCATTGTCCTAAAAATCTGTGAAGATATACCACGATCATCACCTACTTTCTGTTCTGATTATAGATACATTGTATCGGATATTTTTAAAAATTGCAACGAGTTCTACACTATGATAGAAATTATCGGATATAAAGTTCCATGAAAAAATCACTGTGAGGCATCTGGTAGTATTGTTTTGTAATCTCAGAAGAAAAAAGTAAACCAACCATAGTATATTCGTCTTTGTATCTCTCATAGAGTTTTTCAAAATAATCATGGTTGCTAACGTCACCATAATTTAATTTTATAAGTGGCATTTTTTTCTCATCAAAATAATCATCTATGTAAGTCAAGATTAAAGAGAATGGACTATCATTATCTTCTACTAGTTCAGCCGATACTACATCATAAGGTAAGATATCATCACTCTTACACTTCTCTAACAATCTTTCATTTTCCGGACTATCGTCTATCGTTAAATCGTGTATGATAACCTCTGTGATTTGGGATAGTGCATTGACCTCTGGAAGAGCAAACAATGTCACGTTATTCCCTTGTGCTTTTTCATAATAAGAAAAACCACTATCTCTAAAAGGTACGGTATATAAATTGTCAATAAAATTCACCACGCGCTTATGCAGACGGTTATCTTTTGGCTCTGATATATTCGCAAACACAAAGAAGATTGTATCGCCTTTATAATACTTCTCTTCAAAATATCCGATTATCTTTCCGAGCAGTTTATAGTGCTGCTCTGTGTTCCTATCGTACTCGATGAAATACCTCTGGCCGTTTACAAAAATTACTGCATCTGGTACAAGTGATATGAGCTTCGGATTGGTAGGAAAGAAACAAGTGATATTCATTTCTCTGGGTGAAAAGTCCGTGGACTGATCTACAATCTTTCTGCCAATTTTGAGTGTCAGCTTACGAGTATTCAAGTCATGAATGTTGATACTCTTAATACCGTAAGTCCCCCCTCGCATTTTATTTGTCATGAGGCTATAATGTGAACCTTTAAACTCTGTTACCTCTGTCAGTTCAGCAAGTTCAGGTATCTCTTGAATGATATCCAATAGCCATGTCGCAAATACCGTAGGAACGTACATGAATTTAGTACAACCGATATTATAGCTAGGCTTAAAATAACAGATAGGCATTCTGCTATTTCCTATCAGATTATACAATGCGTCATTATATAATTCCTTACCTGTTAAGATGTAATACTGATCTAAAATCATTTCTCTTGAAAAGAATTTTAGACGGACTAGATGATACATAAGTAAGAGTGTGTCCTTGGTAAAAAACACTTTCTTATTTCCGTTTGGGTGTGGTAGATAATAAGCAATCGCATCTTTAGGCACATGCTCTATTTTCTTCTCCGTGCTACCTCCACTATACATACTTTTAACCACTAATTTTATCCTTTCATCAATACTTTTATTAAAAACAACCAAAATTTACCACATAAGTCCCCTTACTTGAAAAACTGGATACAAGCAGTTATATCAAGGGTTTAGATGCCCTCATATAACCCCTAAAGGTTTCTTTTTTGAGAAACACGTTTGTCGGGGAACTTGAAAAACTGGATACAAGCAGTCGTATCAAGGGTTTAGACCACTCTATATAGGCAGTCAAGGTTTCTTTTTTTGAGAAACACGTTTGTCGGGGAACTTGAAAAACTAGATACAATTAGTTGTATCAAGGGTTTAGATGCCCTCATATAACCCCTAAAGGTTTCTTTTTTTCTTGGTTCTTTTTCTAAGATTATATCATAACTTCTCTTTTTTGAAAAACTATGATAAAATGAAATAGTCATAAAGAAAGGAGAAAAAAATCATGGCAGTAAAAACTAAGTCTTTAGATACTTTTGATAGTGATATCGAGAAGCTACAAAAACAGATTGAAAAGATTAAACAAGACCGTAAAAAGCATGAGGAAAGTGTGCTTTTGAAAATTGGTAGAGCCTATGCGCAACTTGTCAATTTAGATAATAAAGATTTAACTGTTGAAGATATTCTAAAGAACATTTCTAAGGATGTTCAGAATAAAAAACAAGCGATTAAAAACCAAAAATCGCAAGAGCAAAATCAACAAGGATAACAAAGAAAGCTAGTGATGGTTCACTAGCTTTTGTTTTTTAAAACATATCTTCTTTTTCTTCTACCACTTCTGTTAAGTCGGTATAAGATTGAACGTTTTGAGCGACTGTATCTTGTTTCTCTGGCCGGATAGTTTTATCAATTTCTTGTATCCTATCAACTGGATTGATTTCTTCTTTTGGTTGTTCTTTTGTAACCTCTGGAATAACTTCTTTTACTTCTTTCGGTTCGTCAGTTTGTACTTCTATATGTACTTCTTCTCCGTCTAAAGTTTCAGATTTTGAAGCCTTGTATAAATCCGTAGTAGTTCCTTTTCTATCATCTTTTATGTCTTTATTTTTTCCGAGATCTTGTTTAGAATAGTTGTTTCTTTCTTCTCCAACTGCAAAGGCATTTTCTTCTTCGTCTTGGTTGTCAAAAGATGCTAAAGATAGATTGATAGGGTTGATAACTTCCAATAAAGTTTGCCACTCTTCTGGTGTAAAATCATCTTCATAGTAAGATGTTTTTTTGATGTTTTCGATATAAAATTCATCAACACAATTCTGCCAGATTTCAAAAACTTCTTTGTCTTTCTTCTTGGAAATATCGAACTCTGGTTGATAATTTTTATCAGTGAAAATAGGCATTTTGAAACTTGGTACTGAGGTAACTTTCATAGGTTCGCTTACTTCATTTTCTACTACCATGATACCTAAAAATTCCATTTCTTCTAGCTTGCTAACGTCAGCTTGTGTGATTTGGTCAACCTCTTCGATTGTTTCACTTAACTGCTCTTTGTTATCGTCATTGGAAGCTAATAATCTTCCCTCTGCTCCACGAAAACTAGAAGATAGTGCCCACTTTTTCCCTGCACGATTGTTTAGGTAGTTTACTGTTTCTGGACTTTGTTGTTGGAACATAAATGCGTTACGGTAAGATTGGAAAAGTGCGTTTGCTTTCTCTACTCCTATCGTTGCAACTGCTTGCTCGTAGTTCTGATAAAAGTGAATAACTGGTGTTCTAACTTTACGGTTTTTATCAATAAATCCACTATCCCTTGTCATTAAGAATGAGTTCTTTTCGTCCTCGATAAATGCGAATAAAGGATACTTGTTAGGCAGTCGTCTAAAGGCAGAACTTTGCATGATGATTTCAGCGACTTGGGCAACCATTTTACTATTATTTTCTCCCAATTCGGCAGATGCAGAATTGACTAATAGCACCCCTCCGTATTTCAATAATACGTCAATGTTTTTAGTTGATTGAGAAAAGAATACACGTCTGACACGTTTATCCATTGCAAGCCTACGGATAGTTGCCACAAGACCTTGGATATTTGCATCAAAGGCAAAGGCTGGTTTGTTTGTTCTCTGGTCGATATAGTATGATTTAGTGAAATAATCAATAGCACTTTTTAGGTTGCTAATCTCTGAGAATTTATCTTCTAACTCTCGCCCTTCATTCCATAATTCTAGTGGTTGATTTCCTCTGAAAAGTTCTTTATCTCTACCAGAATTTACCCACTCGTCAAAGGCTTTTTCGTACCTTGTTTCATAGTCAGCTTTCCAGTTATTGTAATCTCTCAATTCTTTCTGATAGAGTACTCGTAGAATGTTGACACGTGAGAATATGAAGTTGTTATCTGTTAGTAGTTGATAGAACTCTGAGAAGGTCGGTGCGCCTCCGTTTAGGTGCTTATTGATATCTATGTCTGGTACTTTTGACGAAGCTATCAGAAGCGTTACAAGGCTCTTTGTGTGTGCCTCTTCTGAGTTAAGGAAAAAGCTATTACCACTACTATTATTCCCTTCCGAGAAATCTCTAAAGAGGTCTGCAGCAAGTGATGATGCCATTTCTATATCTGCGTCAAAGATATTGATTGCATCCGTGTAAGGATTTAACGGATCAATGTCCCAGATAGCCTTTTTAGGTATTCCTACCTTTTCTAAAATAAAGCGACTGTCACCTACCAAGTCCCCTGTTGGTTCATTCAGATAAAAACCACTTACGAGGTCTTTCCCTAGTCCTTTCGTAAACCATTCCTCTATCATTTCTTTCTCTCTGATTTTCTTGGCTTTATCAGAAAGAGGAAGTCGTTTCACTTTCTTTTGTACTCTCTTAACGTAACTACCAAACTCACGTAAATAGATAGCAAAGTTTTGTGATACTGAGATTACAATAGGCTTGGCAAGTGATGATGATTTACCTGTACCAATCAATCCAAAGAATGCAGTATTTAAAGCTAGAGTGTTAGGCTCCATGATGACTGGTGACTGTGTTTCTGAGTTGATACCGATAGTTAAAGAGAAAGTTCCTTTAGCTTCTGTATCAAAGATTAAGTGTTCGATACACTCGTCTTTATAAAATCGTCTGTTTATCCATTGCTCGACTAATTTGTGATACTTTCTAATATCAAAAATATAAGAGTTTGCATACAAGATAACTAGGATAAAGATAGGTGCAATCACTAGGATTGCATTATACAATTCTGGTGATATAAATGGTATTGGTGAAGCAAGTAAACTTTCTTGGTTGTTGTAACCTAAGAATGTTTCGTTATGTGTGCTGAAGAGTGATGCTGAATGATAAGTAGTTGATAATGTCTTTAAAATGTAGTTGCTAATCGTCAGAATGATCAAACCTAATTGTGCGATTATTGCCCCTCCAAAAGAAGCAAGCAACCCCTTTGTCATTAGTTCAACACGTTTAACTCTCTTGACCTTATTAGGACGCTTAAAAGGTTCATATACTTGCCTGCTCGTTATCCTAGTGTGCCAGATCCCCAGATATAGCTGAACGCTTGTAAAAGCCAGTAGAGCGAAAAATAGAGCCTTATAAGAAGTGTCTGATATTGTATAACCAAAAATAAGGGTGATTAAAGAGAATAATGCTAGTCCACTACTTGCTACAAAAAAGAATGCAAGTGTACCTCTCAAAGCGACAAGTACATAGTCAAAACTAGCCTTTCTATTTATTGAATATGGAAGTCTTTTTAGAATGAATTTCAATAATCTTGCCTCTTTTCTAAAAAATAAATTTAAGCATTTCAATGATGCCTACGGTCAATACGGTTAAAGCAATCCCTCCGAAAAGAAAGAACCGTCTTTGAAGTCCGCTGCTATGCTTTTCATTCTCTGTTATGATTTGCTGATAGTAGAATATAGTTGACTGTATCTGAGCAAATTTCCAGATAACTGCAACTATCAAGAATTGGATAACTGTGAGCATCCCCTTAAACATTTCCGATGCGTCACCAGAACTGACTTTCATAGTTTCAAGATAGGACATAGCTAGTAAAGGTATGAACCTAAACAAGTAAATAACAATTAAAGCGATAATCACCCAAAGGGACGATAGATATTTCCACTTGATATTCGTGGTTTGTCGGTTGATAAACCAAACTAACAATCCTACCACTACTACTATCCAAGGGACAATCTGGAAAAATAATATTATCCAAGAAAAAATGTTGTGTACCATGATACTCCTTTCAAAAAAACGAAACAAAGTCTTTGTTTCGTTTCTGGTTTAATTAGAACTCGAACGCACTAACTGCTTTTTCCTTTGTTCCAGCATCCGAGATATAAGAACAGTACACTGTATATCTCGGATCATTCTCTGGACTAGGAACTCTTCTTGCTCTTTCAACTTTAACAAAGATAGGCGTTTGTTTAATCACAAAGTCTGGTGTAATTGGTGCGTTAGCATTAAGTTTGACAATCGCGCCTGCTATATCTTCAAACTCAATTCTGTGTCCACGTGTAACGTCATAAGCGACTACATAAGCCTTGTGAGTTGTTCCCACTATCTTATTCTCGTCAATCAATCTAAGAATACGCTCTCTTGGTGGAACTTCTAAACACTTAGCGTCAGCGACGATTTGGTTCTCCAGTCCTCCACCTTGTAAGTAAATCTGTTCTGGTAAAATTTTGAACTGGATTTGCTCACCAATTTTGAATTTTAAAGATGCAGTAGGGACTACTGATTCGTATAAGTAACTAATTTTTGTTCTAGGAATAAATACAGTAAAGTAATGATATTCCTTTTCAGTAGAAACAACGTAGATACCACGATTGCTTGTTTGAGCGATAACTCCATTATAGGTACGAGAAAGTATCTCGGCTTTCTCTTCTTTCATACGCTCGATAACTCTCTGATTGAGAATAACATTGTTTTTCACTTCGCCTTTTTGTGCTTCTGCTACTGTCGCTTTAATATCAGCGCATGCTAGTTGTTCGGCTTTCTCAATGCTGCCTTCAGCATAGAAGTTGTTCCAGATCGTTTTGGTATCATATGAGTTAGGCAATACACAACGTTGTAAGTTGATAATCTTACAACTTACATATCGTCCTACCATATCTCTTATGTTAGTACGAGGGATTCTAAGCATACCTGCTTTATCAGAAGGGACATAGACTTTCAGTTCAGCGTAAATAGGGTTAAGAGGAACTAAAACAAGGTAGTCTTTAAAGACAATCTTGCTATCGTCTGTTTCGTGTGGTGTAGGCATGGATTCAATCACGCTTTCAACCAATGCTGGAAATACTTTTGTCCTGGCAATGTTATCACGATATGCCTGTGGTCGCGTATCCGTTATAAATGGTCTGGATAGGTCATTGATTTCAGCAACCAAGTTTTTTGGTATAAATTCTAGTTTGTATTCATCTTTTTTACTGTAATCGTACCAAAATACATCCCCTTTCTTCTTGTCAGCGACAACAATATCACGGATACGTTTTTTGTCTTTAGTTAAGTAAGACGCACTTGGGTGGTTTTCCTGTATGATTTTTAAGGGTAGCATAATATCTCCTAAATTTTATTTTATTCTATATGTTATATTTTAACCTCTACCCACTATAAATTGCAAGCTATGATAGACAAAATCCCACAAGCCAATTTTAGCCTATGGGATTTCGTTTGTTTGATTAAAAAATAACTTCAAAAACTAGGGCGATCATATAGAGTAGAACTACTACTCCCAATGCGCTGGTTCGGATTTTCTTTTGATAAATTCCAATGAGTGTAAAGAGTAACACTACACTGGGAACTACATACATCATGCTTCTTCTCCTATATTTGTTTGTACATTAAATAAATGAAAGTGATTTATAAAATAAATTCTTTTTATTTACTTTATAAATACCTAATATTTACAATTACAATAATTCTTTTTCTAATTTCTTTCTATACCATGCAACTGCTTGTTTAACAATTTGAGTCTTGTTATTTGTTCCTAAAAGCTCTTTAATAGCTTCTAGGTTTTCGTGCATGGTTTCATCTGGCTTCAACTGAAAAGCAGGGATATGTTTCTTTTCTTTTTTAGGTTCTTGTTTTTCTGGATATGTTACCACTCCGATTTGGGTAGGTGTTTCCGATAATAAATTATCCTTGATATCCTTATTCCGTTTTTCAAAAGAGGGTTTCACTGGTTTTGTTTCAAAATCTGATGGACGTTTAGCTGGCATAATCTTCTCCTTAGTTATGATTTATTATGTATTTAATTAGTAAATAATTGTTATTTAAAAATTAAATAGTTATTATTTATTTAATGCTATTACATATCAGCCAATTTCAACAAAAGGCGTTCTGTGTCACGATAGAACTTATCTAAGCTCCAGTCCCCTTTGTCATATTTCCGATATTCCCAAAGCGGCATATACAAGGCATCTGATTTAGGAAAACTCTCTCGCGCCTCAATACAACCAACAAAATCCTCTGGATATTCTCGGACTAGTTTATTCATCATGTTACGCATTTGCTTTCCTAAAGTGCCTTTATCAATCATGTTAGCAAGTACGACTACTCTAGCATTCACAAACGTTTCTGTCCGACTTCTGTTTTCGTTTTTAACAACTTCGAGTAATGCTCTAACTTCGGCAACTTTTTTATCGTAAGTTTTTTCAGTCTTGTTAATGATTGCAGTGACGATATCAGAAATTGCAAAGACTGCTTTAGTAAACTCCGACTGGTCGTTATGCGTGTCAATTAAGATATAGTCATACTCTTCTGTAAGATAGTTTTCTACATCCCACCACCAATGTAGTAAAGAGAAACTTTTTACATCGGATAGGTTATAGAGTGTTTTTGTTTCAGCAATTAAGTCAATGTTGTCAGTGATCTTAATAGGTGAAAACGGTAAACGTTGGAAAAGCATTTCAACTGTATTTTCTGGTTTGATATTAGCAAGCAGCTCGTCTGTGTCTAAATCATTCTTTCGCGCATAATACCCAATCATACGATTTGTTAAGTTCATGCTTCTATCTGTCCCAAGAACAAGGACACGATACCCTTTGCTCGCAAGCAAGAAAGCAGCATTGACGCATATTGCAGTTTTTCCAACTCCTCCAGCCTCAATATTAAAACTGATAATCTTCATATTTGTAATTCTCCTATGTATTATTTTATTTAGCTACATTATAGCAGAAGTAGTTGAGGTTGTCAAAAGAAATAAATAAAAAATATTTAAAAAATAAATTTAAAAGAAATAATAAGAGTTTATTTTATAAATAATAAATAAATAAAATGGATTTATTTTATCCTAATAAATAATTATTATTTATAGAATAAATATAGAGTATTTATTTTATACTGTATTGATAAATAAAAAAGACGAATGCGTAAAACATTCATCTTTTAGAGTTGCTATTTAGCTTCAGCAGTTCCGTCTGCGTAGTTGATTGTTGCATTAGGGGAAGTGTTATCCAGTATAACATACGAGATATTGCCCTCTGTGGTCGCTTGACCTTTGCTTTTCAACTCAATAGCTTGTTGATTGCCATTCTTATCAAAGGAAGTCCAGTACATAGCAATCTTGTTAGGTAGTAGGTCATTGCCTTGGTAGATAGGGACTACATAATAGTCCAGGTATTTATCTGAGTTATCACGTAGCCACTCTTTGAGGTTCATTTCATAGAAAATCATAGAGTAGTAGTTGCTGCGGTCAATCTTCTTATCGTCCATTGTACCAGCGTTTAGATAACGTGTGATTGGTACAAGGTTTTTCCCCTCTGAGTTCAATCCAGAAAACAGATAACCTACTAGATGCCCTCGGTTCATAAGCCAACTTTCAGTCTTTTTACCATTGATAGTGGCTGGCAGTTTGTAGTTGTGCCAACCGACAGGATCGTAGGTGATTTTTCCTTCGCGTTCCTCTTTTGGTGCGTCCTTGATGTTTAATTGAATATGCGAGTATGTTGCTCGTCCTAGACTGTCATACTCTCCAAGCTCTAGTTGCTTCTTACCATTGAATGCTAGAGGGGTATAAGTAGTAGAAGTAGTTGAGGTGTCCTTAGAGGTATCTGATTTATTCTCTGATACTGCGCCCTCTACTTTATTCTTTACTTTATCTGCTTGACTATTAAAGTCCTCGATAGCTCCAGAATTCTTGACAAAAGAGGATACTTGATTGAAGATATCAATAGGACTTATTCCAACTCTATCTCCTAACCAAAAACCACAAGCGATAAGCAGTAGTCCTATAATGAAATTCTTTAGGCAACCTAACCCACAACCTCTTTCTTTATCTCTCATAGTATTCCCCCTCTTTCTTTTATAGATTTAGTCAATCGTTGTGACTCTGCCGTTGTTAAGTCAGACAAGTCTTTGTTTTTCTCAAAGAGAATGACTGAGTGTGTCTGTTTTAGAATGATAGCTGATAAAGGTTTCTTAGCAACCGTGGAAATCCTATGGATCACGGATGCAATACCTTGTGAGGATAGTGGCTGCTTCTTGTAGTTCAAGAATAGTGAGCCAAAAGTAGCAACAGTATTGTACCATTTCTTACGTTCTTTGACGTAAGGCGCGATATAAGGGATAAATTCCTTAATGATAGACTTTTGAATGAGTTCCCCTCTATGTGTAGAAACACTCAAAGTTCTCTTTTTAAGGTCGATATCTCGATATGTAGCTTGTGCGAGTTGTTCAATATCAACTCCAGTTCCAGCAAGCAAGGCAACAATAGCTAAATCACGTTCCTTGTTTCGCTCCCAATTTCGTGCTTTTGTCTTGGTAAGGTAGGTAACAAGAGAATTATCAATCATATCCAGATAGTCAAGGATTTCTTGAAGATTGTAACTCTCGATATAGCCTGTGTTTTCCTTTGGTTTGCTTTGTGAGGAAAGAGTAGTAGCACCATAAACAACCTCCCACTCGTTCATCACGTTACGATAGAAGTGAGGTGCTTGTTTCTCGATTGTGAAAGATGCCACGGTATAGTAGTTCCAGAAGGCACTCAAAATCTTAATGACTAGTTTCTTTCCATTTGGTTTGACCCTTAGTGAGCCTACATAATCAACGACTGCATCAAGAGGCGTCTGCTCTAGGTCGTCCATAGTGATTTCGCTGATAGATTTCTTTAGATATTCAGTTGCATAGAAGTCCAGAAACTTTCTCAACTCAACTAGCTTATAGTAGCTAGAGGTGTTCCTTTTATTCGTAGTGAAAAAGTAATCTAGGTATAAATGAATATCTGGAGAAAGGATGCTCTCCAATTCTTGATAATTCTGTTCTAATTTATTCATAAATTCTTTTCATTTTCTCTTTTTTCTATAATACTAGGATAACAAAAAATCATTAGTAAATCAAAGTATGATAGGATAAGTTGGATATCTGTCAGTTAATAATAGTTATTGATTACTCTAGTTAATTAAGTTAGCTAAGTTATTTAGTTAGAGGGGGGTAAAAAAACAATTATATCAAAGACTTCCACGGTATTCACTCTTATTTTTTTAAGGTTCACTCTTATTTTTTTAAGGTTCACTCTTATTTTTTTAAGGTTCACTCTTATTTTTTTAAGGTTTACTCTTATTTTTTTAAGGTTTACTCTTATTTTTTTAAGGTTCACTCTTATTTTTTTAAGGTTCACTCTTTTTTTTAAAGGTAAAACATGATAAAATATATTAAAAATCATCTAAAACCTTAGAAAAATGAGAATTTAGGTGATATATGACATGAATATCCATTGAATTAGATATATAACCTTAAAAAAATAAGAGTTTAGGTGATATATGACATGGATAAACTTAAAAAAATAAGAGTGAAAAAACATGAATTATCCAAAAGAAAAAAATCAAAAAAAATATAGAGCAGTTATTCAATATGATAGAGATTTCCCAAAATATTTTAATCTTGGTGATTTATCTAAAAACGAGGCAAATGTTGTATATGCTCTTTTAGGTGAAATCCGAGATAGATACTCTCCAGAAGGAATAACTATTTCATATACAGATATTGCCTATATGTCTGATAATGTAATGAAAGACAGTAAAGGACGATACTATGCTAACACTGGTAGTCATTTCGACAAATTTATAGAAAATCTCCTACTGAAAATACATAGAGTTTCATATAGAAAACTTATCAAGGTAGATGAAAATGGAAAAAGTCATTTTTATGATTACTTTCTATTTACGGATAAATTTGACGTAAATCATATCGATCAAGAATTAACCGTTCATATATCAGACTCTATTTATCAAGATGAGATAATAGACGAAGATGGCAATGTTATCCAAAAAAAGAAAAGTATTGCTGATTTATTTAATAACGAAAATTGGTCTGAAACAAAATATTTAAAATTTGGACGAGAACTCCATAATCAACTAAATAAGTATGCCCAAAACCTATATAGATGGATATCTGAGTATCGTTCTTTCACGCATCCAATACCTATAGAGGCAGAAGAGTTTGAAAATGTCATAATGAAATTCATTACTCCGTCTGCAAAAAAAGAAAAAATAAAAATCTTAAATAAAGCAATCGAAGAATTGAAAAATCTTACATATTCTGACGGACGACCAATCTTTAGAGATTTAGAATATACTGTCGAGCGAAGAAAAAGAAAAATAATAAAATATACATTCACCTTTAAGCCTTTCTCAGTAGATTTAAACTATATCAAAAGAATAGATGGGAACAACATTACATTTACAAGTCAGTTGAATGCACCAGATAATCAAATAGAACATACACGAATTATCGAAAAGTTCCTAGAAACCTTTAGCGGTCAAAAAGAGTATGACAATAAAAACAATAGAAAAAGACTGATAGCATTCTGCGAAAGTATGTCTGATGACGTAGTAGAAGAGGCTTTAGATAGAGTAGCCATGGATAAGAAGCGTGGTGCTGGGTGGCTTTTCAAAATGCTTGAAAATTGGGAAAAGCAAGGTGTTAAGAAATTAGAAGATATTGAAGGAGCAGAAGATGAAATTTTTTCTAAACCTCAGAAAACGAATGTCCCTTCTTGGTCTAATCCTGACTATGTAAATACAACAGAAGAAGAAGAAAGGAAAAAACTAGAACAACAAACACTAGAATTGATAGCTGGATTAGACGAGAAAAAACCAACTAAACCCAAGAAAACGAACGTTCCTTCGTGGTCAAATCCTAACTATGTAAATACCACGAGCGATGAGACGAAGGCTGAACTGGAGCACCAAAAACAAGAAATGCTAGCTAGATTAGACAATAAACAACCAAAAAGATAGTGTAGAAATACACTGTCTTTTTTATGTTTAGTAGAAAAAATCTATTTGCCAATCTGCAGCAACTGTGATATACTAAGGGGGTAAAAATATTTTACATTTTCAAGACTTATCGCTATGATATGTCTGTCTGGACAGGTGTCTGGATAAAAACTTCTTGTAACTGCATAGCCTTTAGATCATTTTATTTTTCTAAAGCAGATTACTTGTTTTCAACTAAGACTTATTTAAATATAAAACCAATCCGTGCTTGGTGTTTTAGTGTCGTGTATTGCATGAGTTGTTTTTAGATATTGAAAGAATTGTAAAGAGCAGAAGATTTAACCACTTATTTTCTCTATGTTCTCAGAACATAGAGAGTAACTCTAGGACTTACTGGATAGGGACTGAGGGAAATAGGTGTATTGAGTTGTAGGCTCTTTTTTTCGTGTTTAAAAGACAACGGTGTAGGGGTAGGTGAGGCTTTTGTCCGTGTGGATGATTGGCAAGCCTATGTTAGCTCTAGGTAATGTTGAATTGATAGGTGTCGAGAATACATTATCTCATGGAAAAAAATAGAAAGTTAAGAAAGCCCAAAAGGGTTCGGAGGAAGTTATATGAAAACTTTTAAAATTGGGAAACAAACGTTTCTGCGAGTAGATAGAACATTCCCTTGTCCTATCTGTAAAAAAACGGACTGGTGCTTTCTGGCATCAGATTGTAAAAAGGCTTATTGCTGCCGTCAATTAGACGAGGACAAGCCTAGTGTTGCTGGCGCTACTGAATATGTCATTGACGGTTCAAACGTTAAGGACATTGAAATTGTGGAAATCCCACAACTAGAGCAAGCGCCTGCTAATGTATTACATAAGGTGTATTCGCTTGTAATCGAGCTTTTCGGTTTAGATAACGAGCATTTAACACATCTGATGATGCAAAGAGGTTTTAGTTTAGACCAGACTTATCTAAGAGGTTATGCTTCTTTTACAGAAGAAACCTTGAGAAAACAAATCAAGACCAAAGAAACAGTTGGCGATAAGACCGTCGGTAAAACTGTCTGGGAAGATTTGTTTGAACAGAATGGACTAAGCCGTGACGCTTGGAAAGGTGTCGCTGGGTTCTGGTACGATACTAAAAACCAGACGCCGATCTTCATGCCAACTCACCGTGGAATTTTTATTCCAAACAGAAATGAGTTTGGTCAGATTATTGGCGGTCAGATTAGAGTTGACGAGGCTTCTATGAAATATAGTGCTGAAGTCAATGATATCTGGAAAGATAAAGCTAGGGTTGTCATTAAACATGTAGACGGTCAATACCATTACACTATCTACATGTATCCAGACTATGATGTGTATTCTGAGGGAACTACGCCAAAGAAACAACTAACGTTTCCGAATGGCTTATCTTTTAAGATAAAAACATCAGCTAAATATGTCTGGCTGTCAACATCGTCTAAAGAGTATGGCTGCGGTGCTAAAAATGTTCCGCACTATGCTTTTCCAGACCTTGTTCTAGCGCAAGCTAGATTTGACGAAAACGGGAACGGTTTAGTTAACCTTATTTCGCTTTGCCAAAGCGTCATTGTAACTGAGGGACTGCTGAAGGGCGATATTATCGCTACGCAAGTTCCAAACACTCGATTAGAGAAGTTGGGTTCTACCTTAGTTTTAGCAATGGCAGGTGTGAACTCTTGGAAACAAGTCGCATATCACTTGAAAAAAACTACATTTGCTAGAGTATTTCTCGCATTTGATAGTGATTTCAAGGATAATGATGCTGTTTATACTTACTTGAAGAGAATTATCGAATACATTCACCAACAAGATAAAAACAAACAAGTGTCTGTTTTTACCTGGGAAATTGGTAAAGGCTTAGATGATTTCTTGCTAAGTAAAGAGGCTTTGACACAAACCGTCAAAGCTCACAATTTTTAAGTTTTAAAAATATCATTTAATTAAGGAAGTATAGACTATGTAACTGATAACTCACGCGCATAGTCTTTTTGTATTAAAAAAGCTATCTAAAAGATAGTATGGAGGAAGTTAAAAATGAAAAATGTTATTGAAAGAAAAGTAGCAGTAGTGAATGAGTTTATGCTTACTCTAGCTGAAGCTAAACTTTTGGAAGAACTGAGTGAGCCACACTCACCAGACCTTGACTTGATTCACAATTTACTTTGTGACGAGTTGCCTTATGACATCGATTTAGTGACTGGTATTTTAAAAGAAGGTCGCTCGATTGGTGGAGCGTATCAATACGCATATGATCTTGCTTTTAAGCAATATCAGTCAATGGAACATAAGGTAACTGGCGTGCATGGTGCAGCATTGCATCACACGAAAGTTTTTGAGTGGGTGGTTGAATACTTTAAGTTAGAACATATTGAAGTTGAGAAACCAAAACCTATGGCTAATCTGACTGCTAGTGAGATGCTACGTAGAAAATTAGCTTCAGTTCCAAAAGTCGAAGAGGTGCTGGAAGTAGTTGCAGAAGACAAAAATCTCAGAATTGAAAAAGGTGGGCAAGTGACATTTGATTTGTTTGGAGGTGAAGTAGAATGATTGATTTTACTAACTCTAACAACGAACATATTAAAAACGCTTTAAGACCTCCTAAGTCTTTCTTTACGGAGTGTTATAAGAAATTTCCTATCTACATTTGGGAAAATAAAACTGACAAGATTGTTAGTTCTGAACGCACTCAAAAAGATGCTAAAGTTATTCAAAAGCGTCTGACAAAGAAAAGCAAACTTGATTTCTGGGATACTCATGACTATTTCCTCTGGGTAGGAGTTTCAAAGACTAGAGTTGAGTTTCAAATGTACCGTATTCAACAATACTTTGAAAACGGACAAGAGAATTTCTCTGTCACTCTCTATAACTTTGAGAAGTTCACTGAGAAAGAACATATCAGATTAAGTGTTCACTACTACGGTACAGAATATGTGCCTGGACTAAAGATGCTTGGTATTTTTAGAGGAGCTTACTCAGACTATTGGCTACTACAATCTTTAGAGGATGTGTTCAAGCGTTTCAAAAAGAATGATGCGCTAAAATACTTAGACTTTACTAAGATCAAAGAATCTATTTCCTTATCAAAATATTTTTTTTGTTTACCAACGATGATGCCTCATATCTATAAATATCGAGCTATCATTGAATATGCGCAGAAAATAAATGCGCGTGGTATTCACAAAGATTTGATTGGTGGGATAACATATGGGTATGGTTACAGTTATACTCATTGTCATGCTCACATGGGAAAGCTGACGTTTAAGTTTTTACGAACACATAAAAATGTTTTCAAAAATTCAGACGAAGGTTTTGAGGACTATAAGATTAGAAAAGAGCTAGAAAAAGCATTAGGTGGAAAGGTATTACCTGGGTTCAACAAATATTTCAGAACCGCAGGAGACTTACAATATATTCCAAAGGGGATAAAACCTATTCGCTTTCAAAATTGGGTTATCAAAAACTCAGTGAAAGCGTATGAATATAGGGACTACCGAAACATGCTTGAAAAACTTGGTATAGCTTTTGAAGGTGACTTCAGAATTATGCCAAAAAATTTCAACGAGGCTCATAAATTAGCAATTACTAATTACAATAACATGAAGGACGAGATCAAGAGACAAGGATACCACAAAAGACTTCAGAAACTCTTGGGATTGGAACAGACTATCGGTAATTATACCTTTGTCCTACCTAAAGAATTGCAAGAGTTAAAAGAAGAAGGTAAAATCTTAAGCCACTGTGTCGGTACTTATGCTGACCGTGTTGCTAGTGGTGAAACTGTTATTGTTTTTGTCCGTCAAAAAGAGAAAATTGACAATCCACTCTATACCTTAGAAATAAGTAATGGAAAGATTGTTCAATTAAGAGGAAAACAAAATAAAGCTGCTGCTGATGATGCTCTGGAAGCATCTAAGAAATTACTTTCATTTGCTAAAAAGCATAAGATAGCAGTCTAAATTAAAAGGAAGAAAGGGAAAAGGTCGTGATATAATTCATGGCCTTTTTATTTTATAAGGAAACAATGAAAAATTTTAACTTCAAAGGATTTAATTTTCCAAAAACTGATGCGGAAAAAGTCCGCGCTAATGTAGAAGCAGTAGCGCTTGTAAAAAGGTTAGAGGAAACTCAACAACAAGCAACTGCAGAGCAACAAGAAATTTTAGCAAAGTATGTCGGTTGGGGTGGACTTGCTAACGTGTTCTTTGATAGATACACTGGCAAGTTTGAGGAAGAGCGCACGCGCTTGGAAAACCTCGTTACTCCAACAGAGTATCAATCTATGCAAAGAAGTTCTTTAACTGCTTACTATACAGATCCTCGCATTGTCGAGCAGATGTGGGACTACCTTATCAAAAATGGTTTCAAAGGTGGAAACATTCTTGATCCATCGATGGCAACTGGTATTTTCTTTGGAACTATGCCCAAAGAAATTCAAGAGAAGTCTACTCTTGTAGGGGTTGAATTGGACACAATTAGTGGCCAGATTGCTAAACAACTGTTCCCAGATGCAACAATCCTTATCCAAGGATTTGAAACAGTCGAATTTGACGGTAAACCTTTTGACTTAATCATGACTAACGTGCCATTCTCTGAGTTTCGTATTTCTGATACAAACTACGAGAAGCCTTATGTTATCCATGACTATTTCTTAAGAAAGTCAGTCGACTTGCTGCATGAGAACGGTGTGATTGGTTTTATTACCTCTATGGGTACTGCTAATAAGCGTTCTAACTCAATTTTGAAAGAAATCAAAGACGAGGTAGCATTCCTCGGTGGTGTACGCTTACCTAGTTCTGCTTTCAAAGAGTTAGCTGGTACTACGGTATCATCTGATATTTTATTCTTTGAAAAGGATAGACTAAAGACAAAGAGTAGCAATGAAATCTTCTTTGAAGATGCAATTCGCTCTGACCTTGACAAAGAGGGACGTGTCTTTATTAACCCTTACTTTGAAAACAATCAAGTATTGGGTGACTATGAAATCCGTTATTTTAACGGTGCAACACTATCTGTTAAGCCTTGGAAAGATTCTGACTTGTTCTTGGATATTAAAGAGGGACTATCATCTATCTATGCTCCTACATTTGCAGGGTATAGCGTAGCTGATGTCACGATCTTATCTAAAGTTCAATCACAATCTAATGTCCGTCCTTACGAGTACGGATTTGAAGATGGCAAGGTAGTGTATCACAACGGACACGAAACACGTGTTTTGTCAAAAGGTGCTGAGATTACATTCTATCAAGATGCTAATGGTGAATTTGTATCCTGGGATAAAAAACATGGCGCAAGTGTGATTGAAGATTTTGAAACACTCAGAAAAGAGGATAAAAGTGTCGTAACAAGCACTTATATCAGTCCTCAACCGTCAGTACGTGGCGCAAACAAAGGTCTATATAAAGGTGTCTATTTCTATGAGAAGCCTTTAGAAGAGAAAGAAGTGGCGCGTGTTAAAGGTATGATTGCTATTAAAGAGGCTTACCAGTCTGTTATTGATATTCAATCAACTGATGATTACGATATTGACGAGTTTCAATCTATGCTGATTGAACTTAACGAAACATATGATATGTTCGTGAAAGAATATGGGTATATCAATACTCCAGTCAACACTCGCTTGTTTGAGCGTGATGATCGTTTCCCTTTAATCGCAAGTCTGGAAGAAGAAGCACTAGATGATAATGACAGTTCAAAAGTTGTTTTTGAGAAAGCGAAAGCATTTTTTGAACCAACTATCCGTCCTAAAAAATCACTAGAGCAAGTAGATAGTGCTGAAAAAGCCTTGTCTATCAGTCTTTCAGAAGGTCGAGGGGTTGATTTAGATTTCATGCTTACCCTCTATCCAGCAGAAAATAAAGAGGTACTGCTTGCTGAGATTTACAACGAGGTAGCACCTAATATCCAGAAATACTTTAAAGAAGGTATTTTTGAATGGGAACTTAAAACAACATTTCTCTCCGGGGATGTATTAACTACAAAAGAGTTGCTAGAACTGCTGGTCGATAAAGGCGATACTAAAGCTGATTGGGAATACTATCTCTCACTAATCAATGAGGTAGTACCAGAACCAATCACAATGGTCGATATGGAATTTAATATCGGCTCTATGTGGATCCCAAACCGTGTGCTTGGTAAGTTTGCTTACCATATCCTAGACGGTTATGAAGTTGACCTTAATTCTGACGTGGCAGAAGGAGTAGTAGCAACAAGTAAAATTGGTCGAGGTCTAACTACTCCATTCGTTAGGGATGTAGAATACTCTCCTGAAAACCAACGTCTTGGACTACGTTCCGAGGGTGCTGGTGTTTACAGTAAAGGGCATGCTATCTTTGAGCGTTTGCTAGGCTCTAACCAACCAACTATCGAAAAAACTGTCATTGAGGACGGCAAAGAGAAAAAGGTTGTAAATGAAGTAGCAACTGCTGAACTACGTGAGATTGAGCGTAAGATGCAGAAAATGTTCCTTGATTTCGTAGAAAATCACGAAGATGTAAAAGAATTGGTTGAAACTACGTTTAACAAACGTTTCAATCGTATCGTCAATAAAAAATATGACGGTAGTCATTTACATATCGAAGGACTAGCTCAAGGATACGAACTGCGCCCTCACCAATTAAATGCGGTTCAACGCATTCTGGAAGATAAACGTGCGCTCCTTGCCCATGAAGTAGGGACTGGTAAGACGTTAACAATGGTAAGTGCCGGATTCAAACTTAAAGAACTTGGACTAATCAACAAGCCATTGTATGTTGTTCCATCTAGCTTAACTGCTCAATTCGGCCAAGAAATCCTACGTTTCTACCCAACTAAGAAAGTCTTTGTCACAAGCGAAAGGGACTTTGAGAAATCAAGACGCAAGCTATTCATTTCACGTATCGCTTCTAACAACTATGATGCAATCGTGATTGGTCATAGCCAGTTTGAGAAAATCAAGGTATCTGAAGAGCGTCAACTTGCTTTTTATCAAGATCGACTTGATGAAATTCGCAGCATCATGGCTCTTGCTGAAAGTGAACAAGACCGTGTTACCTTTAAGCAGTCTGTTCGTATGGAAGCCCGTTTAGAAAAACAGATTGAAAAATTAGATGAAGGAAAACTGTCTAAAGCAGATAGCTTCGTAGAATTCGAGCAGCTTGGCATTGACTTCTTATTTGTTGATGAATCTCACCGTTACAAGAATGTCCGTCCGGTTACAAATCTCGGCAATGTTGCTGGTATTGGTAACACAACCGCTCAGAAGAACATGGATATGGAAATGAAAATCCGTAGCCTACAAGATGAGCATAACGGTACTAATGTTGTCTTTGCAACTGGTACGCCCGTTTCTAACTCAATCAGTGAAATGTATGTAATGATGAACTATATCCAACCAGATATCCTTAGTGAGTATGGGATGGATAACTTTGATGCCTGGGTTGGTGCTTTCGGAGTTATTGAGAATAACCTTGAAATTAACACGACAGGTGATAAATTTATCGCTCGTAAACGTTTCACGAAGTTTACAAACTTACCTGAGTTGATGAAACTCTACAAGCGTACCACTGATATTCAAATGACCGAAGATTTAGACTTACCTGTGCCAGATGTCGAAAGGATTGCAGTTAAGTCTGATATGACTTATTCGCAAACTGATAAATTAGGGGAATTGGTCGAACGTACTGATAAAATCAAGACTGGAAGTGTTGATCCATCGGTAGATAACATGTTGAAAATTACTTCTGAAGCACGTAAATTGGCTACGGATATGCGCTTATTGGATACAAGTTACACGCTAGCAGATAACAATAAGATCATGCAAGTAGTTGATAATGTCTTTAAAATTTATCAACGTGAAACTATTAACCGTGGTACTCAGATGATTTTCTCTGACATTGGTACTCCCTCAACTGACGGATTTTCGATTTACTCTGAATTGAAAAATCTTCTTATTGAACGTGGTGTCCCAGAAGAAGAGATTGCCTTTATCCATGATGCGAAGAATAAAGATGCCAAGTTGCAGCTACAACGCAAAATGAATGCTGGTGAAGTTCGTATCTTACTTGCTTCAACTGAAAAAGGTGGTACTGGATTGAATGTTCAGCGACGTATGAAAGCAGTACATCACATCGACGTGCCCTGGAAACCGTCTGATATTATCCAACGTAACGGACGTATCGTGCGACAAGGAAACTTGTATAATCGTGTACAAATTTACTACTACATCACAACAGGTTCGTTTGATAACTACTTATGGCAAATTCAAGAAACTAAACTACGTTATATTAGTCAAATTATGACTAGTAAAACTCCTGTCCGTTCAGCAAGTGATATCGACGAGCAAGCTATGACTGCTTCAGATTTCAAAGCTATTGCAACTGGAAATCCTTTCTTGAAGATGCGTATTGAGTTAGAAAATGAATTGGACTTGTTGAGCAAGCGTAAAGTTGCATGGAAGCGTGACTTTGAACTCTCACAAAAGAGTGTTAAATCAGCGCAAGAGCGTATTGAAGCTACTAACCGTCAACTTGCTAAGATTGATATGGATATTGAGCAGGCGAAAGCTACGAAGAAAGTAGAGTTTACTATCGATGAAGAGACGATTGTAAAAAATCCATTTGTCATGGAATTTCCAGACGGATATACAACCGACTCAACCACTAAGGCAGGTAATCAACTTGCATACAATATGCAATACAACTTGTCTGAAACTCCTAAATTTGTAACTTTAGCTAAATATCGTGGTTTTGAACTCAAAGCACTCACGTTAGATGCTCCATATTGCCAAGGTAAATCATTAGAGTTGAAAGTTGTTGGTAAGAATATGTACACTGTTGAACTTGATTTCACCTCTCCGGTCGGCACAATTCAACGGATCAATAATGTTATTGATAACCTTGAAACAACAAAAATTCGCTTAGAGCAACTTGTCAAAAATCAACAGCTTATTGTTGATAAAGGGATTGCAGATAGCGAATTTGCAGACGAAGAGCGCCTAGCTTACGTTAAAGCTAAGTACAATGTCTTGTTACCTTTGCTTGATAAAGACGCATCAGTAGAGGAAATTGAAAAGGCTCTTGAAGAATTTTCAAAACAGAATGGCTCTGAAGATAATTCAGTAAATGTACTGGACAAATATCTTGAAGTTAGCCAAGATGATGTAGAAGAAATTCAACTATTAGAACCTCAAACTGAAACTGTTGAAGTTCCTTCTGAGGAAGATTCTGAGCGTCCAGAACGTGAAGAAGATAACTCTGATAACTCTGATAAGTTGAAACTCGCTCTACAATTCCTTGCAGATGCAGAACTCTTACTAGGTCAAGCTGACGAACCGACAGAAGTAGTATTCACTTCTGAAACTACTATCACGGTGTGTGAGCAACTAGAATTGTTCTAAATCTTACATAGAGGTATCTAATCTTAATGATTAGATGCTTCTCAATAGCAATCTAAGACAAAATTGGATTGTTATTGAGAGGTAACTACCCCAAAAAGTTATCTCTAACTGTACTTTAAAGACTGTTTTTATCGCATTTCAAAAACTTTCTTTAAAGAGTTCAGAAATATATTCTATATTAGTTGTATTTTCGTAAAGAATATTATACAATAAGTTCAAGAATATAAAAATAATTAAATTTAATTATTTCGGTATATATAAATTACTGAAAAAATGGAGATTACAATAATGGTACAAGAAATTTTGCTACATGAGGATAGTCTGGCAAGTCAAAAACACTTACTTGAACCAGACTACTTAACAGATTACTTGCAGATGAAACAGTATGAAGTTTCTAGCGAAGATAAAAAGGAAATTAAGAATATCCTAGAGTACATGATTTTAGGATATGGCTTGCACGTTATCGTTTCAGAACTTGGAATGCAATCTACTTTATCTTTAGCTGAGCGTACGATCAGACGCAAATTAAACGACAATGGTTTAAAAAATGTAGATGAAATCATGACAAATTACTATCGTTTGTTACTGTTCCCAATGCTGCAATCGGCAGAACGTTATCTAAACGAGAAGTATAACGAACTACGCTTGTCAAAGAAAAAGTCTAAAAAGGTGTTCAAACCTAGCTTAGTATTTCATGAAGGTGCTAGTCGATATCTTGGAACTTTGACTTACAATATCGCAAGCAATTTCATTACAATGCCTATCATGTTCGCGTATTCACCGATTACATCAGACGTGAACCAACTTAGTGAGTTTTTCAATAAGCTCGCTAAAGCGCAAGATAGCAAACTGAGTGATTTCGCTAGTGAGATTGGATTTGATAGCGTCCAGCTTGATAGTTGGATTTCTAACGCTATGAAGAAAATGGAAATTTCAATCAGTGAGAATGCTGAACTGATTGACGATTTGACTGGCCAAGTTATCACAACAATCAAACCGTGTCAAAATTAGAAGTAGTAGAGGCTATCAAATATGTACACGATTGAATTAAGATTAGATACTAGAGGATATGATGAATACCTCGAAAAGAAGTTTAAATATGGCTACAAGTTAAAAAGAGCCTTGGTAAACTACTTTAATATGCAAGAGAACAGACGCGTCAATTCCGACAGATACAAAGAACTGGCTGAACGGATGCAAGAGTTAAACACTCTACAAGATACAATCAAAGATACCAAAGATAAAGACAAGAAGAAGTTACTTAAAGAAGCCTATAAAGAACTTAGTGAAGAAGTCAAACAAGGGTGGATTGAGCTAAACAATAGCTATGGTCTAAACAATGGCAAGTTTGTAGATTATAAAAATCTCGGTCAAGCTAGTGTAATGTATGAGCGTTACGCAAGCGAGGGTATCATAAACTGGTCTAGCTTTGAAAGTATGGCGCAAGCGACTAAACAGGGTTACTTGAAGCGTAGGAAACAAGCTGACTCTGACAATACTTTAAAAGTGCCACGTTATGTTGATTTTAATACATTGTGGTATCGTAAATGCAACAACAATATCACTCCAGACGGTTTACGATTTGGAAAAAGAGGTAACTACATTATATTCCCTTATATCTTTAAAGGTTCGGATGAAATTCGCTTTACTTATGCTTTAGAAAGACAGAAAATTGCTTGGTATGGTGTCAAGAGAACTCTGGATCGCCATAACAAGTGGCTCTATTCTGTTCTGATTGTCTTTAGTGAAGTGCCTTACGGTCTGCCAGAAAGTCCAGTTAAGCAAGGAAAAGTAGTAGTAAGCGTAGATGTCGATAAACTAGCGATAAAAACCTTGAATGTAGATACTGAGGAAGAAGTATTCTTTGATATTGCTAATGACTTTGGATACTCTGAGAAACTATCCTATTACGATAGGAAGCTAGAAGAAAGTCGTAGGCAGTCTAACCCAGATAACTATAACGTGGACGGTACGGTTAAAGAGGGCAAGAGAACTTGGGTAAGGTCAAAAAACTACAATACCTTGCTCGCTCGTAAGCGCACTCTCTGGCATAAAATCAAGAAGTCCAGAAAAGACCGTTTTCATAGCATAGCAAAGGCTATTGTCTTAAATTGTGATGAAATCGTTGTTATCAAAGAAGATTTCAAGGCACTACAAAAGCGTAAAGACTACAATCCAGAAGAGATGAAGTGGACGGACACTCGTAAACAAAGAGGTGCTGAAATCATGTTCAATGCACCTTATGAGTTTATAGAGTTGCTGAAGCAAAAAGTTACCTATCTAGGTATATCGTATTCAGAAATTAACAAAGAAAAACAATGATTGAATGAGTGATTACTGGTATCATAGTCACTATGTACTGGTTTTTTCACTCTCAATCTGGTATAATGTATGTACTAAAGTCGATTTGTGGACTGTTGCTTAGATGCAAAAATCATTCATGGCTAATCGAAAGGCACTATCGTCAAGCAGACAGGCTATGAATGCAGTACAACCAATATCAACCTACGAGGTTTTGGAACTGTTTTATATGTACTGGTAACAAAACATGGTATCAGTAATCAATAATAACATGAATGTTTTGGAACTGTTCTATCTGTACTGGTAGCAAAACTGCCAATAACATCAAAGAGGTCAAATAATGGTTTTGGAACTGTTCTCTATGTACTGGTAACAAAACTAGATTCATATCTCTAATATGCTTTCGATTGTTTTGAAACTGTTATATTTGTACTGGTAGCAAAACAAGTTTTTAGATAAAGCCTGGTTATTTTGTGTACTGACTACAAGACAAAGCAATTCCCCAAAAGGTTGTTACTAAAAACAAAACTCCTAAAGCCACGTATTCAGTTTGTACTGATACAAAATATCGAGGTATATAGGTAGAATACCTAAAGAATAATAAATGATAAAAATACCAACCCTTGACCTTAATGGAAAGGGGTATTTTTTAACGCACTATCTTTTAGTAGAAAAAGTATAATTTTATTACTAAAAGAAAATATGGTACAATGGTACTACTAACACTAGAAAAGGATAAAAATAACATGGCTGATGATTTCACCTTACAATCAAACATCGAGAAGCAACTTGCCCAGCTGCCACCTTACATTAAAGAATGGTATCGGACTAAAATGATTGCTGGCCGTAGCAAGCGTACTCTCTATGAATATCTAAATGAATACCGTCGATTTTTTACCTGGCTGCTAGATGCTGATATTGTTCCAGTAAAAGATATTAAGGATATTCCATTATCTGCTCTTGAAAATCTTTCTAAGGCTGATGCTGAGTGCTTTTTCATTTTTTTACGCGAACGCAACCTTTTAAACACGAATAAACCGACTAATAAGAGCGTATCTGAAGTTACGATCCATAGGACGTACCGGGCGTTGTCTGGTTTGTTTAAATATCTGACTGAGCAGACTGAAAACGAAAATGGTGAGCCTTATTTCTATCGTAACGTGATGAAAAAGCTAGAGATAAAGACAAAGAAAAAAGAAACACTCTCTGCCAAGGCCAACAAGATTGCTCCTAAACTCTTCCTCGGTGATCTAGCAAAGCAATTCCTACACTTCATTATGGATGATACTTCTGCTGAAGGTTACGTTAAAAAGGCTAATTTGAGCAATCGTGCCTTATCTACCTATTATCGAGATAGGGAACGTGACGTAGCTATCATTGCCTTAATCATTGGTACTGGTATCCGTTTAAGTGAGGCAGTCAATACTGACTTGAAAGACCTTAACTTGCAGACACTATCTGTCGAGGTCACTCGTAAAGGTGGGAAAAAAGACTATGTAAATATCGCTCCTTATGTCATTCCATACATTGAGCCTTTTCTTGAAATTCGTGCTAGTCGATACAAGATTGACGGTAAGGATGCCAACCTACCACTATTCCTATCAGTCCAGACTGGTGTACCTATGCGGTTAAAAGGTGCTGGTATCGAGCGTTTAGTAGGTAAGTATTCCAAGGCTTTCGGTACTGAGATTACTCCTCACATGCTCAGACACGCTCTTGCTACTGATTTATACAAGAAAACTGGCCAAGAGGGTATCGTGGCACAACAATTAGGACACGCTAGCACTGCTCTCGTCAGTCACTATGCGCATATAGCAGATAGTCAAGTCAAAGATGGCCTTTCAATGTTATAAAAAGAAAAACCTAGTCAATTAAGACTAGGCTTTTTTTGTGCTATTTAGACCTAAATCACGCTAACTCCAGCGGTTAAAGTCTGAAATAGGGATTGTGACAATTCTTGTACATTGCTGATAGGAATGATACAGAATTGCTTGTAGTCGGTAGTGTAAATGTCAACTGCGATTTCACTTCTTACTTCTTCAATGAGTTTGTCATTACATATGATGATACATTCCTCATTGGGTGGATAGTCGGTTCTCATTTTTTCACGTTGATTACTCCTTTCAACTGATTCTCGATTGGTGGCATAATTAGTTTCTGAAGGCTTTTAATGGATCACTGTCGTCAAGTTCTTCGTAAAATTCAGCAATCTCACTGTTTACTTGTGGTTGTGTAAGCCTTGTTTCTATCAATTCTTTCAGATTATCATTCTCTGTATGCAATGCTGCTAGCATTTCCTGGATAGGAATACAATAATCTTTCACAGCTTGAATAGTATTGCTTACTAGATTTTCATTATACTTCATAATCTGTCCTAGTGCAACCTGAAATTGAGACTGCTGCTCTTTCGAGCTGACTTCAGATTTTAAAGTATTTATAGAGTTCATAGTCTTACTAGAGACATCCCCTGCATCCGTTAAGATAACGTCCTCTGGATTTATCTCTGTAAAATCTCTTGTTTCTCCATTGAAAATAGATAATGCTTTCTCTGGGTTGTAGTATATATAACTATTTGGATGATAGAATGTTTGTTTAAAGAGATTGTTCGCTCCTAATAAGTTCCAAAAAGGTGTATGTTCCTCTAGGATATCAGATACATTTGCTAAGTTGGACGGATTTACGAGTAGAGGAACATTGATTATAAAGAAATCTTTCGCATTAAATTCGTTGATTATTGGCTTTCTAAAGGCTATATCAGTCGTTAGATAATAGATCTTCTTAGCATATTCAAACACTTGTTCTAAATCCTTGGCAGTGTAGTTGCCTAGAGTGTCAATGATAAATACTGTATCTACATTCAAATCTTTAAACTCAAAACCATTTTTATTATCATCTGTTTTGGTATGCAAAGATTGAGGTCGTCTGCCAATAAAGGTTGCATCACCACAGTTTTTAGGATTCTTAGATGATATATTCAATCCTGTTTGTCTCAAATAAGTAAAAATAGCACTTTCGTTTGGACTGTTAACAAGTATAATTTTCTTTGCATTATGACGCTTAGAACATAGACTTACCAACTTCTGAAAATAGGGTGAGTGTTCAAAATCTTTAATGATATAACTATCAATACATACAGTTCTAACCTGTTTGATTTTTTCCATGCTACTTCTCTCCTACATATTATCTGCAATTTTAAACTGAACTGTTCTTAGTTCTGGGTTGCTATCGTCAAAATGTTTGATCCGTTTGATAGAAGAGAAAAAATCTTTTTTACTTTCAGACAAATCCATAAATAGAATATTCTCTAGGCTTACATATCGGTCAGATAGCCTGTATTCTTCCTCAATCAATGCAATTACACCTGGGTTATCTACAATGATTAGTAAGAAGCGTTTATTACCCTCTGCGTCCAGACCGTTGTTAAATCGTCCATAGTGTTTAAAGATAGTTTCTAGTCTACTTAGGTCGCTATCTTGTTTATCCGTAGTGATAAATGGATAAAGGTCAAACTTAGTTATCTTATTGGTTTCTTGATTGTGCAATAGGATTTGACCGTTAAATCTCACTCGACGGACAAGGCGAGTGATCTCTTTGGTTTTCTCTGGTGTTCTAACATCAGCAGACTTCATGAACTGTTCTTCATCTTTAGATGATGGTTGGTGCTTGGCTTTTCTCAATTCAATTTTCTCAGTATAAGTGAACTGATTGAGATAAGAGTAAGACACGAACCCTGCGAACTCCTTATGAAATCTAAAGTTAAGGTATGCGTCCATGATTTTCCAATGACGGATAGGCGAATAATCATCCTCTCGACGTTGCTGCTCTTTCCATTTATAAGCATATTGTGGCGATAAGTCCATATGCTTCATTAAGAGATATGAACCGTGAGAATAGATAGCGTAACAATATCCGTACTCTTGGTCTGCTTCGTCTGGCAGATTAAATTTAAACTTCTGGATAAGATAAAGACGGTTTAAGCGCTCTAGCGACTTTTCAATCCTCTTGGTCTTGTTTCCGAACTCTCTTAGGATTTGTAGGTGTTGCACGTTTCTGAACTCTGATATTGTGCGTAGCACCTTCTTGTCAAAGTCAGATAATAGGTTATAAATTACATCATAGGCAGATTCATCTTCATAGTCTATGATATGCGATACATTCTTACTAGTATTAAGGGCAAAGGCGCTTTCTTCTTCTACCTCTACTCCCCCTCCTTTAAAAGAGGTATTTGATACGATATTGATATCATCCCTTGAAACAACAATAGCAAAGGGATAGCTGTTTGGAAATTTGACTGCTTCCATTGAAAAGTTACGGTAGTATTCTTCAGATAGGCTCGATACTGCTGGTGACTTAAATGTTTCTTCATCACTATCAGACTTATAGATACCGAACCGTTTTAATACTTGATACTTCTTCTTAGGCTCTTGCTCGTGTCCGTGTATTCCTAACGGATCATGAGGCGCGTGCGTACCGATTAACTCTCCAACTACGCCCTTAAAAGCATTCTTTAAACTTTTTTTCATACTCTCACACTTCTATCGAAAATAATTGTATATATCTATGATAAACCATTTATAGCAGTTAGTAAAGCTATGATAGGCTAAAACTAACTAAAAACGCTCGTCAGATAGACGAGCATTCTTTTTATTTTATTTTCAGACTGATTTGAGCTTTACCATGTTTTACATTAGTAGGTTTTTCTTCTAGTTGCTTTTCTGGTACATTTTCTTGGTCTGTATCGAGCGTTTCAGCTACTTCTTCGACAGTTTCCTCTGGCTCCGCTTGTGGAAATCCCACGATTTCAACTTCAGTCACTTCTGGACTTACTTCAGCTACTTCTTCATCAGTTTGTTTTAGCCACTCAGTAATATCACCGTACTTCATGACTGCGCTATATTCACTTACAAGGAACTCCGCTTGATTATAAGGGAAGAGTGTATCACTAGAGTTTAAGTCCTCCAATTCTTCCATTGAGAAGCGTGTTGCTTTCGTAAAGTCGTCCGTGACATCATATACTGGCTTGGCAGTGGTTGGGTGACTGAACTCAGTCTTTAAGATAAACCCAACTCGTCCTAGTGGTGCAAGGATATTGATAAAATAGTAGTCAGTCTGTACGTCCCAATATCCTTGACGGATTGCATCATGGAAATTATCTTCGTCCCACTGGTCGCTAAAGGTCAGCTCTCTTGCTGCTTTAGCGATTGCACGTGCTTTCTTAGCATAAGTGTCTAATTCGAGGTCGAGCAAGAACCGTGCTTGCTCCCTCGTCAATACTGGTGTGTTGTTTTCGGTCATTTTTACCTCTTTCTTTCTAGTTTTGTATTATCAGTCCATATCCAGACCAATGATGATTTCAAAAAGTATTTTTGGTTGCTTGTCATTAGTTAGGAAGCCTACTGCAAACTCAGTCAGCTTATTCGTGCTATTTTTAGCGTAGTTCAAAGTCTTAACAAGGATCTTGTCCTTATACTTATCCTTTAAGCGACTTGTCATTTGTTCAGCAAGCATTTCAGCAGTCTTTTCGTTATCATTCGTCAGAAAGTCAAAATCTTCGTCCAGATTGTCTTTCAGAATTTCATTGACAATGATTTTCTTGAACTTCTTCTCATATAATAGAGTGACTAGGATAATCAAGACAAGAGGTGCAAGGACTGGCGTAGTGGTTAGATAGCTAATTGCAATAGGTCTCCATAATAGGAAGCCAATGAGCGCTAAACCAATCGCATTGTTTACCAATCGTTTTGGCTTGATATATCTGTTCGGCTTGTCAGAATTATAGACAAGGATTGTACCGACAATCAGAATGAATGCAGACAAACTAAACACGATATATCGGACTGTTTCCGTATTCTCAATAAAGCTACTGAGAATTAGCGCACTGATGATAGATACTAAAACAGTACAACTAAAAGGGAAGAGGATGCTTGTTAGTCGCTTTAAGAAAATATACTTACCTGCTTTACCCATGCTCCCTCCTTATTTAGCTTGTTTTTTACGTTTTGGTGATACCAAGCCCAGCGCTCCAAAGAACATAGCTAGTCCAGTCAATCCTAGAGCAGTAGATTTGCCCTCGGCAGTATTAGGAAGAGCCTTGTCTTGTTTCTTAGTCCATGAACCATTGTAAGATACAGGTGATTGAGCGACTGGTTTAGGTTTAACTTCATACGCTACAAGTTTACCAGTTTCGTCATAGACTTCGATAGGTGTTTCACCAGAACTGATGATAGCTTGTTTCTGTGCTTCAAGGTCAGCTAAACGTTTAGCTTCTACTTGTGCGCTATACAAGGCAAAGAGTTTGTCATAAGTTTCTTGGTCGATTTTCTGCTCTTGTAACAACTTATCAAGGACGGCTTGTGCTTCTTTCAAGGCAGTTACTTTTTCTTTAAGAGTAGTTTCTTTCTGAGCAAGAACTTTCTTAGCTTTAGCTAGGTTAGGCTCTGCATTGAGCAAGTTTTCAAGGTCAGCCTTGGCTTGTTCAAGAGTTTTAGTTGCTTGTGCTACTTTCTCTTTAGATAGCGTGAGATTTTTCTCGGCGATCTTGATTAGAGTTTTCAACTCTTCCAACTTAGCTTTTTCATTTGCTAGGTTGTTTTTAGCGTTAGCAAGGGCAGTCTGCTTATTAGCAAGTTCTTGTTTCGCTTTGTCAAGGTTTTGTTGCTTGATTTTAACATCAGCAGTCAAGGCTTCTAGTGCTTGTTTAGCATTTTTTAAGCGCTCGTTCGCACTAGCGAGCGTATTTTTTGCATTTGTAAGATTGCGTTCAGCAGTCGGTGTTTTAAGTGGTGTCGCTTTAAGAGCGTTCAAGCGTTTTTCAATAGTCGCTTGTTTTCCTTTAGCTTTGATATTCTCTGTTGAAGCACTTGTTTTCTCACGTTGCGCTTGAGAATTTACAGTCTGAGCATTTAATAGGGCATTTTTAGCAGTATTGTAGGCTTTTACAATACTTTCTGCTGTATTATTGTTAGGCACTTCAGTCTTATCTAGCTTGTTGCCAGATACTTGTTTGTCTGATACAGTCAAGAAATGAGCGCTAGTTCGTCCAAGGCGACTAGATACATCCACTCCTAGATATTCTTTATTAGCGCCGGCAGACGATAACCCTGTTAGGTTTTGAGCATGCGCCCACTCCCAACCATTAAATAGTAAGTCAGAAATACTTTCATAAACCCATTTTTTAGCATCATACATAGTATGAATTTCATCACCACTATTGATACTGTTTAAGTTTTCAAGGTATTGTTGAGTATCATCTTCATAAGCAGGCAATCCATACTTACGAGCCACGTTATTTACTGCTTTGCTATCATGTCCTTTCCCATACTCCCAACCGTCAGCTACATAACCGTCAGTCACTTCATCAGCTACTTTTACCATGCCTTTTGTTACAACAGTCTTAGGGGTTCCAAAACGCTCACGGATTTGGTTAAGTAGATCACTCGCAAATAGAGAAAGTTCTGTCATTTGTTCGGTTGTCAAGTTATTAGCATCAACACTGATAGCTTTATCATTTGCATTTCCTTTGAATTTATTCAAATTCAAATTTTCTTGGTTAACCGACTTTAAGATAGACTCTACTTTTTCTCTATGTTCTTTCCACTTAGCACTGTCATCCAAAATGTTATAAGGATTATTTACATAGGATTTCAAGGCGTTAACATAGTCATCTGTAACTTGGAAAGTGTTGATAGCCTTGTAGTTGTTTTCAGCTTTAGAGAAAGCAGTCTGCGCATTATTAAGGTTAGCTTGTGTCTGGTTAGCCTTGTTTGTTGCATTTGTCAAGGCAGTTTGAGTGCTTGCTACGGTATTCTTAGCTTGTGTTAGTTCATTCTGAGTGCTTGAAATATCTTCAGCAAGTTTCTTATCATCAGCTTTGGCTTGCGTCAAAGAATTTTCAGCGTTTGATACACTCGCTTGTGCTTGTCCTTGCGCTTTTTCAGCATTATCCTTTTCAGCGATAACTTTCGCTTGTCCTGTACCGTCAAGGATAGCTTGTGCGTTATCTACGTTAGTCTGAGCGTCTTTGACCTCAGTTTCAGCACTTGCTACCTTGTCCTCAGACTTCTTAACCACTTTTTCTTGGTCTGCTGCTACTTGTTTCGCTTTATCAAGGTCATTTTCAGCATTTTTTTCTTGCTTTTCAGCGTTAGCCTTACCAGTTTCAGCATTGGCAACTTCTTGCTTTTGCTTTTCAATGTTTTCTGGTGTAGCTTCGTCCTTGATTTTTTGCGCTTCATCTACTTTAGACTGAGCGTCATCCTTTTCGTTCTGCGCTTGGTCTTTTTCGTTCTGCGCTTGTTTTTGTTTCGCTTGTGCTTCTTCTACTTTCTTAGTAGATTTATCAAGTTTGTCCTTAGCTTCGTCAACTTGACCTTTTGTAACTTCTTTTTTGACTTCTGGTTTTGTTTCTTCCTTAGAAACAGTCTGGTCGGTAGTTTTTGGTGCTACTGTTGTTAATTCTTCTGCGTGTACGTTAGTAACTCCTAAACCTAGAGCAAGAGCAGATGCTCCAACTACTGCAATGTTTGTTTTCTTTGTCATATATTTTTACTCCATTTTTCCAAAATCTTCTACAATTTCAATATTTTTCTTGTTCTGCTTTTCAGATTCAAGTGATACCTTAAAATCAGCAACCGCTAAATACTCAGAAACTAATGTCAAGCTCCACAAGATAAACGAAAACCAGAAACTACCAGTAATTAGATATAAAAGCATAGCTGGAATTAAACTCCAAATAAAGATTTTAACAACCATTGCTCCTATCTTTATATTATAAAGCATACTTTGTACTCCTAGTCTAAATAAATTCTAATTCTAAAATTTCACCAATGTCGGTGATGTTTAAAGCGCTCGCGATCTTTGATAGGTACTCTTTGTTGATTGAGTTTCCTTGCCCACGTGCAAACATACTGATAGCAGTTTCACTTAGGTTTGATAGCTTAGCTAGTTCGCTTTGTGTCATGTTTCGCTCTGCTAAAATCTCTTTCAGCTTTATCTTCACAACTACTTGCATTCAAGTCCTCCTACTCTTTAAGAATTTCATAATTTAATTATATAATAATTCAAATATTTGTGCAAGGACTTGTACGGTATGATAGACAAAAAAAAGAGCTAGCTTGTGCTAACTCTTTTATACTATTAGATTTCTTTACGTTTCATTGTAACTACAAATCCAACAGTTGCAAGTGACATAATCAATCCTGCCACTCCTAACATACTTGAACCTTCGCCCGTGTTTGGTAACTCGTTCTTAGGTTGTGGTTTCTTAGGTTCTGGATCTGGGAAGCTATATGTCTTAACTTCGTTAGAAAGTACAGGTGTTCCGTTTACGAATAGAGTGTATTCGTTAGTAACTTCACCGTGTTTGATGCGTTTAACTTCTACAAAGGCATCTGCTCCAAATTCGCTCGTGCGAGGGATTGAGGCAAGGAATTCTTTTGTAAAGCGTGTTTCAAACAATCCAGTCTTAGCGTTGTAAACTGTTTCTGTGTAGGCTTTGAGGTCGTCGCCAGCCTTGATAGCTTTTTGATTACCTTTAGCGTCCACAAACACAAAGTCTTTCTTAGCTTTGATTGTGAAACCTTGGTATTCATCATGTTCTACGTCAAGGCTATCTACGAAGCGGTATTCCCAAAGGTCATAACCACGGTTAGCAGGGATAACCCAACCCTCTAGCTTGTAAGTAAGAAGGTCGCCAAGTTGAACACGTTTACCGTCAATGCTATCACCTTTAGCATTTAACACGTCTTTGTGGACTTCTGGTTTAGGAAGATGGTTAACTACCTTGTTACCTGCATATCCATTACCAAAGTCGATTTGGTGTACTGCGTTGACGATATCACCTTGTGTGAATGTTTTTTTAATCTTGAATGAAAGGTTGTAAGTGATGTCCAAACCTTTCTTCAAGTAAGCCTCGTAGAATTTTTGAGGGTCTTTAGCAACCCACATGTAGAACTCGCCTACTGGTGAGATACCAGAATCGATAACCATTTGACGAAGTTTATCGTCCAAGGCATCCTTTGAAAGAACGTGGCGCATTTCCAACAAATCTGTTACGTCCTTGTTGCCAGCCATGATAGATTTAAGTTTCATTGAGCTAGTGTCAAGTGCGTTTTCGTCTGGATCGTCAATCAAGGCAAAGTTTTTCATGATTGCTGATTTAGATGCTTCAACCCCTTTGTAATGAGAAAAGTTTTGAGTAAGTTTATAGTTCAACTCTGTTGTAGGTAGAACTGACTTACCATTGATTGAAACTCCTTTATCATCAACTACGTCTTTGACTGGTTTAGAGCCTGGTGTCTTAACTTTAGGAGTGTTAGAGGTAACTGTGTACTTCTTCTTAGACTTAGTTGTCAAAGTCATAGAGTAAGTATTGTTATAGAAACCATTGTCATTCAAGACTGTACCAATCAATTTGATTTGTGGCATAACGTAGTCTTTGTCAAGGTTTGCATTTACTTTAGCAAGTTCACTAGCACCAAACTTGATAAGAGTTCTACCTTTTCCGTTGTGAGTGAACTCAAACGTTGGATTTGCTTTAGCAGTTGCCTTTTCATCAAGTTTGTAACCAGATTCAAGTGGATCATTTAGCTCAATAGCAGTCATTGCTTCACGTCCAGCTTTGAGCAAGCCAGTTTTAAGTGTCCAGTTAACGAGTGAGCCTTTAGGAACTAGTTTACCGTCGATATCTTTGTTATCGTCGTTTACTACTCCTTTGCTGATTTTCGGAGCGTACTTCACGGCAGTCTTATGATATTCCACTGAAATTTTCATTTCATTTGGAACTTTCACATAAGGTTTGAGAGTTGGCTTAAATTCTTTAGGCTTAAATTCTTCAGGTGTAACTGGTTTTTCAAGTTCAACTGGGTCTGTTTTCTTAGGTGAAAAATTCGGTTCCTTCACTGGCTCGATAGAAATCGGGTTAACCTTCTCCTTCACTTCTTTTTGGGAAGCTCGTCCGAAGATACCTCCTACGATTGAGTAAGAAGTGTCAGAACTGTTGATATGGTCGAATGAGAAGTTGATTTTTTGACCTTTATCCAAACTCCAACCGATACCGTTACTATCTAGCACTCCCGCTGTACTTTGAGATTGTGCTGAGTCATTGGCAGTAAATGTGTTACCACTTTGAGTGATGTTTTTACCAGTTGTAATTTTAGCACCATTGATTGTTGAAGCCTTAATAACTTGGTTGCTATCAACGTCGTTAAGAGTTACCTCGCTAACGTCATTAGCGTCAGTAATCACTCCAATAGCCACTTGTTTAATCCAACCTTGACGGTCATTAAGATAAGCACCACTAGCACCGTAGCCTCCGCCTTGTCCGTCAACTCCACCGCCACCGTTGGCTTCACCAGCTCCAGCAGAAATGAATACTCCGTATCCAATTCCTCCGTCCTCTGCTGCCCACAAGGCAACGTATGAACGAACGAAACCAGATTCAGCAGAAGGTGTCACTTTGTCAAAACTAAGCGTAACATCACCGTGTGAAGTGTTCTTCACTTTGATAGTTGCAGTTCCAGTTTTGTAGTCAAATAAGAATACATTGTCAAACTTAGCGTCCAGGTTTGTGTTACGAGCGTAACCTTGGATAACATTCTGAACGTAGGCTGGTGGTGTTACTTTAGACGCACCAGAAACCACTTCAAAAGTTGTGCTTGAAGTTGCAGTCAAACCTGTTTCTTTGGTTGTAACTGTTCTTTCACCAGCATTTTCTTTATTCCACTTAGCCACTGTTGCCTTATCAGTTTCCCAGACTCCAGTGTACTTAAGTCCCTTAGCTGCCATGATAGCTCTATTTTTATCATGAAGAGCTTTAGCTTGACGTTTTTTCTCTTCAAAATCTTTCAGACCATTTTGGTTTTCCAATTTTGCTTTGTTAAGATAATCAGCAATAGCCTTTTTATCTTTTTCAATGTCGCCTGTATAAGTTAAGCCAAGCGTTGCCATCTTCGCTTTGTTATCCTTAGCGATTTGTTCATTGATTCTTTTAACACGCGCTTGTTCATCTTCATTTTGTTTTTTAACACGCGCTTGTTCATCTTCGTTTAGCTTTTTAACACGCGCCACTTCATCTTTATTGGCCTGTTTGATTTTCGCATTTGTGTCATTAGCTTCTTTGATCGCTTCAGTGTTTTCAACTTTTTCAGCTTTTGCTTCATCAATAGCTTTTACTTGTTTCTTTTCATCAGCTTTAGCTTCAGCTAATGTATTATGAGCAACTTGTGGCGTTTCAGTCACTTCTACGCCTGCGTCTTTAGCCTTTTTAACTGCTTTGTCAAGTTCTGGTGTTTCGACTGGTGTAACAATTTCTTTGCCTGCCTTGTTAGCGTTGTTTGTCATTTCAACGTGTTCAGCGGTAGGCTCTGGTTGTTTCTCAGTCAAGTTTGTTGACGGATAGCCAGTTTCCCACTTTAACTGGTGCAGAAGTTGATTCTGATGTGATTGTTACAGTTTCACCGTCTTTAACAGGTACTGGAGTTTTTGCTGATGTAACCGTCGTTACTGGTTGTTCATCTGCGCTTACATTTCCTGTACCGACTGCCAAGCTAACTGCCCCTGCCAATACTACTGCGCTAATCAATCCGTATGCTTTGGTATTAACCAAACGAGCGCGTGCTTGTGTTTCTGATGCTTTGTTAAATAATTGTTGTTTATTCATTTGTTACCTTTCTGTTTATAAATAAGTATAGTTGTTCTGTTTCGCCTTGTTAACCAGAGAGAAACCAAATAACAAAAGTAAGAATCCAATGAATGTCATTAACATACTTTCTACAAGTCCAGTTTCTGGGAGTGTTTCAAGCTCCCCCTTAGAGTTCTTGATAGTAACTGTTCCGTCCTCATTAGTAACCCCTCCCACGAGTTCTGGATTTACTTTAACACGTGAACCGTCAGCATTTTCAAGTGTAAGAACTGACTTGGCGATATCTACGATCTTATAGCCCTGGTCTGTAATGACTGGCTCGTCGTTTGTAGGTGTAACAGTTGGTGTTCCAGTTTCTTGTGGATGCAAGATAGTTTCTCTACCTGTATCATTCGTTTCTGGAACTTCTACTGCTGGCTTTGGTTTTTCTGTAACAACAGGAATGTCAGCCTTATCAGTTGTAGTTGTAGTCGCTTCTGTTGTTTCAGTCGAGGTAGTTGGTTGCTCAGTTGTTTCTGATGTCTCTGATGTAACTGGCAAGTCCTCGGCTGGCTTCAACTCAGACGGTTTATCTTCTGTTGTTTGTGGAACATCAGTAGAAGGTGCGTCCGTGGTTGTTGCTGGCGTTTCCTCGCTAGTAACTACTTCGCTAGGTGTTTCCGTCTGTGGTGTTTCAGTAGTGACTGGAATATCAGCAGTCGGTGTGTCTGATGGTGGTGTGAGCTCAGACGTAGGTAGATTAGCGTTAGTGTTACTATCAGCGTTTGCGACTGCGTTAGCAGTTAAAATCGCGCTAGCAAGTAAACCAAGAGCAAGTGTTTTTTGGACAGTATGACTGTCCGAAGGAACTAAGTCTTTAGTTTGCATTTGTAACTAAACCTTTCTTTTTTATTTTATACATAATAGTTTACCTTAAAATTAACAAAAAGTAAAAGTATGATAGCCTATTTTTGCCTATGATAGCCTAAATCGGACTTTAGCTTTTTTCAAAGGCTAATTTTAGGTCATCATTGAGGATAACTCGTGCGTCAAACGTACCTTGGTTATTGGATTTTTTAAATCCTTTCACTACGTTTGTTCTTCTCTTAGCAAGAAGATCACGCGCCATTTTTTCTGTGAGTTTTTTGCTCGCTACCTCCATATTCAAGAAAAAGTCACAAGATGCTGCTTCTCCATTTGCTAGTTGCTCTTGTGTCAGCAGTCCATTCTGACACTTCAAGAATACTTTCTTATTCTTGCTTGTGATATAGCGTACTGGTGCATGACACTTCGGACACTCTCCTACTTCTCCAGTTGCAGACTGTTTCAATTTCTCCATGTACTCTTTATATGGAAGATAATCAACCTTACTCATAGAATTATCAAGATCATTAAATAAGTTCTTCTCGCTCTCTCTATTCAAGTATCTAATGATATTCGCCAAAAAGCGCTCCTTGGTATTCTCTCCGTTTGAGATTTTCTTGAGCGATTGTTCCCACAAAGCAGTAGTCTGCGCATCACTAAGGATTTTAACGCTTGAATAGGATTGACAAAGTAATCGTCCTAACTCTGTTAGGTGAATACGCCCTTTCTTAATAACGTACCAATGATAATTCTTGATTTTCTCCAAAGTAGGCGCTCTGGTCGCTTCAGTTCCTAGACCTTGCGTTTCTTTCATGATTGCTCTTAGCTCTTCATCTTCAAAATGTCTGCCAGCAGTTTCCATTGCATCGATCAATGTCCCTTCGGTATATAACTGAGGCTTAGAGGTATGTTTTTCAATCGGTGCTAGTTGAGGATCAACTAGGTCATTCAAGGCCACTTTAATCAAGGATTTCTCTTCTACACTATCTATATCAAACAAGGCTTCTTTATCTTCCCACAAAATTTTCCAACCTTTTCGAGCAGTCACGCGCCCAATGGTTTGGAACTTACCATTTCCAACTTGTGTGATGATTGTTGTCTGCTCGTATTGGTATTTATATAGGAAGATAGCAAGACTACGTTTCAATACTTCCATATAGATAGTACGCTTTTCATTGCTCCATGATGCGATTTCTTCCATAGTAGGAAATTCCGTGGTCGGTGTTAAGCCTGCGTGTACTGCTGCCTTTTTGTTGTTCACGTAAAATCCGTCAACCTTACCAGACTGTACGCATTCAGATAGAGGGATATCGACTAACTGTGTCATGGTATATAGGCTCTCATGTAAGTATTCAAATCTCTCTACTGATATATGATTAGAGGATGTACGTGGGTAGGTAACATATTTATCCTTTTCATATAACTCTTGTAAGATAGCAAGTGTATCAGACGGACTGATACCTAACCTCTTATCCATAGCTTTCTGCATATCACTCAGACTATATAATCGAGGCGAGCGTGACTCTTTAAGTTCTTTCTCTAACTCTACTATCTCTCCTTTATCAAATTGTCCGATAAAAGACGGATTGGCGATCAACTTCTCCCACTGCTTCCTGGTATCACAATCTCCTTTCCACTTCTTCCCTTTCCGCTCTCCCTTTGTATAGGATATATCGGCTGGAATGTATTTACCAGTATATGTACCGTTTGGATGTGTGAAAGTCGCTTCTAGTTCATAGTAGGTTCTTTCTACAAAGTTCTCTCGCTCTTGCTCTCTCTGGTAGATAAAGTAAGTAGTCGGGCCTATAATGCGCCCAGATGCGATTTTACCCTCTTTCTCTGGAACTCGTAAGCCTAGCTTATCCTCTAGTGACTTCGATAGATACCTACTACTATTCATGCCTAAAAGCCAGTCAGCAATCGCGCGTGCTTGTGCTTCTTGTGCTTGTAAGTAACGGTAGTCAATATCCTTTAGATTTTGAAATCCTTTACGGATAGGCTTGGCCGTGAGGTCGTCAATCCAAAGGCTCTTAAATGTCTTGCGCTCGTCATTCCAGACTTTCGCTTGCTTACAAATAAGATAGGATATATAAGAACCCTCACGATCAATGTCACCTGCCCAGATAATTTGTTGAGCAATCTTCAGTTTCTTCTCGACTATCTCATACTGTCTCTTGCGCTTTTCATCAACCACATACTCAAAGTTACCTGGTACGATAGGAAGATTTTCCAAAGACCAGTCTTTCCATTTCTCATTATATTCCTCTGGCTCTTTCAATCGGACTAGATGCCCTTTCGCCCACGTTATAATAAGTGTGTTGTTATTAAGGTATTTACACGCTTTGATTTCAAGATACCCTTGTTTCTTTGCAGCCTTAGTGACTGTATCGCGCGTGCTAGTGGTTTCTGACAAGGCTAGGTAGTATTCTACCCCTTGGCTCTCTTTCTCTGCTAATGCGGTTATAATCATACTACAATTATACTATAAGCCTTTCTAAAGGTTAAGCTATGATAGAGCAAAAAGCACCTCTGGGATTTCCAGAAGCGCTAATCTGTTATTATTCTAAAGATAGAGTGGTACTGCGTTGATAAACAATCCTTTTCCTTGATAGGTTCGTTCTAAGCGTTCAATGTCTGTATCTTTCACTTCCAGACCAGTGCTTGTTTCTTTCAGTTCAATTTCTTCTTTCTGACCTAAAAGGCTACCGTCAGCAAGGATTTTTTTCAAGCGCTCCGCTTTCACTAAGAGATTACTGTTGCCCTGGTCGCTACCGTAAAACTCAATCAGATAAACAATTTCTACACTCTCACGAGATAGATTGAACAATTCCTCTAGTTCTTCTTCGGTGTAATATAATTTGCTAAAACTACGGATATATTCATCTACCGCTTCAACAATTCTTTTTGCCCAATTAACAAAAGAATATTGCTCCACGGTCAGTTCAGCTATTGTTTCATATTCAATAACGTATTCTTTTTCCTTGTGAATGAGATTGTGAATGAGATTAAGAATTATATCACCAATAAAGTTGCTGTAAATATATTTTTCTGACAACGTTTCTTTTCTTGTAGTTGTTTTTGTTGAAAGAATTTGAACTGGTACTGGTAGTTTACGTTCAAAGCATTTTGTTATATACTGTTCGCTAATTTCGACAGGCGGTTCATAACCTCTTTCGTGTGGGAAAATGTATTGGTGAATATGTCCAGCTTCAACCCCTGTTGTCCGTCTTTGGAAAATAGTTTCTACTACAATCGGTGATGCGATCACAAGGTCTAAAAACTCCATGTACAATTTTGGGTTGACTTCACCAATTCCAAAATTTTTTCTCAACTCCTCTTTAGAATATCCGTCCTCATAAATAACTTTTTTAAACCAGTTTAAATCTTCTTTAGTCTCAGAAAGACTTTCTGGAACTTGATAAAAAACTGCTGATTCAATTAATTTCTCAAAGAATAAGCTATCGTTTTGTAAATTCGGGTTATCAAAATCTAACTCTAAAAGATATTTGTCGGATAAATCACTCTTTTTCAAGCTATTTTTAACCTTTAATTCAAGATTTTCAGCTAGTTTCTCGCCGTCAATGAAAATGATACAATTCACTCCATTGTCCGATTTGGTTTTTGCTAATATAGGGGTATCAATATTTGTTTTCAAAACCCCTTTAGCTAACTTAAAACATTCATTCTCATGTATTTCTAATACTGTCATACTATACCTCCTATTTAAACTCCAATCTACTTAGTCAATGATTTATGTATGTGTTTAAGTCTTTTTCTATTCTCGTTCTGTCGTTCTCTGTCAAATAATTCGTCAAAGAATCTTGCCAGTATCATAAAAGCTAAAGTTGCAGTTCCTAGTACTGTGATAAGAAGCAAACCGACTATATCAATGAAAGAGATAACTAAAAAGCATAGCAGCATGAATGCTATTACTTTATTCTCAATCACTCCCGAACTAACTGACGACATAGCAATCCAGTTGTTGAGATATACTAAAAACCAAGAATAAGATAAAGGGATAGC